>NC_006461.1:616580-1233161 GCF_000091545.1 Thermus thermophilus HB8
TGAGAGAGCCGTCGCACGCGGTCTACGTGGATCGGATTGGGTAAGACGCATATCCTCTCCTCGGGAACTCCACCGAAGCGGGCGAAGGCTTGGGCCACACCCCTGGAGACCGCTCCTACCCGACCCAGGGGGTGGTTCACCGCCCGCTTTAGGGTTTGTCTAGCAGCCCACAGGGCGGTATGCCTTTTGACTGGGTTGGGAACGTCCTTGAGGTAGGCAGGGGCGTTGTGCAAAACCCAGAGAAAAGGCGTCCTTGACCGCCAGGCGGCCTGGAGAGGAACCCAGTCCAGGTAGTCCCAAACAGGGAGGACTACCCTAGGCCTGGCTTGGGCCAAGTAGACCCCTAGGGGGGTGTACGCCCTAAGCAGGCGTAGCCGCCGAGGCACCCCTAGGTCCCAAAGGCGGACCCCCTGAGGGAGTTGCGCTAAAAGGGGCCCTTCGGCCCTGGCCAAGACGAAGTCCACCCTAAGTCCCTCCTTCACCATGGCCCCAGCCAGGTCCAGGTACACCCGCTCCACCCCTCCCCCAGCCAGCGCCGGGAGAGCAAAGGCTACGTCCGGACGCATAGACTTCTACCTCCTAGACTTAAGAAGGAGCCAAGCCCCGAGCATCCCTAGGCTTACCCAGCCCTCCGCCACCACCGCCACCCATGGCATGGCCAGCACCCCCCACCGGGGAAGGGCCCAGAGGGCCAGGGCCACGTTTAGCAAGCCCGCCGAAAGGGCAATGACCAGGAAGGGGCGGTCCAGACCCATGGGCAGAAGGAGTTGGATCCCCACGAAGCTGGAAAGGGCACTCAGGACTAGAAACAGAGAAAGCACTTTTACGATGGGAACGGCCATTTCATAACCAGCGCCCAAGAACCAGGACACTAAAATGGGGGCCGAGAGGAACAGGCTTGCTCCCAGCACCACTCCCACTCCCAGCGTAAGCAAAAAGGCTTGCCAGAGCCAGCGCCGGGCTTCGGGTTTACCCTGGGCGAAGGCGAAGCTTAGGCGGGGAAAGAAAAGACGGGTGATGGGCGACCACATGTTCACCAAAGGCCGCACCAGCCGCTCCGCCCCGGCGTACTGGCCTACCTGGGCCGCCGGGAGCACCAGGCTCACCAAGGTCACGTTGAGGCTGGTGTAGAGGAGTGTGGCCAGGTTGTACACGAAAAACGTGACCCCCTTGCGAAGCCAAGCCCCTCCTCCGCTAAGCCCGGGCCATACCACCTCGGCACGGAGCCAGCTCAGGCCCAGGAGGGCCGTGAGCCAGTAGGAAGCGGCCTGGAGATAGATGGGTACGGCCACGTCCCCGGGGCTTCGGACCAGCAGAAACACGCCCAAGGTCGTGGCTCCCCGCACGAGGACTTCCAACAAGGCCACCCTACCCATCTGCTCCAGCCCCTGAAAGAACCAGAGGGGGCTGAAGCCCTGCCCTATGGCGGCAAGGAGCGCCCCTACGGTCAAGGAAAAGTCCCCCCGAAGTAGGGGGATCGCCCACCCCAGCCCGATCCCGAGGGGAAGAAGGGGGAGAAGAAGGAGAAGGCGTGCGTGGAGGACGCCAGCCGCGATCTTACCGAGCTCGGCTCGGTCCTCCCGGTTTCTGGCCACCTCACGGGTGGCGGTAAACTGGTAGCCGTACTCCAAGAAAGCGTAGAGGTAAAGGACCAAGGCCTGGGCCAGGGCGAGCTTGCCAAACCCCTCGGGTCCCAGGACGCGGGCCAAGTAGGGCAACGTGACGAGGGGGAAAAGGTAGTTGGCCGCCTGGACAGCGTAGAGGTAAAAGAGGTTGCGCAGGGTGGGGCTCCGCCACGCCCTTCCCACCTTGGCCCAGAGGCGAGGGGTGAGGCCCACGGACGCTAGCCCTCCACGAGCTTCCGCGCCTCCTCCAGAAGCGCCCGGACGAGCTCGGGGCTTTGGGCCTCCACGTAGATCCGCACCACGGGCTCCGTGCCCGAGGCCCGGAAGAGGACCCAGGCCTCTTCATAGAGCCACTTCACCCCGTCCAGGGTGTCCACCCCCTTGGGGGTGAGGCCGGCCAGGGGGCGGGGTTCGCGGAAGGGGGTGAGGTCCAGGGGGGCCTTTAAGGGAAGGTCCAGGCGGTCGTAGGCGTGGGTGAGGCCCGTGAGGGCCTCCACCTCCTTGAACTGCTCGGCCAGGTCCTTCCCCGTGGCGGCCACGCTCTCCAGGAGAAGGAGGCTTGTGAGGATCCCGTCCCGCTCGGGAAGGTGCTCGGGGTACCCCACGCCCCCGGACTCCTCCCCGCCGATGAAGCAGTCCCCTTTGAGGAACTCCTCCTTGATCCACTTGAAGCCCACCGGGGTGGTGGTGACCCCGAAGCCGAGCCGTTCCCCCAGGCGGTCCAAAAGCCAGGTCACGGCGAAGTTCTTCACCGCCCGGCCCCTATGGCCCTTGCGGAAGCGGTAGAGGGCCAGGGTGGTGAGGACCTGGTGGGGGTTGAAGAAGACCCCGCCGGGGAGGACCACCCCCACCCGGTCCGCGTCCCCGTCCGTGGCCACGGCGAAGCTCGGGGGGGTCTCGGGGCCCAGCACCGCCAGGGTCACCCCCAGGTTCTTGGGGATGGGCTCGGGGTTCACCCCGTGGAAGAGGGGGTGGGGCTCCTCCCGGATGGGCCTTACGGGGATCTCCAGGCCCACGTGGCGGAGGAAGCCCTTGAGGAAGCCTGCCCCCGCCCCGCCCATGCTGTCGTGGTAGAGGACGCCGGAAAAGCCGGAGAGGGCCTTCAGGTCCAGGTGGGCCTTTAGGGCCTCAAAGTAGGCCTCCCGCAGGTCCAGGGTCTCGTAGGCCCCCTCCAGGGCCCGGGCCTCCTCGGGGACCAGGGCCTCGATGGCCTTGGCCTCCTCCTGGGCGATGGGCCCCCCGGTGGCGTCCTTGAACTTCACCCCGAGGTACTGGGGCGGGTTGTGGCTCGCGGTGAGCATGGCCCCGCCCGCCGCCTTAAGGTGGCGCACGGCGAAGGAGAGGAGGGGGGTGGGGACGGGGCCCTTTAGGAGGACCACTTTCAGGCCCATCCCCGCGAGGTGGCCCGAAAGGGCCCGGGCGAAGGCGTCCGCAAGGAAGCGGGTGTCGTGCCCCACCACCACGAGCCCGCCGCCCCGCTCCAGGAGGTGGCGGCCGTAGGCCTCGGCCAGGCGGTGGAGGGTGGCGAAGGTGAACTCCCGGGCGATGACCCCGCGGAAGCCTTCGGTGCCGAAGCGGATGGGCGCGCTCATCTCCATGGAAGCATAGCACATCCTCTCCCCACGGGGGGTGAGGGTGAAGTAGCATAAAAGCGTGCCCGAGGACCACCTGCTGGAACGCCTGGAGAAGCTGGAGGGGATCGTGGAGACCACGGTGCGGGTGCTCCCGCCCTTGGTTCAGGACCTCTCCCGGCGCATTGACGGGCTACGGGAGGAGATGCAGGGCGTGGCGGCCCGGCTGGAAGCCCGCATCCAACAGGCGGAGGCCAAGCTGGAGGGCCAGATCCAGTGGGTCCGGTCCGAGCTGGAGGGCTTCACCCTCATCGGGGTGGCCCTGGCCCCCCTTTCCCTGCTGCGCTAAGGGGTTAGGTAAAATGGGTCCGATGACCCGCTGGTTGGTTCTCGCCCTAGCCCTTTGTGGGCTGGTACTGGCCCAGGATTGGCGGCTTAGCCAGAGCCAAAGCTTCACCGCCCAAGGAGCCTCGGCCTGGCGCTACACCCTAAGCCCCAGGACAAAGGAGGCCCAGGAGCTTTGGCGCAGGCTTTCCGAGCAGTACCGGGACCACCTGCGGGCGGGGTACCGGGTGGACCTCGGGGGGTGGCGGGTGTACTTCCGGGGCGGGGTGCTCTGGCTTGCGCCCCACTGCCCCAAGGCGGACAACCCCGCCTGCTTCACCTTCGGGGCCCTCCCCGTGGAGAAGGCGCGGCAGGACCGCTTCCTCCTGGAGCTTGGGGCCCTCCTCGAGGAGGGCCTTGGGCGGGTCCGGGCCACGGGGGGAAGCCTCACCCTAAGCCGCCTCTTCCGGGTGGAGGTGGCCCGGGGCGCCTCGCCCCCTTACCGGGCGGCGCCTTCCGGCTGGAGGCCTTAGGCGGCCTCGAGGCTGTACAGGTAGTAGCGGGTCTCCCCCAGGACGAAGAAGGCCTCCTCCAGGGCGAGGCCCTCTATGGGGGTTTCCGGGGGGACGGAAAGGCGGAAGCTCCCCACGGCGATCCCCTCCCCGTCCACGGCCAGGGGCCCCTCGGCGAGGAGGGTGCTTTCCGCCTCGGGGTCGTTGAGGGGGGTGGCGTGGAGGCGCACCCGCTTCCCCTCGAGGCTTTTCAGGGCGTTCTTGGGGTCGGCGAAGGGGGCGCGGAAGAGGAGGCGCTCCTCCACCTCCGCCACCTCTCCCAATAGGGCGTACCGGTCCAGAGGGAGGAGGGCCTTGCCCCGCTCCAGGAGGAGGAGGAAGCGGGCCTTGTCCTCCTCGGAGAGGAGGACGGGGGCCTTGTTCCGGCCCACCCGCTCGTCCTGGTCCAGGCGCCCCTTCTCCACAAGGGCCCGGGCGGCCTCCAGGGCCTCCTCCCGGGTGGCGTAGAGGCTATAGGGGTTGATCTTGAAGAGGAGGTCGTAGCCCTTAGGCCCCTGGACGAGCCAGGCGAGGTGGAGCTCAAAGAAGCGCCGCTTGCGCCACTCGGGGTACACGAGACGAGTATACCCGGCCTTTGTGCCTTTCGCCCTTGCCCAAAACTATCCTGGGGTATACTCTAGGCCCGGTATGGCGCTTACGGAAGAGCGGGTCCTCGAGGCCCTGCGCACCGTGATGGACCCCGAGCTCGGCAAGGACCTCGTCTCCTTGGGCATGGTGGACGAGGTCCGGGTGGAGGGGGGGCGGGTGGACCTCCTGGTGAACCTCACCACCCCGGCCTGCCCCCTCAAGGGGCAGATTGAGGCGGACATCCGGCGGGCCCTCGCCCCCTTGGGGGCGGAGGAGGTCCGGGTGCGCTTCGGCGGGGGCGTGCGCCCCCCTGAGCGCTACGCCCTCCCCGGGGTCAAGCACGTGGTGGCCGTGGCCTCGGGCAAGGGCGGGGTGGGGAAGAGCACCGTGGCCGCCAACCTGGCCCTGGCCTTAAGCCGGGAAGGGGCCAAGGTGGGCCTTTTGGACGCCGACCTCTACGGGCCGAGCCAGGCGAAGATGTTCGGCCTCGAGGGCATGCGCCTCAAGGTGGACCAGGACCGCAGGATCCTCCCCTTGGAGGCCCACGGGATCAAGGTCCTCTCCATCGCCAACATCGTCCCCCCGGGGCAGGCCCTGGCCTGGCGGGGGCCCATCCTCCACGGCACCCTGAAGCAGTTCCTGCAGGACGTGAACTGGGGGGAGCTGGACTACCTGGTGGTGGACCTTCCCCCGGGGACGGGGGACGTGCAGCTCAGCCTTTCCCAGCTCACCCAGGTCTCGGGCGGGGTCATCGTCACCACGCCCCAGGAGGTGGCCCTCATTGACGCCGAGCGGGCGGCGGACATGTTCCGGAAGCTCCAGGTCCCGGTCCTCGGCGTCCTGGAGAACATGAGCGCCTTCCTCTGCCCCCACTGCGGCAAGCCCACCCCCATCTTCGGGGAGGGGGGCGGGAGGCGCCTGGCGGAGAGGCTCAAGACCCGCTTCCTGGGGGAGATCCCCCTCACCCTGGCCTTGCGGGAGAGCGGGGACCGGGGCGTGCCCGTCCTGGCGCAGGACCCCGAGGGCCTCGAGGCCCAGGCCTTCCTGAAGGCGGCCCGGGAGCTCGCCGCCGCCTTGAGCGTGCAGACCTTCCTCCCCCTCCCCATGGCCTGAACCATGGTCCTCCTGGAAGGCACCAAGGAACGGGTTCTGGAGCTCCTTAGGGCCAGGCCCCGCACCGCCAAGGAGGTGGCGGAAGCCTTGGGGGTGAGCCGCACCGCCGCCCAGAAGCACCTCCAGGACCTGGAGGAGCGGGGCCTCGCCGCCTCGGAGGTGCGGAAATGCCCCGGGCGGGGGCGGCCCTACCGGGTCTGGCGGGCCTTGGACCCCGAGGCCCCCTACGCCGCCCTCTGCGGGGACGTCCTCAAGGGCCTGGAGGCCGCCTTGGGGCGGGAGGGGGTGGTGCGGGTCCTGTTGGAGCGGAACCGGGCCCTCCTCGCCCCCTTGGGCCTCGAGGGGCTTCCCGTGCGGGCGCGGCTTGAGCGCCTCGCGGCCTTCCTGCGGGAAAGGGGGTACGAGGCGGAGGTGGTGGAAGAGGAGGGGGCCCTCTACCTCTGCCAGCGCCGATGTCCCAAGCTCGCCCTCTCCAAGGAGCACGAGGCCCTGTGCGAAAGCGAGCTTCTGGCCTACGAGGAGGCCTTGGGCCTCCCCCTGGCGCGGGAGGAGCGGATCGCCGAGGGGGGGAGGTGCTGCCGCTACCGGGTGAAGCCGGTATCCTGAGGCGTGTGGGTTTACCGGCTTAAGGGCACCCTCGAGGCCTTGGACCCCATCCTCCCCGGGCTCTTTGACGGGGGGGCGCGGGGGCTTTGGGAGCGGGAGGGGGAGGTCTGGGCCTTCTTCCCCGCCCCCGTGGACCTCCCCTACGAGGGAGTGTGGGAGGAGGTGGGCGACGAGGACTGGCTCGAGGCCTGGCGGCGCGACCTTAAGCCCGCCCTGGCCCCGCCCTTCGTGGTCCTCGCCCCCTGGCACACCTGGGAGGGGGCGGAGATCCCCTTGGTCATTGAGCCCGGCATGGCCTTCGGCACCGGGCACCACGAGACCACCCGCCTGGCCCTAAAGGCCCTCGCCCGCCACCTCCGCCCCGGGGACAAGGTCCTGGACCTGGGCACGGGAAGCGGCGTCCTCGCCATCGCCGCCGAGAAGCTCGGGGGGAAGGCCCTGGGGGTGGACATTGACCCAATGGTCCTCCCCCAGGCGGAGGCGAACGCCAAGCGGAACGGGGTGCGCCCCCGCTTTTTGGAGGGAAGCCTCGAGGCCGCCCTCCCCTTCGGCCCCTTTGACCTCCTGGTGGCGAACCTCTACGCCGAGCTCCACGCCGCCCTCGCCCCCCGCTACCGGGAGGCCCTCGTCCCCGGGGGGCGGGCCCTCCTCACGGGGATCCTCAAGGACCGGGCCCCCCTGGTGCGCGAGGCCATGGCGGGGGCGGGGTTCAGGCCTCTGGAGGAGGCGGCCGAGGGGGAGTGGGTCCTCCTCGCCTACGGGAGGTAGCGTGCGGCCCCACCGCGCCTTTAGCCCCGGCCTCACGGGGGTCCTCCCCTTGCGGGAGACCCGGCACCTGGTGGAGGTCCTGAGGGCCCGGGTGGGGGACCGGTTCACCGTCTTTGACGGGGAGCGGGAGGCCCTGGCCGAGGTGGTGGACCTGGGCCCCCCCTTGCGCTACCGCGTCCTGGAGGAGCGGAGGCCCGAGAGGGAGGTGGGGGTGGAGGTGGTCCTCTACGTGGCCCTCCTCAAGGGGGACAAGCTCGCCGAGGTGGTGCGCGCCGCCACGGAGCTTGGGGCCACCCGGATCCAGCCCCTCGTCACCCGCCACTCCGTCCCCAAGGAGATGGGGGAGGGGAAGCTCAGGCGGCTTAGAGCGGTGGCCCTCGAGGCGGCGAAGCAGTCGGGGCGGGTGGTGGTCCCCGAGGTCCTCCCCCCCATCCCCCTGAAGGCGGTCCCCCAGGTGGCCCAGGGCCTCGTGGCCCATGTGGGGGCCACCGCCCGGGTGCGGGAGGTCCTGGACCCGGAAAAGCCCCTCGCCCTCGCCGTGGGGCCGGAAGGGGGGTTCGCCGAGGAGGAGGTGGCCCTCTTGGAGGCCCGGGGCTTCACCCCCGTGAGCCTGGGGCGGCGCATCCTCCGGGCGGAGACCGCCGCCCTCGCCCTCCTCGCCCTCTGCACCGCCGGGGAGGGAAGGTGAGGCTTCTCCTTCTCCTCCTCCCCCTCCTCGCCGCCTGCCGCTACACCTTCCTGCCCCTGGACCCCGGGAAGCCCCCTCCCCCGGAGCGGCCCTTCGTGGTGGCGCGGCTTCTCCCGGAGGGGAAGGAGGCCAGGCTCCTCCTCAAGGTGGAGCGCCTGCCCCGCCCCGGCTACCTCCACCTCAAGTGGTTCCGGGAAGAGGCCCTCCTCCAGGAAAAGGCCCTCTTCCTGGAGGGCCCCGGGGCCCACGAGGCCCGCTTTCCCTTGGGAAGCGGGTACCACCGCCTGGTGGGCCTCTGGGAGGGAAGGCCCCTCTTCCAGCTGGACCTGGGCAGTCCCTCCCTACCGGACCCCGAGGAGGTAGAGGACCAGGGGGACGGTGAGGAAGGCCAAGAAGGTGGAGACCACCACGCTCCGGGCCACCCTTAGGGCGTCCCCTCCGAACTCCCGGGTGAGGAGGAAGGCGTTCACCGCCACCGGGGTGGCGGACTGGAGGACGAGGACCTGGTGCTCCAGCCGGGGAAGGCCGAGGAGGGCCCCCACCCCGTAGGCCACGAGGGGGGCGAGGAGGAGCCTCAGGGCGCTCGCCGCCCCCTCAAAGGGGCCGAGGTGGAACCGGGTCTTTCCCATCTGCATCCCCAGGGTGAGGAGGAGGACGGGGATGGCCGCCTGGCCCATGAGCCGCACCCCCTCCTCCAGCCGGAAGGGGAGGCTTAGGCCCAGGGCCTTGAGGAGGAGGCCCAGGAAGAGGGCGTAGAAGAGGGGGAGGCGCAGGGTGAAGAGGAGGCCTTCCTTCAGGCCCCCTCCCCGGATGAAGGCGGGCCCGAGGCCGAACATCAGGGCGCTGGAGAGGAGGAAGTAGACCACGGCCCGCCTCAGGCCCTCCTCCCCGAGGGCGAAGTAGACCAGGGAGAGGCCCATGTTGCCGGAGTTGGGGAAGAGGCCGCAGACGAGGAGGGTCTTGGTGGTTTCCCGGGAGAGGCCAAAGAGCTTCCCCGCCCCCTGGACGAGGAGGAAGAGGAGGGCGTAGGTGAGGGAAAACCCCAGGACGAGGCCCCACACCCCCTCCAGGGTGTACTCCGCCCGGTACATGCTGTCCAGGATGAGGGCGGGCACCAGGGCGTAGAGGGTGAGGCGGCTTAGGGTGGAGAGGTCCATCTCCAGCCGCCTCCCCAGGAGGTAGCCGGAGAGGACCACCAGGGCCACGGGGACCACGGTGTTGAAGAGGGCCTCCATGCGGGGCATTCTAAGGGCATGCCGAGCCACCTCGCCCTCGCCGAGGCCATCCGGGAGGTGCTCCTTAAGGGGGCAGAGGCCCCGAGGCGGCAGGTCCTCGCCCTCCCCGGGGGGAGCTTCCTGGCGAGGCCTTGGCCCTGGGCAAGCTGGTTGGGGTGGAGCCCCCCAAGCTCCGGCTCAAGCACAGGGGGTGGGCGCTTGGCCTGCCCTCGAGGCCCTGGGGCGGAAGGGTGGCGTAGACTGAGGCCATGCGCCTAGCGGGAAAAGTAGTGGTGGTCACCGGCGCGGGGAGCGGCCTGGGCCAGGCCCTGGCCTTGGAGCTTTTAAGGCGGGGGGCGAGGGTGGCGGCGGTGGACCTAAGGTCGGAGGGCCTCCAAGAAACCATGGCCAAGGCGGGAAGCCTAGGGGAGGGCTTAAGCCTCCACCCCCTGGACATCACCGACAAGGAGAAGGTGGCCGCCCTGCCCGAGGAGGTGGAACGGGTCCACGGCCAGGTGGACGGCCTCATCAACAACGCCGGGATCATCCAGCCCTTTAAGCGCCTCTTGGACCTGGACGAGGCGGCCATGGAGCGCGTGATGCGGGTGAACTTCTGGGGTACCCTCCACATGACCCGGGCTTTTCTGCCCAGGCTCCTCAAGCGCCCCGAGGCCCACCTGGTGAACGTCTCCAGCATGGGGGCCTTCGTGCCCGTGCCGGGGCAGGCCCTTTACGGGGCCTCTAAGGCGGCGGTGATGCTCCTCACCGAGGCCCTCTGGGCCGAACTCCAGGGGACCCCGGTACGCGTCACCCTGGTCCTGCCCGGGGCCATGCGCACGGGGATCGCCGAGCACTCGGGGGTGGAAGCCCCGAGGGCGGAAGGGGCGAAGGTGCCCGTCCTCGAGCCCGAGGTGGCGGCCAAGCGCCTCCTGGACGCCGTGGAACGGGACGCCTTCCGAGTGCTCCTGGGCCGGGACGCCCAGACCATGGACCTCCTCTATCGCTTAAGCCCCGCCCTCGCCGCCCGGATCGTCCAGCGGCGCATGGCCCACCTCCTCACCTGACCCTTCCCGGCTCCGGACGAGGAAAGCGGCAAGCCCCATGAAGGCCGTGAGGAGAAGCGCCGTGGCGGCGAAGGCCAGGCCGTGGCTGGGAAAGAGGCGGTAGAAAAGCCCGAGGCTCCCCCCGGCGAGGGCGCTTCCCAGGGCCTGGCCCAGGGCGCGGGCCACGGAGAGGGCCCCCGAGGCGAGGCCCTCCGTACCCTTTGGGGCGAGGGAGAGGACGAGGGCGTTGTTCGCCGCCTGGAAGAGGGCCCGCCCCACCCCGAGGAGGAGGAGGGCGAGGGCGCTTCCCCAAAGGGGGTGGAGGAGGGGGAGGAGGGCGAAGGCGAGGCCCGCGGCCACGAGGAGGTAGGCCCCGAGGAGGGCCACCCGGTTGTAGCCCATCCGGTCCGCCCTCCGCCCCGCCCAGGCCCCGAGGAAGAGGAACTCCAAGGGCCCGAGGAGGAGGAGGCCCCCGATGGCCCCGGGGGAGAAGCCCTCCTTCCCCAGGTGGAAGGCGAGGGCCACGGTGGTCCCCAGGGTGTGGAGGAAGTAGAGGCCGGTGGCGAGGAGGGCGGGGAGGAACCCGGGCGCCCGGAGGAGGCTTGGGAGGGTGCCCTCCTGCCTGGGGAGCTCGGGGAGGTTTCCCGAGAGGAGGAGGGCGAGGAGGGCCGCGGGGAGGGGGAGGAGGAAGACGTAGGGAAGCCCCCACCCTGCGGCGAGCCCCCCGAGGGCCGGGCCCAGGAGGGTGCCCGCGGCCACGGTGCTCGCCACCATCCCCAGGGCGTAGCCCCGGGCCTCGGGGAAGGCGCTCGCCGCTAGGCCCGGCACCAGGCCCACCACCATGGCCGTGGCCACCCCCTGGAGGAGGCGGAGGAGGTAGAGGGCCCAGAGGCTTGGGGCCAGGGCGAGGAGGAGGGCCGAGAGGGCGTGGAGGAAAAGCCCGGTTCGGAAGAGCCTTCCCGCCCCCACCCGCCCGGCGAGGCCCGCCAGGGGGAGGTAGGCCAGGGCCGCCCCCAAAAGCCCCAGGGAGACCACCCCCTGGGCCGCCTCCGGCCCCACGGCGAAGGCCCGCTCCAGGACGGGGAGGGCCGGGGCCAGGCTGCTTTCGCTCACCGTGCCGAGGAGGACCCCGGAGAGGAGGGCGAGAAGCCTCCGGTCCATAGGGGCCAGTCTAGCCCCTTGAGGGTGAGGGGCCTCCTTGCGCCTTTCCCTTGGGCCTGGGAGGATGGGGCCATGCTCGAGGCCCGCTACCTGGAGGGGCTCACCTACGAGGGGCTCCTTCCCCGCCTCTGGAGGAACCGGGACCGGGTGGAGGCCTTCTACGCGGGGCTTCCTCCCCTCCCACCCCTTCCCAAGGCCCAAAGGGCCCTCGCCCTGGTGGAGGACTGGTGCCCGGACTCCGTCCAGGCCATCCCCGTTCTCGCCCGGCTTCCCCTCGAGGTCCGCTTCTTCTTCCGGGACGAGAACCCCGACCTCGCCGAGGCCTACGCCAAGGAGGGGAAGCGCATCGTCCCCACCGTGGTCTTCCTGGACGGGGCCTATGGGGAGCTCGCCCGCTGGCACGGGCCCCCCGAGGTGGCCCGCGCCTTCCTGCGGGAGAAGAAGGCGGAGGGGCTATCCCCGAAGGCCCTCCTCCTCGCCTACCACGAGGCCTTCTCCCGGTTCGCCGAGGCCATGCTCGCCGAGTGGCGGGCCCTCCTTTCCCCTTAGGCGAACGGTGTAGCTCTCCTCGGGCTACACGCTTCCACGCTTCCACGGGCGGGGCCAGAGTGGAGGCATGGCGAAGCGCGTCTACTTGCTCTCCGAGGCCCGGGGGCTTTCCCGGGACCTCTTGGGCGGCAAGGGCCACGGCCTTGCGGAGATGGCGGCGGCGGGCCTGCCCGTCCCCCCGGCCTTCATCGTCACCACGGAGGCCTGCCGCCAGTACCTGAAGGCGGGGGAGGTGCCGGGGCTATGGGGGGAGGTGCGGGCGGGGATGGCGGCCCTAGAGGGCCTAACGGGCAAGCGCTTTGGCCGGGGGGAGGGGAAGGCCCCTCCCCTCCTCGTTTCCGTGCGGAGCGGGGCCCCGGTTTCCATGCCCGGGATGATGGACACCGTCCTCAACCTCGGCCTCACCCTGGAGGGGGTGGAGGCCCTGGCCCGGGCCACGGGCAACCCCCGCTTCGCCTGGGACAGCCTCCGCAGGCTCCTCGCCATGTACGGGGAGGTGGTCTTGGGGGAGGGGCCCGAGGTCTTTGAGGGGATGCTCTCCGCCCTCAAGGCGGAGAGGGGGGTGGGGACGGACGCGGCCCTTGGGCCCGAGGACCTGGAGGAGCTCGCCTACCGCTACCTCCGCCACCTCGAGGCCCGCGGCACCCCCTTCCCCCTGGACCCCTGGGCCCAACTCCAGGGAGCCATTGAGGCCGTATTCCGGAGCTGGCAGAACCCCAGGGCCAGGACCTACCGCCGCATCTACGGCATCCCCGAGGACCTGGGCACGGCGGTGGTGGTCCAGGCCATGGTCTTCGGCAACCTGGGGGAGGACTCGGGCACCGGGGTGGGCTTCACCCGCAACCCCGCCACCGGGGAGAAGGGCCTCTACGGGGAGTACCTGAGGAACGCCCAGGGGGAGGACGTGGTGGCGGGCGTCCGCACCCCCGAGCCCCTGGAGCGCCTTAAAGGGTACGCCCCCGGGCTCTACGAGGAGCTCCTCCAGGTGGCGGAGCGCCTGGAGCGGCACTTCCGCGACATGCAGGACTTTGAGTTCACCGTGGAGCGGGGAAGGCTTTTCCTCCTCCAGACCCGCGCGGGCAAGCGCACGGCCCAGGCGGCGGTGCGGATCGCCGTGGAGATGGCCGAGGAGGGGCTCATCTCCCGGGAGGAGGCGGTCATGAGGGTGGAGGCCAACGCCCTCCCCGGCCTCCTCCGGCCCAGCGTGGACCGGGACCAGGCCCCAAGGCCCCTCCTCAAGGGCCTCCCCGCAAGCCCCGGGGCCGCGGTGGGCCACGCCGCCTTCACCAACGAGGCCGTGGAGCGCTTCCACGCCCAGGGGCTTCCCGCCGTCCTCGTCCGCCCCGAGACCACCCCCGAGGACATCACCGGGATGTACCTCGCCAAGGGGATCCTCACCGCCCGGGGCGGCCTCACCTCCCACGCGGCGGTGGTGGCCCGGGGCCTCGGGGTGCCCGCGGTGGTGGGGGCGGAGGCCCTTAGGGTCTTCCCCGGGGAGGGCCGGGCCCTGGCGGAGGGGGTGGAGATCCGGGAGGGGGACCTCCTCACCCTGGACGGGGGCACGGGGGAGGTGTACCTGGGGGCGGTGCCCCTGGTGGAGGCTGGGGGGGAGGCCCTTTTGGAGAAGCTCCTCTCCTGGGCGGAGCCCCATCGGCGCCTCGGGGTCAGGGCCAACGCCGACACCCCCGAGGACGCCCAAAGGGCCAGGGCCTTCGGGGCCGAGGGGATCGGGCTATGCCGCACGGAGCACATGTTCTTCCGGGAGGACCGCCTCCCTTGGGTGCGCCGCCTCATCCTGGCGGAGACCCCCGAGGAGGAGGCCTTGGCCCTGGAGCGCCTCTTCCACTTCCAGAAGGAGGACTTCAAGGAGATCCTCCGCGCCATGGACGGCCTCCCCGTCACGGTGCGCCTCCTGGACCCGCCGCTTCACGAGTTCCTTCCTCCCCTGGAGGCGCTCGCCCGCCGGGCCGAGGAGGGGGACGAGGAGGCGGGGCGCCTCCTAAGGCGGGCGGAGGCCCTGAAGGAGGCGAACCCCATGCTCGGCTTCCGGGGGGCGAGGCTCCTCCTCCTCAGGCCCGGCGTCTTCCGCATGCAGCTTAGGGCCCTTCTGGAGGCGGCCAGGGAGCTCAAGGAGGCGGGGCACGACCCCAGGCCCGAGGTCATGGTCCCCCTGGTGGCCGACCCCAAGGAGGTGGAAAGGGCGCGGGCCCTCGCCGAGGAGCTCTTCCGGGAGTACGGCCCCATCCCCTTCGGCACCATGGTGGAGACCCCCCGGGCCGCCCTCCTCGCCGCCGAGATCGCCCCTTTGGTGGACTTCTTCAGCTTCGGCACCAACGACCTCACCCAGATGGCCTTCGGCCTCTCCCGGGACGACGCGGGGAAGTTCCTGCCCCGGTACGTGGAGGAGGGGCTTTTCCCCTTTGACCCCACGGAGCGCCTGGACGAGAAGGGGGTGGGGCGGCTTCTCAGGATGGCGGCGGAGGAGGGGAGGAAGGCGAACCCCAGGCTCAAGCTCGGCCTCTGCGGGGAGCACGGGGGGGAGGCGGGAAGCGTCCGCTTCGTGGCGGACCTCTTGGACTACACCTCGGCGAGCCCCTTCCGGGTCCTCACCGCCCGCCTCGCCGCCGCCCAGGCGGGGCTTTCCCGGGCCCTAAAGCCCGCCTAGAGCCGCACCACCACCTTCCCCGTGTGCCCCCGGTCCAGGAGGGCCCGGAAGGCGGCCTCCGCCTCGGCGAAGGGGAAGACGGGGCCCACCACGGGCCTAAGCTCCCGCCCGAGCCTGGGGAGGAGGAAGCCCAGGGCCTCCTCCACCAGGGCGCCCTCCCGCAGGAGGGGGGTGAGCCAGAAGCCGAGGACGGCCAGGTTGCGGCGCATGAGGCGGAGGGGCGGGATGGGGGCCACCTCCCCCTCGGCGGCCCCGATGTAGACGAGCCTCCCCCCGTGGGCGAGGAGGCCGAGGCTTTCCTCCACCTCCTTGCCCCGCACCTCCAGCACCAGGTCCAGCCCGCCCCAGGCCTTGGCCCTTTCCGGCACCTCGGCGTAGGTCGCGGCCTCCTCGGCCCCCAGGGCGAGGGGGAGGGCGAGCTTCTCGGGCCTCGAGGCCGCGGCCAAGACCCGGAGGCCCATGGCCCGGGCCACCTGGACCGCCGCCGTCCCCAAGGCCCCCGCCGCCGCCTGGACCAGGACCTTTTCCCCGGGCCGGGCCTGGGCCCTTTTCAGGGCCAGGTAGGCGGTGAGGAAGGAGACGGGGAAGGCGGCGGCCTCCTCGGGGGAGAGGCCCTCGGGCAAGGGGAGGAGGGCCCCCTTGGGGACGGCGACCCGCTCGGCGAGGCCGCCTTGGGGGACGAGGGCGGCGTAGCGCCTTCCCTCCACCACCCCCACCACCTCCATCCCCGGGATGAAGGGCGGGTGGAGCCGGGTGAGGTAGGCCCCAAGGCGCATCAGGTGGTCGGCGAAGTTGAGGCCCACCGCCTCCACCCGAAGGACCACCTCCCCTTCCTCGGCCTCGGGCTCGGGCAGGTCCACGAGCTCTAGGGGGCCGCCAAGCCGCTTCAGCACCCAGGCCTTCATGGGGGGAGTCTACCCTTTCGTGCCCCCGGGCGGAAAGGGTGGCCCCACATACTTTAAGAAATAAAGCCCCGGCCTACCCTTAGGCCATGGAGCTCGGGCTCTACACCTTCGGCGAGCGCACCCTGGACCCCGACCTCGGCCGCCCCCCCACGGCCGAGGAGCGGCTTAGGCGCCTTCTGGAGGAGGCGGAGCTGGCGGAAAGGGTGGGGCTTGGGGTCTACGCCGTGGGGGAGCACCATCGGGAGGAGTACGTGGTCTCGGCCCCGGCGGTGGTCCTCGCCGCCATCGCCGCCCGCACCCGGAGGATCCGCCTCTCCAGCGCCGTGGTGGTCCTCTCCTCCGACGACCCCATCCGCGTCTTCCAGCAGTTCGCCACCCTGGACCTCCTCTCGGGGGGAAGGGCGGAGCTTTGGGTGGGCCGGGGCTCCTTCGTGGAGTCCTTCCCCCTCTTCGGCTACGAGCTAAGGGACTACGAGGCCCTCTTTGAGGAGAAGCTCGCCCTCCTCCTCAAGATCCGGGAGGAGGAGAAGGTCTTCTGGCCCGGGGGGCGGTTCACCAAGCCCATCCCCGGCCTCGGGGTCTACCCCAGGCCCAAGCAGAACCCCCTGCCCCTCTGGGTGGCGGCGGGGGGAAGCCCGGAGTCGGCGGTGCGGGCGGGCAGGCTCGGGCTTCCCCTGGTCCTCGGCATCATCGCCGGAAGCCCCAAGCGCTTCCTCCCCTTCGTGGAGCTTTACCGCAAGACTGCCCGGGAGCACGGCCACACCCCGAGGCTCGCCCTCGCGGCCCACGGCTTTCTCGCCGAGGACGACGAGGAGGCCTTCCGCCTGGCCCTTCCCGCCTTCCTCCGGGTGATGAACAAGATCGGCCGGGAAAGGGGGTGGCGCCCCCTCACCCCGGAGTACTTCGCCTGGTCCAGGACCCTCGAGGGGGCCGACTTCATCGGCGACCCCGAGCGGGTGGCGGAGAAGGTCCTCTACTGGCACGAACTCTTCCGGCCGGAAAGGCTTCTCCTCCAGCTTTCCGTGGGCACCCTGCCCCACGCCCGGGTGCTCCGGGCCATTGAGCTTTTGGGCACCGAGGTCCTGCCCCGGGTGGAGCGGGCCCTCAGACCCCCCGCCGGAGGATAGGCAAAAGCTCCGGCCGGACGAGCTCCGAAGGCGGGGCCTTTCCCTCCCTTAGGAGGGCCCGGACCTTGGTCATGCTGATGGCCGTGCGCTTCTCCCGGTGGCCCTCGGGGCAGGTCCTCTCCGAGGCGATGCCGCCACAGAGGGGGCAGTGGAAGACCGCCCCCACCTTGACGATCTCAATCCCTAAGGGAGGAAGCCGGTCAAAGATCCGGTGGGCGGCGTAGGGGTCGTAGAAGTCCCCCACCCCGGCGTGGTCCCGGCCCACCAGGAAGTGGGTGGCCCCGAAGTTCTTGCGCACCAGGGCGTGGAAGACCGCCTCCTTGGGCCCGGCGTAGCGCATGGGGGTGGCGAGGCCGAAAAAGGCCACCCGCTCCTGGGGGAGGAAGTCCCTGATCAGGGCCTGGTAGGCCTCCACGATGACCTCCGTGGGGAAGTCGTCTGGCTTCTTGGCCCCGAGGATGGGGTGGACGAGGACCCCGTCGGCAAGCTCCAGGCCGAGCCGGATGAGGTACTCGTGGGCCCGGTGGGGGGCGTTGCGCGTCTGGAAGGCCACCACCTTCCGCCAACCCCTTTGCCGGAAGAAGGCCCGCACCTCCTCCGGGGTCTTCTCCAGGGGGGTGCGGGGCCTGGGCTTTAGGACCTCCACCCGGCCCGCCAGGGCGTAGGGGCCCTTGCCGTAGAGGCGGGCCACCCCGGGGTGCGTTTCGCTATCCGTGCCGAAGACGGCCCGGGCCAGGGCCTCGAGGTCCAGCTCGTAGGCCTCGGCCACGTGGAGGAGGGCGACCCGTTCGCCCCCGTGGAGGAGGGCCACGGTGTTCCCTGGGCCTACCCTGGGTTTTTCCCGGAACTGGAGGAGGATGGGAATCGTCCAGACCTCCCCCGTGGGGAGGCGCATCTCGTGGGCCACGCTTAGGGCCTCCTCCCGGGTCATGAAGCCCTTTACGGGGAAGAAGGCCCCCGTGGCCAGGTTCTCCAGGTCCAGCCTCTCGTCCTCGCCGATCTCCAAAGCGGGAAGGGTCTCCACCACGGCTAACCTCCCAGGGCCAAGGCGTCCACAGGCGCTTCCTTCTCGGCGAACACGCGCACCACCTCGCCCAGGATCCAGAGGGCGGGGGGACGCACCTCCACCTTGCCTTCCGCCACCTCTTCCAGGCGGGCGTGGACCCGGCGCTCCTTGGGGGTGGAGGCCCGCTCCACGAAGAGGGTGGGCTCCCTGGGGTCCCGCCCCAGGCGGAGGAGCTCCTTGGCGATCCAGACCCGGCGCCCCACCCCCATGAGGACCACCAGGGTGGGGACCCGGGCGAAGGGCCTGAGGTCCGGATACCCTCCCCCCTCCAAGACCCCCGAGACCGCGGCGAAGCCGTGGGCGAGGCCCCGGTGGGTGAGGGGAAGCCCGGAGGCGAGGAGGCTCGTCACCCCGGGGACGACCTCCACGGGGACGCCGTGCCGGAGGAGGAAGAGCACCTCCTCCCCGCCCCGGCCGAAGACCATGGGGTCGCCCCCTTTGAGGCGGACCACGAAGGGGTGGGCCCGGGCGTGGCGGAGGAGGAGGCGGTGGATTTCCTCCTGCTTTTCGCTTTCCCCCTCCTCCTTCCCCACGTAGACCTTTTCCCCGGGGGCGAGGGCGAGGACCCTCTCGTCCACGAGCCGGTCGTAGAGGACCACGGGGGCCTCCTTGAGGAGGCGGTAGGCCTTGAGGGTCAGAAGCTCCGGGTCCCCGGGGCCCGCCCCCACCAGGTAGACCCTACCCATGGACCACCCCCCTGTAGACGAGCTGCCCCCCGATGAAGAGGAGCCAGAGGAGGAGGGCGAGCCTTAAGGGCTCCTTGGGAAGCCGGGTGGCGAAGAGGGCCCCGAGAAGCCCCCCCGCCACCCCGCCCGAGGCCAGGGCGAGGAGGAGGCTTGGGGCCACCTGGCCGAAGGCGAGGTGGACCCCGCCCCCCAGGAGGGCGAGGACGAGGCCGAAGAGGAGGTCGGTGCCCACCACCTTCTGGGGGGAAAGCCGGGTGGCGTGGAGGAGGAGGAGGGTCCCCAGGGCCCCGGCCCCGGCGGAGGAGAAGCCCACCTCGAGGCCGATGCCGAAGGCCGCCGGGGGAAGAAGCCAGGGCCTTTCCCTCCCTCGTCCGACCCCCTTCAGGCCCCGCCAAAGCCCAAGCCCCGCCGAGAGGACCACGGTGAGGCCCACGAGGAGGAGGACCAGGTCCTTTGCCCCCTTGAGCTGCGTGAGGAGGAGGCTTCCCAGAAGCACCCCCGGGACCCCCCCGAGGAGGAGGCGGAGGAGGGCCCGGGCGTCCACCTGCCGCCTTAAGAGGTAGACGGCTCCCGCCGGCACCTTCACCAGGAAGCCGAAGAGAAGCGCCGTGCCCACGGCCACCTCCGGGGGAAGCCCCAGGGCGAGGATGAGGAGGGGCGCCGTAACCGTCCCCGCCCCCACCCCCGTGACCCCGATGGCGAAGGCGATGAGAAAGCCCAGCAGAAAGGCCATCTACCCCTCCTTACCGTGCAGGTGGATGCCGCACTCCAGCTTGCCCTTTCCCGCCCAGCGGCCCGAGCGGGGGTCCGAGGGGTCCAAGGGCTTCGCCGTGCAGGGGGCGCAACCGATGGAGAGGTAGCCCTGGTCGTAAAGGGGGAGGTAGGGGAGGTCCTCCACGGCCAGGTAGGCGAAGACCTCCTTAAGTGTCCAGTCGTAGAGGGGGTTCACCTTCTTCAGGCGGTGGCCCGAGGGGAGGCGGGCCTCCTCCTGGGGCTCGAGGTTTCTGCGGGTGGGGGACTGCTCCCGCCTAAGCCCCGTGAACCAGGTGTCGTGGGCCTCCAGCGCGGCGAAGAGGGGCTCCACCTTGCGGAGGGCGCAGCAGCGGCCAGGGTCGGTCTCGTAGAGCTTGCCGTAGAGCCTCTCCTGCTCCTCCCGGGAAAGAGCGGGGGTGAGGTTCACCAGGCGGAAACCCAGGCGCTTTTGCAGCTCGTCCCGGTAGGCGTAGACCTCGGGGAAGTGGTAGCCCGTGTCCAGGAAGAGGACGGGGATCTCGGGCCTTTCCTTGAGGAGGAGGTGGAGGACCACCACGTCCTCCGCCTGGAAGCTGCAGGTGAAGCAGGGGTTTTGGCTTTGGGCCAGGGCTTCTTGGATCAGGCTCCGGGCCGCCTTCACCTTGTCCATGCCGCCACCTCCTTTAGGGCCTCCTGGGCCTTCTCCTTGGCCCTTCCCAGGCCCTCCTTGGGGTCTAGGTCCAGCTCCTCCAGGGCCTGGTCCACGATCCGGTACCAGAGGCGCTTCCTCTCCTCAAAGCTCGGGATCTGGGCGATCCTGGGCCTTAGGGTGCGGAGGAAGGCCACGAGCTCCCCGTAGGCCTCGGGGAAAAGCCCCGCCAGGCGCTCCTTGAGCCTCACGGCGAGGGCGGGGGCGGCCCCCGAGGTGGAGAGGGCCACCAAAAGCTCCCCGCGCCTTAGGACGGCGGGGAGGATGGCGCTCGCGTTTTGCGGGTCGTCCACGGCCACGAGGAAGACGCCCCTCCGGTCGGCCTCCGCCTTGACCCTGGGGTGGATGGCCTTGTCCTTGGGGTGGCTTATGACCAGGAAGTAGCCTTCCAGGTCCCCTTCCCGGTACGCCCGCTTGAGCCAGCGGATCTTGCCTTCCCGTTCCAGCGCCTCCAGGCCGAAGGCGTCCTCCTCGGCGAGGACGGTGACGCGCGCCCCCGCCTCGAGGAGGGCCTTGAGCTTCACGGAGGTCTCGGGCCCCCCGGCGAGGAGGAGGACGGGGCGGCCCCTTAGGTCCAGCATCAGGGGGAAGTAGGTCACGCCACCTCCTTTTGCAGGGCGCGTTTGAAGCCCTGAAGCAGGCTTCCCAGCCGCTCGGTCTCGTCCACGTAGAAGGGCTTGACCCCCCACTCCCTTAAGGCGTCGGCGGTCACCCGGCCCACGGCGAGGGCCTTGACCCGGGTGTTGAGGGCTTCCCTCAGGGCCTTGGGGTCCTTCGCCCCCTCAAAGAGGAACTCCACCTGGATGGCGGCCACGAAGGCGAGGGCGTCCACCTCCCCTCTGAGGAGGGCCTCCTCGAGGCGGAGGATCCCCTCGGGGTCCGGGAGGTGGCGGTAGGGCATGAGGGGGAGGACCCGGTAGCCCCGTTCCGCCAGGGCGTTTTCCAGGAGGGGGAGGGGCTTGCCGTAAAGCTGGAGGGCGGCCACGCCCCTTCCTTGGGGAAGGAGGGGGAGGAGGCTTTTGGAGGTGCCGTCCCCCACGGCGTGGGGGGGAAGGCCCGCCTCCTTTAGGGCCCTCGCCGCCTTGGCTCCCCGGGCCAGGCGGAAAGCCTTCGCCAGGGGCCCCTCTAGGTCCAATCCTAGGGCCTTTCCCGCCTCCAGGAGGTCCCTCACCCCCACCCCGGTGGTGGCGAGGAAGAGGTCCACCCCTTGGGCGAGGGCCCGGACCTGGTCCCGGTACTCGGGGACGGGGACCTTCTCCGTGGCCTGGACGGGGAAGAGGAGGGGGGTGAAGCCGAGCTTCTCCGCCAGGGCCTTAAACGCTTCCTTCCGTCTGAGTCCCGCGTAGGCCACGCGCACGGCGTCCTCCTCTAGACGGCGCACTCCCCGCGCCCGAGCTGCACGCTGAAGGCCTCCCCTTCCGCCCCCAGGTCCTGGTAGAACTCGGGGGCCTCCTCGTAGGGAGGGACCTCCTGGAGCTCCTGGAGGAGGGGCTTGAAGGAGGCCGCCCCCACCCGGTCCAGGTAGGCCTGGAAGCTCTCCCCGTTTTGCCGCTCCTCCAGGTAGCGCTTGAGGATCCTTTCCACCGCCTCGGGGACCCGCCGCGCCGGGAGCCTCCCCACCACCTGGCCGAAGCGAGCCTCCCCCTCCCGGGTGCGCCCGCCCAGGAGGAGGACGTAGTGGGGCACCTCCCTTTCTCCCACCTTGCGGCTTGAACCGTAGAAGCCGATGTCGGCGATGTGGTGCTGGCCGCAGGAGTTGGGGCAGCCGGAGATCTTGACGCCGATGGCCTTGGCCCCCGGGTCCTGGGCCAGGGGGAGCGTGGCGAGGTGGGCCTCGAGGGCCTGGGCGAGCCCCCGGGAGCGGGTGATGGCCAGGTTGCAGGTGTCGGCCCCGGGGCAGCGGGTGATGTCCAGGAGGGTGTGGGCCTCAGGGAGAGCGAGCCCCGCCTCCAAGAGGGCCTCGTAAAGCCCACCCAGGGCCTCCTCGGGGACGAAGCGGAGGAGGAGGTTCTGGCTGATGGCGCTCCGGACCTCGGCGGCGTAGGTCTCGGCGATGGCCGCCAGGGCCCTGAGGCCTTCCGGGGTGATGTCCCCCAAGGGGAGGCGGACGGTGACGGTATAGAAGCCCTCCTGCTTTTGCTTGAAGAGGTTGGTGCGCCGCCAGGCGTCAAAGCCTGGGGCAAAGGAGAAGGGCTTTTTGGGCGGGCTGGGAAGCCTTGGGGGCTCGGGCTCTGGGGGCGGGGCCCAGGCCTCGAGGTCCTCGCCGCTCGCCGTGAGCTTGACGAGGCGCCTCTCCTCCCGCACCGCCTCCCGGAAGGCGGCGATCCCCCACTTCTTCACCAGGAACTTGAGCCGGGCCTGGGTCAAGACCTTGCGGTTTCCGTAGCGGTCAAAGAGGCGGACGATGGCGAGCATGGTGGGGAGGAGGTCCTCCTCGGGGGTGAAGGCCTCCAGAAGCTCGGCGCTCATGGGGGCGGCCCCTAAGCCCCCGCCCACGTAGACGCGGAACCCCCGTTTTCCCCCTTCCAAGGCCGCCACCACCCCGATGTCGTGGATGGGGGTGCGGGCGTGGTCCGCGGCGCACCCCTCAAAGGCGATCTTGAACTTCCGGGGGAGGTTCTGCCCCACGGGGTGGCGGAGGAAGTAGCGGTAGGCGGCCTCGGCGTAGGGGGTCACGTCAAAGGGTTCCTCGGGGGAGACCCCGGCGTAGGGGCAGCAGGTGATGGCCCGGATGGAGTGGCCGCAGGCCTCCCTCGTGGTGAGGCCCACGGCGTTCACCGCCCTTAAGACCTTGGGCACGTCCCGGCGGTGGACGTGGTGGAGCTGGACCGCCTGGCGGGTGGTCACGTGGGCCAGGCGGTTTTCCGCGTAGCGCTCGGCCACGTCCGCGAGAACCCTGAGGCCCTCGGGGGTGATCCGCCCCACGGGGAGCTTGATGCGGATCATGTGGTGCTCGGGGCGGCCCCGGATGCCGTAGATGCCGTTTTTGAGCCGGAAGACCCGGAAGTCCTCGGGGTCTTCCTCCCCGGCCTCGAGGCGGGCGATCATGGCCTCCAGGTACCGGATCTCCGCCTCCGCCGCCGGGTCCAGGCGCGCGCCGCTTACCCTGTCCACAAGCCCTGCCATCCCTCACCTCCGACCCCCGGTCCGGGGGTTGGTGGGGATGGTATACCATTGAGCCTATGAAAGTCAAGGGTATGGGGCACCCTGGCCCCGGACCCCGCCGGCGAGGCCAAAGGCCGTGAGGGCGGCGCCGAGGAGGAGCGCCCCCCACCGGGCCCAAAGGGGGAGGGCCTGGCCCAGGGCGTCCCCCAGGAGGGCGAAGAGGGGCACGAGGAAGAGCCCCGCCAGGGCCAAGGGCCAGGGGGCGAGCCAGGGGGGGAGGAGGGCGGCGAGGAGGAGGAGAAGGGTTCCGAGGAGGAGGAGGGTGAAGGCCACTATGGCCACGAAGAGGCCCAGGTTCATGGGGTCGGGCTCGGGGCGGAGGAGGGCCACGGCCACCCAGGCGGAGGGGTTGAGGAGGAGGGCGAAAAGGAGAAGGTGGGGTAGGGGCAGACGCCGGGCGAGGAGGCTTAGGCCGAGCCCCAGGCAGGCCCCCGCCGCGAAGGCGGCGAGGCCGAGGACGGGGGCGGGAAGGTCCAGGGCGGCCACCGCCGCCACGCCCAGGTGGAGGCCAAAGAGGAGGCTTGTGAGGGCCAGGTAGGGGCGCATGGGCTCCCCCCCAGTGTAGCCTGCCCTCTTTTCCCCGGGCGCGGGCGTGCTATAGTGGGGGGGCAGGCTAGGGGTGCCCGAATGGAAGGGCTGAGAGCTGGGTTTCTCCCAGCAACCCTTGGAACCTGATCCGGGTAATGCCGGCGGAGGGAAGCCTATGCGGAAGACCCGAATCCCCCAAAACCTAGCCCCCTTCGGGCCGCGTGGGCCCTTCCCGCTGGCCTAGAGGGGGTGGAAGGTTGCTTGGAAGGCTCTACCTGGTGGTGACCCCAAGGCCCGGCTGGTCTTTGGAGGCTACCCTGGACCGCACGGAAAGGGCCTTGGCGGGCGGCGTGGAGGTCGTGCAGCTGAGGGCCAAGGACTGGGAGGCGCGGCCCACCCTGGCCCTCGGGGAAAGGATGCTCGCCCTCGCCCGGCGCTACGGGGTGCCCTTCTTCCTGAACGACCGCCCCGACCTCGCCGCCCTCCTGGGGGCGGACGGGGTGCACCTGGGGCAGAACGACCTCACCCCCGAGGAGGCGCGGCGCTTCTTTGCCGGGATGGTGGGCCGCTCCACCCACGCCCCGGAGCAGGCGCTAAGGGCCCTAGAGGAGGGGGTGGACTACCTCTCCGTGGGCCCCGTCTGGGAGACCCCCACGAAGCCGGGCAGGCCCGCGGCGGGGCTCGCTTACGTGCGCTGGGCGGCGGAGAACCTGGGGGAGAAGCCCTGGTACGCCATCGGGGGGATTGACCTGGGGAACCTGGACCAGGTCCTAGAGGCCGGGGCCAGGCGCATCGTGGTGGTCCGGGCCATCCTGGACGCCCCTGACCCCGAGCGGGCGGCCCGCGCCCTTAGGGAGAGGCTTTATGGTGTGGCTTAACGGGGAGCCCAGGCCCTTGGAGGGAAAGACCCTCAAGGAGGTCTTGGAGGAAATGGGCGTGGAGCTTAAGGGGGTCGCCGTCCTCCTCAACGAGGAGGCCTTCTTGGGCCTCGAGGTCCCGGACCGCCCCTTGCGGGACGGGGACGTGGTGGAGGTGGTGGCCCTGATGCAGGGGGGTTAGCGTGGACACCTGGAAAGTAGGTCCCGTGGAGCTCAAAAGCCGCCTCATCCTGGGGTCCGGCAAGTACGAGGACTTCGGGGTGATGCGGGAGGCCATCGCCGCCGCGAAGGCCGAGGTGGTCACGGTCTCCGTGAGGCGGGTGGAGCTCAAGGCCCCGGGGCACGTGGGGCTTCTGGAGGCTTTGGAGGGGGTTAGGCTTCTCCCCAACACCGCAGGGGCCAGAACGGCCGAGGAGGCGGTGCGCCTCGCCCGCTTGGGCCGCCTCCTCACCGGGGAAAGGTGGGTGAAGCTCGAGGTCATCCCCGACCCCACCTACCTCCTCCCCGACCCCCTGGAGACCCTGAAGGCGGCGGAGAGGCTTATAGAGGAGGATTTCCTCGTCCTCCCCTACATGGGGCCCGACCTCGTCCTGGCCAAAAGGCTCGCCGCCCTGGGCACGGCCACGGTGATGCCCCTCGCCGCCCCCATCGGCTCGGGCTGGGGGGTGAGGACGAGGGCCCTTTTGGAGCTTTTCGCCCGGGAGAAGGCAAGCCTTCCCCCGGTGGTGGTGGACGCGGGGCTCGGCCTCCCCTCCCACGCGGCGGAGGTGATGGAGCTCGGCCTGGACGCCGTCTTGGTGAACACCGCCATCGCCGAGGCCCAAGATCCCCCCGCCATGGCCGAGGCCTTCCGGCTTGCGGTGGAGGCGGGGAGGAAGGCCTACCTCGCCGGGCCCATGCGGCCCAGGGAGGCGGCAAGCCCCTCCAGCCCGGTGGAGGGGGTGCCTTTTACCCCGACCGGGCCCCGGCCCGGCCGGGGGCCCCAGTAGTGGAGGAAGAGTTATGAGGGCGGACGTGGCCGTGGTGGGGGCGGGGATCATCGGGGCCCTCGCCGCCTACGAGCTCGCCAAGCGGGGGGTGGCCGTGGCCCTCTTGGACGCGGAGAAGGAAGGGGCCGCCACCCTGGCGAGCGCGGGGATGCTCGCCCCTTACCCCGAGGGGCTTTCGGGGGAGCTTCTGGAGGCGGGGCTATACGGCCTTGCCCGCTACCCCGAGCTCCTCGCCGAGCTTAGGGAAAGGGGCCTCGAGGTGGAGGCGGGGTTTTCCGGGACCTGGGTGGCGGCCCTAAGCCTTGGGGAAAAGGAAGCTTGGCAGGCCCAAGACCCCCTCCCTTACCCGGTCCGGGGGGGCTTGGGGGCGAGGCGCTTCCCCGGGGGGTTCGTCCACCCCAAGGCGCTCCGCGAGGCCCTCCTCGAGGCCTTCCGGGACCTCGGGGGCACCTACCTCCGGGCCGAGGTGGAAGGGATAGAGGGGGGGAGGGTCCATTGGCGGGAAGGGGCCCTTAGGGCCCGCTTCGTCCTCCTCGCCGTGGGGGCCTGGGGGGGAAGGTTCGGCCTAAGGGTCAGGCCCCTCAAGGGGGAGGCCCTTCTCCTTTGGGGGGAGGCCCCGCCCGGGCCCCTTTTCGCCGGGGAGGGGTACCTCCTCTCCCGGGAGGGCGGGGTCTACGTGGGGGCCACGTCGCGGGAGGGGTGGGCGGAGGGAGTGGACCTCTATGGCCTCCGCTGGCTTGCGGACTACGCCCACGAGCGCTTTCCCCTCTTGGAAGGGGCCCGCTTTAGGGGAGCGGTCTTCGGGTTTAGGCCCGCGGGGGAGCTCTTCGTGGGCGAGGTGGAGGAAGGCGTGTACGCGGCGGTGGGGCACGGGAGGAACGGCGTCCTCCTCGCCCCTTGGACGGCAAAGAGGCTTTTAAAGCTTTTGGGGGTGGAGGATGACGCAGCTTGAGGCGGCAAGGAAAGGGAAGATCACCGAGGAGATGGCCTACGTGGCCGAGAAGGAAGGGGTTTCCCCCGAGTTCGTGCGGGAAGGGGTGGCGGCGGGCCGGATCGTCATCCCCAGGAACCCGAACCACAAGACCCTCACCGACTTCAAGGGGATCGGGGAGGGGCTTTCCGTCAAGGTGAACGCCAACCTGGGCACCTCCTACGACTACGTGGACGTGGAGGAGGAGGTGGAGAAGGCCAGGGTGGCCATCCAGTACGGGGCGGACACCGTTATGGACCTCTCCACCGGGGGAGACCTCAAGGCGATCCGCAAGCGGATCCTGGAGGTGGCCACCGTCCCCTTGGGCACCGTGCCCATCTACGAGGCGGAGTTTCGGGCGGCCAGGCGCAAGAACTTCTTTGACATGTCGGCGGACGAGCTCTTCCAGGTGATTGAGGAGCACGGCAAGGAGGGGGTGGACTACATCACCGTGCACGTGGGGGTGACCCTCAAGAACCTCGAGGTCTACCGGAATAGCCCCCGCACCACGGGCATCGTGAGCCGGGGCGGGGGGCTCATGGCCGCCTGGATGCTCCACCGCGGCGAGGAAAACCCCCTCTACGCCCGCTTTGACGACCTTTTGGACATCGCCCGCACCTACGACATGACCCTCTCCCTGGGGGACGGCCTCCGCCCAGGCTCCCTCGCCGACAGCACCGACCGGGCCCAGATCGCAGAGCTCCTCACCATCGGGGAGCTCGTGGAAAGGGCCAGAAGGGCCGGGGTCCAGGCCATGGTGGAAGGCCCCGGGCACATCCCCTTGAACGAGGTGGCGGCCAACGTCCAGATCCAGAAGAAGCTCACGGGGCACGCGCCCTTCTACATCCTGGGGATGCTTCCCGTGGACACCGCCGCCGGCTTTGACCACATCGCCGGGGCCATCGGCGGGGCCTTGGCGGGATGGTGGGGTGCGGACATGCTCTGCTACCTGACCCCGGCGGAGCACCTGGGCCTGCCCACCCCTGAGCACGTGAAGCAAGGGGTGATCGCCTTTAAGATCGCCGCCCACGCCGCCGACGTGGCCCGGGGGAACAAAAGGGCCCTGGAGCGGAACCGGAGGATGTCCGAGGCCCGCTACCGGTTGGATTGGGAGGGCCAGTTCGCCCTCGCCCTCTTCCCCGAGGAGGCGCGGCGCCTCAAGGAGGAGCGGGGCTCCAAGACCAAGGCCTGCAGCATGTGCGGCCCCTTCTGCCCCATGAACCTGGTGGAGGCGGTGCTTAAGGGGAAGGGGCGGATGGAGCTTCCGGTAGCCTGAGGCCATGGACGCCCTCGCCCGTCTGGAACGCCTGCCCTTGGGCAGGCCCCACTACCGCCTCCTCCTGCTTCTCGGGTTCGGCTGGGCCCTGGACGCCATGGACGTGGGGCTCATCAGCTTCACCCTGCCCGCCCTTTCCCGGGACTTCGGCCTGGACCCGGTGGGGGCGGGGCTTTTGGGGAGCGTGGGGCTTCTCGGGATGCTCTTCGGGGCCCTCCTCGGGGGGCGGCTTGCCGACCGGTTCGGCCGGAAGGCGGTGGTGGGGTATAGCCTCTTCCTCGCTGGGCTGGGAAGCCTCCTCACCGCCCTCGCCCCAAGCCTTTCTTGGGTTTTCCTCTTCCGCTTCCTCACGGGGCTTGGGCTGGGAGCGGAGCTTCCCGTGGCGGCAAGCCTCATGGGGGAGTTCAGTCCCAAGGCCCACCGGGGGCGGATGGTGGTCCTCCTCGAGGCCTTCTGGGCCGTGGGGTGGCTCCTCGCCGCCCTCGTGGGCTACCTCCTGGTCCCCTCCTTGGGCTGGCGGGCGGCCTTCCTCGCCGGGGCCCTTCCCGCCCTTTACGCCGCCTACCTGAGGCTCTCCCTCCCCGAGTCCCCCCGCTGGCTCGTGGCCCGGGGCCGGGCGGCGGAGGCGGAGGCCCTGGTGGCCTCATGGGAAAGGGCCTTTCCCGGGCCCCTTCCCGAGCCTCGCCCTGAGCCCGCCCCGCGCCCCCTCCCCTACGGGGCCCTCTTCCGCCCGCCCCTCCTCCGGCGCACCCTCTTCCTCGCCCTCGCCTGGTTCGCCCTGAACGCGGGCTACTACGGGGCCTTCATCTGGCTCCCCTCCCTCCTCGTGGCCCAGGGCTACACCCTGGTGCGCTCCTTGGAGTACGTCCTCCTCATCACCTTGGCCCAGGTGCCGGGCTACCTCGTGGCGGCCTTCTTGGTGGAGCGCTGGGGGAGGCGGCCCGTGCTCGTGGGGTTTTTGGGCCTTTCCGCCCTCTTTGCCTGGCTCCTTTCCCGGGCCGCTTCCCCCGGGGAGGTGCTCCTCTTTGGGGCCCTCCTCGCCTTCTTCAACCTGGGGGCCTGGGGGGCCATTTACGCCTACACCCCGGAGCTCTTCCCCACGGCGCTTAGGGGGAGCGGGGCGGGCTTCGTGGCGGCGGTGGGCCGGGTGGGGGGGATCCTCGCCCCCTACGCCACCGGGGCCCTCCTTCCCCTTTGGGGCCCGGGCGGGGTCTTGGCCCTCCACGGGGGGCTTCTTCTCCTCGCCGGGGTCTTCGCCTTCGCCGTGGGGGTGGAGACCCGAGGGAAGCCCTTGGAGGAAGCATGAGGGTGGCCCTCACCATCGCGGGCTCCGACTCGGGGGGCGGGGCGGGGGTGCAGGCGGACCTCAAGGTCTTCTTCCGCTTCGGGGTCTACGGGACGAGCGCCCTCACCCTGGTCACCGCCCAGAACACCCTGGGGGTGCAGCGGGTGCACCTCCTTCCCCCCGAGGTGGTCTACGCCCAGATAGAGAGCGTGGCCCAGGACTTCCCCCTTCACGCCGCCAAGACGGGGGCCTTGGGGGACGCGGCCATCGTGGAGGCCGTGGCCGAGGCGGTGCGGCGCTTCGGGGTCCGGCCCTTGGTGGTGGACCCGGTGATGGTGGCGAAAAGCGGGGACCCCCTCCTCGCCAAGGAGGCGGCGGCCGCCCTCAAGGAGAGGCTTTTCCCCTTGGCGGACCTCGTCACCCCGAACCGCCTCGAGGCCGAAGCCCTCCTGGGGCGCCCCATCCGTACCCTTAAGGAGGCGGAGGAGGCCGCCAAGGCCCTCCTCGCCCTAGGCCCCAAGGCCGTCCTCCTCAAGGGGGGGCATCTGGAGGGGGAAGAGGCGGTGGACCTTTTGGCCACCCGGGGAGGGGTCTTGCGCTTCTCCGCTCCCCGGGTCCATACCCGGAACACCCACGGCACCGGCTGCACCCTCTCCGCCGCCATCGCCGCCCTCCTCGCCAAGGGAAGGCCCTTGGCGGAGGCGGTGGCCGAGGCCAAGGCCTACCTCACCCGGGCCCTGAAGACGGCGCCCTCCCTGGGCCACGGCCACGGGCCTTTGGACCACTGGGCCTAGGCGGGTTCCGTAACGGTGCCCAGGCCGGGGCGGTGAGGGCTTTTTGGGGTACTCAGTAGAAGGCCCCCAGGTCCACGGTGAAGGCGTAGAGGCAGTCCTTCTCCGACTCGGTGAGGAAGACCACCTCCAGGGGGCCCTTTGGGTCCACGGGCTTTCCGGAGAGGTCCAGGTAGAAGACCAGGGTGCCCGTGTACCCGTCCTCCTTTTCCTGCCAGTCGTCCAGGTAGGTGGCCCGGTAGGCCCGGACGTAGCTTTCCCCCTCCGGGGTCTTGAGCCGCACCCCCAGGGTGTAGGCGGCCCGGTGCTCCAGGCGCTTGAGCCCCGAAAGGCGCAGGTAGACCCGGAGGTGGCCGTCGGGGAGGAGGCGCTTGGCCTCGGGGAGGACCTCCTCCGCCTGGACCCGCCGGAACTCGTTCCGGGCCCTCTCGGCCAGGATCTCCACCACCTCCGCCTGGCCGGCGACCCGGGCCCACACGGGGCGGCTTCCGGGGAAGGGGAGGCACCCCTCCCCCCGGAGGACCCGGACCTCCAGGGGGGAGAGCTCCACCGCCGTGGGCAAGGGGGGGATGCGGCTGTAGGCCCCGTCCACCACCTGCCGGGCGAGCTCCAGGTCCAGGGCGGGCTGCCAGGCGAGGGCTAAAGGAAGGAAGGGAAGCAGAACCGCTAGGCCTCTTCTCACGGCTGACCTCCTTTCGCGTACAGGAAGACCATCTCGCAGAGGCTTTCCGCCGCCACCTGGATGCGGGCGGCGTCCTCTGCGCTTACCACCACGAGGTCGTGGAACCGGCTTTCCGGCGTCCGCGTCCGGGTACCCAAGGCCTTGACCCAAAGGACCCGCCCGTAGGGCGCGGGGTCAAAGGCGCCCTGGGGGAAGAAGAGGGCGATGCCGCTCCGGTCCACCACCTCCGTGGGCACCCCCTGCACCTTGGCCGCGGGGGGCCAGACCCGCTTCCCCTCGGGCGTGAGGACCTGGGGGTTGGGGTTCGGGTCCAGGGGGAAGGGGGTGGCGTCCACCACCACGGCGCACCGCCCCCAGTCCCTCCCCCCTTGGACCCCGCCCGGGGGGAGGAGGCCTTCCCGGCCCAGCTCCCCCGCCGGGCGGGAGGGGGGGAGGGCGGCCTCCCGGGCGGGGCCCATCCTTCCCTCCGGCAGGGCCCCGGGGGCCTGGGCCGGGAGGGGAAGCGGGTTCGGGGTGCCGGGCGCGGGCGGGGCCTTCTCCGCCGCAAGCCCTCCGCCGGAGGAAGAAGGGGCCAGGGCCTCCGCCTTCGCAGGGGTCGGGGCGGAAGGCGTAGGCGCCAAGGCCTCCGCCGGGGCGGGGGCGGCCGCTTGGCCCCAGGAAGAGGCTCCCGCCTCCTCCGCCGTGGGGGCCTGGGCCTCGGGGGCGGGGGCGGCGAAGGCCTCCTGGGCCGGGCGGGCGGCCTCGAGGCCCCCCGTGCCCCGGGCCAGGGGCTCGGCGGGGCTGGCCTCCCGGCCTAGGGCGGGGGCTTCCCGAGGCGGGGCGGCCTCCTGGGCCAGGGAGGCTTCTTCCCGGCTTGGGGCGGGGAGGGCCTCGGCTTGGGCCCGGGGGGCGGGGGAGGGAGAGGGGAGGAGGCGCTCCTCACCCCCGGAGGCGATGGGGGCGCGCTCCAGACCCCGGGGGGGCGTGGGGTTCACCCGGGCCTGGGGGGCGGGTTGGGGTGGGGGCGTCTGGGGCCTCGAGGCCTCGGCGGGCCTGGCCTCAGGGATGGGGGCTTGGGGCTTGGCCTCTTCTCTGACGGCCTCCACGGGCACGGGCGCGAGGCGCACCGTGTAGCTGGGAAGGGGGAGGGCGGGCTCGTAGCGCACCACCCCAAGGAGGAGGAGGCCGTGGACCAGGAGGGCGAGGAGGAAGGCCCTCCGCTCAAGGCCGGACGCCCACCTCAACCTTCTCCCCCCCCGCGCGGCGCACCGCCTCCAGCACGGCCACCACCGTGCCGTGGGGCACCTCCCGGTCCGCCTCGAGGCGGACCGCCGTCCCCTCCTGGAGGAGGGGGCTCAGGGCCTGGGCCAGGTCCTTTAGGGCCACGGGCTTCCCGTTCAGGGCAAGGCGTCCTTCCCGGTCCAGCTCCAGGAGCACCCCCCCGCTACCCTGCCTCCCCTCCGCCCGGGGAAGGTCCACGGAGAGGGCCCGCTGGGGTAGGGCCTCGGGCCAGCGGGCGAGGAGGAGGGCGAAGAGGGCGAGGAGGAGGAAGAAGTCAATGAGGGGGATGAGGTTCAGGACCAGGGGCCGCCGGCTCACTCTTCCCCCCCCTCCATGGCCCCAAGGAGCACCCGCCCCCCGTAGGCCACCACGGCCACGAAAAGGCCCATCCCGGTGTTGGTGAGGGCCTCGGCGATGCCCTGGGCCAGAAGCTCCGGGTTCCCCCCCTGGCCGAGGGCCAGGAAGGCCCGGATCATGCCCAGGCTGGTGCCGAAGAGCCCGAGGAGGGGGGCGAACTGGGCCAGGTCCCCCAGCCGGTCCAGGGTCCTCGCCGTGGCCTTTCTGCGGAAAAGGCCCGCGAGGACCAGGTAGAGGGTGTAGACGGAGAGGGCGAACAGGATCCAGAAAACGGGTCCTGCCGCCCGGATGAGCTCGGCCCCGCTCATGGTTCCGCCATTTTAGGGGGGGCGGGCGTGAAAAGGGTGAAGGCCCTACCCCTTCACCGAGCCCGCGAGGAGGCCCCGGAGGAAGTAGCGGCCGAGGAGGATGTAGACGAGGAGGGTGGGAAGGGCCGCCAGGATGGCCCCGGCCATGGGCAGGTTCCACTTCACCGCCTCCCCTCCGGCGAGCTGGGCCAGGGCCACGGTGATGGGCTGGCTCTCGGGCCGGGTGAGGGTGACGGCGAAGAGGAACTCGTTCCAGATCTGGGTGAACTGCCAGATGGCCACCACCACGAAGGCGGGGACGGAGAGGGGCAGGATCACGTGGCGGAAGATGCCGAAGAACCCCGCCCCGTCAATGCGGGCCGCCTCCACAAGCTCGTCGGGGATCTCGCTGTAGTAGTTGCGGAAGATGAGGGTGACGATGGGGATGCCGTAGATGACGTGGACCAGGACGAGCCCGAAGAGGCTGCCGTAGAGGCCGATGGACTTCATGAACTGGAAGAGGGGGATGAGGATGCTCTGGTAGGGGATGAACATCCCGAAGAGGATCAGGGCGAAGAGGAGGCCCGACCCCCGGAAGGGCCACTTGGCCAGGACGTACCCGTTCAGGGACCCCACCAGGGCGGAGAGGAGGGTGGCGGAGACGGCGAGGACCACGGAGTTCTGGAACTTGGGCCGGAAGGCCTCCCAGGCGGTGCGGAAGCTCTCCCAGTAGGGGGGGTGGGGCCACTGCCAGACCGTCTCCAGGGTGATCCGGGCGGGCTCCTTTAGGGCGGTGAGGACCACCAGGTACACGGGGAGGAGGAAGAAGCCCGCCATGAGGAGGAGGAAGCCGTAGAGGAGGGCCCGGCCCATCACCGCCGCACCTCCTTCCTGAGCTGGGTGGCCAGGTAGGGGACGACCACCACGGCCACGAGGAGGAGCAGGAGGATGCCGATGGCGGCCCCCTTGGCGAACTGGTTGCCCCGGAAGGCGAGGAGGTACATGTAGATGGCGGGCACGTCCGTGGGGGCGTAGTCCAGCCCGGCCATGGCGAAGACGAGGTCAAAGATCTTCAGGGCGATGTGCCCCAGGACGATCATGGCCGAAAGGGTGATGGGGGCGAGCATGGGAAAGATGACCCGGCGGAAGAGCTGCCACTCGCTCGCCCCGTCCACCCGGGCGGCCTCGAGGACCTCCACGGGGATCCCCCTCAGCCCCGCCAGGTAGAGGGCCATGGTGTAGCCGGACATCTGCCAAACCGCCGCCAGGATCACCCCCACCAGGGCCAGGCTGAACCCGTGGACCTCGGGGTAGGGGAGGAGCCTCAGCCCCCGTCCGAAGGCGAAGGCCCAAAGGAGGAGCACCCCGGCGGAGGCCAGGCCCCAGAGGGCCCGCCGCCTCTCCCCCTCGCGATAGGCGGCGTAGGCCACGTAGAGGAGGACGAGCCCCACCACGAGGGCGGTGTAGAAGGGCAAGCGGTTCCAGTCAAAGACCAGGACCTGTTCCCGGGTGGCGAGCCAGGGGAAGGAGAGGGGGGGCAGGCCGAAGAGGGTGGGGAGGACGTTCACCCCGCCTTGGGGCTGCAAAAGCCAGCGCCAGATGGTCCCGGTGACCACGAAGGAGAGGGCCATGGGGAAGAGGAAGACCGTGCGGAAGAAGCTTCCCCCCTGGGGGCCTTGTCCACCGCGAGGGCGAGGAGGAGGCCCAGGCCCAGGCTTCCGGCCATGAAGAAGAGGGTGAAGAAGATGAGGTTCACGACGCTTTGGCGGAAGCGGACGTCCACAAAACCGGTGAAGAGCTCGCGGTAGTTCTCCAGGCCCACGAAGCGGAGCTCGGGCCTTAGGGCCAGGGCCTGGGCCGGGTCCTTGCCCCAGTCGGTGAGGGAGACCCAGAGGTTCTGCCCGATGAAGCCGTAGACGAAGACCCCCACGGCGAGGACGGAGGGGAGGAGGACGAGGAATGCCAGGATGCGGTCGCGCATGGGAAAAAAAGGGGGTGGGCCGAGGCCCACCCCACGCGGCCTCTTACTGGCCCAGCCGGCCCAGGCCCACCTGGTCGGCGATGGCCTGGGCGGCGTTGGCCGCGGCCTGCGGATTCCTGGTCTGGAGGAAGATCTCCATGACCGTGCCGAACTGGCTCATGAAGCTCTCGGGCGCCACCGCCCCGTGGACCAGGGAGCCCACGATCCGGTTGGACCTCCAGTCCTTCATGGCGGACTGGCCGTAGGCGTTGTACTTGCTGGGGTCGGAGTCCAGCCGGGCGGCGATGGAGCCCTTGAGGGGGTTGAAGGTGTCCTGACCCTCCTTGGAGCCCACGAGCCTAAGCCAGTTGATGGCGTTCTGCCGGTTCTTGGCCCCCTTGGGCAGGCCGAAGGAGTCGGAGAGCATCATGAAGACCCCCTGGGTGCCGGGGGAGGGGGCCCAGGCGAAGTCGGTCCCGGGCTTGAGCTTGAGGGTGGTGGTCATGTAGCCCGCGGCCCAGTCGCCCATGACGTTGAAAGCGGCCTTGCCCTGGACCACCCGGTCCACCGCCTGCTGCCAGGAAAGCCCGGCGGCGTCCTTGTTGGCGCAGTCCAGCACCCGGCCGAAGACCTCCCAGGCCCGCACGGCCTTGGGGTCGGTGAACTTGAGCTTGCCGTTCCAGAGGTTGTTCCAGTCGTCGGGGCCGAGGACGGCGAGGGCGACGCTCTCCCAGAGGTGCTGCTGCGTCCAGTTCTCCCCCAGGGCGAGGGGCGCCTCGAGGCCCTTTTGCTTCAGGGTCTGGCAGGTGGCCAGGAACTCGTCCCAGGTCCGGGGCGGGTTGACCCCCCACTCCTTGAGCTTGGCGGGGAGGTACCACATCACGTTGGAGCGGTGGATGTTCACGGGCACGCTCCAGATCCCGCCCTTGTAGGAGATGAGGTCAATGAGCCCCTTGGGGAAGGCCTGGAGCCACCCTTCCTGGCGGAAGAGGGCGGAGAGGTCCTCCATCCGGTTCGCCACCACCCAGGTGCCGATGAGCTCCATGCCGGCGTGCACCTGGAAGGTGTCCGGGGGGTCCCCGCCCAGCATCCGGGTCTTGAGGACGGCGCGGGCGTTCACCCCGGCGCCGCCCGTCACCGTGGCGTTGATGACCTCCACCCCGGGGTACTTCTGCTTGTAGAGCCGGATCAGGGCCTCGAGGGCCGGCCCCTCGTCTCCCGCCCACCAGGAGAAGATCTCCAGCTTGCCTCCTTGGGCCAGGGCGCTAAGCCCCAAGACCATACCGATCGCCAAAAGCCACTTCCGCATACCCTTCACCTCCATTGCGACGTGGGCCTTCCGCCCACAAGCCGCCCAGCTCAAAAAACCGCGCCAAGAAGAGGCTCGCCCCGCCCACCGCCGGGGCCAGGTGGCCGTAGACCGAGGGGGCCACGGGGAGCCTCCGGTGGGCCTCCAGGAAGGCGTGGGCCTCCAGGGAGGCTCGGAGGGGCGCTTCCAGGAAGGGGAAGAGCTCGGCCACCCGCCCGCCCACCACCACCCGGGCGGGGTCGTAGGCCACGGCCAGGTTGGCGAGGAACCGGCCCAGGGCCTCCCCCAGCTGGCGGAGGGCGAGGAGGGCCGCCTCCTCCCCGGCCCGGGCCCCGGCGAGAAGGCCCTCCAGCGTGGAGGCGGTGCCCCCCAGGGCCCGGTAGCGCTTCACGAGGGTTTCCAGGCCCAGGGCCACCTCCAGGCACCCTCGGCGGCCGCACCGGCAAGGGGAGACCCTCTCCCCAAGCCAGTGCCCCACCTCCCCGAAGGCCCCGGTGGCGCCCCTGAGGAGCCTGCCCTCGGCCACCACCCCCACGCCGAGCCCCGTGCTCAGGACCACGTAGGCGAGGTTCTGCTCCCCGTGGAGGAAGACCTCGGAAAGGGCGGAGGCCTTGGCGTCGTTCTCCAGGGCCACGGGAAGGGGGAGGGCGGCGAGGTGGGGGCTGAGGTCCACCTCCCTCCACCCCAGGTTGGGGGCGAGGAGGAGGCGGCGCCCCGCCACCACCCCGGGCAGGGTGATCCCGAGGCCCAGGGCGTCTTGAAGGTGGGGGCGGACCTCCAGGAGGAGGCGTTGGATGCGGGCGTGGAGGTCCTCCTCGGGGGCGTGGGCCCACTCCTTGCTCCAGGCCACCTGCCCCTGCCAGTCCAAGGCCACGAGGACCGTGCCCTCCACGCCCACCTCCGCGCCCAGGGCCATCCGGGCCCGGGGCCTGAGCCGGAGGAGGGTGGGCGGCCGGCCCAATGGGGAGGGCGCGGCGGGCCCCTCCTCCAAAAGCCCCTCCTGGAGCAGCTCCTCCACGAGGCGGCTCACGGCGCTCTTGGCGAGGCCTGTGGCCCGGGCCAGGTCGGCGCGGGAGAGGGGGCCCCGCCTGAGCTGGTTCAGGATGGCCCTGCGGTTGAGCCTGCGGAGGGTTTGGACGTCGCCCTTACGCTCCGCGCGCTCCTTAGTTCGTTCCCAGGTCTAACTAAAGCACGCGCCCCCCCAAGGCGTCAAGGGGGTATACTGGGAAGCCCGCAGGGAAGGGAGGAACGGATGGGAGAGCCGGTGATCCTCGAGGCGGTGCGCACGCCCATCGGCAAGCGGAACGGGGCCCTGAGGGCCTACAGGCCCGATGCCCTCTACGCCAAGGTCCTGGACGCCCTCTTGGAGCGGACGGGCATAGACCCCGGCCTCATCGGGGACGTGGTCACGGGGTGCGTGACCCAGGTGGGGGAGCAGGGGGCGAACGTGGGGCGGCTTGGGGTGCTCCTCTCCAGGCTTCCCAAGGAGGTCCCCGCGGTGAGCTTGAACCGCATGTGCGGCTCCAGCCAGCAGGCCGTCCACTTCGCCGCCCAGGCCATCGCCGCAGGGGATGTGGACTTCGCCATCGCCGGCGGGGTGGAGAGCATGACCCGGGTGCCCATGTTCGCGGACATCGGCGGGGGCTTCCACACCCTGAACCCCGAGCTTGGGAAGAGGTACGAGCTCGTCCACCAGGGGGAAAGCGCCGAGCGGATCGCTGAGCGCTACGGGTTTTGCCGCGAGGAGCTGGACGAGTGGGGGTACCTCTCCCACAAAAGGGCCGCCCGGGCCACGGAGGAGGGGCGGTTTTCTGCCCAGATCCTCCCCCTCGAGGGGCTGGACGCCGAGGGGAGGCCCTTCCTCCTCACCCGGGACGAGGGGGTCCGCCCCGATGTGGACTACGAGAAGATGCTCGCCCTGAAACCCGTCTTCCGGGAAGACGGGGTGGTGACGGCGGGGAACTCCAGCCAGATCTCCGACGGCGCCGCGGCCCTCCTCCTCGGGGACCGGGAAAAGGCCCTGGCCTTGGGCCTGAGGCCCAGGGCCCGCTTCCTCGCCCGGGTGGTGGTGGCGGGGGACCCTACCCTGCAGCTTCTTGAGGTCATCCCCGCCGCGAAAAAGGCCCTGGAGCGGGCGGGGCTCTCCTTGCGGGACGTGGACGTCATAGAGGTCAACGAGGCCTTCGCCAGCGTGGTCCTCGCCTTCCTGCGGGAGCTTGGGGCGGACCCCGAAAAGGTGAACCCCAACGGCGGGGCCATCGCCCACGGGCATCCCTTGGGGGCCACGGGGGCCGTGCTCATGACCAAGCTCCTTTATGAGCTAGAGCGCACGGGAAGCGAGTTCGGCCTCCAGGTGATGTGCATCGGCCACGGCCAGGCCACGGCCACGGTGATCCAGAGGCTATAGGGAGGGGAGGATGGAGCGGAGCGCCTTGGTGACGGGCGGGGCCTCGGGCCTCGGGCGGGCGGCGGCCCTCGCCTTGAAGGCGAGGGGCTACCGGGTGGTGGTCCTGGATCTCAGGCGGGGAGGGGAGGACCTGATCTATGTGGAAGGGGACGTGACCCGGGAGGAGGACGTAAGGCGGGCGGTGGCGAGGGCCCAGGAGGAGGCCCCCCTCTTCGCCGTGGTGAGCGCCGCCGGAGTGGGCCTTGCCGAGAAGATCCTCGGCAAAGAGGGCCCCCACGGCCTGGAAAGCTTCCGGCGGGTTCTTGAGGTGAACCTCCTCGGCACCTTCAACGTGTTGCGCCTCGCCGCCTGGGCCATGCGGGAAAACCCGCCCGACGCCGAGGGTCAGCGGGGGGTCATCGTGAACACGGCGAGCGTGGCCGCCTTTGAGGGGCAGATCGGCCAGGCGGCCTACGCGGCGAGCAAGGGGGGCGTGGTGGCCCTCACCCTTCCTGCGGCCCGGGAGCTCGCCGGATGGGGGATCCGGGTGGTGACGGTGGCCCCGGGCCTTTTTGACACGCCCCTCCTCCAGGGGCTTCCGGAAAAGGCCAAGGCCTCCCTCGCGGCCCAGGTCCCCTTTCCCCCGAGGCTTGGCCGCCCCGAGGAGTACGCCGCCTTGGTCCTCCACATCCTGGAAAACCCCATGCTGAACGGGGAGGTGGTCCGGCTGGATGGCGCCCTCCGCATGGCCCCCCGGTAAGGTCTTGGACCTCACCCGGCTTTTGCCCGGGCCCTTGGCGGGAAAGCTCCTCTTGGAGATGGGCTTTCCCGTCCTCAAGGTGGAGCCCCCAGGGGGGGACCCCCTGAAGGCCCTCGCCCCCGAGGCCTACCGCTTTTTGAACGAGGGGAAGGAGGTCCTCGTCCTGGACCTGAAGGCGGAGGAGGGAAGGGCGCGGCTTCTGGGCCTGGTGGCGGAGGCGGCCGTCTTCCTGGAGTCCAACCGCCCGGGGGCGATGGAGAGGCTCGGCCTGGGGCCCGAAACGCTTCTGGCCGAGAACCCCCGCCTGGTCTACGTCCGCCTCCGGGGCTACCGGGACGCTCCCGACCCCGGCCACGACCTCACCTACCTGGCGGAGGCGGGGCTTCTTGGGCGGTTTCCCTGGCGGGCCTTCCAGTTCGCCGACCTGGCGGGGGCCTACGCCCTGGCCCTCGCCGCCCTCAAGGGCCTCCTCCTGGGGGGCGGGTTTTACGAGGTGGCCCTCGCCGAGGCGGTGAAGTCCATCGCCTATCCGCCGATTCCCTTCCTGGACGGCTCGGTCCTCTGCTACGGGGTCTACCGGGCGAGGGAGGGGGAGGTGGCCCTCGCCGCCCTCGAGCCCCACCTCTGGGCCCGCTTCTGCCAAAAGGCGGGGCTTCCCGAGCTTGTGGAGGCCGCCTTCAGCCCTGCTTCCCCGGAAAACCCCCTCTACAGGACCCTTTGCGCCTTCTTCGCCCAAAGGCCCGCCCGGGCCTGGGAGGCCTGGGCCAGGGAGGAGGGCCTCCCCCTCAGGGCCGTCCGCTAGCGGGCCGTCCAGCCCAGGTCTATGGGGAAGACGGCCCCGGTGATGGCGCTGGCCTTCTCCGAGGCCAGGAAGAGGGCGAGCTCGGCCACCTCCTCGGGCGCTATGAGGCGCTTGATGGCCGCCTGGGCCAGGAAGACCTTCTCCGCCACCTCCTCGGGGGGGATCCCCAGGGTTTTGGCCTGGTCCTGGATCTGGCCCTCCACCAGGGGGGTGCGGACGTAGGCGGGGGCGATGGCGTTTACGGTGACGCCATGGGGCCCGGCCTCGAGGGCCACCGTCTTCGTGAGGCCGATGAGGCCGTGCTTGGCCGAGATGTAGGCGCTCTTAAAGGGGCTCGCCACCAGGCCGTGGATGCTGGCGATGTTCAGGATCCGGCCCCAGCCCCTTCGCTTCATCCCGGGGAGGAGGGCTTGGGTGAGCTGGAAAGGGGCGGTGAGCATCACCTGGAGCATCCGTTGCCAGACCTCCAGGGGGAACTCCTCCACGGGGGCGATGTGCTGGAAGCCGGCGTTGTTCACCAGGACGTCCACGCCCATGGCCGCTGCCTCCTTGCCCAGGGCCTCCACCTCTTTGGGGTCGGCGAGGTCCGCCTGGAGGAAGACCCCGGAAAGCTCCTCGGCGAGCCTCGAGGCGTCCCGCACGTCGTGGACCAAGACCCTCGCCCCCTCCCGGGCGAAGGCCCTGGCGATGGCGAGGCCGATGCCGCTTCCCGCGCCGGTGACGAGGACCGTCCTTCCCGAAAACGCTCCCATATGGGCCTCCTATAGGCTAAGGTACGCTTCCCGCACCCTCGGGTCTTGGGCCAGGGCTTGGGCGGGGCCCTCCAGGACCACGCGGCCGTGCTCCAGGACGTAGCCCCTTTCCGCCACCTCCAGGGAGAGGGCCACGTTCTGCTCCACGAGGAGCACCCCCACCCCCCCGCGGGCCACCTCCTTCAGGGCCAGGAGCACCTCCTCGGCGAGCCTCGGGGAGAGGCCCAAGGAGGGCTCGTCCACGAGGAGGATCCGGGGAAAGCCCATGAGGGCCCGGCCGATGGCGAGCATCTGCTGCTCCCCTCCGGAGAGCGTCCCCGCGAGCTGCCGCCTGCGCTCGGCGAGCCGGGGAAAGAGGGCGTAGACCCTCTCGTACCCCTCCTTCTCCCGCCCGGGGGCGAGAAAGGCGGCCCCAAGCCGGAGGTTTTCCTCCACGGTCATGAGGGGGAAAAGCTGCCTCCCCTCGGGGACGTGGCCGAGACCCAGCCGGGCCCTCCTTGCCGGGGAAAGGCCCCTAAGGTCCTTCCCGCCCAGGAGGACACTTCCCTTCCAGGGGCGGAGGAGGCCCGAGAGGGCGCGGAGGAGGGTGGTCTTGCCCGCCCCGTTCGCCCCGAGGAGGGCCACGAGCTCCCCTGCTTCCACCTCCAGGTCCACGCCGAAGAGGACCTGGGCCTTGCCGTAGCCGGTTTCCAGGGCCTGGACCTCCAGCCTCATGCCCGCCTCCCCAGGTAGGCCTCCCGCACCCGCTCCTCCCGGGCCACCTCCTCGTAGGCGCCCTCGGCGATCTTCTCCCCGTGGTCCAGGACCACCACCCGGTCGGCCAGGGCCTTGACCACGGGCATCAGGTGCTCAATGAAGAGGATGGAGACCCCGCTATTTCGGATCCTCCGGATCATCTCCACCGCCTCCTGGGCCTCCTTGGGCCGAAGCCCCGCCATGACCTCGTCCAAAAGGAGGACCTTGGGCCTCGTGGCCAGGGCGCGGGCGAGCTCCAGACGCTTGTCCTCGAGGAGGGTGAGCTCCGAGGCCAAGGCCCTGGCTCCGGAGCTCCCCGCCTTTGAGGTGGAAAGGGCGCTAAGCCTCGTCCGGGGCTGGCCCTTGGGGCTGAGGCTCGTCCTCCTCGCCATGCGCAAGGGCCTGAGGCCCGAGCTCGCCCTGGAGAGCGCCGAGGGGCTTCTCGCCTACCTGGGGCAGGCCCTGCCCAAGGAGGTCCTGGACCGGGCCTCCCGGCTCGCCCTCCTCGGGGAGGTGGACGAGGAGGAAGGGGCCTTCCTCCTCCCTTACGCCGAGGACCTGCTTCTGGAAAGGCGGGAGGGGCGCATCTGCTTCCACCCCCTGGTGCGGAGCGCCCTCAAGGCCCTCCTTCCCGAAGGGGAGGCCCGGGGCCTCCTCGCCCGGGCGGCGGAGGCGGCCTTGGCCCGGGGCGAGGGGGTGCGGGCCGCGGAGTTCCTCCTGGAGGCCGGGCGCTTCGGCCACGCCGCCGACCTCCTCCTCAAGGAGGGGGAGGGCTGGCTGGCGCGGGGGCTCACCTACACCGTGCTCCGCCTCCTCGGCCACCTGCCGGAGGGGGTGCGCCGGGGGCGGGCGGGGCTTCGCCTCCTCGAGGCCGAGGCCCTGCGCCAGGCGGGGCGGTACCGGGAGGCGGAGGCCCTCTACCGGGAGGCCCTCGAGGCGGGGGAGGAGCGGGCCTACCTCGGCCTCGTCCGCCTCTTCCTGGACACGGTGGAGCCCGCCCGGGCCAAGCCCTTCCTGGAGGAGGCCCTCCGCCGCTTCCCCGGCCTGGCCCGCCCCCTCTTGGCGGAGAACCTCCTCAACGAGGGCCGGGCGGGGGAGGCGGAGGCCTTGGGCTTCTCGGGGCCGAGGCTTTTCCTCCGCCAGGGGAGGCCTGCGGAGGCCTTAGAGCTTCTCAAGCGGGCGGAGGACCCCGGCCTACACCGCCCGCCCCAGAACCACCGGGAGGGAAGCCTCCTCCGGGCCCTTTTGGAGTGCGTGGCCGGGGACGCGGAGGAGGGGCTTCGCTTTGCGGAGCGGGGCCGGTTTGAGGCGGAGGCCCTGGGGAGCCCCTTCGGCCTGAGCCTGGCGGAGGCCCGCAAGGGGCACGCCCTCCTCGCCTTGGGCCGTCTGCGGGAGGCGGAGGCCAGTTACCGCGCCGCCCTCGCCCTGAGCGAAGGGGGCCCGGCCCGCCTGGGGGTGGAGGCCTTGGGGGGACTTGCCGCCTTGGGCGACGACGGGGCCTACCGGGAGATGGTCCGGCTCTCCCGGGCCTCGGGGGACCTCTGGGTGGAAGGGTTCCTCACCCTGGTGGTGGCCCTAGCCCGGCTCCGCCTTGGGGAGGAGTTCCCCTTGGGCGCCTTCCCCGCCCCCGACCCCTTCCTCGAGGCCCTGGCCCGGGCCTACCCCTTCCGGGACGGGTGGGAGGAGGTGCTTGAGCGCTACCCCTTCCTTGCGGGGAGGACCCTCTTCGCCCCGCCCCTCGCCCGGCTCCGGCGGGCCCTTTGGCGGCTCAGGCGCCTTCCCGTGCCCTACCACCCGGGGGTGCGGGTGGAGGTCCGGGCCCTGGGCGGGTTTGAGGTGCGGGTGGAGGGCAGGCCCGTCCGCTTCCGGCGGGAGAAGGCGCGGCTCCTCCTCGCCCTCCTCACCGTGAGGGACTGGGAGAAGGAGGACCTTCTGGAGGCCCTGGAGGCCACCCCGGGGGAGTTTAGGGTCCTCTGGTGGGAGGTGGTGAACGCCCTGGAGCCCGAAAGGCCCAAAGGGGCCCCTCCCTACTTCCTCCGGACCCGGCCCTACGGGCTGAACCTCGAGGCGCCCGAGCTCTACCTGGACCTCCGCGACCCCGCCCTTCCTCCCCTTTCCCCCTACCGGGGGCTGGACCACCCCGTCCTGGACGAGGCCGCCCGGGCCTACCTGGAGGAGAGGCGGCGGGGCCTCCTGCAAAGCCCTCGCCCCGAGGACTGGCTTTTGGCCCTGCGGCTGGACCCCCTGGACGAGGCGGCTTTGGGCCGCCTCCGGGGGACGGCGCTCTACGAAAAAGGGCTCCGCCTCCGCCTTGTGGCGGAGGCGGAGCTGGAAGGGGACTAGGCCTTGCTGGCCTCTTGGGCCTTCCTGCGGTTTTTCCAGGCCACCACCAAGGCGCTCACCACGTAGATGGAGCTGTAGGTTCCCACGAAGATGCCCACGAAGATGGCCAGGGCGAAGTCCCTGAGGACGCTCCCTCCCAGGAAGAGGAGGGCGAGGATGGGAAGGAGGGTGGTGAGGCTCGTCATCACCGTGCGGGAGAGGGTCTGGTTGATGGAGCGGTTGACGAGCTCGGCGTAGGGCAGGTGCCGGAGGAGCTTCTGGTTCTCCCGGATGCGGTCCGAGACCACGATGGAGTCGTTGATGGAGTAGCCCACGATGGTGAGGAGGGCGGCGATGGTGGGGATGGAGAACTCCAGGCCCAGGAGGCTGTACATCCCGGCCACGATGGCCACGTCGTGGGCCACGGCCAGGATGCTGGCCACGCCGAAGGTCCAGTCAAAGCGGAAGGCCACGTAGAGGAGGATGAGGCCAAGCCCCACCAGGACCGCCATCACCGCGTTGCGCCTCAGCTCCTCCCCGATGGCCGGCCCCACGGTCTCCGAGGCCAGGACCGTGGCCTTGAGCTCGGAGGCGAAAAGCCGTTCCAGCTCAAGCCGCCTCTCGTCGGAAAGGGGCGGGAGCTTCACCAGAAACTCCCGGTAGGCCGCCGTGGGGGCCTGGACCTGGGTGATCACCGCCTCCTTGCCGGGGAAGCCCTTCTCCTCGAGGAAACGCCTCAGCGTCTCCACCTCCACGTTGGGCTCGGCCCGCAGGGTGTAGGCTGTCCCCCCGGTGAAGTCAATGGAGTAGTTGAAGCCCTTGGCGAAGACCACGCCCGCCGCCAAAGCGGCGAGGAGGAGGGTGGCCGCCGTGACGTAGCGGGCGGGGCCCATGAAGTTGAACCGCGGGTCCACGAGCCACATGGGGGGGCGGATCTCGCCCCGGTCGGCCAGGCGCTCCAGGAGGTGGCGGCTGAAGACGAGGTTGGAGAAGACGCTGGCCACCACGCCGATGGCCAGGATCACGGCGAAGCCCCGCACCGGCCCGGTGGCGTACTGGTAGAGGGCGGCCGCCGCCAGGAGGTGGGCGATGTTCACGTCCATGATGGTGAGGGTGGAGTGGCGGAAGCCCTCGGGGATGGCCTGGCGGAGCTTCTTCCCGGCCCTGAGCTCCTCCTTGATGCGCTCAAAGGAGAGGACGTTGCCGTCCACCGCCGCCCCCAGGGTGAGGACGAGGCCGGCGATGCCGGGGAGGGTCAGGGTGGCCCCGAGGCCCGAGAGGAGGCCCAGGATGAGGGCCGAGGTGTAGAGGAGGCCCAAGGAGGCCACGAGCCCCAGGTGGGGGCCGTAGTAGGCGAAGATGAGGAGGAAGATGGCCAGGGTGCCGATGAGGGCGGAGCGGATCCCCGCCTGGATGGCGTCCTGGCCCAGGGTGGGGCCGATGGCCCGGATCTCCGCCACCTTGAGGGGGACCGGCAGGGAGCCCGAGCGCAGGACGAGGGCGATCTCGCTCGCCTCCTCCACGCTGGAAAGCCCCTCTATGACCGCCTGGCCTCCGGTGATGGCCTGGCGGATCACGGGGGCGGTGTAGACCCGGCCGTCCAGGACGATGGCGAGCCGCTTGCCGATGTTCTGCCGGGTGACCTCCTCAAACTTCTTCGCCCCTTCCGGGGTGAAGGTGAGGGAGACCTGGGGACGGCCGAACTGGTCAAAGACCGCCCGGGCGTCGGCCAGGTCCGCCCCGGTGAGGAGGGGCGGGCCGAGGTCCTCCGGCTTGATCAGGTCCTTCTCCAGCTCCTCCCGGTTGAGCCTGGGGTTCTCCCGGAGGGCCTGGTTGATCTGGGCCACGGTGGTGCCCGTGGCCCCCTCCTTGACGATGCGGAACTCCAGGACCGCCCTCTGCCCAATGAGCTTGAGGGCGCGGTCCTGGTCGGCCTGGGAGAGGCCGGGGAGCTCCACCACGATCCGCTTCTGCCCCTGGATCTGGATGAGGGGCTCGGCCACGCCGAGGGCGTTGATCCGGTTCTCCAGGACGGTCCTGGCCTTCTCCAGGTCGTCCAGGGTGGGGTTCTCCACGTCGGCCTCGAGGACGATCCTCAGACCCCCCTTCAGGTCCAGGCCCAGGCGGACCTTGGGCTCCTCGGGGGCCCAGGGCTTCCATACGAAGAGGAGGGCGAGAAGAAACACGCCGAGCAGGAACAGGCTGGTGAGGTTTTTCCGGTTCATGCGCTTCCCCTTGGGTGCGCGTCACGCGCCGTGGTCCCTAATGCCTTTTGCCGCCTTTGCCGCAAGACGTTCCGCGGGGAGAGGCGCCTAACCCCCTTCCAGCTGCAGCCGGGCGAAGAGGAGGAAAAGCTTTTCGGCCTTGGCGAAGCCCTCCCCGGCCTTCGGCCGGAGGGCCGAAGGCCAGGGCTTCGGCGGAAGCCCCCTTCGCGCCTCCGGCACGGGCGGCGCCGGGAGGAGGGGGCTTCGCTCCTCCTGCTTCGCCAGGATGGGCCCCGGGGCGAAGAGGCCCTCCGCGCCCTTGGGGGCCTCTGGGAGGCGCTCGGCCCCGTAGAGGCAAAGGGCGAGGAGGGCCAGGAGGCGGAGCATGGCCTTAGGCGGGGACCTCCACCATCTGGAAGGCCTCGATCACGTCCCCTTCCCGGAAGTCGTCAAACCCGTCCAGGCCGATGCCGCACTCGTAGCCCTGGGCCACCTCGCGCACGTCCTCCTTGAAGCGCTTGAGGCTGGCGATGCGCCCTTGCCAGATCACCTGGCCGTCCCTCAGGACCCGCACCTCGGCGTTCCGCGGGATCCGGCCCTGGGTGACCATGCACCCCGCCACCTGCTTGCCCGTGGGAAGGCGGAAGATGGCCCGCACCTCGGCCTGGCCCAGGACCTCCTCCTTGTACTGGGGCTCCCTCTGCCCCTTGACCATGTTGCGGACCTCGTCCACCAGGTCGTAGATGATGCGGAAGGTCTTGAGGAGGACGCCCTTCTCCTCCGCCTTCTTCTTCACCGAGCCCGGCGGGTTCACGCCGAAGGCCAGGATGGCCGCGTTCGCCGTCTGGGCGAGGAGGACGTCGGACTCCGTGGGGGCGCCCACCTGGGCGAGGAGGATGTTGATCTTCACGTCCTCGGTGCTCTCCCGGGCCAGGATGTGCTGGATGGCCTCGAGGGAGCCCTGGGTGTCGGCCCGGAGGATGAGGTTGAGCTCCTTCCTCCCCTCCTCCTGCATGGCCCGGAGGAGCTCGGCCATGGTCCGGGGGCGGCGGGCCTTCTCCTCCTCCTCCCGCGCCTTCCTCTCCTCCTTGCGCTCCTCGGCGATCTCCTTGGCGGCCTCGAGGTCCGGCACCCACTCCACCACGTCCCCGGCGTGGGGGAGCTCCTGGAAGCCCAAAACCTGGACGGCGCTTCCCGGCCCCGCCTCCTTGCGCTGGTTGCCGTCGGCGTCCATCATGGCGCGGATGCGGCCGTAGGCCTCCCCGGCCACCACATAGTCCCCCACCCGGAAGGTCCCCTCCTGGACGAGCATGTTGGCGATGATGCCCGCCTGCTTGTCCAGCTTGGACTCCAGGATCACCCCCCGGGGCTCGGCGTTGGGGTCGGCCCGGTAGTCCTCCAGCTCGGCGAGGAGGAGGATCATCTCCAGGAGGTCCTGGACCCCCTGCCCCGTCTTGGCGCTGATGGGGATGACGATGGCGTCGCCGCCGTACTCCTCGGGGACGAAGCCCCGCTCCATGAGCTGCCGCTTCACCTTCTCGGGGTCCGCCTGGGGCAGGTCAATCTTGTTGATGGCAAAGATGAGCTTGGCCCCCGCGGCCTTGGCGTGGGCGATGGCCTCCTCCGTCTGGGGCATGATGCCGTCGTCGGCGGCGATGACGATGACGGCGATGTCCGCCACCTTGGCCCCGCGCTGCCGGATGGTGGTGAAGGCCTCGTGCCCCGGCGTGTCAATGAAGACCACGGTGCCCTGGGGCGTCTTCACCTCAAAGGCGCCCACGTGCTGGGTGATCCCCCCGGCCTCCTTCTCGGCGATGCGGCTTTTGCGGAGGTAGTCCAGGAGGGTCGTCTTCCCGTGGTCCACGTGGCCCATGATGACCACCACGGGGGGGCGCCGGGGGAGGCTCTTGCGGCGCTCCTCCTCGGCGAGCTTCTCCTGAAGTCCCCGCTGCTCCTTCACGAGCTCCCGCACCGCCTCCGCGTCCTTCTCCTCCAGGGTGGAGGCGTGGGACTTGTAGGCCACCCCCATCTGGTCCAGGAGCTCCAAAAGCTCCTGGGTTTCCATGCCCAGCTCCTTAGCCAGCTGGTAGATCCTTACCTTGGCCATCCTCACCTCCTAGATAAGCGGCCAGGGCCTCGGCCAAGGCCCTGGCCTTGGCCCCGGCGAAGCGCCGGAGCCGCTTTTCCGAGCGGCACTCGGGGCTGTCGGGGCAGACGTAGGCCCCCCGTCCCGGCCGCTTGCCGCTCGGGTCGATGACGAAGCCCTCCTCCGTGACCAGGATGCGGAGAAGCTCCCCCTTGGGCCGCCTCCGGCGGCAGGCCACGCACATGCGGATGGGGACGTGCTTCATCCGAGGTCACGGAAGAGCTTCTCAAACTCCTCGCGGGCCTTCCTTTCCCGGGCCTCGGCCTCCTCCTCGGCGGCGCGCCGCAGGGCCTCGTCCAGGTCGGAGATCTCCGCCTCCTCAAAGTGGATGTCGTACCCGGTGAGCTTGGAGGCCAGGCGGACGTTCTGCCCCCCGGTGCCGATGGCCAGGGAGTGCTGGTCCTTGGTGACCTTGACCCGGGCCTTCTTCGCCTCGGGGTCAAGCTCAATGGAGCCCACCTGGGCGGGGGAGAGGGCGTTGCGGATGAACTCCTTGGGGTCCTTGGACCACAGGATGATGTCCACCTTCTCCCGGCCGAGCTCGGCGGAAACCGCCTGGATGCGCTGGCCCTTGTGCCCGATGCAGGCCCCGATGGGGTCCACGTTGGGGTTGTGGCTCGTGACCGCCACCTTGCTCCGGCGGCCGGGCTCCCGGGCGATGGCCTTGATCTCCACGATGCCCTCGGCGATCTCGGGCACCTCCTGCTTGAGGAGGTGCTCCAAAAGCTTCTCGTGGGCCCGGCTCACCAGGAGGGAGGGGCCCTTGGCGGACTTGTCCACCTTCTTCAGGTAGACCTTGATCCGCTGGCCGGGGTGGTACTTCTCCGTGGGGATCTGCTCGCTCCGGGGGAGGTAGGCCTCGCCCCGGCCCAGCTCCACGAAGACGTTGCCCCGGTTGTCCACCCGGGTGACCACCCCGGTGAGGACCTGCCCCTCCTTGTCCTTGTACTCGTTGTAGATCCGGTTGCGCTCCGACTCCTTGAGGCGCTGGGTCAGGATCTGGCGCAGGTCCTGGATGGCCATGCGGGAGAGCTCCTCCGGGTTGATGGGGAACTCCATCTCGTCCCCCACCTGGACCTCGGGGTCGTACTGGAGGGCCTCGGCGAGGGCGATCTCCTTGTCGGGGTCCTCCACCTTCTCCACCACCCGCCGGACCTCCACCATCTCAATGCGGCCCGAGTTCGGGTCAATGTAGACGTCCACCTCGGGGCCCTTCCCCTGGTCAATCTCCTCCTTCTTGTAGCCCTTCTGCCGCTTGATGTAGGCCTTGCGCAGGGCCTCCTTGAAGGCCTCCAGGATCTCCTCCACGCTGACCCCGCGCTCCAGGGCCAGGTGCTGCATGGCTTCCACGAACTCCCTGTTCATCGCTTTTTACCTCCCTTTACCTGGGCTCCTCGGGCCACTCCGCCAGGTTGGCCCGGAAGGTGCCGATCCTAAGGCGCCGCTCCTCGTCGCCCACCTGGAAGACCACCTCCTCCCCCTCCACCCGGAGGATCCGCCCCGTGAACCCCTCGGGACCCGGAACCTTGGCCTTGAGGCCCTGGAACCGCTCAAAGTGCCGCCGGGTGAAGAGGGGCCTTTTGGGCCCCGGGGACTCCACCAAAAGCCGGTAGCTTCCCGGGATGGGGTCCTCCCGGTCTAGGGCGGCCTCGATGTGGCGGCTCGCCTCCTCCAGGTCGGCCACGGTGATGGGGCGCTCGTCCTTCCGCTCCAGGCGGACGAGGAGCTCGCCCCGGGCGAAGTGGACCTCGAGGACGTCCAGCCCCAGGGGCGAAACCGCCTCTTCCACCAGCTGCCAAAGGTCCACGGTCACCTCCCCGCCCCCTTCACAAAGGAAGGGTGGGTTTACACCCACCCCCGCCCTTGGGAGCACTGCCCTTAGTCTACACCTTCCCCCTCCTTGACTACAACCCCTTTAGTCCGGTATACTCAAGGCTGGTCCGGTCCGAGCCCGGCCCGAAAACCCGTGGGGGTGAAACGGTCTCGACGGGGGTCGCCGAGGGCGTGGCTGCGCGCCGAGGTGCGGGTGGCCTCGTAAAAACCCGCAACGGCATAACTGCCAACACCAACTACGCTCTCGCGGCTTAATGACCGCGACCTCGCCCGGTAGCCCTGCCGGGGGCTCACCGGAAGCGGGGACACAAACCCGGCTAGCCCGGGGCCACGCCCTCTAACCCCGGGCGAAGCTTGAAGGGGGCTCGCTCCTGGCCGCCCGTCCGCGGGCCAAGCCAGGAGGACACGCGAAACGCGGACTACGCGCGTAGAGGCCCGCCGTAGGGACCTTCGGACGGGGGTTCGACTCCCCCCACCTCCACCACAAGGGGGCGCCTTCGGGCGCCCCTTGCCTTTTGGGGCGGGGCCCCTGGTAAAATGCGGGCGGCTTTAGAGGCCTCCTGGAGGTGAAGCTTGCGGTTGGTCCGAGGGGTATTGTGTGCGCTCGCGTTCCTGCCCGCGGCGAAGGGTATGGAGGTCAAGGTCCTTTCCCCCATCCCCCGGCCGGAGCCCAAGGCGGTGGAGGTTCCCCCGGCCCCCCACAAGGTCTGGGTGGTCTACGAGGTGAAGCCCGGGGACGCCTTGGAGGCCATCGCCAGGCGCTTCGGGGTGGATCCGCGGCACATCCTCTGGTCCAGCGGGCTGAAGGACGCGAGGCTCTACCCCGGCCAGCGCCTCCTCATCCCCATCGTGGACCAGGAGGCGGACGCTCCCCCCAGGCTTCCCCCCGGGGTGGAGGCCTACCGCGTCCGGCCCGGGGACACCCTGGAGGCCATCGCCAAGCGCTTCGGGGTGAGCCTTCTGGACCTCGTTTCCGCCAACCCGACCCTGGAGAGCCTGGACCGGCTGGTGGTGGGAAGCGAGCTCTACATCCCTCGGAAGGCCAAGGGGCTCGTGGTGGTTTTGGGGGAGGGGCAGACCCTCTTGGACCTGGCGGAGCGCTTCGGCCTTTCCCCCGTGGAGCTCGCCCGGGCGAACGGGGTGAAGAACCCCCTGGCCCTCCGCCCCGGGGACCGGGTCCTCATCCCGGGGCTTCAGGCCAAGACCACCTACGAGCGCCTCCTCGCCAAGCAGGAGGCGGAGCGGAGGGCCCGCCTCGAGGCGGAAAGGCGCCGCCAGGAGGAGCTCAGGCGCCTGGCGGAGCAAAGGAGGCGGCAGCAAGAGGCCCAGAGGCGGCAGGCCCAGGTGCGCCAGGTGAGCTACCGGGAAGGGGGGATGCGCTGGCCCCTGGCGAACTTTCAGATCACCACCTACTTCGGGGGGAGGACCCCCTTCCAGCGCTTCCACACGGGGATTGACCTCGCGGCCCCCGCGGGCACGCCCATCTACGCCGCCAAGGCGGGCCGCGTGGAGGTGGCGGGCTGGAGCTCGGTGGGCTACGGCTTCCACGTGGTCCTGGACCACGGGGGGGGGTTGGAGACCCTTTACGCCCACATGTCCCGCATCGCCGTGCGGGCGGGGCAGTGGGTGGAGGCGGGGCAGGTGATCGGCTACGTGGGCTCCACCGGCTGGTCCACGGGGCCCCACCTCCACTTTGAGGTGCGGGTGAACGGCCTCGTCAAGAACCCCTTGAGCTACCTCCCCTAGAAGCGCTAAGGGTCCAAACGTGGGCTCGGCAACGCGGGGCTAAAGGGGGCCCTTTTGGGGCGCCACGTGCAAGGCCCCCTGGGGTTTTGGGCCCTTGACCCCGGGAGGCGTAAGCTGGAGGATGGAGGGCGGGATGGAAAAGGGCACCTTCCAGATCAAGACGGGCTTTGCGGAGATGTTCAAGGGCGGGGTGATCATGGACGTGACCACCCCGGAGCAGGCGGTGATCGCCGAGGAGGCGGGGGCGGTGGCGGTGATGGCCCTGGAGCGGGTCCCCGCGGACATCCGCGCCCAGGGGGGCGTGGCCCGCATGTCCGACCCCAAGATCATCAAGGAGATCATGGCGGCCGTCTCCATCCCCGTCATGGCCAAGGTGAGGATCGGCCACTTCGTGGAGGCCATGATCCTCGAGGCCATCGGGGTGGACTTCATTGACGAGTCCGAGGTGCTGACCCCCGCCGACGAGGAGCACCACATTGACAAGTGGAAGTTCAAGGTGCCCTTCGTCTGCGGGGCGAGGAACCTGGGGGAGGCCCTGAGGCGCATCGCCGAGGGGGCGGCCATGATCCGCACCAAGGGGGAGGCGGGGACGGGCAACGTGGTGGAGGCGGTGCGCCACGCCCGCACCATGTGGAAGGAGATCCGCTACGTCCAGTCCCTCCGGGAGGACGAGCTCATGGCCTACGCCAAGGAGATCGGGGCGCCCTTTGAGCTCGTCAAGTGGGTGCACGACCACGGCCGCCTCCCCGTGGTGAACTTCGCCGCCGGCGGCATCGCCACCCCCGCCGACGCCGCCCTCATGATGCACCTGGGCATGGACGGGGTCTTCGTGGGAAGCGGCATCTTCAAGTCGGGGGACCCCAGGAAGCGGGCCCGGGCCATCGTGCGGGCCGTGGCCCACTACAACGACCCCGAGGTGCTGGCCGAGGTCAGCGAGGACCTGGGCGAGCCCATGGTGGGCATCAACCTGGACCAGCTCAAGGAGGAGGAAAGGCTTGCCAAGCGGGGCTGGTAGGGCGGTCTGCGGGGTCTACGAGATCCACCCGGAAAGGGTGGAGAAGGCCCGGGCCGCCCTGCCCGAGGAGAGGGTGGTCAAGGAGGCCGCCCTCCTCCTCAAGGCCCTTTCCGACCCCACGAGGATGCGCCTGCTCCTCGCCCTCAAGGCGGTGGGGGAGCTTTGCGTCTGCGACCTCGCCCTCCTCGCCGGGGTCTCGGTCTCGGCGGTGAGCCACCAGCTCAGGCTTCTCCGCCAGGCGCGGCTCGTGGACTTCCGCCGGGAGGGCAAGCAGGTCTACTACCGCCTCGCCGACCGGCACGTGGAGGGCCTGTTGGCGGAGGCCCTGGCCCACGCGGAAGAAAACACTTGACCAGTTGCTCAAATGATGCTACCCTGGGGGCATGAAGGCTCCCAGAGTGCGCGTCTTCCGGGTAGAGGGCATGGACTGCGCCGACTGCGCCTTAAAGGTGGAGAAAGCCCTTTCCGAGGTGCCTGGAGTGGTGCAGGCCCAGGTCAGCTTTGCCAGCGGAAAGGCCTATCTGCACCTCGAGGTTCCCGGGGCGGAGAAGGAGGCGGAAAGGGTGGTTTCCGCCCTGGGCTACCGTTTGAAGCCTGAAGGGGACACGACCAGGGGTGTTTTGGGACCCTGGCGCTGGGCCTTGGTTTCCGGAGGGCTTCTCCTGGCGGCCTTTTTGGCTTCGCTCTTCCTCCCCGGCCTAGCCCCTTGGGGCTATCGGCTGGCGGCCTTGATAGGGGTTTTCCCCCTGGCTCGTCGTGCGGTGGCTGCGTTCCGGCAAAACCCCTTCAGCATGCAAACCCTGGTTACGCTGGCTACCCTGGGAGCCATGCTCATCGGGGCGGAGGCCGAGGCGGCGGTGGTGGTCTTCCTCTTCCTCGTGGGGGAGGTGCTGGAGGCTTATAGCGTGGCCCAGGCCCGCAGGTCCCTTTACGCCCTTTCCGAGCTTCTTCCCAGGCGGGCCTACCGCCTGAAGGAGGGTGGGGTGGAGGAGGTGCCCCTTAAGGCCTTGAGGGTGGGGGACCTGGTGAGGGTGCCCCCGGGGGAGCGGGTACCGGCCGACGGGGTGGTGGTGTCTGGACAGGCTTCCGTGGAGGAGGCCGCCTTCACCGGGGAGCCCTTGCCTAGGCCCAAGGGGATAGGGGACCGGGTTTACGGGGGCAGTCTGGTGCAGGAGGGGAGCTTGGTGGTAAAGGTGGAGCGCCTTCCCGAGGAGGGCTTCCTGGCGGAGATGGAACGCCTGGCGGAGGAGGCCTTGCTTAAGAAGAGCCAGGCGGAGCGGGTGGTGGATGCCTTTAGCCGCCGCTACACCCCGGCGGTCCTGGCCCTGGCAGGCTTCGTGGGCCTGGTCCTTCCCCTTTTCCGGGGGGATTTCCTGGGGCATGTCTACAAGGCCTTGGGCCTTCTCCTCATCGCCTGTCCCTGCGCTCTGGTGGTGTCGGTGCCTGCGGCCATCGCCGCAGGGGTGGGCCGGGGAGCCAGGGCGGGGGTGCTCTTTAAGAGCGGGGCGGCCCTGGAGCGCTTGGCTGGGGTTCGCTACGTGGCTTTGGACAAGACGGGAACCCTGACCCTGGGAAAGCCCACGCTGGTGCGGGTGGTTACCTTTGGGGTTTCGACGGAGGAGGCCTTGGCCCTGGCGAAGGGGGTGGCGGAGGGTTCCTCCCACCCCTTAGCCCGGGCGGTGCGGGAGGCTTTGGGCCCCAAGGCCTTGCCCTCGGAGGAGCATCGGGCGGTGCCGGGCCTCGGGGCCTTCGCTCGGGTGGAGGGGAAGGAGGTGGGTTTGGTGCGGCCCGAGGCCTGGGACCTGCCCCCGGAAGTAGAGGCCCAGGTGAAGGCCTTGGCGGAGGAAGGCTTCAGCCTTTCCCTCTTGGTTAGGGAGGGGGTTCCCTTGGCCCTCTTGGCCTTCCAGGATACCCCCCGCCTCGAGGCCCGGGAAGTCTTGGCCGAACTGCGCCGACTGGGCCTTAAGCCCCTCCTGCTTACCGGCGACCGGGAGACCTCTGCTTTGGCTTTGGGCACGGCCATAGGGCTTTTTCCTGAGGAAATCCGGGCTGGCCTTTCTCCCGTGGACAAGCTCCGCCTGGTGGAGGAGTTGGCAGGTAGGGGTGGCGTGGCCATGGTGGGGGATGGGGTGAACGACGCCCCAGCCCTGGCCAGGGCCACGGTAGGGCTTGCCGTGGCCGAGGGCACGGAAGCGGCCCTGCAGAGTGCAGACGTGGGGCTTCTGAGCCTTGCCGCCTTGCCCCGGGCCTTCCGGCTAAGCCGCCTGACCCTGGGCGTGGTCCGCCAGAACGTGGCCTTGGCGGTGGGGCTCAAGGGGCTTTTCCTCCTCACCACCTTGGTGGGCCTGACCGGGCTTTGGCCGGCGGTCTTGGCGGACAACGGCGCTTTGGTCCTGGTGACCCTGAATAGCCTTCGCCTTCTTCGGGCCCGGGTGTGACCTGGCCCTTGACAGGGTCAGGGCCTGGGTCCAGGATGAGGGGCGTGGTCGGCGTCCTAGCCCTACAAGGGGATTTCCGCGAGCACAAGGAGGCGCTTAAGCGCCTGGGGATAGAGGCAAAGGAGGTGCGGAAGAAGGAGCACCTGGAGGGGCTCAAGGCCCTCATCGTGCCTGGCGGGGAGTCCACCACCATCGGCAAGCTGGCCCGGGAATACGGAATCGAGGACGAGGTGCGCAAGCGGGTGGAAGAGGGTTCCCTGGCCCTCTTCGGCACCTGCGCCGGGGCCATCTGGTTGGCCAAGGAGATCGTGGGCTACCCCGAGCAACCCCGTTTGGGGGTGTTGGAGGCATGGGTGGAACGCAACGCCTTTGGCAGGCAGGTGGAAAGCTTTGAGGAGGACCTGGAGGTGGAGGGCCTCGGTTCCTTCCACGGCGTCTTCATCCGCGCCCCCGTCTTCCGCAGGCTGGGGGAGGGGGTGGAGGTCCTGGCCAGGCTTGGGGACCTTCCCGTTCTGGTCCGCCAGGGGAAGGTCCTCGCCAGCAGCTTCCACCCCGAGCTCACGGAGGACCCCCGCCTCCACCGCTACTTCCTGGAGCTCGCCGGGGTTTAAGTACCCCACGGGGCCCCAAAAGGGACTTTCCAAGCCTTATTTCAGGCCTCCCACGTTGCGAAAACGCGGGCTTAGGGGCGCATCCTCGTGTACATCCTCGGGAAGGGGATGGCCTCCCGCACGTGGGCTAGCCCGCAGATCCAGGCCACGGTCCGCTCCAGGCCCAGGCCGAACCCCGAGTGGGGGACGCTCCCGAAGCGGCGGAGGTCCAGGTACCAGTCGTAGACCTCCTCCGGGAGGCCGAACTCCTGGATCTTGCGCCTTAGAAGCTCCAGGTCGTGGATCCTCTGGCTTCCCCCGATGATCTCCCCGTAGCCCTCGGGGGCGAGGAGGTCGTCGTTCAGGACGAGCTCGGGGTCTTCGGGGTCCGGCTCCATGTAGAAGGCCTTGATCCGGGCGGGGTAGCGCTCCACGAAGACGGGGCGGTCAAACCGGCGGCTTAAGGCGGCCTCGTGGGGGGCCCCGAAGTCCTCGCCGTAGGGGAGGGGAGGGACCTCGGGGTCCTCTTGGGCGATCCGGTTCACCAGGGCCACGGCCTCCTTGTAGGTGAGCCTGGGGTAGTGGCCCTCCGCGGCGGGCTCCAGGGCCTTGGGGTCCCGCCCGAGCATCTCAAGCTCCCGAGAGCGCCTTTCCAGCACCCTGGCCACGAGGAAGCTCACGAGCTCCTCCTGGAGGGCCATGTTCTCCTCGTGGGTCATGAAGGCCACCTCGGGCTCCACCATCCAGAACTCCAGGAGGTGGCGCCGCGTCTTGGAGCGCTCCGCCCGGAAGGTGGGGCCGAAGGTGTAGACCTTGGCGAAGGCCAGGGCCCCGGCCTCGGCGTAAAGCTGCCCCGACTGGGAGAGGTAGGCCTTCTCCCCGTCAAAGAGCTCCACCTCAAAGAGCTCCGTGGTCCCCTCCACGGCGCTTGGGGTGAGGATGGGGGCGTCAAAGCGGAGGAAGCCCCGCTCTCCGAAGAACTCGTGGATGGCCCTTTCCAGCTCGTCCCGGATGCGCATCACGGCGAAGGGGCGGCGGTGGCGGAGCCAGAGGTGGCGGTGGTCCATGAGGAAGTCTATGCCGTGCTCCTTGGGGCCGATGGGGTACTCCCCCTGGGGGCGGCTCACCACCTGAAGGTCCCGCACGGCGAGCTCAAACCCCCCCGGGGCCCTCCGGTCCTCCCGCACCCGGCCCCACACCCTTAGGGCGGTTTCCTGGGGGAGGTGGTCCGCTTCCCGGAAGACCGCTTCCGGCACCTCCCCCTGGACCACCGTGGCCTGGAGGAAGCCGGTGCCGTCCCGGAGGATGAGGAAGTGGATCTTGCCCTTGGAGCGCCTCTGGTAGAGCCAGCCCCTGAGCTCCACCTCCTGGTCCACGTGGCGGGCGATCTCGTCAATGAAGACGCGCATACCCCTCCCAGTCTACGCGTTTACCGGGCGTTTATCCCCTTGGGCCTTCCGTGAGGGCCTTTCCTATCCCCTGAGGAGGCGGAGGGCCTCGGCCAGGCCGCAGGCCTCCACGGGGGCGACCACCCTTTGGGCCGCCCGCTTCACCGAGGGGGGGGCGTTCCCCATGGCGATGCCCACCCCCACGGCCCGGAGGAGCTCCAGGTCGTTCTCCCCGTCCCCCACCATGGCGCACTCCGACAGGGGGAGGCCGTAGGCCTCGGCCACAAGCCGGGCGGCGCTGAGCTTGCTCACGCCTTCCTTGGTGAGGGAGACGAAGCGGACCCCCGGCATCTTGGGGCTTTCCGCCACGTGGGCCTGAAGCCCCGGGGGAAGCGCCTCCAAAAGGCGCTCCACGGGGGCTTCCCCCTCGGCCAGGACCTGGAGGCGCACCAGGGGGGAGGAAAGGCGGAGGAGGTCGGCCCCTTCCGCCTCCACCCCGAGGAGGCGCTGGTGGGCCTCGAGGAGGGGGCTATCCCCTTCCACGAAGAAGCCCCCGTCCGCCGTGTAGCCCTCGAGGGGAAGGGCGAGCCTGCGGGCGAGCCGGACGGCCTCCCGGGCCGCTTCCTCCGGCAGGGCCTCCACGTGGAAGGGCCTTGCGGGGGGCTCGTGGGGGTCCTCTTCCAAGGCCAGGACCACGGCCCCCGACTCGTACACGTGGAGGCCCGTGGGGGCGAGCCTCCGGGCGAGGAGGAGGGCCTCCCCCCGGCCGGGCCGGCCCGTGACCAGGGCGAAGCGGACCCCCAGGGCCTTCAGGGCCTCCACCTCGGGCCAGACGCAGGGGGGCACCCCCTCCCGGCCCACCAGGGTGCCGTCCACGTCCACGAAGACCAGGCGGACCATGGGCTTCCCCGCGCTCAAACCTCCCCCGTCTGGACGATCACCGCTTCGCCCCCGATCTGGACGCTGTAGGGCTCGCCCGTGGGGCTGTACTCCACCTGGACCTCCACCACCCCGGGGTTGCCCAGGTGGTGCCCCTGGTAGACGGTGAGGAGGACCTTTCCCTCCCGCCTCGGCACCACCCCGGCCCGGGCGAGGAGGGCCCCCAGGGCGGCGTTGGCGGAGCCCGTGACCGGGTCCTCGGGGATGCCGAGGAGGGGGGCGAAGTCCCGGGCGTAGAAGCTCCTCGGGCCCATGGGGGCGTAGGCGTGGACCGTGGCCACGTCCAGCCGGAAGCAAAGCGCCTTGAGCCGTTCCATCTCCGGCTCCAGGGCGTCCACCACCCCCGGGGCGATGAGGGGCACGAAGAGGCTCCAAAGCCCGGTGAAGGCCACCCCGTAGGGGAGGCCCCGGTGGAGGTAGCGCTCGTCGGAGCCCAGGGCCTCGAGGACCTCCCTCAGGGCCCGGTAGGGGGGAAGGTCCCGGAACCGGGGGGCGGGGCCCCGGACCCAGGCCTTGCGGGGCTCCCCCGCCTCCAAGACGAGCTCCACGGGCAGCACCTCCGTGGGCGTGTGGAGGTAAAGGCGCGTCGTCCCTTCCGGCACCAGGCCGGTGCGGGCCGCGGTGAGGCCCACGGCCACGGCGGCGTGCCCGGAGAACTCCACCTCCCCCCCCGGGGCGAAGAAGCGGACGGAGAGGGCCGCGCCGGTGCGCTCCAGGAGGAAGGCGGCCTCGGCCGCCCCCAGGCTTTGGGCCACCGCCTGCATCTCCTCCGGGGACATCCCCCGGGCGTCCAGGACCACGGCCACCCGGTTGCCCGCCCCGGGGGCGGGGGCGAAGACGTCCACCAAGGCGTAGGGGATCCGCTTCATGGCCGGACCACCATGAGGCCGAGCTCCCTAAGCTGCTCCTCGGGCACGGGGCTCGGGGCGCCGGTCAGGGGGTCCTTGCCTTCCTTGTTCTTGGGGAAGGCGATGACCTCGCGGATGGAGGGGCTTCCCGTCATGAGGGCGAGGAGGCGGTCCAGCCCCCAGGCGATCCCCCCGTGGGGCGGGGCCCCGTACTCCAGGGCCTCGAGGAAGAACCCGAACTTCTCCCTTTGCTCCTCCTCGCCGATGCCGAGAAGCCGGAAGACCCGGGCCTGGAGCCTGGGGTCGTGGATGCGGATGGACCCCCCGCCCACCTCCACCCCGTTGAGGACGAGGTCGTAGGCCAAGGCCCGCACCCTCCCCGGGTCCTTTTCCAGGAGGGGCAGGTCCTCGGGGTGGGGGCTCGTGAAGGGGTGGTGCATGTAGGTCCAGGCCTCCTCCTCCTCGTCCCACTCCAAAAGGGGAAAGTCCACCACCCAGAGGAAGCGGAAGCCCTCCCGCTTGAGGCCCAAAAGGTCCGCCGCCCTAAGCCGCACCGCCCCCAGGGCCGTGGCCGCCACCTTGCGGGGCCCCGCCACGAAGAGGAGGGTGTCCCCGGGCCTGGCCTCCGTGGCTTGGAGCAGAGCTTCCCGCACGGGTTCTAAAAACTTGGCCACACCCCCGGAAAACCCCCCCTCCTCCACCCGGGCCCAGGCGAGGCCCTGGGCCTTGTGGCGCTTGGCCACCTCCTCCAGCTCGGCGACCTCCTTGCGGGAGAGGGCCTTGGGGAGGGCAAGGGCCTTCACGCTTTCCGCCTCCTGGAAGACCCTGAAGCCGCTTTGGCGGAAGAGGGGGCCCACCTCCTTGAGCTCCAGGCCGAAGCGGAGGTCGGGCTTGTCGGAGCCGTAGCGCTCCATGGCCTCCTCGTAGGAAAGCCGGGGGAAGGGGAGGGGAAGCTCCACCCCCAACGCCTCGCGGAAGACGTGGGCCATGAGGCGCTCGTTGAGCTCCAGGACGTCCTCCACCTCCACGAAGCTCATCTCCAGGTCCAGCTGGGTGAAGTCGGGCTGGCGGTCGGCGCGGAGGTCCTCGTCCCGGAAGCAGCGGGCGATCTGGAAGTAGCGGTCCAGCCCCGCCACCATCAGCATCTGCTTGAAGAGCTGGGGGGACTGGGGCAGGGCGTAGAAGAGGCCGGGCTCGTGGCGGTAGGGCACCAGGAAGTCCCGGGCCCCTTCCGGGGTGCTTTTGGTGAGAAAGGGGGTTTCCACCTGGACGAAGCCCTCCCGGTCCAGGAAGTCCCAGATGGCCTTGATGACCCGGTGGCGCAGGCGCAGGTTCTCCTGCATGCGCCGCCTTCTTAGGTCCAGGTAGCGGTACTTGAGGCGGAGCTCCTCACTTGCCTCCTTCTCCTCCTCCCCCCGCCAGCCCGCGTCCACGGGGAAGGGGGGCGTCTTGGCCTCGGCGAGGACCTCGAGGGCAGAGAGCTCCACCTCCACCCGCCCCGTGGCGAGGCGGGGGTTGGGCTCGGGGCGGAGGCGCACGAGGCCTTTGGCCCGCACCACCCACTCGGGGCGCACCCGCTCGGCGGTGGCGTAGGCGGGGCTAGCGGGGTGGGCCACGAGCTGGACCAGGCCCTCCCGGTCCCTGAGGTCCAGGAAGATGAGGCCGCCGAGGTCGCGGCGGCGGTTGACCCAGCCCTCGAGGACCACCTCCTCGCCCACGTGGGTTTCCCTCAGGCTTCCGGCGTAGTGGGTGCGACGCATAATCCTCCCAAGCTTACCGGATTCTCACCCGAGGGCCTGGAGGAGGTAGCCCGGAACCTCCTCCCGGCTTAAGCGCACCTGCTCCCCGGTGGCGAGCCTCTTCAGGGTCACCTCCCCCGCCCGGAGCTCGTCCTCGCCCAGGAAGCCCGCGAAGGCCGCCCCCCGCTTCAGGGCCTCCTCCAGGCCCTTGGCCGGCTTCCTGGGGGCGAGGGCGTACTCGGCCCGGAGGCGGGGCCTCAGGGCCTCGGCCAGGTAGAAGGCCTCCGCCACCGCCTCCTCCGTGAGGGGGATGAGGTAGAGGTCGGGGCCCTTCTCCTCGGGGAGGCCGAAGCCCTCGGCCTCGAGGGCCAGGGCCACCCGCTCCACCCCGAAGGCGAACCCCACCCCGGGGACCCTGGGCCCGCCCAAAAGCTCGGAAAGCCCGTCGTACCGCCCCCCGCCCCCCAGGGCGGACTGGGCCCCGATCTCCTCGTGGTGCACCTCAAAGGCGGTGCGCACGTAGTAGTCCAGCCCCCGCACCAAGGCGGGCTCCAGCTCGTAGGGGACGGAAAGCCTTTCCAGGTGGCGCTCCACCTCTTTGAGGTGGGCCCTCGCCTCCTCCCCCAGGAAGTCCAGCATGGGCCTCACCCCGAGCTCCTTGAGGAGGGCCTGGTCCCGCTCGCTCTTGGAGTCCAGGATGCGCATGGGGTTGAGCTCCAAGCGCTCCTTGGAGTCCTCGGAGAGGGCCTCCCGGTGGGGGGAGAGGACCTCCCGCAGGTAGGCGTTGTAGCGCGCCCGGTCCTCGGGGTCCCCCACGGAGGAGAGCTTGACCTTGAGGCGCCTTAGGCCGAGCTCCTTCAGGCACTCGTAGAGGAGGACCACGGCCTCGGCGTCCAGGATGGGGTTTTCCGAGCCCAAGGCCTCGTAGTTCACCTGGTGGAACTGGCGGTACCGCCCCTTTTGGGGCCGTTCTGCCCGGAACATGGGCCCCGCCATCCAGAGCCTCACGGGCTGGGGCCAGACCTTCATCCCGTGCTCCAGGTAGGCCCGGACCATGGCGGCCGTGCCCTCGGGGCGCAGGGTGAGGGAGCGCCCGCCCCGGTCCTGGAAGGTGAACATCTCCTTGCGCACGATGTCCGTGGCCGCCCCCACGCCCTTCTCAAAGACCTGGGTTTCCTCAAAGATGGGGGTGACGAGCTCCAGGGCCCCCGCCGCCTCCAAGACCTTGCGGGCGGTGGCCACGATGCGCTGGTGCATCCTGAGCTCCTTGCCGAAAAGGTCCTTGGTGCCCCGCACGGCCCGAGCGGTCATACCCTTCCACTTTACGGGAAAGGGGGCCCTGGTATCCTGAGGCCGTGCCGGGGTGGAAGAGGCTCGGGCTCCTCGCCCTCTACGTCCTCCTCACCCTGGTGGCCTCCACCGGGGTGGCCCTCCAGCTCTACCTCATGGAGCGGCAGAACCCCGCCCTCCAGGCGGACTGCCGCGCCCCGGGAGAGGAGGTGCACCACAGCCTCCTCTGCGGCCTCCAGCTCGCCCCGGGCCTCCCCCCCGTGGACCCGCCCGCCCCGCCGGGGCCCATGGCCTTCCTTAAGGTCCGGCCGGAGGCCCGGGCGGGTTTTCCCCCGCCTTTCCCGCTTCCCGGCCCCCCGCGCGCCCCGCCCTTCCTCGCCTAAAGGCCAGGACGGAGGACTTTTGGCCTTGGACGAAAGGAGGTGCGCGGTGCGCGTGGTGGTGTGGACGGACGACCTTTCCCTTTATGCCCGGCTCGCCCCGGCGCTTTGGGCGGCGGGCGTGGCGGTGTCCTGGCGCGAGGGGGAGGGGCTCCCTCTGGCCGACCTCGCCCACCTGGAACGGGGGGAGGTCTTCTTCTGGCCCACCCCGTGGGGCCTGCGGGTCTACGACCCCAGGCGGCGGGCCTTCCTCACCCGCAAGGACGACCCCAAGACCCTGGCCGAGGGGCTTCGCGGCCGGCTCGGCCTGCGGCTCACCGGGCGGGAGGCCGGGGTCCTCGAGGCCCTCGGTCGGGGGGTGGAGCCTAGGCCTTCCGCCTTGGGCCGGGCCCTGGGCCTCGCCCCCTGGCAGGCCCGCTTCGCTCTCCAGGGGCTTGGACGGAAGTTCGGCCTGAGCCTAGAGGCCCTCCTCCGCCTCGCCCGGCATCAGGTGCAGGTAGCGGGGCTTCAGGACCACCTTGATCCGCCTCCCGGGCGCGAGGTGGAGCCTGGCCTGCACGTGCCGGGGGAGGAGGAGGGTGAGGGCGAGGGGGCCCTGGAAGCGCCCCCGGTAGGCCAGGCCCTGGGGGTAGAGGCTTTCCAGTAGGCCTTCCAGGACGTTTTCCGGGGGTGGGGGGCGGTCCTCCCGCACCACGATGACCTCGGCCGCCCGCACCCCCACGTAGACCCGGCCTCCCGGCCGGGCCCAGGGGGGGAGGGGAAGGTGGAGGCGGACGCCTTCCGCCTCCACCCCGCCCTCCACCACCCGGGCGGGGAAGAGGTTCTCAAAGCCCAGAAGCCGCGCCGCGCTCGCCGTGTGCGGGGCGGCGAGGACCTCCTCCGGGGGGCCTTCCTGGAGGATCCGGCCTCCCTCGAGGACCACCAGCCAGTCGGCCAGGCCCGCGAGCTCCGGGTCGTGGCTCACCGCCAGGGTGGGCAGGCCCTCCCGGCGGATGAGGGCGGCGAGTTCCGCCAGGACCTGGTGCTTGGTCAGGGGGTCCAGGGCGCTCGTGGGTTCGTCCAGGAGGAGGAGTTCGGGCTTTCGCGCCAGGGCCCGGGCCAGGGCCACCCGCTGCCTCTGCCCCCCGGAAAGCTCCCCCGGCCGCTTGTGGGCGTGCTCCAGGAGGCCTACCCGCTCCAGGAGGGCCAGGGCCCTCGCCTTGCGGTCCCTCCCCTTCAGGGGGAAGGCCACGTTCTCCCAGGCGGTCATGTGGGGGAAGAGGGCGAGGTCCTGGGGCAGGTAGCCCACGGGGCGCCTTTCCGGGGGAAGGCCGCCGAAGGGGGTGCCCTCTGCGGGGAGGAGGCCCGCCAGGGCCTTGAGGAGGCTGGTCTTGCCCGCCCCGCTTTGCCCTAGGAGCACGGTGAAGCCCCGCACCCGGAAGCGGGCCTCGAGGCGGACGGGCCGGTTCAGCCGGTAGTGGACCTCCAGGAGCGCCACCTCCCTTCCAGGGCCCGCACCACGGCGAGGAGGAAGAGGCTTAGGCCGAGGAGGACCAGGCTCGCCCGGGCCGCCTCGGCGAAGCGCAGCGCCTGGACCAGGTCGTAGAGGTAGATGCTCACCATCTGGGTCTTCCCCGGGATGGAGCCCCCCACCATCAGGACCACCCCGAACTCCCCCAGGGTGTGGGCGAAGGCGAGGAGGGTGCCGGAGAGGAGGCCGGGCCAGACCAGGGGGAGGACCACCCGGGCGAGGATCCGGTAGCGGGGGACCCCCAGGGTGCGGGCCACCTCCAGGAGGTTCGGGTCCAGGGCCAGGAAGGCCTCCCGGTAGGCGGTGAGGGCGAAGGGGAGGCTGAAGAGGACGCTGGCGAGGACCAGGCCCTCAAAGCGGAAGGCCCAGGACACCCCAAAGAGCCTCGCCCACGGCCCCTCGGGCCCGAGGAAGAGAAGGAGGTAGAAGCCCAGGACCGTGGGGGGAAGGACCAGGGGGAGGAGGAAGACCGCTTCCAGCAAGGCCTTCCCCGGGAAGCGGCGGAAGGCGAGGAGCCAGGCGAGGGGCGCGCCCGCGAGGAGGAGGATCCCCGAGGCCAGGGCGGCCACCCGGAGGGAGAGGAAGAGGGCGTCCCAGAAGAGGGGGTCCATCACTCTCCGGGAAGGAGGAAGCCGTAGCGCCGGAAGACGGCCCGGGCCTCGGGGCTTCCCACGTAGGCGTGAAAGGCCAGGACCTCAGGGCGGCCGCGCCCCTTGAGGACGAGGTAGTCCTGCTCCAGGGGGAGGTGGCTCCCGAGGGGGGCGAGCCAGTACGCTCCCGCCCCGGAGAGGCTTTCGTGGACCGCCAGGGAGAGGGCGAGGAGGCCCACCCGGGTGGCGGCGAGGGCGAGCTGGGCCGTCTGGGAGATGTTCTCCCCGTAGACGAAGGCGAAGCGGGGCTTCCCTTGGCGCAAGGGCGTGGCGTCCCAGTAGGCCTCCACTCCCCCGGTGAGCCTTTCCCAGGGGATCTCCTCCCAGGAGAGGAGGGGGAAGGGCTTGGCCAGGCCGGGGAGGGGGACGTCCTTGCGCCGCAAAAGCCCCAGGTGCTCCAGGAGGGTGACGGCGGCCCGGCCGTAGGGGGCGTGCACGGGGTTGGCGAGGGCGAGCTGGGTCACCCTCGGGTCCTTCAGGGCCTCGGGGCCGGGCTTGAGGCCGAGCTTCCTGTCCACCCAGAGGACCACCCGCCCGAGGGCGTAGGGCTTGCGCGTGCCGGGCTCGGCGAGGCCTCTCTGCTCCAAGAGCTCGGGGTAGGCCTTGTCGGCGGAGAAGAAGAGGTCGGCCTCGAGGCCCTGGGTGAGCTGGGCGTAGAGCTTGCCGGAGGAGCCGAAGACGAGCTCCACCTTCACCCCGGGGTTTTCCCGCTCAAAGGCCCGGGCGACCTCGGGGAGGGCGTACTGGAGGTCCGAGGCCGCCACCACCCGCACCTTCTGGGCGAAGCCGGGGAGGAAGAGGAGAAGAAGGGCCACCAAACGTCTTCCCATGCGCACCTCCTTTGCGACCGCGGCAGGCGGCGGGGTTGCCCCCGCCACCCCGGGGCCCGTGGGCCCGGCCCGGGAGGCCCAGGGGGTCTACCCGGGCTCGGAGGCAAGGCCATCCTACCAGGGCCCCTCCCGTGGGCGGGAGGCTTGGGCGCGGGGGCTTAGAAGAGGGGCTCCTGGCTCACCGCCTTCACCGGGCGCCGCTCCTTGGGAGGGAGGGCGTCCAGGGCCCGCTTGACCTCTTGGATGTCCAGCCAGGTGAGGTGCTTGGGGCTTCCCGGGGCCCGGCTCGGGTTCCTGAGGAGGTAGGCGGGGTGGAACATGGGGAAGACCTTGATCCCGTGCCACTCGTACCACTTCCCCCGGACCTTGGTGATGGAGACCTTCTCCCCCAGGAAGAACTCGGCGGCCACCGCCCCCAAGGGGACGATGATCTGGGGGGCGATGAGCTCAATCTGCTTGAGGAGCCACTTGTCCGTGCAGATCTTGGCCTCGTCGGGAAGGGGGGCGCGGTTTTGCGGGGGGCGGCACTTGACGATGTTGGTGATGTAGACCTCCTCCCTGGGGATCCCCGCCGCCTCCAGGATGCGGTTTAGAAGCTGCCCCGCCTTGCCCACGAAGGGGCGGCCCGTCTTGTCCTCCTCCTCCCCGGGGCCTTCCCCCACGATCATGAGCTTTGCGTCCGGGTTTCCCTCCCCGAAGACCACCCGGGTCCGGCCCTCCATGAGGCGGCAGGCGGTGCAGTTTTGCGCCTGGGCCTGAAGCAGTTCCAGGGTCATTGCAGGGGCTTGCGGGCCTTGCGGGCCTCGCGGCGGACCTTGGGGTCCAGGCCGATCATCAGGAAGAAGTTCTCCAGGGCGTTTTCCTGGCCCTTGATCTCGGGGTACTGGTCCTCGGGCGTCCCGGTGACGAAGGGCAGGGAGCGGTAGAGTTCCAGGGCGTAGGCCACGGCGGCCTCCGGGCCCTCGCGCTCCGCCACCTCGGCCAGCTTGGCGTAGACCTCGCGCCGGGCCTCGGCGTGGCGGCGGAAGACCTCGGGGTTGGGAGTCTCCGGCGCCCGCAACACGTCCTGCTTGGCGATGCGGCGGTAGTGCTTGAGCCCGCGAACGATCTCTTCCGTGGTGAGCGTCACCTTGAACTCCATGCCCCCTCCTTTCGGGTCCTGGGACCCGGCCTCGCCCCGATTATAAATCCCCTCATGGGGGGTGCGTATACTTGGAGGGATGGAGCTTCTCGGGTCCTACTGGCTAAGGCGGGCCTTGGCCCGCCTCGCTTCCCTGACCGTTTACGAGGGCCAGGACACCCGGACCGGGATGCCGGTGATGGTCCTCGTGGGGGCGAAGGGCGAGCCCGTGGAGGCGGAGGGGAGCCTCAAGGTCCTGGACCGCCTCGAGGACGCCCTCGTCCTGGAATGGCCCCTGGGGGCCGTTCCCTTGAGCCAGTACGCGGGCGTGGCGGACCCCGACCGCCTCGCCCACTGGGTGCGGGAGATCGCCAAGCGCCTCGCCGCGCTTGAGGCCCAGGGCATCCGCTACGCCCCCCGGGCCGAGCTCGTCCTGGTGAAGGGGCGGAGCGTCTGGCTCGTGGGGCCGGGGCTCGAGGCCCTTGCGGGGGAGGCCGCTTCCGCCCTCTTGGAGCTCGCCCGCCTCCTCGCCGGGCCCAGGTGGGAGGAGTTCCCCTTGCGGGACGTCCTCGCGCGCCTCGCCCGGGGGGAGGTGGGGCTGGAGGCCCTCTGGGCGCCTCCACCGGAGGAGGCCCCCGCTCCCGAGGCGGCCAAGGAGAAGGAGGCCGAGGCCAGGCGGCTTCCCGTGGAGGTGGAGGCGGCGGAGGCCTCCCCGCCCGCTTCGCCCGGGCCGCCGCGGGAGGAGCCCACGCCGAGCCGCCCCCGGGTCATCCGCATTGAGGAGCCCGAGGACCCGCCCTTTCCCGTGGTGGAGCCCCGGTCCTCGAGGGGAGGGCGGCGGGCGGTGGGCCTCGTCCTCTTCCTCCTTTTGCTCCTGGGGGTGGCCGGGGCCTACATGGGCCTCTTCCGGCCCCAGGGAGGGGCGGCGCGGGACTACCCCATGGAGTTCCGCACCGACCCCCCCACGGAGAAGGCCCTGGTCTACGTCCTGGAGGCCCCCGAGGGGGCGGGGCTTGAGCCCGGGAGCCTCCTCCTCGAGGCCCCGGGGCGGGTGCGCTTCCCCGTCCCCGGGGTGTATCGGCTCCGCATCCAGGTGCCGGGGCGGGAGCCCGTGGACTACCTCCTGGAGGTGCCGGGCCCGCCCCTCACCATCAAGGTGCGCTAGATGAAGGAGGTCTACCGCTACGCCTACCACTACGCCGGCCGGCCCGTGGGGGAGGGCCGCCTCGAGGTGGAGCGGCGCAGAGGGGGGGTGCGGGCCAGCCTCCAGGCCGAGTTCCTCCCCCCCTTGCCCCCCGGGCGCCAGCGCTGGCAGACGGAGTTGGACGCGGAGGGCTTCTCCCTCCGCTTCCAGGAGCGGGTGGAGGGGAAGGAGGTCCGCGTCTTCGCCGTGGAGCGCCTGGAGGAGGAGGGCGTGGTCCTGGTGAGCCAGGGGAAGGAGAGCCTGGCCTACCCCTACCTCGCCCCCTACCACGACCCCCTCTCCCTCTTTCTCGCCCTCCCGGGCCTCGCCCTCGAGCCCGGGGAGGTGGTCCGCTTCCCCATGCCCGGGGGCCGGGTCTACGTGGAGCGCCTCCCCGACGTGGAGGTGGAGGGGAGGGCGCGGCGGCAGTACCGCCTGCGCCCCGGCCTTTCCCTGGTCCAGGTGGAGGAAGGGCGCCTGGTGCGCGTGGCCCAGCAGGTGGGCCGGCACGTCTTTGAGGCGGTCCTCCTGGAGGCGGAAGGCCCCTGAAGCCGTTTCCCGCGCCGGTATTGGTATAGTGGGGGCATGATCTACGCTGCCGAGGAGGTGCGGGCCCGCTTCGCCCGCCGGGGCCTCTCCTTTGACCCCACGGTGGAGGAGATCGTGCGGGGCATCCTGGAGGCGGTCCGGGAGGAAGGGGACGAGGCCCTGGACCGGTTCAGCCGGGACCTGGACGGCTACCCGGTGGAGGAGGTCCCCAAGCGGGCCTGGCGGGAGGCCTACGAGGACTTGGACGAGGACCTCAGGGACGCCCTGGAGACGGCCCGGGAGCGCATAGAGGCCTTCTACCGGGAGGAGGCCCGGGGCGGCTTCCTCCGGGCCGAGGGGGGCGGGGTGCTGGCCCAGCTCGTCCGCCCCCTGGAGCGGGTGGGGGTCTACGTCCCCGGGGGAAGCGCCCCCCTCCTCTCCACCCTCCTCATGACCGTGGTCCCGGCCAAGGTGGCGGGGGTGCGGGAGGTGATCGTGGCGAGCCCCCCCAAGGTCCACCCCGGGGTCCTGGCCGCCGCCTGGGTGGCGGGGGCCGACCGCCTCTTCGCCATGGGCGGGGCCCAGGCCATCGCCGCCTTGGCCTACGGCACGGGGCGCGTCCCCCGGGTGGACAAGATCGTGGGGCCGGGGAACCGCTACGTGGTGGCGGCGAAGAGGCTCGTCTACGGCACCGTGGGCATTGACGGCCTCGCCGGCCCCACGGAGACCATGATCATCGCCGACGGCTCCGCCTCCCCCAGGCTCCTCGCCGCCGACCTCCTGGCCCAGGCGGAGCACGGCCCCGACTCCGAGCCCTGGCTCCTCTCCCCGGACCGGGCCCTGTTGGAACGGGTGGAGGCCGAGCTTTCCTGGCAGCTCCAGGACCTCCCCCGGGCCGAGGTGGCCCGTCAGGCCCTGGAGAAGGGCGGGCTCGTCCTCACCAAGGACCTGGAGGAGGCCTTCGCCCTCGCCAACCTCTACGCCCCCGAGCACCTCTCCCTCGCCCTCTCGGACCCCCTTCCCTGGCTGGAGAAGGTGCAGAACGCCGGGGGGGTCTTCCTGGGGGAGGGGAGCCCCGAGGCCTTGGGCGACTACATCGCCGGGCCCAGCCACGTCATGCCCACCTCGGGGACGGCCCGCTTCCAGGGGGGGTTGGCGGTGCGGGACTTCCTGAAGGTGATCCCGGTGGTGGGCCTTTCCGAGGGCGCGGCCCGGGAGCTCGCCAAGAAGGGGGCGCTTTTGGCCCGGGCGGAGGGCCTCGAGGGCCACGCCCGCTCCCTGGACCTCAGGCGATGAGGCTCTTCCACGAACTCTTAGGTCCCCTGGAGCTTCCCGACCGCTTCTCGCGCATCGTCTCCCTGGCCCCGAACCTCACCGACGCCCTCTTCGCCCTGGGGCTTGGGGAGAGGCTCGTGGGCCGGAGCGCCTTCTGCCACCGCCCGGCCCCCGTCCTCGCCCTCCCCGTGGTGGCCTCCTACACCAAGACCCGCCTGGAGCTCCTGAGGAGCCTAAAGCCTGACCTCGTCCTCCTTTCCACCGGGGTCCAGCGGGAGCAGGCCCTTAGGCTCAAGGAGGAGGGCTTTCCCGTCTACGCCGTGCCCCTCCCCACGAGCCCCTACGGCATCCTGGAGAACCTCTCCACCCTGGGCCACCTCCTGGACCTGGAGGAAAGGGCCGTGGCCTTGGCCCACGAGCTTTCGGGCCGCTACGCCGCCCTGAGGGGCCGCTTTGACCTCAGGGTCTACTTTGAGATGGACCTGGGCGGGCCCATCACCGTGGGCCGGGGGAGCTACATCGCCCAGGCCCTCCTGCACATGGGCCTCAAGCCCATCTTCCTGGACGTGCCCCAGGCCTACTTCGCGCCGGACCTGGAGGAGGTGAGGCGGAGGGCCCCGGACCTCTTCCTCTACGAGCCCAAGCCCTGGGGCAAAAACCCCCTGGAGAAGGCGAGGGCCCTGGCCCGGGAACGGGGCTGGGACTTCCCCGTGGCCGCCACGGACGGGGACGAGCTCGCCCACTACGGGCCCATGTTCTTCGGCTTCCTGGAGAAGCTCGCCCGCCGGGTGGAGGAAACCTTAGGCCAGGCTTAAGCCGGGGCCTGGGGGTGCGGCGTATAGTGGAGGCCATGAAGCGCCTGCTCTTTGGGGCCCTTTTCCTCTCCACGGCCCTCCTCCTCACGGCCTGTCCCCAGACCCCACCGCCGCCCGTGAACCCCGCCGAGTGCCCGGTAGGTCCCCTGCGGGTGCAGAGCCTGGATGCTCCTTCTAAGCTGCACGGTTTGGGAAGCTTTAAAGGGGAGTTCGTTCCGGGAGAACTCATTGTAGTGCCCAAACCAGGTCTTTCCCTTCAGAGCTTGCGGGCCTCAGGAGTAGAGCCCCAGGCCCAGCTCGCCCTGGACGTAATCAAGGTGAAGGTTCCCCATGGGGAGGAGAAAGTCCGAGCGGAAGCTCTTTTGCGGGCGGGTGCTCAGTATGTCCAGCCCAACTACGTTTACCGGCCTTTGCGGGCTCCGAATGACCTCTATTACCCCGATCAAAGCGCCTACTTGAATCGGTTGGTGCGCTTAGAAAGCGCTTGGGACTTCAGCACAGGCAGGGGATGCCCGCCCCTTGTGGCCGTGCTAGACACGGGAGTTCTTGCCCACGAGGACTTTCAGGCCAGCAAGTACCTCCCCGCCGGGGTTAACCTGGACGTGGCTGACGGAGATGCCAATCCCACGGACGACTCGGCTCCCAACAATTGGGGGCATGGTTTAGAGGTGGCCTCGGTCTTGGGGGCGGATACCAACAACTCTAAGGGAATAGCAGGAACTACCTGGGGTGGATACGTTGTTCCAATCAAGGTTTTCTACCGGGGTGGTGGAGCCACGTATGAAACCCTTTTCAAGGGGGTTCGGTTAGCCCGCCAACTGGGGGCCCAGGTCATCAACATTTCGCTGGGGGGTAACGACTATGACGAGGTTCTGGATGAGGAGCTGGCCCGGGCTCGGAACGAGGGGAGGGTTATTGTAGCTGCGGCGGGAAACTACGAGACCGGGAATGGGGGACCGGTTATGTTCCCTGCCAGCAGCCCCAACACTCTCGCTGTGGGTGCGGTAGATCTCCTTAAAAGGCGGGCGAATTTTTCGGCCTATGGCCCCGAGCTTGACCTAATGGCTCCAGGGGTGGAGGTTTTGGCGGCAGGCCCTTCAGGCAACTATCGCTTTGTGAGCGGCACCTCTTTGGCTAGCCCCATCGTGGCCGGGGTGGTGGCCCTCTACATGAGCAAGTACGCCAGCGAGCGGAAGGCGTGGCCTAGCCCGGACCAGGTCTACCAATGCCTCATCAACACCGCCGAGGACCTAGGGCCTTCCGGTTGGGACCCGGAATACGGCTTCGGCCTGGTCCGGGCCGACCGGGCGATGACGGACACCACCTACTGCTTCCCCTAATCCGCCTCACCCAAAGGGGGCTACACTAGGGCTTCGTGCGGCGGCTGGCCCTCCTTTTCCCGGTCCTCGCCCTCCTCGTGGGGGTTTGGGTCTTTCCCCTTTTGGGCCCCCTCTTCCGGCACGGGGCGGTCCCTAACCCCTTCGCCCTGAAGGAGCCCTTCACCCTTTTGGTCTACGGCTCGAGCCCCGAGTACGTGGGCTACCACAAGAGGGCCCCGGAGCGCTTCCGGGGCCTCGCCGACACCATCCTCCTCGTGCGCCTGGACCCCGGGGCGAACCGGGTGGTGGTCCTCTCCGTGCCCCGGGACGTCTGGGTCCTGCTTCCCGGCCACGGCTGGCACAAGGTGAACGCCGCAAGCCCCTTGGGGGGGCCGGAGCTCATGAAGGAGGCCGTGGCCCGGATCACGGGGGTGCGCCCCGACCGCTACGTGGTGGTGAGCCTCGAGGCCCTCCGCCGGGGCGTGGACGCCCTAGGGGGGGTGCGGGTCTGCGTGGAGAAGCCCATGCGCTACCAGGACCAGGCGGCGGGGCTTGTTATAGACCTGGAGCCCGGTTGCCAGGTGCTTAGCGGCGCGCAGGCGGAGGGCTACCTCCGCTTCCGCAAGGACGCCCTGGGGGACATCGGCCGCATCCAGCGCCAGCAGGCCTTCTTCCACGCCCTGAAGGACCAGCTTTTCTCTCTGCCGGGCCTCCTCCGCCTCCCCCGGGCGGTGGCGGCGGTGGAGCCCTACGTGGCCACCGACCTCACCCGGGGGGAGAAGGGGGCCTTGCTCGGCTTCCTCCTCCGCAGGCCCGCCTTCGTGAGCCTCCTCCTTCCCGGGCGGTTCGCCGGGGGCTGGGCGGTGGACGAGGCGGCCTGGGCCCGGCTTCGGGCGGTCTACTTTGAGGACCGGGAGGCCTGGGGCGAGGCCTTGGCGGGGAAGCGGGCCGTGGTCCTCTTCGGGCCCGGCCAGGAGGCCCTGGCCCAGGAGGCGGCGGAGCGGCTTAAGGCCTTGGGCCTCTCGGTGAGCCTGCGGGAGCTCGCCCTGGCCCCCGGGCGCACGGAGGTGCTGGAAAACGGCCCGGGCCGCCTCGCCCAGGCCTTGGGCGAGGCCCTCGGCGTCCCCTACCGCGTCTCCGGGGAGGCGGCCTTGGGGGCGGACCTCACCCTGCGCCTGGGCAGGGAGGGGCTTCCCCGTTGAGGCCACCCCAATGCTGGCCCAAGCCAGCATGGGGGCCCCGGCACAAAAGGTCCCTAGGGGGCTTCCTTGGGGCATTCGGGCGAAGGATGAGCCCTCCACCGCTGGAAAAGGGCCTCCCCGCGGCCTCGGTTCGGGCGTCCCGTGTTGCGCAACCCCCGCGCGGCTCCTTAGGATGAAAAGGGCCCGCCGGGGTGGCGGAACGGTAGACGCTGCGGACTTAAAATCCGCTGGGGGGTAGCCCCCGTACGGGTTCGAGTCCCGTCCCCGGCACCAAAACGCCCCGGGCTTTAGGCCCGGGGCGTTTTCCCTCGCGTGGGCTTACTCCGTGGCCTTGGCCTCCTTCAGCATGTTGAGGAGCACGGTCTGGAGGATGCCCCCGTTCTTGTAGTAGTCCACCTCCACGGGGGTGTCCAGGCGGGCGATGGCCTGGAAGCGGACCTCGCTCCCGTCCTCCCGCCTCGCCACGATGTCCACGAGCTTCCTGGGCTTCAGGTCCTCGAGGCCCAGGATGTCGTAGACCTCGTACCCCGTGAGGCCCAGGGTCTCCCGGTTCTCCCCCGGCAGGAACTCCAGGGGCAGGACGCCCATGCCCACGAGGTTGGAGCGGTGGATCCTTTCAAAGCTTTCCGCGAGCACCGCCCTGATGCCGAGGAGGTAGGTGCCCTTGGCGGCCCAGTCGCGGCTGGAACCGGTCCCGTACTCCTTCCCGGCGATGACGAGGAGGGGTGTGCCCTCGGCCTTGTAGCGCATGGCGACGTTGTAGACGAAGTCCACGTCCCCCTCGGGCAGCTTCTTGGCGTAACCGCCCTCAATCCCGTCCAGCATGAGGTTCTTGATGCGGATGTTGGCGAAGGTGCCCCGCATCATCACCTCGTGGTTGCCGCGCCGGGAGCCGTAGGAGTTGAAGTCCTCCGGCTTCACCCCCTTGCTGATCAGGTACTGGCCGGCGGGGCTCTTCACGGGGATGGCCCCTGCGGGGGAGATGTGGTCCGTGGTCACGGAGTCGCCGAGGACGAGAAGGACCCTCGCCCCCCGGATGTCCTCCACCTTCCGCTCGCCCAGGTCCTCAAAGAAGGGCGGGTTTTGGATGTAGGTGCTCTCCGGGTCCCACTGGTAGAGCTCCCCGGTGGGGGCGGGGAGGGCCTGCCAGCGCTCGTCCCCTTCAAAGACCTTGCTGTACTCCTTCTTGAAGAGCTCGGGGTCCAGGGTCTTCCGGATGGCCTCCCGGATCTCCTCCATGGAGGGCCAGATGTCCTTGAGGTAGATGGGCTTGCCGTTGGGGTCAAAGCCCAAGGGCTCCGTGGTGAAGTCAATGTCCATCCGGCCTGCCAGGGCGTAGGCCACCACCAGCATGGGGCTCGCCAGGTAGTTGGCCTTCACGTGGGGGTTGATGCGGCCCTCAAAGTTGCGGTTCCCGGAGAGGACGGCGGCCACCACCAGGTTCCCTTCCTCCACGGCCTTGGCGATGTCCTCAGGGAGGGGCCCGGAGTTGCCGATGCAGGTGGTGCAGCCGTAGCCCACCAGGTGGAAGCCCAGGGCCTCGAGGAAGGGCATGAGCCCGCTCATCTCCAGGTAGTCCGTCACCACCTTGGAGCCGGGGGCGAGGGAGGTCTTGACCCAGGGCTTCCGGTCCAGGCCCGCCTCCACCGCCTTCTTGGCGAGAAGCCCCGCCCCGAGCATCACCGAGGGGTTGGAGGTGTTGGTGCAGCTCGTGATGGCGGCGATGACCACGGAGCCGTGGGTGAGCTCAAACTCCTCGTCGCGGCGCTTGACCAGGACCTTCCTCTGGAGCTGGTCCTCGGAGAGCCCGAAGCCCCGCTCCTTCACGGGCTTGGTGAGGTGGGCGAGGAAGCTCTTCTTAACCTCCTTCAGGGGCACCCGGTCCTGGGGGCGCTTGGGGCCCGCCAGGGAGGGCTCCACTGCGGAGAGGTCCAGCTCCAGGTACTCGGAGTACTGGACCTTCTCCTCCGCCTCCGGGGTGCGGAAGAGGCCCACCGCCTTGGTGTAGGCCTCCACCAGCTCCACGAGCTCCTCGGGGCGGCCCGTCTGGCGGAGGTAGTTCAGGGTTTCCTCGTCCACGGGGAAGAAGCCCATGGTGGCCCCGTACTCGGGGGCCATGTTGGCGATGGTGGCCCGGTCGGGGGTGGAGAGCTTGGCCACCCCGGGGCCGTAGAACTCCACGAACTTGCCCACCACCCCGTGCTTGCGCAGCATCTCGGTGACGGTGAGGACCAGGTCCGTGGCCGTGGCCCCCTCGGGGAGCTCCCCGTAGAGCTTGAAGCCCACCACCCGGGGGGCGAGCATGTAGTAGGGCTGGCCCAGCATCACCGCCTCGGCCTCAATCCCCCCCACGCCCCAGCCCAGGACGCCCAGGCCGTTCACCATGGTGGTGTGGCTGTCGGTGCCCACCAAGGAGTCGGGGAAGGCCAGGGTGAGCCCGTCCCGCTTCCCGGTCATCACCACCTTGGTGAGGTACTCAATGTTCACCTGGTGGACGATGCCCGTGCCCGGGGGCACCACCCGGAAGTTCTCCAGGGCGTTCTGGGCCCACTTGAGGAGGAGGTAGCGCTCCCGGTTCCTCTCGTACTCCTTCTCCACGTTGTAGAAGAAGGCGTAGGCGGTGCCGAAGGCGTCCACCTGGACCGAGTGGTCAATGACCAGGTCGGCGGGCACCACGGGGTTGATGCGCTTGGGGTCGCCGCCCTTGGCCTTGATGGCGTCCCGCATGGCGGCGAGGTCCACCACCGCCGGGACCCCGGTGAAGTCCTGGAGGATGACCCGGGCAAGCTTCAGGGGTACGTTGATCTCCCCGGGGTCGGGCCGCCAGCGGGCCAGGGCCTCGATGTCTTCTCGGGTGACCTGGTAGCCGTCCTCGTTGCGGAGGAGGCTTTCCAGCATCACGCGGATGGAGAAGGGGAGGCGGGAGACCTCCGCCACGCCCTTCCTTTCCAGCTCCTGGAGGTCGTAGTAGCCGTAGGTGCCGCTTTTCGTGGTCAGGGTCTTTAGGGTTTGGAAGCTGTTCTTCATGGTCCTCCTTTCCCTTCCCCCATGCGGGTAAAAGGGCAATCCTGGACGCTGGCTTTTGGGGGAAGATTCCGGTCCGAGGGGGGGCGCCCGCCCCGGCTATCTCCACTATAGCACTTCCAGAAGGGGCGCGGCGTGGCCCAGGACGGCGTTGGCCTGGGCCTGCCGGGCGATCTTCAGGGTCTCCAGCAGGGCCTCCTTGGAAAGGCCCAGGCGCTTGGCCCGGTGGGCCATGGCCTTCACGCAGGCCTCCGAGCCCGTGGCCAGGGCAATGCCGAGGAGGATCAGGGTGCGGGTTTTCTCGTCCAGGGCCCCCTTTTCCGGCATGGCGTAGGTCCAGCTCCGCCCGTGCTCCAGGAGGAGGCCCGGCGCCTTCTCCGCGAGGAGGGGGATGGCCCGGGGCAGGCCTTCCCCTAGGTTCTCCGCCATGGCCTGTAGGACGCGCTCGTGGGTCCGGTCCATGCCCCTAGCGTAACGCCCTCGGGGAGGGAGGTGTGTCCCACCCCAGGCCCTCGAGGAAAAGGAGGACCTCCTCCCGGACCTCTTCCCACAGGGCCTCCCGGGGGCGTGTGGCGGGCCTGTCCCCCCTTTGCGGGCCGTAGGCCCCGAAGCCCGCGTGGTTCAGCCCCTCCACGAAGACCACCCGGGCGTTTCGGGGAAGCCTTTCCGCCTTCCTTCGGGCCTCCTTTGGGGGGAGGAGGCCGTCTTCCGTGCCGTAGAGGGCGAGGGTGGGGAAGGCCTCCTGGGAGAGGTCTTCCTCGGGGTAGGCGGCGAAGAGGACGAGGGGAAGCCCTTCCCGGGCCGCCACCCCCGCCGCCACCACCCCGCCCAGGCTGTGCCCTCCCACCACCAAGGGAAGCCCGGGGTGGGCCCGACCCGCCTCCAGGGCCCGGTCCTGGCCGAGGAGGGCGATCCCCTGGGGCACCCGGAGGAGGACCACCAGGTACCCATTTCCTACGAGGGGGGCGAGGACGGGGGCGTAGGCCAAGGGCTCCACCCGGGCCCCCGGGTAGAAGGCGAGGAGGGCCTTGGGGGCCTGGGGGAGGACCTCGAGGCCGTAAGGGGTCTCCCGGGTCCTCAGGCCCTTTAGGGCGTCCAGGGCCACGGGCTCCGCCTTCAGGGGGCGGAAGAGGAAGAGGACGAGCCCCGCGGCCAAGGCGGCGAGGGCCACCGCCCCCAGGACCACCCCGAGGACCACCTGCCGCGCGCTCACCCCTTTCCCCCCTTCCGCGCGAGGCGCCCCTCCACCGCGAAGAAGGCGGCGGGGACCACGAAGAGGGTGAGGAGGGTGGAGGAGAGCATCCCCCCCAGGATGACCACGCCCAAGGGCCTGCGGTACTCCGACCCCTCCCCGGCCCCGAGGAGGAGGGGGAGGCTGATGATGAGGACGGTGAGGGTGGTCATGAGGATGGGCCTCAGCCTGAGCCTGGCCGCCTCCACCAGGGCCTCCTTGAGGGGCTTTTCCCGCATGCGGCGGGAGGCGAAGTCCAGGAGGAGGATGGCGTTCTTGGTCACCAGGCCGATGAGCATCACCACCCCCAAGACGCTGATCACGTCCAGGCCCGTGCCCAGGAAGTAGGTGAGCCAGAAGGCCCCCACCAGGGCCAAGGGCACGGGGAGGAGGAGGTAGAGGGGGTAGCGCCAGGCGTTGAACTGGCTGGCGATGACGAGGTAGTTGAGGACGAGGGCGAGGCCGAAGGCGAGGGGCGCGAGGGAGGCGAGCTCCTCCGTGAAGCTCCCAAGCCCCGAGGCCACGAGCTCCACCCCGTCCCCAAGGAGCCCCGCCGCCCTGAGGTCCTGCTCCAGCTCCGCCTGGACCTGGAGGGCCCCTGGGGCCTCGGGCTTGAGGTTGATGTTGATCCCGGCGGCGTAGGCCTGGTTGCGGCGGGAGATCAGGGTGGGGGAGGGGCGCTCCTCAAACCGGCCGAGGCTTCCTAAGGGCAGGAAGGCCTGGAGGGCGGGGGCGTAGACGGGGAGGGAGAGGAGGCCGCCCTCCCCGGAGTAGCGGAGGGGGTCGGCCTGCACCACCACGGGGTACTCCTCCCCGCTCCGCCTGGCCGTGGCCGCCTGGGTCCCGGAGAGGTAGAGCCTCAGGGTCTGGGCCACGTCCTGGGGAGTGAGGCCGGTGCCGGAGAGCCTGGCGGGGTCGGGGACGAAGACGCGCTCCCGCTGGGTGGCCTCCAGGGTGCTCTTCACGTTCAGGACGTAGGGCTTCTCCGCGATCCGGTCCACGATGGCCTGGACCCGGGCCTCCAGCACCTCCCGGTCGGGGCCGGTGACGAAGAACTGGAGGTCCGCGTCCCCCGCCTCGGGGCCGGTCTGGGCTAAGACGCGGAGGTCCGCTCCGGGGAAGTCCTTAAGCGCCTCCTTGCCCTCCCGGTTGAAGACCTCGGTGAGGGTGAAGATGTCCGGCCGCTCCCCTTTGGGCTTGAGGACGATCTGGAGCTGGACCCGGGAGGGGTCCCCCACCTGGGCCCCCCCGGTGGCGCTCGCCCCCACGGTGGTCACCACCCGCTCCACCGCCGGGTGGGCGAGGAAGTAGGCCTCTAGGGCCCGCGCCGCCCGGTCGGAGACGGAGAGGGGCGTGTCCTTGGGGAGGAGGAGGGTGGCGGTGAGCACCCCGGTGTCCGCGCGGGGGGTGAAGTTGAAGGGGATCCGGGGCAAAATGGGGAAGACGGAGAGGAAGGCGAGGCCCGCCAGGCCCAGGACCAGGTAGGGCCGGGCGAGGGCGGCCTCCAGGGCCCGGGCGTACCCCTCGGTGAGCCTTCGCACCCCCCCCTCCGTGGCCTCGTGCAGGAGCCGGGCCAGGGCCCCGGCGAGGTCCAGAAGGAGCCTCCCCAGGTAGCGCCCGAGGCCGAGGAGGGCCGGGTAGAGGACGAGGAGGAGGAGGTGGAGGGGGCCTTGGCGGTAGAGGAGGAAGGCCACGCCGAGGCCGAGGAGGAGGCCCAAGGCGGTGCGGAAGCCCCGGCGGTAGGCCCAGGCGAGGTCCTTGGGGAGGAGGAGGGCCGCCCGCAGGGCCTCCTTGAGGGTGGGGGGGTCGGGGTCGGGGAAGTAGGCGAGGCGGACGGTGAGGAAGAGGAGGGCCTCGAGCCAGCTCACCCCGATGGCCGCCGCCATGCCCAGGCCGAACTGCTGGAAGATCTGGCCGATGAGGCCCGGGAGGAAGCTTATGGGGAGGAAGACGGCGAGGAGGCTAAGGGTGGCCGCGGCCACGGCGGCGCTCACCTCGCTCGCCCCCTTGAGTACTGCCTCCTTGAGGCCAAGCCCCATGCGGCGGTAGCGGTCAATGTTTTCCGCCACCACGATGGAGTCGTCCACCACGATGCCCACCGCCACGGTGAGGGCGAGGAGGCTGATGAGGTTGTAGGTGAAGCCCAAAACGCCGAAGAGGAGGATGGCCCCGGAGAGGGTGATGGGGATGGCCAGGATGACGGAGAAGACGGAGTTGAGCTTCCCCAGGAAGACGAGGACCACCAGGGAGACGGCCAGGGCGGCCAGGAACGCCTCCCGCACCGTGTCCTCCACCGCGGCCTGGATGAAGCGGGTGGTGTCCAGGGCGACCTCCGCCCGGTACCCGGGGGGGAGGGAGGTCTCCTCCAGGGCCCGCCTCACCTCCTGGGCCACGGCCACGGCGTTGGCGTCCGGCGTCTTGACCACGGCCAGGACCACGGCGGGGCGGCCGTTCACCCGGTTCAGGGTGGTGGGGGCCTCCCGGGCCTCCTCCACCCGGGCCACGTCCCGCACCCGGATGCCCCGGCCCGGGTCCACCAGGACCTCGGCCACCTCCGAGGCGGTGCGGGGGGTGGCGCGTAGGGTGTAGACCAGGCGCCGCTCCTCCTCCGTGAGGGCCCCCAAGGGGAGGTTGAGGGCCGAGGCGGAGAGGGCCTGGACCACCTGGAGGGGAGGGATCCCCAGGGCCTGGAGCCGGTCGGGGTCCAGGTAGACCTTGATGGCCGTCTTGGGGGCGCCCGTGAGCCGGATGTCGGCCACGCCGGAGACCAGCTGGAGGCGGGGCTTGAGGGTCCTCTCCGCGTAGCGGAGGACCTCGGCGAGGTCCTCCCCCGGGGCCTCGAGGGCCAGGTAGAGGATGGGGCTCGCCGAGGGGTCAAACTTCTGCACCACGGGGGCGGAGGCGTCCTTGGGGAGGGTGCTCCGGATGGCGGCCACCTTCTGGCTCGCCTCCACCGCTCCCTGGTCCACGTCCACCCCTTGCTTGAACTGGACGAAGACCAGGCTGAACCCCTCCGTGGAGCTGGAGCCGATGACGTCCACCCCCGTGAGGGTGGAGAGGGCGTCCTCCAGGGGCTTGGAGACCTGCTCCGCCACCTCCTCGGGCCCGGCCCCGGGGTAGCTGGTGGAGATGGCGATGACGGGGACGCTGAACCGGGGAAGGAGCTCCACCCCAAGCCCGAGGCCCAGAAGGAGCCCCACCAGGACCATGCCCACGAAGATGGAGGTGGCGAAGACGAAGCGCTCCACGAAGAAGGCCACCAGGGGGTTTTCCCTCACGGCACCACCTCCACGAGGTCGCCGTCTTCCAGCCCCTCGGGCACCGGGTAGACCACCGCCTCCCCCGCCTCGAGGCCCGCCACGGCGGCCCGGCCTCCCTCCTGGGCGAGGAGCCGGACGGGCCGCTTCCGCGCCCGGCCCTCCTCCACCACGTAGACGAAGGCCTCGCCGTCCTCGGTCCGCACCGCCCCCGCAGGAAGCAGGAGGCCCTCGGCCAGGACCTCGGGGTAGCGCACCTCCGCCGCCCCGGGGAGGAGGGGGCCTGTGGGCCTCAGGGTCACCTCCACCAGGCGGTTCTGCCCGGGGAGGTCGCTTTTCGCCTGGAGGCGGGCCTCCACCTCCTTGCCGTTTTGGCGCACGCGGAAGGCCGTGTCCTCCGTGAGGGCGGCCGCCCGCTCGGGGGGGAGGTAGACCTTGACCAGGAGGCGGTCGGTGGTGGCCAGGCGGAAGGCCCGGCTCCCCGCCCCGGTGAACTCCCCTTCCTTCACGTAGACCTCCACCACCTCCCCGGCGAAGGGGGCCCGGACCACGCTCTCCTTGAGGTTCCGCTCCGCCTGCTGCACCTGCAGGCGGGCGGCCTCCACCTGGAGCCTGAGGAGGCGGAGGTCGTCCTCCCTTTCCAGGCGGGCCAGGGCCTCCTTGGCGTTCTCGTAGGCGCTTTGCGCCTGGAGGTACTGGGCCTCGAGGCCCTTGAGCTCAAGGGGGGCCAGGGCGCCCAGGGCGAGGAGGGCCTTCCCCTCCTCGTAGCGGCGCTTGGCCGCGGCGAGCTGAGCCTCGGCGGCGGCGAGCTGGGCTTCTAGGGCCTTCCGGTTCCCCTCCGTCTGGGCCTCGGCCCGGGCCAGGTTCTCCTCGGCCTGGCGCAGGGCGAGCTTGGCCTGGGCCAGGGCCTCCTGGAAGGGGGCGGGGTCCAGGAAGACCACCCCCTCCCCGGCCCGCACCCGGGTGCCCGCGGGGAGGGTCCGGACCACCCGGCCCGAGGCTCCCGCCGCCACCAGGCTCTCCTTCTCGGCCACCACGTTCGCCGAGGCCCGGGCCTCCCGGGTGAGGAGGCCGGGCTCGGCCTTGAGGGTCCGCACCTGGACGCGGAGGGGGGCGGTGGTTTGGGGGGCCTCCGCCTCCGGCTTGGGGGCGCAGGCGAGGAGGAGGAGGGGGAGGAAGACGAGGAGGCGCTTCATGGCTCACCTCGTGGCGAGGAGGCCGTAGTAGGCCTTGAGGTAGGCGTGCTTGGCCTGCTCCAGGGCGAGCTCCGCCTGCAGGAGGTTGAGCTCCTGCTGGAGGAGGGCGAGGCGGCTTGCGAGCCCCGCCGCGAAGCGCGCCCTTTCCGCCTCGTACCGCTTCTTCGCCGCCTCCAGGGCCTCCTCCGCCCGGCGCACCCCCTCGAGGAGGGGAGGAAGCCCGCGGAAGCGGGCCTCCAGGCCCACCCGGAGGGAGGAGGCGGCGCCGTCCAGCTGGGTCGCGAGGGCGGCGATCTGGTCCTCCAGGGCGTCAATGTCCTTGCGGGCGGCGAAGCTCTCGTCCAATAGGGCCCGCTGGGCCTTGAGGAGGGCGAGGGAGTGGCGGAGCTGGAGGAGGTCGGCGTTCTCCTCCAGGAGGGCTTCCACGAGCCCGGCCTCGGGAAGCCCGGGGAGGTCCGCCACGGGCTCGGGCTCCCAGGGGCCCACGAGGTTGGCGAGCTGGGCCTGGGCGCTCTCCAGGGCCCTTTGGGCCTGGTCCAGGTTCTTCCGGGCTTCCTGGGCCCGGTTCTGGGCCTCGAGGAGGTCCAGGCTGGTGGCCCCGCCGCCTTTCACCCGGACCTCCGTGGCCTTGAGGGAGAGTTCCGCCACCTCCAGGGCCTTCTCCAGGACCCGGACCTGGAGCCTCGCCTCCACGACCTGGGTGTAGGCGGCGACGATCTCATTTTCCGCCTGGGCCAGGGCGCGGCGGAGCCTGGCCTCGGCGAGCTCCAGGGCCTGGCGGGCCTGGAGCTCGTCCAAGGCGGTGCGCAAGGGGTCCTTCAGGGTGCGGTCCAGGTCCCGGGCCTTGGCCTGGACCTCGAGCCGGGCGTTCACCACGGCGGGCGCTTCCTGGGCCTTCTTGAGGGCCTCCGGCAGGGGCTGGGCGAGCCCCAGGGCCGTGAGGCCAAGGGCGAGGGCGAAGAGGGGCTTCTTCACGGGTTCACCTCCAAAAGCTCTCCGTAAAACTGGTAAAGCTCCATAAGCCGGTTCCTAAGGTCGTTTTCCGCCTGGAGGAGGCCGAGCTCCGCCTGGAGCAGGTTGAGCTCGGCCTGCAGGACCCCGAGGGGGCTTTCCAGCCCCAGGGCGAGGCGCTTTTCTGCCTCCTCCAGGGCCTTCTCCGCGGAGGCCTTGCGGCTTTGCGCCAGGGCCAGGGCGGACCGGGCGCCCAAAAGGCCCGCCTTGAGGCTTTCCTCCTGCAGGCGGGCCTGGCGGGAGGCGGCGAGGAAGGCCTCCTCCGCCCCCCGGACCTGGGCCTGGGCGGCCTCCAGGGCGGCGAAGAGGCCGGGGGAGAGGGTGAGGGAGAGGCTTAGCCGAAGCTCCTCCGTGGCCCGGTAGCGGCCGCCCCCGGGCAGGGCGGTGGCCGCCTGGGCCGGGTTCTGGCGGGTGTAGGCCAGGGTGGGCTGAAGGGTCTTGCTGGAGAGGGAGAGGCTTAGGGTGTCGTTGCCGCTGGGGTAGCGGGTGTAGCTCCCCTGGAGGGTGGGGAGGAGGTTCCTTTGCGCCGCTTCCAAGGCGATCTGGGCCTCCAGGAGGTTCAGGCGGGCCTCCTCCAGGCTCAAGGGGGTCGTCCCCTTGGGTTCGGGGATGGGGGGGAGGGGGGCTTCCGGGTCCACCAGGTCCCGGGCCGCCTCCAGGGCGAGGGCGAGGCCCCTCTGCGCCTCCTCCAGGCGGTTTTGCGCCTCCTCCAGGGCGAGCTCCGCCTCCCTGAGCTCCTTGGGGTTCGCCTGGCGCTTCCTGGCGGCCTCCAGGGCCTTTTGCGCCAGCTCCAGGCCCTTTTCGGCGATCCGCACGCCGAGCCTCGCCTCCTGGTAGCGGCCGTAGGCGGCCACCGCCTGGGCCTCGAGGCCTGCCCGGGTCTTGCGGTAGGCGAGCTCGGCCCGCCTGAGGGCGATTTGGGCCCGCTCCACCCCGTCCGCCACCTCCCCGAAGGGGAAGGGGGTGAGGACGAGGGCGAGGGTGAGGCTCTGGGCCGCCTCGGGGAGGCTTGCGCAGACCGCCTCCGGCTCGCAGGTGTAGCCGTAGCGGAGGTAGTTCCCCTGGACGTTCAGGGCGAGGGGGGCGGCCTGGGCCTCGAGGGACTTGCGGGCGGCGAGGAGGTAGGCCTCCGCCTGCTTGAGGAGGGGGTGGTCCTTGAGTGGGCTTAGGGCGGACTGGGCCAGGGCGGGGAGGGCGAGGAGGGGAAGGAGGAGAAGCCTACGCATCCTCCACCTCCGTGAGCTTGCGCAGGATCCGGAGGAAGGCGGCCTGCTCCTCCGGGGAGAGGCGGGCAAGCCTCCGGCCGAAGACGGCGAGCCAAAGCGCCTCGGTCCGGGCCGCCGCCTCCCGCCCTTTGGGCGTGAGGAAGAGCTTCACCTTGCGGCGGTCCTGGGGGTCGGGGCTCCGCTTTACCAGGCCCTCCTCCTCCAAGGCGGCGAGGAGGTGGGAGACCTGGGAGGGGTGGACCTCGAGGAGCTCGGCGAGCTGGGAGGGGAGGTCCACCCCCTTGGCCAGGAGGCCGAGGAGGTGGGCCTTTCTCGGGGAGAGGCCCTCCTTGACGAGGAGCTCCTTGGCCTCGGTGTAGAGGGCGTGGGTCAAGGCGTACCCCAACGCCGCCAGCTCCTGGACCAGGGGGGGCGGTGGTCCGTTCATACCGGGAAAAGGTTAAGTCAAGTCAACTATTTAGTCAAGACAACCTCTGCCCGCCTTGTGCGCGCCTGGGTTTCGCCCCGGGGGATGCCCGGGCGAGGGCCGCGGGAAACCCTTTGGGGTACGTGGCGGCGGGCCTGGTGTAGAATGGCGGAAGGCGTATGGATCGTCCTCCGAGTCGGTGGCTTCTTCTCTTGGCCCTCGGTACCCCGGCTTTGGCGCAAAGCGAGGCGGCTTCCCCGGAAAACCCGTGGCTTTGGGTCCTCGTCCTCCTCTTCGCCCTCTCCGCCTTCTTCTCCGCAAGCGAGACGGCCATCACCACCCTCTACCCGTGGAAGCTGAGGGAGCTCGCCGAAAGCAAAAACGGCCCCTTCCGCCTCCTTTCCAAGGACATCACCCGCTTCCTCACCACCATCCTCGTGGGCAACAACCTGGTGAACATCGCCGCCACCGCCTTGGTCACGGAGCTCGCCACCCGGGCCTTCGGCTCCGCGGGCGTGGGGGTGGCCACGGGGGCGATGACCTTCCTCATCCTCTTCTTCGGCGAGATCACCCCCAAGGCCCTCGCCGTCCACCACGCGGAGGCCATCGCCCGGCTGGCCGCTTGGCCCATTTACGGCCTCTCCGTCCTCTTCTACCCCCTCGGGCGCTTCTTCAGCCTCGTCTCCGGGGGGCTTCTCCGCCTCCTCGGCCTGGAGCCCCGGGGCACCCCTTTGGTCTCCGAGGAGGAGCTTAAGCTCATCCTGGCGGGGGCCGAGGAGTCCGGGGCCATTGAGCCCCAGGAGGAGGAGATGATCCACTCCATCCTGGAGCTGGAGGAGACCCCGGTGCGGGAGATCATGACCCCGAGGGTGGAGATGGTGGCCATAGAGGACGAGGCCACCCTGGAGGACCTCCTCGCCCTCTACCGGGAGCACCGCTACAGCCGGGTGCCCGTCTACCGGGAGAGCGTGGACCACATCGTGGGGGTGGCCTACGTCCAGGACCTCCTCACCTACTACTGCGAGGAGGACCTCAAGGCCTTCAAGGTGGCCTCCATCGCCCACCCTCCCTACTTCGTCCCCGAGAACATGGACGCCTGGAGCCTTCTCAAGGAGCTCAGGCGCCGCAAGGTGCACATGGCCATCGTGGTGGACGAGTTCGGGGGCACGGCGGGCCTCGTAACCCTCGAGGACGTGATAGAGGAGATCGTGGGGGAGATCTACGACGAAAGCGACGAGCCCGAGGAGCACCCCATCCGGCTTCTCCCCGACGGCGCCTACTCCATCCAGGCCCAAACCCCCATAGACGAGGTCTCCGAGGCCTTGGGGGTGGAGCTCCCCGAGGGGGAGTACGACACCCTCTCCGGCTTCCTCTACGCCCTCTTCGGGCGGATCCCCAGCGTGGGGGAGAGCCTGGAGTGGCAGGGCTTCCGCTTCGTGGTGGAAAGCGCCGACCAGAGGCGCCTGGAGCGGATCCGGGTGGAACGGGTGGTGGAGCGTGAACGCCAAGGCGGTTAAGGAGGTGTTGAAGGCCCACGTGGGGCGGGCCTACGCCCCCTACTCGGGCTTCCCCGTGGTGGCCCTGGTGGAGGCGGAAGGGGAGGTGTTCCTCGGGGTCAACGTGGAAAACGCCTCCTTCCCCCTCTCCCAGTGCGCCGAAAGGAACGCCGTGGCGGCCATGGTCCTCGCGGGGAAGCGCCGCCTGGAGCGGGTGCACGTGTATAGCCCCAAGGGGCCCATCCCCCCTTGCGGGGGGTGCCGGCAGGTCCTCATGGAGTTCGGGGGGCCGGAGGTGGAGGTGGTCCTCCACGGGCCCGAGGAGGAGGTGCGCACCACCCTGGGGGCCCTCCTCCCCCTGGCCTTCCGCCTCTAGAGGTCCAGGACCAGGGTCTGGCTGAGGAAGCCGGGGACCTCGAGGCGAAGCTCCAGCCGCCCCCTCCCCCGCTCAAGCCCGGGCCTCAGGCCCACCACCTGCACCCTCGCCTCCCCCTTCGCCGGGAGGTCCGCCCGCACCAGGAGGCGCTGGCCCAGAAGGACCAGGGTGCCCTCCGCCCGAAGGGGGAGGGGGTTGGGGTTTTCCAGGAAGAGGTTGACCCCGGCCCGGCGCACCCTAAGGGGCTCCAGGGGGAAGGCGAGGCGGGCCTTGAAGAAGGTGAGGTCTTGGCTCAAGGTTCGGCCCTCCAGGGCCACCTCCGCCCCTTCCCGGGAGAGGAGGGCCCGGGCGGTGGCCAGGGCCTCCTTCGGGGTGAGGCGCACGGGAAGGGAGGCCTCGGTTTCCCCGGGGGGGAGGGTGAGGTCCAGGGGCACCCTCACCTCCCCCACCCGAAGCCGCGTCCCGAAGGTGGCGAGGGGAAGGGGAAAGGGGTTGGGGTTCTTGAAGGCGACCCGCACGGCGAGGAGCAGGGCGGGCTCGGGGGAAAGCTCTAGGCCCCGGATCTCCGCCCCGAGGTAACGGGCCTCGGGCGGAAGGGGCCTTGGGGCGCAGGCGGCGAGGGCCAGAAGGCCGAGGAGGAGAAGCCCAAGCCTTCGCGCTAGAGGACCCATCCCTCCTCCTTTAGGCCCTCCAGGACGGGGAGGAACCTCTCCCAAAGGGGGCTTTCCGCCGGGTAGGGGGGCCTGGGGTAGCCCGCGGGGAGGCCCAGGTGCCTAAGGGCCTGCTTCAGGAGGGGCACCCCGCCCTTGGCGAGGAGGTCTCCCAGGGGGAAGAGCTTCTTCTGGAGCTCCTGGGCCTCGGCGAGCCTTCCTTCCCGGAAGTGGTCCAGAAGGGCCCGGTAGGCCCTGGGGGCGAGGTTCGCCGCGGCCAGAATCCCCCCTTCCGCCCCCAGGGCCAGGGCGCCGAGGAAGGTGGGGGCGTGGCCGGTGTAGACCCGGAACTCCTGGAGGCGGGCCTGGTAGAAGGCGATCCGGCTGAGGTCGCCGCTGGAGTCCTTGATGCCGAGGACGTTCGGGTGCGGGGCCAGGGCCTCCACCGCCTCGAGGGGCAGGTCCACCTTGGTGTTCTGGGGCACGTGGTAGAGGAAGAGGGGCATCTTCTCCGCCAGGGCCTCGTAGTAGCGGAGAAGCCCCGCCCCAAGGCTTCCGTGGTAGTAGCGGGGCGGGGTGGCGAGGAGGGCCATGGCCCCCGCCGCCTTGGCCTCCAAGAGGGCCCCTTCCGCCTGGGGCAGGGTCTCCTCCATGAGGCCCACGAGGAAGGGCTTCCTGGGCCTAAGGGCCCGGAGGCCCCGGGCCCTTTCCTCGGGGGTGAGGTGGACCCCTTCCCCGTTGGAGCCGTAGACGAGGAGGCCGTCCACCAGGGGTTCCAAGGCCTGGGCCAGCTCCCGGAAGGCCTCTTCATCCAGCCTTCCTTCCCGGTCAAAGGGGGTGGGGATGGGGGGCAGGATCATGCGCGCCTCCAGGCCCTTGAGCTTAACACGAGGAGGAGGTGGAGGCCGTAGGCCGCGGCGAGGTAGAGGTAGCTTGAGCCCTGGAGGAGGGCCCAGAGGCCGTAGGCGGCGAGAAGCAAAAGGACCACCCCAAGCCCTCCGCCGAGGCCGAGGCTTCCCGGGAGGAGGAGGCGGAGGAAGAGGGCGTAGGCGGGGGAGGGCTGGCCTTGCCTTCTGGGGAGGAAGAAGGTGAGGAGGTGGTAGAGGGCGAGGAGGAGGAGGGCGGCGAAGGCCCAGGCCCGGTACCCCTCGGGAAGGGGGAGGGGGAGTTGGGAGAAGCCGCGCCAGGGGTCCTCGGCCAGGCGGCGCGCCTCCGCCTCGAGGAGGAGGGTGTAGAGGGTGCGGAGGGTGGGGGCGGGCTCCCTTGGTCCCCAGGGGTCGGCGCCGAGGCCGAGGAGGCTTCGCACCGGGCCGGACCAGGGGGCCTTCTCGTAGGCCAGGACGAGCTCCTTCTCCCCCAAGAGGGCGAGGGCGAAGGGCAGGGGCGCCCCTTCCCTGAGCAGGGCCCGGGCCTGGGTGGGGTTGTCCCGGAGGAGGGTGTACCCCTGGAGGGCCTTGGCCCCGGGGGTGGGGGGCAGGGACCGGGCCCACTCCTGGGCCGCCGGGGTGAAGAGGGTCCCCTGGTCCAGGGGCGGGGCCCAGAGGGCGGCCCGGGCCTTGGCGTCCAGGCCGTAGAGGAGGAGGGCGGCGAGGGTGGCGAGGAAGAGGAGGAGGGCGAGGAGCCTTTCCCCAAGGCCAGCGTAGGCCAGGTGGAGGTGGCGCAGGCGCAGGAGGGGGTGGCGGAAGAACCCGCCCAGGTAGCCGCCGATGGGCCTCAGGTCCTTGAGCTGGGCGGGCAGGTAGAAGAGGAAGAGGTAGAGGAAAAGGGCGAGGTACGCCGTCCCCAGGACAAAGAAGGCGGGGGCGAGGAAGCCGAGGTCCGGCGGCCTCCAGGGGGCGGAAAGGGCCAGGGCCTCGCGCAGGCGGAGGGCGGTGGCCACCTCCCCTTGGGCCTCGAGGGCCTCGGCCATCTCCCGGAAGAAGGCCTCGGAGCCGGGGAAGAGGGGGGTGTAGCGCAGGAGGGCGAGGGTCAGGGCCTTGGCCCGGGCGGGGTCCTCGCCGAGGAGGGCGCGGGCCGCCTCCGCCATCCGCAGGACGCCCTCCTGGCCGAAGGGAAGCTCGGGCCGGTGGCCCCGGGCCCGGAGGTCCTGGCCGTAGGCGGCGAGGTCCTCCTCGCTCAGGGTCTCCGGGGGAAGGGCCCAGTAGGCGAAGTAGGGCCAGGGCCTGGGGGGGTTCAGGGCCAGGAGGAGGGGCCTGAGGGCCTTAAGGTCCTCCTCCTTGCCCTGGAAGGGGACGGGAGGGAAGGGGATGGGCAGGACCCGCTCCCCCTCCAGGAGGGCCTCGGGGCCCGGGCGGAGGGCGAGGACCTTTGCGGGGGCGAAGTGGTAGCGGACCGCCTCCTCTTTAAGGCCCGCCTCCACCACGAGGAGCCCTTGGGCCACGTAGACCCGCTCCCCCTCCACCAGGGGGCCCACCCAGGGGCCCTGGGGGAGGGGGAGGAGCCCCCAGGGGAGCTTGAGCCCCTCGGGGGTGAGCTCGGGCGGCGTGGGGGCGAGGAGGAGGAAGCGCCCCTCCAGGGCGCCCGAGGGCAGGTTGAGCCGCACCCGGTACTCCCCGGGGGCCTCGAGGGTGAGGGGGAGGGCGAACCTCCCTCCCTGGACCTCCACCTCCTCCACCCGGGTGCCCCCGGGGCCTTCCAGGGCTAGGGGGTAGCGCCCGTCGGGAAGCCCTTCTCCCGAGAGGGTGAGGGGCCCCCCCGCCACGGCCCCCTCCGGCAGGACGAGGCGCTGGCCGAGGCCTACCCCCAGGGCGAGGAGGAGCAAAAGGGGCCAGAAGCTCCGCATGGGCGTATTCTATCAGCATGGGCCTTTTGGACATGATCGGTCCCGTGATGGTGGGGCCTTCCTCCAGCCACACGGCGGGGGCCTGCCGCCTCGCCCTCCTCGCCCGCCACCTCCTCGGGGAGAAGCCCAAAAGGGTGGAGTTCGGCCTCCACGGCTCCTTCGCCAAGACGGGGAAGGGGCACGGCACCCACCTGGCCTTGGCCGCGGGGGTCTTGGGCCTCACGCCCGACGACGAGAGGCTCAAGGAGAGCCTTTCCCTGGCGGAGCGGGAGGGGGTGGAGGTGGTCTTCAAGGAGGTGGAGCTCGGGGACGTCCACCCCAACACGGTGCGGATGGTCCTCGAGGGGGAGAAGGAGCGCCTCGCGGTCACGGGCAGCTCCCTCGGGGGGGGTCTTGTGCGCGTCTTTGACGTGGACGGCTTTGAGGTGCGCATCACGGGGAGCGCCCCCACCCTGGTGATCAAGAACGTGGACACGCCCGGGGTGGTGGCCCGGGTGGCCCGCATCCTCGCCGACGACGAGGTGAACATCGCCTACCTCACCGTGAGCCGGAAGAAGCGGGGCGGGGAGGCGATGATGAGCATAGAGGTGGACCGGCCCCTCTCCGAGGTGCCCTTGCGCTACCTGGAGCACCTCTCCTACATCCTCTGGGTGCGGCAGATCCCCCCGGTGATGGGCTAAGCGTTCGTTCCCCGCCCAGGCTTTTCCCAAGCCCGCATGGGGTGGCCTTAGGCCCCCTTGGGGAGTTCCAGGCCCAGGCAGGCCCCTCCCAGGGGGCCCTCGCAGGGGAAGAGCCTGCCTCCGTGGGCCTCGGCCACCCGCTTGGCGGTGTAGAGGCCCAGGCCCGCGCTTCCCCTCCTGCCCTCCCCCTGGAGGAAGGGGCGGGCGAGGGCTTCCAGGGGCAGGGGAAGGCCTGCGCCGTCGTCCTCCACGAGGAGCACGCCTTCCCCCACCCGGAGCCGGACGCGGCTTTTGGCGTGGCGGAGGGCGTTTTCCAGGAGGTTGGCGAGGGCCCTTTCCACGAGGAGCCTTTCCCCCCGGGCGAGGCCCGCCCCTTCCACCTCCACGAGGAGCCCCCGCCTCTTCGCCTCGTCCCGGTAGCGGAGGAGGAGGTCCTCGGCCAGGGCCCTGAGGTTCAGGGTCTCGCCCCGGGGGGGGCGGGCCTCGAGGCGGGCGAGGGCGAGGAGGTTCTCCGTCAGGCGGTGGCCCCGGGCGAGCTCCTCCCTCAGGGCGCGGAGGAGGGCGACGCGCCGCTCCTTCCCCAGATCGTCCGCCCTCTCCAGGTAGTCCAAGAGGCGCAGGGCGGAAAGGAGGGGGGTCTTGAGGTCGTGGGCCAGGGCGGCGTACAGGGCCTCCCGGGCCTCCAGGAGCTCCTTGAGCCGGGCGAGGAGCTCGGAGAACCGGGCGCGGAGGAGGGCGATCTCCTCCGGAGGGGGCTCCTTGGGGGTGGGGAGGCGGAGGGCCTCCAGGGGCCCCTCCTTCAAGGAGAGGTAGGCCAGGGCCCGGGTGAGCTCCTCCAGGGGCCTGAGGAGGCTCTTCGCCAGGAAGTAGCCCGCGAGGCCCGAGAGGAGGGCGAGGAGGAGAAGCCAGAGGAGGAGGGGAGGCCAGGGGCCTTCCCCCAGGGCCCCCAGGGTGAGGGCCAGGACCAGGTTGGGCAGGAAGGCGAGGAGGGCGATGACCAGGGCGAGCCTAACCCTTAGGCTCATCGCGACCCGCCGAGAGCACCGCCAGGAAGGCCTCCTGGGGAACCTCCACCTTGCCGATGGCCTTGAGGCGCTTCTTGCCCTCCTTCTGCTTCTCCAAAAGCTTCTTCTTCCGGGTCACGTCCCCGCCGTAGCACTTGGCGAGGACGTCCTTCCTCAGGGCCTTCACCGTGGCCCGGGCGATGATCTTGCCCCCGATGGCCGCCTGGATGGGCACCTCAAAGAGCTGCCTGGGGATGACCTCGGCGAGCTTGTCCACGATGGCCCGGGCCATGGTGTAGGCCTTCTCCCGGTGGGCGATGAAGGTGAGGGCGTCCACCACCTCCCCGTGCACCAGGACGTTCACCTTCACCAGGTCCCCGGGCCGGTAGCCCGCCTGCTCGTAGTCCATGGAGGCGTACCCGCGGGAGACGCTTTTCAGCCGGTCGTGGAAGTCGTAGAGGATCTCGGCGAAGGGGGCCTCGTAGACGAGCTCCACCCGCTTCTGGGCCCCGGGGAGGTAGTTCATGTTGACGAGGCGGCCCCGCTTCTCCTGGAGGAGCTGCATGAGGCTTCCCACGTACTCCTCGGGGGTGAAGATGGTGAGCTTCACGTAGGGCTCGAGGATCTCCTCAATCCGCGTGGGGTCGGGGAGGTCGGCGGGGTTGTGGACCTCCACCTCCTCCCCGCTTTTGAGCCGCACCTTGTAGACCACGCTCGGGGCGGTGGCGATGAGGGAAAGGCCGAACTCCCGCTCCAGCCTCTCCTGGACGATCTCGGCGTGGAGAAGCCCGAGGAAGCCGCAGCGGAAGCCGAAGCCCAAGGCGGTGGAGGACTCGGGCTCAAAGGTGAGGGCGGCGTCGTTGAGCTTCAGCTTCTCCAGGGCGTCGCGGAGCTTCCCGTAGTCCCCGGAGTCCACGGGGTAAAGCCCGGCGAAGACCACGGGCTTGGCCGGGCGGAAGCCGGGGTAGGGGGAGGGGGTGGGGCGGTCCGCCAGGGTGATGGTGTCCCCCACCTGGACGTCGTGGATGTCGCGGATGGCGGCCACGAGCCACCCCACCTCCCCGGCCTCGAGCGCTTCCGTGGCCACCAGGCCCTGGGGGGTGAAGACCCCCACCTTGTCCACGGTGAACTCCTTCCCCGTGGAGTAGATGCGGATCCGGTCCCCGGGGCGCACCCTCCCCTCAAAGAGGCGGAGGTAGGGGATCACCCCCTGGTAGGCGTCGTAGACGGAGTCAAAGATGAGGGCCTTCAGGGGGGCCTCGGGGTCCCCTTTGGGGGGCGGGATGCGCTGGACGATGGCCTCGAGGATCTCCTCCACGCCCTCCCCCGTCTTCCCCGAGGCGAAGATGGCCTCGTCGGCGGGAAGGCCCAGGACCTCCTCCACCTCGAGGGCCACCTCCAGGGGGCGGGCGTTGGGGAGGTCTATTTTGTTGATCACCGGGATGATCACGTGCCCGTGCTCCAAGGCCATGTAGAACTTGGCCAGGGTCTCCGCCTCCACCCCCTGGCTCGCGTCCACCACGAGGAGCACCCCCTCCACCGCCGCCAGGGCCCGGGAGACCTCGTAGGTGAAGTCCACGTGCCCCGGGGTGTCAATGAGGTGGAAGACGTACTCCTCCCCGTCCTTGGCCCGGTAGGTTACCCTGACGGCGCTCGCCTTGATGGTGATGCCCCGCTCCCTCTCCAGCTCCAGGGAGTCCAAGAACTGCTCCCGCATCTCCCGGTCGCTCACCGCGTGGGTGAGCTCCAGGATGCGGTCGGCCAGGGTGGACTTGCCGTGGTCCACGTGGGCGATGATGGAGAAGTTGCGGATGCGGCTTAGGTCCATCCTCACCATCCTCCGGGCTCCCTCGGGCAAAGTCAAGGGCGCACTCGGGTCCCTAGGAGGGGCGCCGCTCCAGGAGCCGGCACCCCTTGTACCGCCAGACCTCGCGAAAGCCCGGAGGGTCGTCCTCGCCGTAGCGGCGGTACAGGGCGCCTGCGCCCGGGCAGACGAGGACGCGGTCCACGTAAAGGCTTGGGGCAGAGAGGGCCAGGGTAAAGCCGGCGTCCGGGGGGAGGAGGAAAGGCCGGGCGGTGCCCGCCCAGGCCAGCAGGCGGTAGCTCTCCCGGTCGTCGGCCAGGATGGAGCGGGGAGGCGCCTGGGCCAAGGCTTGGCCGATGGCCCGCTCCAGGGCATCGGGAGGGGGCTCAGGGGAGGGTAGGAGGGCCCATCCCAAGGCGGCCTGGAGGAGGGCGAGGCCAAGACCCACGGCCCGGATCCTGGGGCCCAGGGCGAGGCGGGGAAGCCCCCCTAGGGCGAAGAGGAAGAGGAGGCCTACGGCCAAGGGGAGTGTGTAGCCAAAGCCTAAAGGGGGGAGGGCGAGGAAAAGGAGAAGGGGCACGGGGTAGAGGAGGAAGCTTGCCCGCGGGCGGAGAAGGATCAGAAGCCCCATTCCCAGGTAGGCCGGGCTTGCAAGGAGGACGGTTCCTAGTGAGGGCGTTTCCTTGGGCAGGGCTGCGTAGAGGAAGGCGGTTTCCCCGGTGAAGGTCCAGGAGAGGTAGCCCCAGGCGAAAAGGGTGGAGAGGAGGGGAAAGAGGAGGACGAGACTCGCTGCGGCCCAGGCCGGGGGCTCCAACCTGCGGAAGAGGCCGAGGCCCAGGGCGAAAAAGAGCCCCAGGGGAAGGGCGATGGGGGTGGTGTAGACGGCGGCTCCGAGGACGAGCCCGGAGGCGAAGAGGTGAAAGGAGAGGCCCTCGTCTAGCCAGCGCCGGTAGAACGTCCAGGCCCACCAGAGAAAGACGAGGCCGAGGGTCTGGGCCAGGTCCTCGGCCACCAGGTAGAAGGGCGCGGGGGAGAGGAGAAACCCCGCGAATAGTACGAGGAGAAGGGGCTCGCTCCGCCGCCGCGCCTCCGTCAGAAGAAGGCCGAAGCCGAGGCCCAGCGCTAAGGCGCCGAGGACCGCCGGGGCCCAGGGAGAGGGCCAGGGAAGGAGGAGGAGCAGGGGGAGGGGCGGGTAGCTGAAGCCCAGGGTTTCCAGCTTGCCCCGGTCCAGAGCAGTGTAAACTTTTCCCAAGTAAGCGGCGTTGGCGTGGCTCAGATACCCTTCCTGAACGAGGGCAAGGGCGGCCACCCCTACGGGAAGGGCGAGGAGGAGGCCGAGGAGGGGTTCAAGGGGCAGGCTCAGGCTGGGGCGCTTCCTGCTTGCTGAGGCCATGGAGGGTCTTCTCCCAGTAGAAGGGCTTGGTGAAGAGCTGGCTCAAGGCCTTGTAGGCGGCGATGCTGTGGAGGATCCAGTACACCGGGTTGAGGAGGGCGTAGGGCACCAGAGGGTAAAGCCTGCGCTTGAAAACCGCCAGCATGTTGAGGTAGACGGCGAGGGCGTTACCGAGTAAGAGGTTGAAGAGGGAGAGGTAGAGGACGAAAGGGGGAAAGTAGGGCTCGAGGGCCCGGGTGCCCGTGAGGAGCCAGAGAAAGAACAGGGCCCAAAGCCAAGGGCTGAGGAGGAAGGTGAGGGGGGTTCCGGCGATGAGGAGGAAAAACCCCAGGAACTTCCAAGGACCCACCTGCCGGAGAAGCCTCCAGGGGTTACGGCTGTGGACCAGGGTGGTCTGCATGTACCCCTTGATCCAGCGGGACCGCTGGCGGATCCAGTTGCCCACACGGTTGTTGGCCTCCTCGTAGGTGGTGGAGTTGACCACGCCCACGGTGTAGCCCCGCATGGCCGCGCGGATGCCGAGGTCGGCGTCCTCCGTGACGTTGAAGGGATCCCAGCCCCCAAGCTCCCGCAGCTTTTCCGTCTTGAAGTGGTTGCTCGTGCCCCCAAGGGGGATGGGAAGACCCAGCCGGTCCAGCCCGGGGAGGAGGTAGTCAAACCAATAGGAGTACTCCAGGGTGAACATCCGTGTGAGGAAGTTCTCGTTCCAGTTGAAGTAGTTCAGGGCGGCTTGGACGCAGACCATGTGCTCCGGTCCCTTGCGGAAGGCTACAACCGCCTTCTTGAGCTGGTCGGGCTCCGGCTGATCCTCGGCGTCGTAGATGACCAGGTACTCCCCCCTGGCGAAGAGGAGGCCCACGTTGCAGGCCTTGGGCTTGGTCTTAGGCTGGCCGTGGGGGACGATCACGAACTGGACGTTGTCCGAAGGGCGGGCGGCCTTGGCGGCCTCGAGGGTCTCGGGGTCATCCTCTTCAATGAGGACGAGGATTTCTAGCTTTTCCTTCGGGTAGTCCATGCGGGCGAGATTGCGCATGAGGAGGCCCACCACGTTGGCCTCCCGGTAGACGGGGACCAGGATGGTGTAGGTGGGGAGGTCCTCGTCCTTCAGGGCCCGAACCTCCTTCTCCGTCACGGGGGCGTGCCGCTCCACCCAGGCCCCGGCGAGGCTCACGGCGAACTTGAAGAACACACTTACGAAGAAGAAGGCGTTGACCAGGAAGTTCAGGAGGATGAGGGTCTCCCTGGGGTGGAAGTAGAGGCCTAAGAGGGTGCCTAAGACTCCCAGGGCGAGGAGAAGGTACTGCCCCGGGGTGAAGACGGTGTAGGCGGACTCCTCAGGGTTCCGGTAGTAAAGGGCGTAGACGGCCCGGTCCAGAATGGGGCCTTTATAGTAGGTGCGCAGGGTCCAGTCAATGTCCCAGTCCGTGGTCACCAGGAAGAGGAAGGCCTTGGCGCTAAAGCGCTTTTCCAGAGCGGCTTCCAGCGCTTCTCCGGGCCGCTCGCTCACGGCCACGAGCAGGGTGCCGTCTTTCCGGAGCCTCAGGGGGAGGGCCCGGTGGCGGAGGGCCTCCTCCAGGGGCCAGCGCCGGAGGAGCCGGGGATCGGGCCGCTCCTCCGTGAGGAGGACGAAGGGCAGACCCCAGAGGGTGGAGAGGGCCCGGTAGAGGTCCTTCCTGCGGACGTAGCCCAGGGCGAGGAGGATGCGGCCCAAGCGTTCCCCGCTTCGCCGCTGTAGCTCCAAGGCCCGCGCGAGCTCCTCCTCCCGGAGAAGCCCCTGCGCCACCAGGAACTCCCCGAGCCTAGGCCTTTCCACGGCGCACCACCTTGGGATAGAACCAGACCAAAAGAAGCAGGGCGAGGAGCCCGAGCCCCAAGTACACCTCCCGGCGGTAGCGGGCGAGGAGGGAAGGGGGGTTTTCGGGGAGGGGCTGAACCCGGAGGTCGCTTTCCCGAAGGGCGAGGCTCACCACCGGGCCTTCGGGGCCTCCCAGGACCAGGTCCCCGTGGAGGCCGAACCACCCTTCCCGCAGGGCCTCCTGGAGGAAGGGAGCGAGGAGGCGGCCGTCCTGGCTGGTGTGGCTAAGAAGCAGGACCGGGCCCCCCTCCGAGGCGAAGGCCTGGAGGGCGGCGTAGGGCGCGCCGGGGTTGACCTCCAGCCAGAGGGTTCCCGCGCCGTCCACCAGGCGGAAGCCGGGGGTGCGCAGAGGAGCCTTAAGGGTCTAGGGGAGGCCCGGGCCCCCGAGGGCGAGGAGGGGCCTCGGGTGGGGGTCGGAGGCCACCTCGGGGCGTAGGGGGGTTCTCGTGGTCTCCTGAAGGGCCTGGACGAGGCGGGCGGCGAGCTGGAGCTTGAACCGGTCCAAAGGTTCCAGGTAGACCCAGAACTGGGGGAGGAGGGCCTGGGGGAAGGCGTCCAGCCCAGAAAGGAGCTCCCCTCTCCCCAGGACCAGGTAGGAACCGGGGTCCAGGGTGGCGGTGAAGGGCAGGGCGCCGTAGGTGCACCGCCCCTCCGGGGGGGCATAGTGGAAGCGCACTTCCAAGGTGTTGTTCCGCTCCAGGAGGCGGGAGGGGAGAGGGGTGTAGAGGTCCAGGACGGTGCCCTCCAAAGGCGCCGTGTAGAAGGCCACGCCGTTTAGGAGGAGCTCCGCGTAGCCCCGCTTGGGCTCCACGGGGCTGTGTACGGCCCGGAGGCGGAGGCCAAGAGGAAGGTGGTCGGGGCCGAGGTCCGCGAGGGCGAAGGTGTAGGCGGCGGTGAGCGTCCCGTACCCCTCCACCCGTTTAGGCCCGTGGCCCAGCTGGGCCAGGCTTACCCGGGGGCCCAGCTCCTCGGGGGCCTTTAAGGTGAGGGTCTGGGTGGCTTCCCCGGGGAAGGGGGCCTCCCGCAGGCCGGGTTGGGCCAGGAAGAGCCGGGCCGCTTCCGCGAGGTCGCCGAGAAGGAGGGCGAACCCCTGGACCTGGGCCCCTATCTCCTCCAGCCAGACCACGTAGCGGGTGAAGGGGGAGGCCGGGGGCCACCTGGGGGGGTAGGGTTCCAGGTCCAGCTCCGGGACCCGCCCCGGGTAGGTCCGGGCCAGGAAGCCCGCAAGCCAGAGGGTGGCCTGGGCGGCCTCGGGAGGGGGAGGGTCGGGCAGGTAGAGGACCACCCGCTCCAGGTAGGGTGGGAAGAACTCCGCCAGGGTCTTGGGTGGCGTGGGGCGGCCGGAAAGGTGGAGGCGGCTTTCCGGAAGGAGGCGCAGGCGGTAGAGGCGCTGGGCAGCGCAGAGGTCTTCTGCGGGGAACCGGACGCGGAGGGTCAGAGTGAGGAAGCCGTTTTCCGCGGGGACGCCCTTTAGGGGGACCCGGAGGGTCTTCGCGGGGAGGGGGGCTTGGAGGAGGGGACGCTCCGCCGCGAGGACTTCCAGAACGCCCCGGGCTTCAGGCAGAGCGGCGAGGAGGAGGTCCAGGGCCTCCGCTTCCAGGCCGGGGTTTACCGGGAGGTACAGGGTGGTTTCGGCCTCGGCCCCCACGAGGGAAATTGGAGCCGGGTAACCTAGGTTTGTCAGGGAAAGGGTGTATGCGCCTTCAGTGAGGCTTTCCCCGAGAAGGAGCTCTTCGCTTCTTAGGAGCGGGGGCAGATTGGGCCAAGGAAGCAGGTTCTTGGAAGAGGCCCGATAGGTTTGATCGGCCTGGGGCTTGGGCGGAAAGGGCTTGTGCGCCATCCACCAGGCCAGGCCGCCGAGCAATAGGCCGATCAGGAGAACCCAAGACCACTGCTTAATAGACCCCATCATTTTAAACATAGCCGATGCGCATCAAAACCTTGTGAAAGTCTGAGGGCCGGGGTTGCGCGGGAGGGGGGGTTGCCCTAGCCTGGAAGGCGAGGCCCGCTAGGGCCGAAAAGCCAGGTCCCGTAGCCCTGGTGCCTGGGCGCGTAGTCCAGGCTTAAAGTGGGGAAGTCCGGTGCAAGTCCGGCGCTGTCCCGCAACGGTAACCGGTCACGCGTCAGGCCCTTCGTCGCAGGCCGGAAGCCCGAATACCTGCCAGGGCCGTCCGCCCTTCCCCGGGGCGGGCACCTCACGCGGATGGGGGAGAAGTGGGGGATAAACGGCGTTTGCCTTTAGCCCCTGCCTCCCGGCAGGGGTTTTTCCCTACCTCCCCCGGGCCTGGCCCTAGCGGCCTTAGGGAGGTGGGCATGAAAAGACTCCTGGCGGCCCTCTCGGTTCTTCTGGCCTTGGCCTTCGCCTTTCCCCTCACCCTGCAGGACGACCTGGGGCGCACGGTCACCCTCCAGGCCCCGCCCAAGCGCATCGTCACCATGCTGCCCTCGGTCACGGAGACGGTCTGCGCCCTCGGGGCCTGCGACCGGATCGTGGCCACGGACGACTACTCCGACTGGCCGGAAAGCGTGAAGAGGCTTCCCAAGGCGGGCGGGCTCTACAACCCCAACCCCGAGCTCATCGTCTCCCTCAAGCCCGACCTGGTGCTGGTGTCCAAGTACGGGAGGCTCTACGAGACCCTGGAGCGGGCCGGGCTCACGGTGTACGCGGTCAGGACCGAGACCTACGAGGACATCTTCAAGACGGTGCGCACCCTGGGGAGGCTTCTCGGCCTCGAGGCCGAGGCCGAGCGGCTCGTGGCCCAGATCCAGAAGGAGGTCTACCAGGAGGAGGCCCGGGCGGCCAAGGCCAGGTCCCGCCCCCGGGTCTACTACGAGATTGACCCCACCCCCTACACCGTGGGCCCCGAGAGCTTCATCGGCGTCCTCATAAGTAAGGCCCGGGGGGTGAACATCGTGCCCAAGGAGCTCGGCCTCTTCCCCAAGATCAGCCCCGAGTTCGTGGTGGAGAAGGACCCCGAGGTCATCGTGGCCACCTACCCGAACGCCCTGGAGACCATCCGCTCCCGCCCCGGCTGGAGCCGCATCCAGGCGGTGCGCACGGGCCGGATCTGCGTCTACACCGGGGGTGAGGACAGCCTCCTCTCCCGTCCCGGCCCCCGGGTGGCCCAGGCCCTGAGGCTCCTCGTGGACTGCTTCCACGGGCGATGACCCGCGCCCTGCCCCCCGCCCTCGCCCGGGGCCTCGTCTTCCTCTGGCTTGTGGCCCTCCTCCTCGGGGCCGTGGCCTTAGGGGTGGGGCTCGGCGCCGTGGCCGTGCCCCCGGAGGCGGTGGTCCGGGCCCTCCTGGGCCTGGAGGAGAACCCCATCGTCACCGAGCTTAGGCTCCCCCGGGTCCTGGCCGGGGTCCTGGTGGGGGCGGCCTTGGGGGTCTCGGGGGCCGCCTTCCAGGGGCTCTTCCGCAACCCCCTGGCCGACCCCTACCTCATGGGCTCCGCCTCGGGGGCGGCCTTCGCCGTCACCCTCTTCGCAAGCCTCTTAGGGGGGCTTTCCCCCGCCTTCTCCCAGCACGCCGTCTTCCAGCACCTCCCCCTCTCCGCCACCTTCTTCGGCTTCGTGGGGGCCCTCTCCGCCACCCTCCTCACCCTCGTCCTGGCGGGGGGGGTGGCCCGCACCGGGGAGCTCGTGCTGGCTGGGGTGGTGGTGGGGAGCGTCCTCACCGGGCTCACCACCTACCTGATGATGCAGGACGCCGACCGGGTGCGGGCGGTCTTCGCCTACACCCTGGGCAACCTGGCCTTCGCCGGATGGGAGGGGGTGCGGCTCCTCGCCCTCTTCTTCGCCCTGGCCTTCCCCCCCCTCCTCTTCCTGGGCCGGGTGCTGAACGCCCTGGGGCTCGGGGAGGAGACGGCGAGAAGCCTGGGGCTTCCCCTCGAGGCCCTAAAGCTCCTCCTCTTGGGGGCGGCGAGCCTCCTCACCGCCTCCGCCGTGGCCCAGGCGGGGATCATCGGCTTCGTGGGCCTGGTGACCCCCCACCTCCTCCGCCGCCTCCTGGGGGAGGACTACCGCCTCCTCCTCCCGGCCAGCGCCTTGGGGGGCGGGGCGCTCCTCGCCCTGGCCGACCTCCTCGCCCGCACCCTGGCCCGGCCCGCCGAGCTTCCCGTGGGCGTGGTCACCACCCTCCTCGGGGGGCCCTTCTTCCTCTACCTCATGTGGAGGCGCCGTGGGCGGGCTTGAGGCCAGGGGGATCGTGGGGCCCTTCGCCCTGAAGGGCGTGGACCTCCTTTTGCGCCCCGGGGAGTGGCTCGCCCTCCTCGGGCCCAACGGCTCGGGGAAGACCACCCTCCTAAGGGTGATGGCGGGCCTCCTTAGGCCCAGGCGGGGGGAGGTGCTTTTGGAGGGAAGGCCCCTTAGGGCCTACGGCAGTTACGAGCGGGGCCGCCTCCTCGCCTACCTCCCCCAAAACGGCCCCTACCCCGAGGGGCTTTTGGTGGAGGAGGTGGTGCGCCTGGGAAGGCTTCCTCACCTCGGGCTTTGGGGGCGGGAGGGGCGGGAGGACCGGGAGGCGGTGGACTGGGCCCTCGAGGTCACCGGGGCCTCCGCTTTTCGGGGAAGGCTCCTCGGCACCCTCTCGGGCGGGGAGAGGCAGCGGGTCCTTCTGGCCCGGGCCCTGGCCGGAAGGCCTAGGTACCTCCTCCTGGACGAGCCCACCACCTTCTTGGACCTGGCGCACCAGGGGGTGGTGGTGGGGCTTTTGCGGCGGCTTGCCGGGATGGGCCTTGGGGTGCTTTCCGTCCTCCACGATCCCAACCAGGCGGCCCTCGCCCACCGGGTGGCGGTGCTGGAAGGGGGAAGGGTGGTGGCGGAGGGGAGGCCTGAAGCGGTCTTGCAGGAACCCCTCCTCGCCCGGCTCTACGGGGCGGGGGTTCGGGTCGTCCGCCTGGGGGGGAGGCCCCATGTCTACCTGGACCCGTAAGGCCAGGCTCTTCGTGAGGCGGCGGGCCTTCCTCCTGGACCTGGGGGAGGAGGTTCTCTTCTACACCGAGGGGGGGCCGCGGCGGGCCCGCTACCTCCTGGTGGGGCGGGTCTCCCCGCCCGAGTGGCTGAGGCTTGGCCTCCCCAGGGAGGCCGTCCTCCACTACCCCCTGGAGGTGGACCCCCTGGCCTTTGAGTGGGAGGGGGAGACCCTGGTCCTGCCCGGGCTTCGGGTCTACCTGGGAGGCCCCCCTGAGTTCGTGGAGACCCCCTACTACGCCTGGCCCTTGACGGGGCCCCGGGGAGGGGAGTAGGGTGGGCTTACCGACCGGTTGGTCGTCTGGAGGTGCGGGATGCGGCTCAAGGACAAGGCGGTGCTCATCACAGGGGCGGCCCACGGCATCGGCCGGGCCACGCTGGAGCTCTTCGCCAAGGAAGGGGCGAGGCTCGTGGCCTGCGACATAGAGGAAGGCCCCTTAAGGGAGGCGGCGGAGGCGGTGGGGGCCCATCCGGTGGTGATGGACGTGGCCGACCCCGCCTCCGTGGAGCGGGGGTTTGCCGAGGCCCTGGCCCACCTGGGCCGGCTGGACGGGGTGGTGCACTACGCCGGGATCACCCGGGACAACTTCCACTGGAAGATGCCCCTGGAGGACTGGGAGCTCGTCCTCCGGGTGAACCTCACGGGGAGCTTCCTGGTGGCCAAGGCGGCCAGCGAGGCCATGCGGGAGAAAAACCCTGGGAGCATCGTCCTCACCGCGAGCCGGGTCTACCTGGGGAACCTGGGGCAGGCGAACTACGCCGCCTCCAAGGCGGGGGTGGTGGGGCTTACCCGGACGTTGGCCCTGGAGCTTGGGCGGTGGGGGATCCGGGTGAACGCCCTGGCCCCGGGGTTCATTGAGACGCGGATGACGGCCAAGGTGCCGGAGAAGGTGCGGGAGAAGGCCATCGCCGCCACCCCCTTGGGCCGGGCGGGGAAGCCTTTGGAGGTGGCCTACGCCGCCCTCTTTTTGCTCTCCGACGAATCCAGCTTCATCACCGGCCAGGTCCTCTTCGTGGACGGGGGGAGGACCATCGGGGCGGCCCCGGCCTAAGAGCACCCCATGCGGGCCCAAGCCCGCATGGGGGCCCCGAAAAGGCCTAGCCTTCGTTCGGGCATCAACCAGGGTGCGGGAGGCGGAATAGGGTGTAGGCTTGGGGCATGCGGGTCCTAGGCTGGTTCCTCCTCCTTGTGGGGCTCGTCCTCGCCTGGTTCCTCCTGAGCCCCGTTGTGGCCCTCATCCTCGCCCTTTTCGCCCTTCCCCTGGCCCTCCTCCTCGCCGCCTTGGCCCTCCCCGTGGGCCTTTTCCTCGCCCTTTTGGGGGGCGTCCTCGCTCTTTTGGGCTTCTTCGTGAAGTGGCTTCTGCCCTTGGCGCTTCTCCTCCTCGCCCTCTGGCTCCTCCTGAGCCCGAAGAGGCCCGTTCCTGAGGGGTGGTGATGAACCTAAGGAGGCTTGACGCCTACTTCCGGCGCCTGGTGGAGGAGGGCCTCCTCCCCGGGGCCGTGGTCCTCGTGGCCCGGGGTGGGGAGGTGGTCTTCCAGGGGGTCTACGGGTACCTGGACCCGGGGCGGGGGCTTCCCATGCGGGAGGACGCCCTCTTCCGCCTCTACTCCATGACCAAGCCCTGGGTCTCCGCCCTGGCCCTGAGCTTCGTGGAGGAGGGGACCCTCTCCCTCCTGGACCCCGTGGAGAAGTACCTGCCGGAGTTTTCCGGGCTCCGGGTGGGGCGGGAGGTGGGGGAGGGGATCGTCTACGAGCCCCTGAAGCGCCCCCTCACCGTCTACGACCTCCTCCGCCACACCGCGGGGCTCACCTACGGGGTCTTCTTCCGCTCCCCGGTGAAGGGGCTTTACCTCGAGGCCGGGGTGGACCGGTTTGACCTGAGCCGGGAGGTCTTTTTGGAGCGCCTCGCCGCGCTGCCTTTGCGCTTCCAGCCCGGGGAGACCTTTGAGTACGGCCTCGCCACCGACCTCCTCGGCCACCTCCTGGAGGCTTTGGCGGGGCGGAGCCTGGCGGAGCTTTTGGAGGAACGGCTTTTCCGCCCCCTGGGCATGAGGGACTCGGGCTTCCAGGCCAAGGACCCCGCCCGGCTGGCCCAGCCCTTCCCCAAGGACCCGGAGACGGGCCATAGCCTCCGCCTCCTCCCGGTGGAAACCCCCCCGCCCCGGTACGCCGGGGGGATGGGGGGCGTGGGCACCGCGGCGGACTACCTCGCCTTCCTCGAGGCCCTTCGCCTGGGGCGGGGCGCGCTTTCCCCCACCATGGCGGGTTTCATGGTCCAGGACCACCTGGGAAGCCTCTACCCCGAGGCCCTCAAGCGGGGGCCCGAGTACCTCCCCGGGCCCGGGTACAGCTTCGGCCTCGGGGTGGCGGTGCGGGTGGAGCCCATGGGCTACTCCCCGGGCGCCTTAGGGGAGTGGACCTGGGCGGGCTTCGGCGGGACCTTCTTCTTCGTGGACCCCCTCCAGGAGATCACCGCCCTCTACCTCGCCCAGGCCCCGAACCTCCTCTCCGTCCTGGAGCCGGAGAAGGCCCTCCACTCCCGGCTTGGGGCCAGGCTCCAGCACGCCTTCCGCACCCTGGTCTACCTGGGCCTGGAGTGAAGGAGGTCTTGGACCCTCTCCAGGGCAAGGGGGATGTCCTCGTCCATGAGGTCCCGGTGGGTCACGAACCGCACCCTTCCCCCCACGCGCCCCGCGAGCACCCCCCGGGCCCTTAGACCCTGGAGAAAGCCCTCGGGGTCCTCCACCTCCAGGTAGACCATGTTGGTCTCCACCGCCCCCAGGTCCACGGCGAGCCCCAGGCGAAAAAGCCCCTCCGCCAGGGCGCGGGCCATCTCGTGGTCGCGCCGGAGGTGCTTGGGGCCTTCCTCTAGGGCCAGGATCCCCGCCGCGGCCAAGACCCCCGCCTGCCGCCACCCGCCTCCGAGGAGCTTGCGGTAACGCCGGGCCTCGGCCTCCAGCTCCTTGGGCAGGTGGAGGAGGAGGGCCACCTGGTTGGCCATGGTGCCCGAGGGCAGGAAGAGGGCCCGTTCAAACCCGAGCCTTTCCGCCGCCAGGGCCTCGAGGCGGTTCACCGTGGGGTCTTCGCCGTAGGCGTCGTCCCCCACCTCCGCCTCCGCCATGGCCTTGCGCATGGCCGGGGTGGGGCGGGTGAGGGTGTCGCTCCTCAGGTCCACGAGGCGCATGCCCCTAGCCTAAGGGCTCCACCCCCACCGCCTGGGCGAGGGCCCGGGGCAGGAGGTAGACCTCCCCCTCCACCTCCACCCGCACCCCCTCGCCCCTCTCCAGGATCCGGAGGGGCTTTCCCGGCACCAGGCCGAGCCGGGCGAGGAGGTTCAGGGTGCCCCGGTCCTGGGCCAGGGCGCGGGCCACCCGGGCCCGCCCCAGGGGGGCCTCGGTGAGGGGGAGGGCCTTGGAGGAGGGAAGGGTCAGGTCCTTGGTGGGGATGGGGTCCCCGTGGGGGTCAAAGGGGGGGTGGCCCAGGTACTCGGCGATCCTTTCCTCCAGGTCCTCGCTGATCACGTGCTCCAGCCTTTCCGCCTCCTGGTGGACCTCCTCCCAGCCGTAGCCCAGGGCCTGGTGGAGGTAGGCCTCGAGGAGGCGGTGGTGGCGCAGGACCTCGAGGGCCACCTTCCTCCCCCGCTCCGTGAGCCGGGCCCCCCGGTAGGGCTCGTGCTCCAGGAGGCCAAGGGCCTTGAGCTTCTTCAGCATCTCCGTCACGGAGGGCGGCTTGACCGAGAGTCGCTCCGCCAGGGCCTGCGTGGGGACGGGCCCCCCGAGGGCCTCCTCCAGAAGAAAGAGGTGCTTTAGGTAATCCTCCTGGGCCTCGGTGAGGGGCGGCCTCGCCATCCCCCTAAAGGTAGCATGGAAGCATGGACCTCACCCACTACCCCTACCCCTCCCGCCGCCACGTGGTCTTGGGAAGGCGGGGCGCGGTGGCCACGAGCCAGCCCCTTGCCGCTTTGGCGGGGATGGAGATGCTCCAAAAGGGGGGAAGCGCCGTGGACGCCGCCGTTGCCATGGCCGCCTGCCTCACCGTGGTGGAGCCCACCTCCAACGGGATCGGGGGGGACCTCTTCGCCCTGGTGTGGGACGGAACCCTCCACGGCCTGAACGCCTCCGGGAAAAGCCCCATGGCCCTCACCCCGGAAAGGCTTCCCGGGAGGATGCCGGAGCGGGGCTGGCTTCCCGTGACCGTGCCGGGGGCGGTCTCGGGGTGGCGGGCCCTGCACGAGCGCTGGGGCAGGCTTCCCTTCGCCGAGGTCCTCGTCCCCGCCATCCGTTACGCCGAGGAAGGCTTCCCCGTGGGGCCGGAGACGGCGAGGAGCTGGCGGCGGGCAGAAGGCGTCTTCCTCCCCCTGGAGGGGCCGGAGTTTGGGCCCTTCAAGGAGGTCTTCTTCCCCGGGGGGAGGGCCCCAAGGGCGGGAGAGGTGTGGCGAAGCCCCCTCCACGCCAAGACCCTCAGGGAGATCGCCGGGTCCTACGGGGAAAGCCTTTACCGGGGAGCCCTGGCCGAGGCCCTCCTCCGCTTCAGCGAGGCCACGGGGGGGCTCCTTACCCGGGAGGACCTCGAGGCCCACGCCCCGGAGTGGGTGACGCCCCTTTCCACGGAGTACAAGGGGCTCACCGTCTGGGAGCTTCCCCCAAACGGCCAGGGGGTGGCGGTCCTCCTCGCCCTGAACCTTCTGGAGGGGTTTGACCTGAGGCCGGAGGACCCTTGGAGCTACCACGTCCAGATTGAGGCCATGCGCCTCGCTTTGGTGGACACCTACCGCTTCGTGGCCGACCCGCGGCACATGGAGCTCGCCCCCGAGGCCTTCCTCTCCAAGGCCTACGCGGCGGAAAGGCGGAGGCTCATCGGGGAAAGGGCCCTTCCCCGGGTCCTTCCCGGCCTCCGCCCCGAGGGCACGGTCTACCTCGCGGCGGCGGACGGGGAGGTGATGGTCTCCCTCATCCAGTCCAACTACCAGGGGTTCGGCTCCGGGGTTTTGGTGCCGGGAACGGGGATCGCCCTGCAGAACCGGGGCCTGGGGTTTTCCCTGGAGGAGGGGCACCCGAACCGGGTGGGTCCGGGAAAGAGGCCCTTCCACACCATCATCCCGGGCTTCCTCACCCGGGAGGGGAAGCCCCTTGGGCCCTTTGGGGTCATGGGGGGGTTCATGCAGCCCCAGGGGCACGTCCAGGTGGTGGTGGGCCTGGCGGACTTCGGCCTGAACCCCCAGGCGGCCCTGGACCGGCCCCGCTGGCAGGTGGTGCCGGGGGACGAGGTGCTGCTTGAGCCCGGCATCCCCCAGGCCACGGCGCTTTTCCTCAAGGACCTGGGGCATAGGGTGCGCTACGAGGCGGAGTACGGCCTCTTCGGGCGGGGGCAGGCGGTCTTCCGTCTCGGGGAGGCCCTCGTGGGGGCGAGCGACCCCCGGGCCGAGGGGCTCGCCTTGGCGTGGTAGTTTGGAGCCATGAAGGCGAAGGGGTTTTTCTTGGGGCTACTCGCCCTCCTGGGCGGGTTCGGCGGGGCGGAGGGGCTTGGGGACCCTATGGCGGGGAGGCTGGAGCGGGAGGCGGAGGTGCTCCTTCGCCTCTTCACGGAGGAGGTCCGCGAGGAGGCCTTCGCTCCCGGCTTCCTCGCCCAGGTGCCCGCGGCCCAGGTGGCGGCCATCGTGGCCCGGCTGAAGGCCAACCTGGGGGAGCCCGAGGGGGCGCGGCCCCTGGAGCCGGGAAGGTACCTCTTGGAGCTTGAGCGGGGGTATGTGCCCGCCCGCATCAGCTTGGACCGGGAGGGGCGCATCGCGGGCCTCTTCTTTGAGCCCCCCGTGGCCAAGCTGGGAAGCCTCGAGGAGGCCCTGGAGGCCTTCCGGGGCCTTTCGGGGCGGGTGGGGCTGTGGGTGGAGCGGGACGGGAGGCCTGTCTTGGCCCTGGAGGAGGACACGCCTCTGGCCGTGGCCTCGGCCTTCAAGCTTCTGGTCCTCGCCGCCTTGCGCGAGGAGGTGGAGGCGGGGAGGCGGGCGTGGGACGAGGTGGTCCGCCTGGAGGAGGCGTGGAAGAGCCTGCCCTCCGGCTTGCTCCAGGGCTGGCCGGAGGGGAGCCCCTTGACCCTCCACACCCTGGCGGCCCTCATGATCTCCCTCTCCGACAACACCGCCACGGACGCCCTCATCGCCCTCCTCGGGCGGGAGCGCCTCGAGGCCCTCTCCCCCCGCAACCGCCCCTTCCTCACCACCAGGGAGGCCTTCGGCCTCGCCGCCCGGGGGAACCGGGACCTCTTGGCGGCCTTCCGCGACGGGGACCTGGAGGCCAAGCGCCGGACCCTGGAGGCCCTGAGGGCCCGGGGCCTGCCCCAGGTAGTGGACCTGCCCCTAGACCCCGGGGACTGGCCGCCCGAGGCGGACTGGCGCTTTACCCCGAGGGAGCTCTGCCGCTGGATGGGGAAGGTGGCGGACCTTCCCCTCATGGGCATCAACCCCGGGGTGGCCGCCTTCGGCTGGGACCGGGTGGCCTACAAGGGGGGCTCGAGGCCCGGGGTCCTGAGCCTGGTCCACGGCCTTTCCCGCGGCAAAAGCCGCTACTGCGTGGCCTTCGTGTGGAACGGGGAGGAGGTGGACGAGCTCAAGGCCTTCACCCTCTACGGGGGGCTTTTGGACCTTCTTCCCTAAAGCGGATAGGCGAACCCCAGGAGGCTCTTCGCCCCAAGCCGTTCCTGGAGGTCTTGGGGCAGGGGGGAGAGGCGCGCCTTCTGCAGGGTAAGGTTCGCCTTGAGCCCTTCCTCCAAGGCCCTTCGCCAGGAGGGGGGTGCGGCCTTGCCCAGGTTCAGGTAGGCCCGGACGGGTCTTCCGGCGAAGGCCCGCCCCCAGAACTCCGCGAAGGCGGCGGGGACCTGGCCTTCCGGCACGGGCAAGGGGGGTAGGCGGAGGCGCTCGCCCTCTAGGGCGAAGAGGGCGTGGAAGCCCAGGCGCATGACCAACTTTCCTCCCGGGGGAAGCCAGCCTTGGCGTCCTAGGGCCTCGGGGTCGGCGGAGGCCAGGTATAGGCGGCCTTCCCGTTCCACCCGCCGTAACTCGGCGAGCACGTCCTCCGGGTCCGCCCTGCCGAGGAGCTCCTCGGCCCGCTCGTGCAGGGCCTGAAGGCCTGGGCCGAAGAGGGAGGTGGCGTGGAGGAGGATGCGGCCCGGGTACCGCTCCCGAAGGGCTTCCGCCAGGGCCAGGTGGGCGCCGAAGGGGGGTCGGGTCATCAAAAGAAGAACGCGGTCGTAAAGGGCGAGAAGCCGCTTGCAGGCCCCTTCTAAACTCTCCTTGATTGGATCCCAGATAAATGGGTCGTTCTCCCTGGAAAGGCCTCTTCTTTCCGAAAGCAAACCTAGCTCCATGCGAAGAGGAGTCTAGGCGGCGGTCCCGGGGACAAATGTCCTGGACTTGGTCTAAGAAAATGGCCCTTCGGCCCAGGGAGGCTTCCCAAGACCCAAAAGGCGCTTGAGTCCCAAGGCGGCCTCCACCCCCTGGGTGCCGTAGTTGTTGTTGAAGATGACGAAGACCCTTTCCGCTTGAGCGGCCAGGGTGCGGGTGGCCTCCGCCAGGTCCAAAAGCTCCTCCTCGGAGTAGCGCCAGTTGAAGCGCTCGTAGGGCTTTTGGTGAGGCCCCTTCCAGGTTTCGGCGTTCCTCCCGTGGCAGCGGAGGACGGCCACCTCCCGGGTGGGCTCCAAGACCCTGGGCGGGGCCTCGGGGTGGGGCGGGGCGTCCACGCTCACGTGGGCCAGGCCGAGGCGCATGAGCTCCCGCTTCACAAAGCCCCACGCGGTGTACCACCTGGGGTTGCGGAACTCCACGGCCACCAGGTAGCCCTGGGTTCTCTCCGCCAGCCGCTCCAGGTACCGGAAGCTCCGGGGCTTGGGCTCGGTCCAGGGGGGGAGGCCGAAGTGGAGGTAGCCCAGTTTCCCTGCCTCCCTTAAGGGGGCGAGGGACGCAAAGAAGCGGTTCCAGGCTTCCTCCACCACCTCCTCCGGCACCTCCCGCTGGGAGAGGTGGCCCTCCTTTTGGGGGAGGAGGGCCTGCAGGTCCTTGGGGAGGGCACTGGCCTCGAGGCCGTGCCCGGTGAAGGCGGAGTAGGCCTTGACGTGGAAGAGGAAGCCCTCAGGGGTCCTCTCCGCCCACTTCCGCACCACCTCGAGGCGGGGGAGGGCGTAGAAGGTGCTGTCCACCTCCACGGTATCAAAGTGCTGGGCGTAGTAGCGGAGGCGCCTTTCCGGGTGGTTCCTCACCCCGGGGGGGTACCAGCCGGAGGCGAGGAGGGTGGGGTCGGTCCAGCTGGCCGTGCCCACGCGGATCTCGGCCACGGCCCCAGTCTACGGGAGGAAGGCGTCCAGGATCTCCTCCACCTGGTCGGTCTCTATGAGGAAGGCGTCGTGCCCGTGGGGGCTTTTGATCTCCCGGTAGCGGGCCCCCGCCGCCTTGGCCGCCTGCCTCACCTCCCAGGCGGGGTAGAGGAGGTCGGTGTCAATGCCCACGAAGAGGGAGGGGATGGCCCTGAGGCGCTTCAGGGCCTCCTCCACCCCGCCCCGGCCCCGGCCCACGTCGTGGGTGTCCATGGCCCGGGAGAGGACGAGGTAGCTCTCGGCGTGGAAGCGCCGGAGGAACTTCTCCCCCTGGTAGTCCAGGTAGGTTTCCCCGAGCTCGGGCTCCGCGCCCCAGCGGGCCTCAAACCCCTCGGGGGCCCGGTAGCTCATCATGGCGATCCCCCGGGCGAGGGCCATGCCCTTGGGGGCAGGGTTGCCCTTCTGGTACTCGGGGTCTTGGAGGATGGCCTGGCGGGAGAGGTGGTTGAAGGCCCGGGCCCAGGGGCCGTGCCGCGCGGGGGCCGCCAGGACCACGAGCTTCTTCACCCTCTCCGGGTACATGAGGGCGAACTCCAGGGCCACCATCCCCCCGAGGCTCCCCCCGATGACGATGGCCTTCTCCACCCCCAGATGGTCCAGAAGCCTCGCCTGGGCCCGGGCCAGGTCGCGGATGGTAAGGGGAGGGAAGTCCCTCCCGTAGGGGCGGCCCGTGCGGGGGTCTAGGGAGAGGGGGCCGGTGGAGCCGTAGCAGCTTCCCAGGTGGTTGGCGGAGACCACGTAGTAGAGGGCGGGGTCCAGGATCCGCCCGGGCCCCACCAAGCTGTCCCACCACCCTTCCCGGCCGAAGGCCTGCTCCAGGGGGGAGAGGCTTCTAAAGGTTTCCTCGTCGTAGGTCCCCGCCAGGTGGGCGCTCCCCGTGAGGGCGTGGAAGACGAGGACGGCGTTATCCCGCCTGCGGGAGAGGGTCCCGTAGGTCTCAAAGCGGAGGCGCACCTCGGGGAGGTACCCCCCGAGCTCCGTGTAGAACCCCTCCCGCCTGGGGAAGAGGACGGCGGTGCGGGGCTTGGGCGGGGGGATGGAGAGGGGGGAGCGGGGGGGCTTGAGGAGGAGGGCCTCGTGCTCCCCCCAGGCCTCGAGGGCGATCTCGCTCATGCCAACGCCTCCTTGAGCTCGGCCTTCAGGTCCTCCACGTGCTCCAGGCCCACGCTAAGCCGCACCATCTCCGGCGAAACCCCGGCCTGGGCCTGCTCCTCGGGGGAGAGCTGGGAGTGGGTGGTGGAGGCCGGGTGGATGGCGAGGGTGCGGGTGTCCCCCACGTTCGCCAGGTGGGAGATGAGCTTGAGCCGGGAGATGAAGCGCTTTGCCGCCTCATACCCGCCCTTCAGGCCGAAGGTGAGGACGGCCCCGGGCTTTCCCTTGAAGTACTTCTGGGCCCGGTCGTGGTGGGGGTGGTGGGGAAGCCCCGGGTAGTTCACCCAGGCCACCTGGGGCTGTTCCAGAAGCCAGTGGGCGAGGTGGAGGGTGTTTTCCACGTGACGCTCGGCCCTTAAGGAGAGGGTCTCCATGCCGAGGAGGACCACCCAGGCCTCAAAGGGCCCCAGGGCCTGTCCCTGGTCGCGCAGGCCGTCCACCCGGGCCTTGACGATGAAGGCGAGCTCCCCGAAGGCCTCGGTGAGCCTCAGGCCGTGGTAGCCGGGCTGGGGCTCGGTGAGGAGGGGGTAGCGGCCACCCTCCCAGGGGAAGTTCCCCCCGTCCACGATGGCCCCGGCGATCACCGCCCCATGACCCCCCACCCACTTGGTGAGGGAGTGGGTGACCAAAGCCGCCCCCCACGCCAGGGGCCTCAGGAGGTAGCCCCCCATGCCGAAGGTGTTGTCCACGATGAGGGCCACCCCCTTCTCCCGGGCGGCCTGGGCCAGGGCCTCGAGGTCGGGGATGTTGAGGGCGGGGTTGCCGATGGACTCCACCCACCAGGCCCGGGTCTTCTCGTCGGTGAGGGCCAAAAACTCCTCGGGGCGCTCCTCGCGGGAGGTGAAGCGCACCTCTATGCCGAGCCTTTTCAGGGTCACCTTGAACTGGTTGAAGGTGCCCCCGTAGAGGTTGGGGGTGGAGACGATGTTGTCCCCCGCCTGGGCCAAGGTGGTGAGGGCCAGGAACTGGGCGGCGTGGCCGCTTGCGGTGGCCAGGGCCGCCTTCCCCCCTTCCAGGGCGGCGAGGCGCTTTTCCAGCACGTCCACCGTGGGGTTCATGATGCGGGAGTAGATGTTCCCGAACTCCTTGAGGGCGAAGAGGTTGGCGGCGTGCTCGGGGCTTTTGAAGACGTAGCTCGTGGTGGGGTAGATGGGGACCTGGCGGCTTAGGGTGGTGGGTTCGGGCTCGTAACCGGCGTGGAGCTGTAGGGTCTCAAACCTCATCCTTGGCCTCCTTTCCAAAGTCCCGGCCAGGGGCATTTGGGTCACGCAGGGGTGTAACCTTGAAGGGGCCAAAAAAAGCCCCTTCCCGGCGTCCGTTCTCTCGCCAAGAAGGGGTTGGGCGTGGCGCTTACCCCCCTCTCTTATCGTCCCCGGGCGTTTCCCCCGCCCGGGCCGGCGTTGGCACCAGCCCCGCCCGCATCCGGCCATGGAACGGAAGGGGCGGGAGGTTGCCGCGGCTTCACAGGGCCGTACCCTCCACCGCTCTGGATAAGAGAACGGGCTGGTTTTCGCCGCGCCCCGGCGCGGTTAGCCCCAAGTGTAGCCTTTCCGGCCTAGGAGGTCAAGGCCTTGCGCACCTGGGCCTGGAGCCGGAGGAGGGCCGCCTCCAGGCCCCGCAGGCGCAAGGGGGTAAAGAACTCCTCCAGGCCGTAGCCCCGGTAGAAGCCTGGGGGCACCTCCAGGACGGCCTCAGGGCTTTCCCCCTCGAGGCCCTCCCGGAGGAGGCCGGCGAAGGCCTTGACCGTGGGGGCCTCGTCGGGGACGTGGAAGTAGAGGCGCACCTTTCCCCCCTCCACGTCGGCGTGGACGAAGAAGGGCGTCTGGCACTCGTGGACCCTCTCCAGCTCCACCCCGGGTGGGGGCGGGGGGACCTTGGCCGCGTACTCCAGGAGCACCTGGGATCGGAGCTCCTTGGGAAGGCTTTTGAAAAGCTCCAGGGCCTGCTTGAGCTTGGGCGGCACCATGCCTCCACCTTACCGCGGGCCGGACGTGGGCCGGGTGGGCCGGAGCTCAATCTCGCTCACCATGGCGTGCCCGGGCATCTCCAGGGCGAAGAGGACCGCTTGGGCCACGTCCTCGGGCTTAAGCTTCCAGGCCTGGCCCGGGGTGTTCCCGGCGAAGCCGGTGTCCACGGAGCCCGGGAGGACGTTCACCACCCGGACGTTCGCCTCCCGGAGGTCCAGCATGGCGGCCCCGGCGAGGCCCAAAAGGCCGAACTTGCTGGCGTTGTAGGCGGCCCCGCCCTTGAAGGGGTTCTTCCCCGCGAGGCTCCCCACGTTGACGATGGTGCCCCCGCCCCGGCGCAGGAGGGCGGGGACGGCGTGGCGGATGCCGAGGAAGGCCCCCGTGAGGTTGGTGTCCAGCACGAGCCGCCACTCCTCCAGGGTGAGCTCGTGGACGGGCTTCATCACCCCGACCCCGGCGTTGTTCACCAGGGCGCTAAGCTCCCCGAAGGCCTCCTCCATGGCGGCCACGGCCCGGGCCCAGTCCCCCTCCTCCCGGACGTCCCCGGGAAGGGGTAGGGCCCCCTCCAGCTCGGCGGCGAGGGCCTGGAGCCTCTTTTCGTCCCGGGCCATGAGGCCCACCCGGTACCCCTTGGCGTGGAGGAGGCGGGCGGTGGCCTCGCCGATGCCGCGGCTCGCTCCCGTGATGAGGACGGCGCCCTTCATGCCCTCCATCCTACCCTTTGGGCCGGAAGAGGGCCTTCCCCTTCGCCACAAGGGCCTCGGGCCAGGCCTCCAGGGGGTAGACGCCCCCCACCAGGCTTTCCAGGCCCTCTAGCTCCGGGAGAAGCCCCACCGCCTCCCGGAACTCCTCCCGGGTGTAGGTGTAGCTCCCCCAAAGGGCCACCTCCTTAAACCAGAAGGGGGAGAGGTCCACAACCTCAAGCCCCGGCGCTCCCAGGAGGAGCACCTTCCCCCCTTCCCGGGCGAGGGCGAGGGCCTCCCGGAAGCCCCGGCCGCTTCCCGAGGCCTCCACCACCGCCTCGTACCCGCCCCTATGGCCCTCAAAGAGGAGGTAGCGGTAGCGCCGGGCCCGCGCCAAAAGGGCCTCCTTCGCGCTCCCGTAGACCCCGTCTGCCCCGAAGGCCTTGGCCCTTTCCGCCTGGTGGGGGTACTTGGCCACGGCGAGAAGCCTTCCCGCGTAGCCCAGGGCCCGTAGGAGCCTGACCGCGAGGAGGCCGATGGTGCCCATCCCCAGGACCAGGACCTCCTCAGGCCAGGGCTTGAGTTTGTTTAAGCCCCTCAGGACCACCGCCAAAGGCTCGGCGAAGACGGCCCGCTCCTCGGGGACGCCTGGGGGGATGGGGTAGAGCCTCTCCGGGCGGGCCAGGACCCACTCCCCCCATCCCCCGGGGAGGTCCCGGTTGTAGCCCAGCATCCCCGGGGCCAAGGGGCCCTCGGCCACGTTCTGGCAAAGCCCTTCCTCCCCCTCCTGGCACCTAGGGCAGGGGGGAAGCCCCCGGTCGGCGCAGGCGAGGAGGGGGTTCACCGCCACGAGAGCCCCCTCGTGTTCCCCCAGGATCTCGTGGCCCAGCACCGCGGGGAAGGAGAAGAAGGGGCTTAGGGAGGGGGGGCTTTTCCCGTAGAGGAGGGCGAGGTCCGAGCCGCAGACCCCGCTTAGGCGCACCCGGACCCGCAGGAAGCCTTCCCGTTCGGGGAGGGGGACCTCGGCGAGCCTGAGGGGGAGGAGCTTTCTGGGAAAGCGCTTACCGAGAAGCCTCGCCCCGAAGAAGCGGGGGAGGGATGGGGTGTAGAGGAGGGCCTTCATGCCATGGGCACGGTGCGGATGAGCTTGCCCTCTATGCGCTCCAGGATCTCGTCCAGGCTTCTTCCGGTGATGGTGAGGCCGTGGTTCTTGAGCCCCACCACGGCCCGGGCGGGGTCCGGGGCCTCCCTCACCTTATCCGCCACCGCCTGGGCGAGCTCGTAGGTGCCGCAGGGGTAGTTGAAGGCGGTGGCGGGCACGCCCTCCATCCAGGCGTGCACGTGGAGGATGGCCCCCACCTCGGGGTGCTCCCGGTAGATCATCCAGTGCTCAATGGCGTCCACGCTCACCCGCCTCGGCTCCACATGGGGAGGGACGGAGAGGAGGATGGCGTTTCGCTCGGGGTCGTAGTCCTTGACCATGAGGATGTCCCGGCCGATCTCCCGGAGGTTCGCCTTGTCCACCCCGCTTGCCGACATCCAGAAGCGTTTCTCGTCCTTGCGCACGGAGAGGTTTCCGTAGGAGAGCCCCCCGATGCCGTAGAGCCTTTTCACGTGCCTCAGGTCCTCGGGGGGGAGGATCTCCTCAATGGGGAAGGGGGCGGGGAGGAGGTCCCACTCCTTGAGCTTCTTCCCCGCCCGGTACATGCTCTCCGTGAGCTCGTCCCCCTGCCAGAGCTCGGGCTCGAGGTCCGGCTCAAAGATGTTGTTGATGACGAGGCGGCTGCAGGCGATGGGCCTTAGGCGCGCCGCCACCCGCTCGTAGAACCCCTTGCCCTCGGGCTCCCCGTAGTGGCCGAGCTCCAGGGTGAGGAACTTGACGCCCTGGCCCGGCACGTAGGCCAAGAGGACGTTGGAAAGCGCCCGGACCAGGTAGGGGTAAAGCTCCCGCAGGGGGTCTTGGGGAAACTCGGGAAGCTCCAGGACCGAGGCCACGAAGGTGGCCTGGGCCCTGCGGCGGTAGGGCCTTGGGTTTTCCGGGGTGATGGCGTTGAGGACGAGGTTCGGGGCTTCGGACTCGGGGTTATGGCGGAAGCCTTGGGCCTCGAGGGCCTTTCCGACGCCCTCCAGAAAAGGCTTGAGCCTGGGCGTGGGTTCGCCGTGGATGAGGTATTCCCACATGCTGCCCTCCTTGTCCTGGCCCCTAGCCTACCCCATACTGGGGCCATGGCGGAAGCCTTGTGGGGAAAGGAGGCCTTGCTTCCCGGGCTTAGGGTGGGCCACTTCACGGACCGGGAGGCCCTCACCGGGTGCACCGTGGTTCTGGCGGAAGAGGGGGCGGTGGCGGCGGTGGACGTGCGGGGGGCGGCCCCGGGGACCCGGGAGACGGACCTCCTTGCCCCCGAGAACACCGTGGAGCGGGTCCAGGCGGTCCTCCTCACTGGGGGAAGCGCCTTGGGCCTTGCCGCCGCAGACGGGGTGGTGCGCTACCTCCGGGAGCGGGGAAAGGGCTTCCCCACGCCCGCGGGCGTGGTGCCCATCGTGCCCGCCGCGGTGCTTTACGACCTGGGGCGGGGGGAGGCCTTCCGGCCCCCGGGCCCGGAGGCGGGGTATGGAGCCTGTCTCGCCGCAGGAAGCGAGGTGGCCGAGGGGAGCGTGGGGGCGGGCACGGGGGCCGTGGCGGGCGGGGTGAAGGGCGGGGTGGGCCTTGCGGGCTACCTCCTGGAGGAGGGCTTTAGGGTCATGGCCCTCGCCGCGGTGAATAGCCTCGGCCGCCCCTTTGACCCCCTCACGGGGAGGCTCTACGCCGAGGGCCTCCTCGCCCCGGAGGAGCGGGCGCTTCTCCCCGACCTCTCCCGCTACCGGGGAAGCCCCGAGGACTACCGCTTTCCCTTCCTCCTCGGCCAGAACACCACCCTGGCGGTGGTGGCCACGGACGCCCCCCTCACCAAGGCCCAGGCCAAAAGGCTCGCCATCATGGCCCAAGACGGCCTCGCCCGGGCCCTCCGCCCCGCCCACACCCCTTTGGACGGGGACCTGGTCTTCGCCCTGGCCCTGGGGGACGGGCAAGGGGTGGACCCCATGACCCTCCTCCGCCTTGGGGCCTACGCCGCTGACGCCCTCGCCCGGGCCATCGCCCGGGGGGTGCTCTTGGCGGAGGGGGTGCCGGGGGTGCTTGCCTACAGGGAGAGGGTGGCCGGGGGTCCGTCTGAATTTTAAGCAATGAAAAACCCCTTCATGCCTTGACAACCTGGGGGAGGCCGTGGTGTGATGAGGGGGCCCAAAAGAAAGGGGGAGCCACATGAAAAGGGTTTCGCGGCGCGCCTTTCTGAGGAGGTTGGGTGTAGGGGTGGCGGCCACTGCGGCCTTTTCTCCTCTGGCGGTGGCCCAAGCGAGGCGCTACCGTTGGCGCATCCAGACCGCTTGGGATGCGGGCACGGTAGGCTATTCCCTGTTCCAGAAGTTCACCGAGCGTGTTAAGGAGCTCACCGACGGCCAGTTGGAGGTTCAGCCCTTCCCCGCAGGGGCCGTGGTGGGTACCTTTGACATGTTTGACGCGGTGAAGACGGGCGTTTTGGACGGGATGAACCCCTTCACCCTCTACTGGGCGGGGCGGATGCCGGTGACGGCCTTTCTTTCCTCCTATGCCCTGGGTTTGGACCGGCCCGACCAGTGGGAGACCTGGTTCTACAGCCTGGGCGGCCTGGACATCGCCCGGAGGGCCTTCGCCGAGCAGGGGCTTTTCTACGTGGGCCCCGTGCAACACGATTTGAACATCATCCACTCCAAAAAGCCGATCCGTCGCTTTGAGGATTTCAAAGGGGTAAAGCTGCGGGTGCCGGGCGGAATGATTGCTGAAGTCTTTGCCGCCGCGGGGGCCTCCACGGTCCTTCTACCCGGAGGCGAGGTCTATCCTGCCTTGGAGCGTGGGGTCATTGATGCGGCCGACTTTGTGGGGCCTGCGGTCAACTACAATCTGGGCTTCCACCAGGTGGCCAAGTACATCATTATGGGGCCCCCGGAGACCCCGGCCATCCATCAGCCGGTGGACCTTATGGACTTCACCATCAACCTCAATCGGTGGCGGTCGCTACCCAAGCCTTTGCAAGAGCGTTTCATCGCCGCTGTTCACGAATACAGTTGGATTCACTACGCCGGGATTCAAAAGGCCAACCTCGAGGCCTGGCCCAAGTACCGCCAGGCGGGTGTGGAGGTCATCCGCCTGTCTAACGAGGACGTGCGCAAGTTCCGCCGTCTGGCCATCCCCATCTGGTTCAAGTGGGCCAAGATGGACAAGTACTCGCGGGAGGCCTTCGCCAGCCAGCTGGAGTACATGAAGGGCATCGGCTACGTTACGGACGAGGAGCTCAAGGGGCTTTCCCTTTAGGCCTATGAACGCCCTGCTGCGCTGGCTCTCCTGGGTGGAGGCGGTGGCGGTCTGGGTGGGGCGTCTGGCCGCTTGGATCACCTTGGTCTGCGTGCTCATCCTGACCTACGAGGTGGTCATGCGGTATTTCTTCAATGCCCCCACCCGCTGGGCCCACCTCACCTCCACCCTTCTTTTCGGCCTCCTTTACGTCCTCACCGGGGCCTACGCCCTCAAAGAGAAGAGTCATGTAGGGGTGGACGTCTTCTACAGCCGTCTGCCCCGGAAGGCCCAGGCGGCGGTGAACCTCTTGGGCTCCGTCTTCCTCTTTCTCTTCGCCGGGGCGCTTCTCCTTTACGGCTGGGACTTCTTCCTGGCCTCCTGGCGGGACCGGGAGTTCGCTCTGGATAACGAGGCGATCCCCATCTACCCCTTTAAACTGGCCATTCCTTTAGGGGCCCTTCTCCTGCTGATGCAAGGGCTGGTTTTGGCCCTGCGCGAACTCGCCTTCCTCCTCGGGGGTGCCCATGCCGATTGAGACCCTCACCTGGCTGATGTTCGGGGCCCTTTTTGTCCTTCTCCTCACCGGCTACCCCCTGGCCTTTTTGGTCGGGGGGCTTTCCGTGGTCTTCATCGCCTGGCTCTGGAGCCCCGACGCCTTGGCCTTGGTGCCCCAGCGGGTCTGGAACAACATGACCCAATACCTCCTCGCCGCCATCCCCCTTTTCATCTTCATGGCCTCCATGCTGGAAAAATCGGGGGTCATAGAGGAGGTTTTTGACGTGGCCTACAAGTGGCTGGGCCGGATCCCGGGGGGGTTGGCCGTGGCCACGGTGGTGGCCTCCACCGTCCTCGCGGCCATGGTGGGGGTTATCGGGGCGGCGGTGGTGACCATGGCCCTGGTGGCCCTCCCTTCCATGCTCCGCCGGGGCTATAGCCCGGTTTTGGCCGTGGGAACGGTGATGGCTGGGGGGACCTTGGGCATCCTGATTCCCCCCAGCGTCTTGGCCATCGTCTACGGCTTGGTGGCCAACCAGTCCGTGGGGGAGCTTTACCTGGGCTCGGTTTTCCCTGGGCTGGTCCTTTCGGGGTTGTACATTCTCTTCTCGGTGGGGTATGCCCTCCTGAACCCCAAGGCGGCCCCCCGCTTGAGCCCGGAGGAAACGCCCACCTGGTCCGAGCGGTGGCGGGCGCTCCGGTCCATATGGTCCCCTTTGGTCCTTATCTTTTTGGTGCTGGGCACGATCTTTCTGGGGCTTGCCGCCCCTACGGAGGCCGCGGCCATCGGGGCCTTCGGGGCCATGGTGGTGGCGGCCATCCACCGCCGTCTTTCCTGGACCATCTTGCGCTTGGCCCTGGAGCAGACGGCGAAGGCGACGGCCATGGTGATGTGGATCGTCTTTGGGGCCAACGCCTTTGTGGGGTTTTACATCGCCCAAGGGGGGGACCGCTACGTTTCCGAGCTCCTGCTGGGGACGGGACTTTCCCCCTGGGGCATCCTCCTCCTGATGCAGGGAATCCTCATCGTCTTGGGGATGTTCTTGGACTGGGTGGGGATCCTGCTCTTGGCGGTGCCCGTCTTTGTGCCGATCATCCGGGACCTGGGGTTTGATCCCTTGTGGTTCGGCGTCCTCTATCTGGTGAACATGCAGATCTCTTTCCTAAGTCCACCCTTCGGCTACGCCCTTTTCTACGTGCGGGGTGTGGCCCCTCAGGTCCCTATGGGGACGATCTATAAAGCTGCCCTTCCCTTCCTCTTCCTCCAGCTCGTGGGGCTGGCCTTGGTGATGCTTTTCCCGGGGCTGGCCACCTGGCTTCCGAGCGTGGTGTACGGCCGCTAGCGCCCGGGGAAGGGGGCGAGGACCACCTCCACCGGGAAGACCTGGCCTCCCCGCCGCACCGTGAGCCGGACCCTGTCCCCCACCCTGTAGCGGCGCACCTCCCGGAGGAGGTCCTCAAAGGCGTTCACGGGGACGCCGTTGACCTCTAGGATCACGTCCGGCACGCCGCCCGACTCCACCCCCCTAAGCCCCGCCCTGTGGGCCGCCCCGCCCGGGACCACCTCGCCCACCAGGACCCCGCCCGGGGGCAGGCCCAGTTCCCGGGCAAGCTCCGGGGTGAGCCCCCTGGGCCCCCTCAGGCCCAGGTAGGGCCAGGACTCCTCGAGGCCCGCCCGGAGGGCCTCCAGGGTCCTTTCCCAGCCGAAGAGGGGGGTGAAGTAGCCGCGGAAGCCCTCCTCCGTGGCCCCGATGGCCACGGCCACCCCCAGGACCCTCCCCTCCCGGTTGAGGACGGGCCCCCCGGAGTCCCCGGGAGCGAGGGGGAGGGAGGTTTCCACAAGGCCTTGGGGAAGGAAGGGGGAGGGGGAGGCCTCGAGGCGGAGGACGCGGCCGTACCTAGGGGCGAGGAACTCGCCCCGGCCGTTCCCGATGTGGAGGACGGCCTCCCCAGGGCGGGGAGGGGTGAGGGGGCCCAGGGGGAGGGCCCTGGGGCCTTCCCCCTCCGCCTTCAGGTAGGCCAGGTCCCGGGGTTCGGAAAAGCCCACGACCCGGGCCTTGAGGCGCGTCCCCGCGGCGGTGTAGAGGACGACCTCCCGCTTCCCGGCCACCACGTGGTAGGCGGTGAGGGCCTCGTCCTTGCCCACGAAAAAGCCCGTGCCCCGGGGGCCTTCCGCCACCTCCACCCGGAAGACGGCGGGGTGGGCCTCCCGGTAGACCCGCTCCAGGGCCTCGCCCTCCGCCCCGGCGGGGAGGGTCCAGAAGACCTCAGGGGCGGCCCGCCAGGCGAGGAAGGCCGCGAGGAGGAGAAGCCCGAGGAGGCCTAGCCGGAGCCGGGCCATGGTCCTAAGCGCCCACGCCGGGCTGGGGGCGGTCCGGCTGGACCGCCGGGGGTGGGGGAGGGGGGAGGAGGAGGAGCTTCAGGACCTCGCCCACCTCCTCCACGAAGTGGATCTCCAGGTCCTTGAGGATCTCCTCGGGCACCTCCTTGAGCTCGGCGGCGTTCTCCTTGGGGAGAATGACCCGGTGGATCCCCGCCTGGTGGGCGGCGAGGAGCTTTTCCTTCACCCCGCCGATGGGGAGGACCCTGCCCCTTAGGGTGATCTCCCCGGTCATGGCGATGTCCATGCGCACCGGGCGGCCCGTGAGGGCGCTCGCCAGGGCGGTGGCGATGGTGATCCCCGCCGAGGGGCCGTCTTTTGGGGTGGCGCCCTCGGGGACGTGGATGTGGAGATCGTAGTCCTTGTGGAAGCCCTCCGGAAGCCCCCACTCCTCCCGGTGGGCCCGGAGGTAGGTGAGGGCGGCGTGGGCCGACTCCTTCATGACCTCCCCCAGGTTCCCGGTGAGGTTCACCTTGCCCGTGCCGGGGACGGCCACGGCCTCAATGGTGAGGAGGGTGCCCCCGTAGGGGGTCCAGGCCAGGCCCTGGGCCGCCCCCACCTGGGGCTCCTTCTCCGCCCGGTCGGGGCGGTACTTGGGGACGCCCAGGTAGGCCTCGAGGTCCTCGGCGTCCACCACCCTGACCCCTTCCCAGGGCTTTTCCAGGTAGTCCTTAGCGGCCTTCCTGGCCACCTTGGAGAGCTCCCGGTCCAGGTTGCGCACCCCGGCCTCCCGGGTGTACTCCTGGACGATGCGCTCTATGGCCCGGTCGGTGATCTCCAGCCTCCCTTCAAGCCCCGCCTCCTTCACCTGGAAGGGCCAGCGGAAGTAGCGGGCGATGGCGCGCTTCTCGTGGAGGGTGTAGCCGGGGATCTCAATGACCTCCATCCGGTCCAGAAGGGGCCTCGGGATGGTGGAGAGGGTGTTGGCCGTGGTGATGAAGAAGACCTTGGAGAGGTCGTAGGGCACGTCCAGGTAGTGGTCGGTGAAGGTGTGGTTCTGCTCGGGGTCTAAGACCTCGAGGAGGGCCGCCGCCGGGTCCCCCCGCCAGTCGGAGGAGAGCTTGTCAATCTCGTCCAGGAGGAAGACGGGGTTCACCACCCCCACCTGCTTCATCCCCTGGATGATCTTGCCGGGGAGGGCCCCGATGTAGGTGCGGCGGTGGCCCCGGATCTCCGCCTCGTCCCGCACCCCGCCCAAGGAGATGCGGTGGAAGCGGCGGTTCATGCTCCGGGCGATGCTCTTGCCCAGGGAGGTCTTGCCCACCCCGGGGGGCCCCACGAAGCAGAGGATGGGGGCGTGGCCCTTCACCTCCTTCCCCTGGGTGAGCTGGCGCACCGCCAGGTACTCCAGGATGCGCTCCTTCACCTCCTTGAGGCCGTAGTGGTCTTCGTCCAGGACCCGCTTGGTCACGGAGATGTCCAGCACCTCGGGGTCGGCCTCGGTCCAGGGGACCTCGAGGAGCCAGTCCAGGTAGGTGCGGCTCACCGTGGCCTCGGGGGAGCCGGGCTGCATGCGCTCCAGGCGCTTGAGCTCCTTGAGGGCCTTCTCCTTCACGGGCTCGGGCATGCCCTTCTTTTCAATGCGTTCGCGGAGCTCCTCTATCTCCGTGAGGAAGTCCTCCCCACCCCCGAGCTCTTTCTGGATGGCCTTCATCTGCTCCCGGAGGTAGTACTCCCTCTGGTTCTGGTCCATCTGCTCCTTGACCCGGGCGGCGATCTTCTTGTCCAGCTCAAAGCGCTCCAGGTCGCGGAGGAGCAGGGCCAGCACCCGCTTCAGGCGCTCCTCCACCTCCGGGGTCTCCAGGATGGTCTGCTTCTCCTCCAGGGTCCAGGTGGCGTGATGGGCCACGAGGTCCGCCAGGATGGCGGGGTCCCGGGTGCTCTTGACCGCCTCCTGCTGGTAGCGGTCCAGGCGCAGGGTCTTGTGGTTCTGCAGGTAGCGCTCAAAGGCCTCTTGGACCTCGTTCACCAGGACCCGGGCGAGTTCGGGATCCTTTAGGGGAGGCTCGGGGATGGCCTCGCCCACGGCCCGGAGGTAAGGGGCGGCCACGTAGGAGAGGAGCCGGGCCCGGCTTCTCGCCTCCACCATCACCTGGAGGGTGCCGTCCGGCAGGCGCATGGCCTGCTTGACCACGGCCAGGGTGCCCACGGCGTAAAGGTCCTCCGGGGCGGGGTCGTCCACCTCCGGGTCCTTCTGGGTCACCAAGAAGAGGAGCCGGTCGGCGGAGAGGGCCTCCTCCACCGCCCGCTTGCTCTTGAGGCGCCCCACGTCCACCCCGGTGGTGGTGTGGGGGAGGACCACGGTGTTCCGGAGAGGGAGCACGGGGAGTTCTAGGCGCAGAAAGTCCTTCATCTGCCCCTATGATACCCCCCTTTCAGGAAACAAAGGCACCCCGGGGCACAATGGGCGTTCAGGCTTTGGCCGGGGACCGCGGCCGCCAGCGGAGGGGATTGGTCCCTACGGGAGAACGCTTAGAGGCTCTCGGTCATCTCTAGGGGTACGAGGATTTCTTGGTTTCCTGGAGCGGTCTCCCAGGCTTGTAGGCGTAGGGAGACTACCCCTGGGGTCCCTAGCTCTAGTAGGTACTGTCCCGGGCGGAGTAGAAACTCGTGGTCCAGGTTTTCCTGGGGGAGCACCGCGCCCCAGGGATAATACCCCGGGTTGGCGCGGGGGAGAAAGTACACAGCCCCTTCCCCCTTTAAGCTTCTAAGCCGGAAGGGAAAAGCCTCGAGGTTGGCCCCAAGCCCCAAAGGAAGTTCTTGGTACACCTCCCCCTGTAGATGGAGGAGGAGGGGCTCTTCCAGCTCCAGTACAGCTTCCGCCACTTCGCCCTGGAAGGAGACGAGGTGTATTTCCTCTGTTTCCAATGCCCGCTTCTTCCCCTTGCGCACCCGGGACCGGGGCAGAGGGACGTTAGGGCCTGGGTGGGCGGCCAGGGCTTGGCGCCAGCTTCCAAGCTGCGCGGCCTTGAGGGCTTCTCCTTTTTCTCCATAAAAGCGGTGGTAGGCAGCGGCCACCGGATCTCCCAGGGCTTCCCAGGCTTCGGCCAAGCGGGCGTGCAGGCGGCAGCGCTCCCCCTCCCCGAACCCCGCTGTCAAGTAAGGGCGGAACTGGGGCTCGCTGAAGCGGTACCTGCCTTCGCAGTAGAGGAGCCAGCCCCGGTGCTCCAGCTCGTCCAGCGCTTCCCCGTATCCCAAGATCCAGGCCAGTTTTTCGGGGAAAGGTCCCGGGTGAAGGGCCAGCACCTCTAGGGCCTTGCGCGCTTCCCAGGGTAGGTGGCGGGCCTCGAGGGCCACCATGGCCCGCACCCGCTGGGGAAGGGCCTCGGGGTTTCCCATGGCTAGGAGTTCCCGCAAAACCTCCACCCGGCCGCCGCTTCGCAGGTAGAAGCGGGCGGCCTCGGCGAAGGGCAGATGGCGTAGAGGCCCCCCCACCGCCTCCCGCCAGGAGAGGCAGGGTACCTGCTCCACCACGGTCACCTCTGCGGGAAAGCGGGTCCTGAGGGCCAGGAGAAAGGAAGGGTCCTCCCCGAAGCTGGAACGGGCCACCACCAGAACCCGCCCTGGAAGAGGTTTCAGGGCGAGGCCCACCTCCTTGGGGGGAAAGGGCTCGGAGAGGTAGAAGACCCCGGCGCCTTCGCCCAGGCCATGCCGCAGGGGAAGGCCGAGCTTTTGGGCAAGGGCCTGGGCCAGGCTTTCCTGCCCCGAACCTGGGGGACCGATGAGGATCACCAGGGCAGGGGGGCGCACCGCCTCCAGGCGCTTGGGGAAAGGCGTCCCCTCTTCCCCGGGGGCTAACCGGGTCCGCCACCCGTACACCCAGTCGGCAAAGGCGGGGGAGAGGTCCTCGAGCCCCTCCATGGCCTCCCCGCTCCCGGGAGTTCGGTCCAGCTCCACCCCAGGGGGCAGGGTGAGCACGGGGCCCCGGAAGGCTTCCTTTCCGAAGAAGGAGCGGAGGTGGGTGAGTTCGGACCGCAGGTTTTGCAGGGCGACCCTGTGGCCCCAAAGGAGGTCCGCAAGCCTCTCCCTGCGCGTAGGGCCTTCCAGGGCCAGGTAGTAGAGGATCCCCAAGGCCTTCCGCCTCAGGGGCAGAGGCCCCATGGGGCCCTCCGCCCGAGAAGGGCCGAAAAGGGGAAGCCGCACCGGCACCATGGGCCACCTCCGTTAAGCTCAGCGTTAAAAAAGCGTGAAAACCCTTAGCTCTCTCGCCATGCAGTTTAACGCTCGTCTGTCAAACCCCTGTGAAAAATGACCGAACCCCCTTCACGCTGCCTTCACGCTCCCTGGCCTACCCTCGCCCTGGAAGGGAGGTGAGAGGGGGATGAAAAGGCTTGGGGCCCTAGGGCTTGCGGCGCTCCTGCCCTTCCTCCTGGGAGCGGTGGGCCCCCAAGCCACGGTGCGGATAGAAGTCAGGATTCCCGAGCGCGCGGCCATGTGGTTAGAGGGCCCGGATCTCGGTCCCGGCGGGAGCCTAGGGCGCTTTCTCTGGGCGGGAAGGGGCGGGGGAAGCCCGGCCCAGCCCCCCTACTGCCCGAGGAACCCCCTGGACCCCAGCCTCTGCCTGCGGGACCCGGTGGTGGTCTTTGACCTCCGTTGCGCCACCTTGGGGCCCGTGCCCCCTCACTGCGCGGGGCTTTACGGCGGGGACGGGCGCTTCCTGGACGAGGACGGCCGCCCCTATCCCCCCTACCGCCTGGACGGGGAAGGGCGGGTCGTCCCCGGGTCCAAGCGCTTCCCCCAGTTCTTCGTTCACCCCTCCATGCGCCTTCACGTCTTCACCCAAAGCCCCCGCTGGGCCCTGGAGGTGGCCTTCGCGGTGGAGCCCACGAGCCCGGAAGGGGCGGTGCTGGACGCGAGCCACTTCGCCGTCCACTCCATCCTCACGGGCCGGGGCGGGGTGCCCCCCACGCCCCACTGGAAGTGCCTGGCCTACCACCCGGACTGGGACCGCCCCCCTTCCCACCTCTGCCCAGCCCCCGCGGGGCCCCGGGGGGGCGTGCTCCTGGAGGAGGTCCTGGACCACCCGGGCGGTTGGCAGTCGGTGACCCTGGGGATCAAGCTCCGCCTGGACGGCTCCGAGGTGCCGGGCGAGTACGAGGGTCAGCTGGTGTACACCCTGACCCTCCTGTAGGCGGCTTTAGGCTTTAGGCGACCGGGCAACGTACGCGGAAAGGAGTGGACCATGAAGAAGCACATCCTCTGGCTGTTGGCCCTGGCTTTCGCGGCAGGCGTGGCCATGGCCCAGGTGGGCTTCCCCTCGGAAGGGGACCTGGATGGCGACGTGGAGGAGCTTTACGACGAAAACCACGACCAGGCGGCGGTGAAGGAGAAGGTGAAGGTCATCATCCCGCCCCGCTACGCCCTCCACCTCACGGAGGACGAGTGGAACCTGGACCTGAATGATCCTGCGGAAGCGCCTTCGGACTACGTTTATGACCCCAGCAATCCGCAGCCGCCCGCCGAGGGGTGCTACCTGGTGCCCAAGGCGGTGAAGACCCTCTCGGATCTGGCCAGCTACCTGGGGAGCGGAGGGGTGCTCAGGCCCATCGGCGCCTACCCGGCGGCCAAGGACTACGACGGGGACGGCAAGCTGGAAGACGACGAGAAGGGCACCTTGATCTGCGTGAACCACAAGACCCTGCAGAAGTTCTCCAACGACCCCGAAGGCTGGCAGCTCTCCGTGAGCGTCACGGGCACGCCCGCGAGCGGCTTTGGCTACTTCGGCCTGGCCGACTTCATCAGCATGATGCCCATGGGGGGCTTCGTCACCAACAGCCTGCCCTCCGGGCCCCACGTGGTGGCCTCGGGGGACGGCCCCACGGGCGGCTGGCTGGACGACCTCATCGTGGAGGGCTTCTGGTTTGACGGCTCCGAGCTGGACGGCACCTACACCATTGACGTGACCTTCACCCTGGCGGGCTTGTAAGGAGGTGAGCGATGAAGAAGTACTTCCTTTCCCTGATCGCCCTGGCCCTCCTCCTGGGGGCGGCCCTGGCGGACGAGGTGGACGTGGGGGCGGATGAGGCCAGTGTGACCCAGCGCATCAACCTCACCATCCCCCAGCGGGTGGCCCTGCACCTCACGGAGGACGAGTGGATTCTGGACCTGAATAGCCCTCCCTTGGGCGATGTGTCCACCGGTGAGGGGTGCTTCCTCGTGCCCAAGGGCTACTCGGGTAGCCTCGAGGACGCCGTCAACGACGCCCTGGCGGGCGAGCTGGAGCCCATGGACACCTACCCCGCCATCAAGGACCTTGACGGCGACGGGAGCATCTCGGACGAAGAGAAGGGCACCCTCATCTGCCTCAACCAGAAGGTCCTCCAGAAGTTCTGCAACAACAGGGAGGGCTGCGAGCTGGACCTCAAGGTGACCCGCACCCTGGGCAACTCCACCTACGGCAAGCTCGGCGTACTGGACGAGGCGCCGTACATCGGCCATAGCCGCTTTGTGGCCATCACCCCCGGGGTCAACGACGACGGCGACCCCCTGGAGCTCCTCAAGGTCCTGGGCGAGCGCCTCCCCGGCTGGCTGGACGACCTCATCACCGAGGCCTTCTGGTTTGACGGAAGCGAAGTGGCGGGCACCTACGAGTTCAACTTCCTCTTCCAGCTCGCCGCCCTCTAAGGCCCTCTGCCCCCCCGGGGGCTTTCCCCCGGGGGGTTTTCCCGCTAAACTCCGGCCATGAGAAAACTCCTCTCCCTAGCCCTCCTCCTCTCCCTGGCCCAGGCCCAGACCGGGGTGGGGGTAAGCCCTCCCCGGGTGCTCCTGCCCCTGGCCCCGGGGGCCAGCGCCACCCAGACGGTGGTGGTGGACCACCCGGGCCGCCAGGGCACCTTAAGGGTGAGCGTGGTCCTCTCGGATGTCCTCCTGAAGCCCGACGGGGCCCCCCTCTACCTGGACCCGGGAAGCCACCCCCGTAGCCTGGCGCGCTGGCTTTCCGTGACCCCCCTGGAGTTCCTCCTCCAGCCCCAGGCCAGCCAGGAGGTGCGTTACACGGTGCAGGTGCCCCCGGACGCCGAGGCGGGAACCTACTGGGGGATCATCTTTTTTGAGTCGGGTCCGGCCCAGGAACGGCAGGAGGGAGGGGGCATCGGCATCCGGGTGCGCACCCGGGTGGGGCACGTGGTCTACGTGGACGTGGGCCGGGTGGTCCGCTCCGGTCGCATCCAGGGGGTGCGCTACCAGCCCCCTTCGGGCCGGGAGGGCGCGGTCCTTCGCGTGGTCTTCCAGAACACGGGCAACGGGGTCTTGCGCCTGAAGGGGCGGGTGGAGGTGCGGGACGCCCAGGGGAAGGTGGTGGCCCAGGCCCTCGTACCCGAAACCGCAAGCCTCCCCGGGGCCACCCACGAGGTCCCCGCTCCCCTGGAAAAGCCCCTTTCCCCCGGGCGCTACGTGGTCCTGGCGGTCTTGGACTACGGGGAAGCGAGCCTCATCGCTGGGGAAGCGCGGTTGGAAGTGCGTTGAGGAGGTGGACTTTGCCCAGGTGGTTTTGGCTCCTTTGGACGGGGCTCCTGGCCCTGGCCCAGGTTCCCGTGGGGGTGAACCTCCCGGAGGGAAGCGCCCTCACCCTGAGCGCGGAAGAGGTCGTCTTTGATCTGGCGCAGGGGGCCTACCCCCCGCCGAGCTTTCCCTATGCCTACGCTCCTACAAGCCCTCGGGGCCCCCTTACCTTAAGCGTCTTCAGCAACCTGGAGGGGGGTTGGGCGGTGGAGGTCCTGGCCGAGCCCCTCATTGCCGAGGGGGGGAAGCTCCTCTCTCCGAGCCAGCTGGAAGTGCGGGTGGATGGCGGTCCCTGGATGCCCCTTGGGCCCCGCACGGTTCTCCTCACGGGAAGCGGGCCTTCCGGGGGGTATCGGCGCCACCTCTTGGAGTTTCGCTTGGTCCTCACGGGGCAGGAGGCCCCGGGGCTTTACCGGGGAAGCTTGGTCTTCACCCTAAGCCGGCTTTAGAATGCGCGGCTCTTGGGCGTTTCTCCTTTGGACGGTGGCCCTCGCCTGGGCCCTCGAGGCCCCGGATGCCCTCGAGGTCAGGCGGGGGGGCTTTCTCTCCATCCCCGTCCGAGGGGAGGGTACCCTCACCGCCGAGGCCCCCGAGGCCTTTCTGCCCCTTACGGGGGAAGTGGAGGAGGAGGGGCTTCTCAACTTCCTCGTGCGCCCGGAGGCCCGGGCCGGGGAGTACGTGGTGCGGGTGCGGGACGCCCGCACGAGCCGGGAGGTGCGGGTCCGGGTCCTCCCCGAGGCGGGCCTGAGCCTGAAGGTCCCGCCGGGAGGCACGGGGGTAGAAGGGGAGAGCCTCACCTACACCCTCTTCCTGCAAAACACCGGGAACGCCCCGGACCGGGTGCGCCTCGAGGTGCGCACCCTTCTTCCCTACCGCTTGGGAAGTGCCTTGGTGGACTTGGAGCCGGGGGAGACCAAGGAGATCGTCCTGGAGCTTAGGCTCACGGGGCGGAACCGGGACACGGCCACGGTGTTGGCCTACTCCGGCCTGGATCCAAGCGTGCGGGCCTACGGGGTGATTGAGACCATCATCCTTCCCTTCGCGGGGGCGGAAAGCCTGGGCAGACATGCCCTCCGCTACCGCTTCGGCCTGCGCCTCACCTACGGTGGGGGGAGCCTGGGCTACGCCGTGGCCCTAGGGCTTTCCGGAGGCCTCTCCGACTACGTGGGCCTGGCCTCCGGTCTGGAGTGGGGCCAGGAGGGGGTGAAGGGGGAGGCCTTCCTGAGGGGAGAGGATTTCGCCTTGGGCTTCCGCGGGTATGGGGACTACCTGCGCCTCGAGGGGGAGTGGGGCCCCTTGCAGGCCTACTACGCCTTCGGCGCCGTGGCCCCCACCTTCGGTGCCCTCTACCAGGAGGGTTCCATCCGTCTGGGCCTGGCCTTAAGCGGCCTGTCCCAGCGTCTGGACCTGGGGTACACGGTTCGCGAGGGGGGCCTTGCCCTCACCCCCTACCTTGCCCTTAGGCGGCGGACGAGCCCGGAGGAGGTGCGCGCAGGAGGGGGCCTCGAGGCCAAGCTGGAGGACCGGGTCTTCAGCCTTTCGGGCCGTCTGGAGTACCTGGGGGAACCCGTTTTCCGGCTGGGGGGTGCGACCCGCTCCCAGGCGCCTTGGGGCCTCAAAGGAGAGGTGGCCTACCAGGGCGGGCTTTGGCAAGGAAGCCTGGAGGGAAGGGCCACCCTCACGGAGGAGGTGGGGGCCAACCTCACCGTACGGGCAGGCCAGGGCGTGGGCGGAAGGTTCGGCCTCACCTTCCGCCCCCTCCCCCTTCCCCTCAGTCTGCAGGCGGGCCTGGGTTACCAAGGTGGGGTCACGGCCGATGGGGGGTTCCGGGTACGCCTGGACGGCCTGGAGGTGGGGGGCGGCCTGGCCTACCAACCCCAAGGGACTTCCGCCACCCTTTACGTAGCCTATCGGGAGCGGGATTTCGGTGTCCGCGGGGGCCTCAGCCTCACCCCCACGGGGCGCACCTTGGTCCTGGCGGGGGAGGGACGCCTTGAGGACCTGGAGGGGAGCCTCCGGCTCGGTTACGACCTGGAGAGGAGGCTTCCTGAAGCCCAAGGGGCTTTCCTCTACCGCCTTCCCCATGGGTTGGGCCTGGGCCTTTCCGGGAAGTACCGCCCGGGGGAGTTCTCTTGGCAGGCCCTCGGGGTGGTGGAGCTCAAGGGGGGGTTTAACACCCCCGAGGAGGTGGTCCAGGCCTTCGGGGGCCGGGCCACGGGGTATGTGGAGGGGGTGGTCTTCCACGACCGCAACCGGGACGGGGTGCGCAACCTGGACGAGCCCCCCCTTCCTGGCGCCCGGGTGAGGGTGGGGGCGCAGGAGGTGCACAGCGACAACCAGGGACGATACCGCCTGGAGCTTTACCCGGGGACGTACCGGTTGGAAGTGGGGGGCCTCGAGGCCAGCCTGGCCCTTCGCCGCCAGGTGGAGGTGCGGGTGGAGCGGGGCAAGGCCGTTCCCTTGGACCTCCCCGTGGAGTCCGTCGCAGGCCTCCAGGGCCAGGCCTATCTGGACGAGAACCGCAACGGCCAGCGGGACGAGGATGAACCCCTCCTTCCTTACGCCCGGGTGCTCCTCCGAGGTCCCGAAGCCCGCACCGCCCTCGCCGATGGCCGGGGGAACTTCACGGTGGGAGGCCTTCTGCCGGGCCGGTACACCCTGAGCCTGGATCCCAAGAGCATGGATCGCTTCCAGGAGCCGGGGGAGCCTGTGGTGCTGGACTTGGTTCCCGGGCCTTTGCCTCAGGTCTACCTGGCGGCCAGGCCCGTGGTGCGGGAGGTGGTGAAGACCCTTACCGAGGAGAGCCTGAGCGTGGTCTTTGAACCCCTGCCTTCCGTCCTCCCTCCCGGGGCCGAGCTTCCCTTAAGGGTAAAGGTGCAGGGGAAGCCCGAAAGGGTGGTGGCGGAGTTCGGCGGTAAGACCTACCCCCTCGAGCTCCTGGAGGAAGGGCTTTACGGGGCTTACCTCCCCGTGGAGGGGAAGGGAGGGGTGGAGATCCGGGTGAAGGCCTTCCGGGGGGAAGAAGTGGCCGAGGCCTCGGCCTTCCTTCCCATCCGCCCCGGCCCCTTGGCCACCCTTAGCGCGACCCCGGCCCTTCTGGACCCCGGGGAGGAGGTGCGCCTTGAGGCCCGCCTCCTGCGCCGCGCCAGCCGGGTGGAGGTGCGCCTCGGGCCCCTGGTCGTTCCGCTGGAGAGGGCGGACGACCTCACCTACTGGGGAAGCCTTTTGGCCCCCCGAACTCCGGGCATTTACCAGCTTGAGCTTTACCTGGACGGGACCTTAACCCACACCGCCCGGATACGCGTGCGGGAATAGGGTCAGAGGCCCACGGTGACCCGGGCCTTGAGCTCCTCCAGCCGGATCTCGCCGAGCCCCGGGGGAAGGGCGCCTTTCACGCGGAGGCCGAACCAGAGCTTCCCCTGGCGCACCCCCTGGGTCAGGGTCTTCCCCTCTAGGGCGAAGGGGGCCTGGTCGCCGCCCTGGAAGGCGATCTCCCCAAGCCCTTCCCCGGCGCTCGCTTCCGGGCAGAGGACGAGGTCCCCCAGGGAATAGCACCCCGGGTCCTCGCCCGGGTTCTGGAGCCTTCCGTACACCGCGAGGGTCGCGTCCAGGGGCACGTCGGCCACGGCCCGGCCCTCGAGCCGCACCCCCCGCACCACGTCCACCGGGGGAGGGTTGAAGGTCTGGGGGTCCTTGGGGAAGACCACGTAGGCGTCCCCGGGAAAGGGGCTTGTGGAGGGGAGGCCGCTCAGGTTCAGGGTCATGGAGCCCAGGTCCAGGGTGAGGGTGGCGGAGCAGGCGGCGAGGAAGAGGGCCAGGAGAAAAGGCGGGCGGCGCACGAAGGGGAGTCTATCATGGGTGGGGGATGCACCGCTTCCTCTTCGCCCTGGACCCCGAGGCCGCCCACGGGCTCGCCTTGGGGCTTCTCGCCTTATGGTCGGAAAGGGGGCCCTTGCTGGAGGTTCCCGCGAGGCTTCTTCGGGTGGAGGACCCCCGCTTAAGGGTGGAGGCCTTTGGGGTCTCCTTTCCCAACCCCTTGGGCCTTGCCGCGGGGATGGACAAGGACGCGAGGGCCCTAGGGGCCTGGTGGGCCTTGGGCTTCGGCTTCGCCGAGGTGGGGACCCTCACCCCGAGGCCCCAGGTGGGAAACCCAAAGCCGAGGCTTTTCCGCCTGGTGGAAGACCGCGCCCTCATCAACCGCATGGGCTTCAACAACCGGGGGGCGGAGGAGGCCGCCAGGCGCCTAAAGCGCTCCCGCCAGAGGGGGCTTCCCCTGCCCATTGGGGTCAACCTGGGGAAGAACCGGGACACGCCCTTGGGGCGGGCGGCGGAGGACTACCTAAAGGCCCTCCGCCTCCTGGAGCCTTTTGGGGACTACTTCGTCTTGAACGTGAGCTCCCCCAACACCCCGGGCCTTCGCGCCCTCCAGGAAGGCCCCTTCCTGGACGAGCTCCTCGCCCGCCTTCGCCCGGCCACAAAGAAGCCCCTCCTCCTCAAGGTGGCCCCGGACCTCTCCCCGAAGGCCTTGGACGAGGTCCTCGCCCTGGCCAAGAAGCACCGCCTCCAGGGCCTGGTGGCGGTGAACACCACCCTTGCCCGGGAGGGCCTAAAAAGCCCCTGGGCTAAGGAGGCCGGGGGGCTTTCGGGAAGGCCCCTGAAGGGGAGGGCCTTGGAGGTCCTCCGCCACCTGGCGGAGGGCGCGGAGGGGCTTGCCCTGGTGAGCGTGGGGGGCGTGGAGACCCCTCTGGACCTCTGGGAGAGGCTCAAGGCCGGGGCGAGCCTGGTCCAGGTCTACACGGGCTTCGTCTACGGGGGGCCCCTCTTCCCCAGGAGGCTCCTCCTGGGGCTTCTCCGCCTTATGGAGGCCGAGGGGGTTTCCTCCCTGGGGGAGCTTCGCCGCGCGTGAGTCCGGGGAAAGGGCCTTCACCGGGGCCTCCAGGCTGGCGAAGCCAGCATGGGGTTCAGACGGTGAGGAGGCAGCCCGCCTCGAGCTCCAGTTCCACAGGGGAAACGTAGCGTGAGGCCCCATCGCGGCGTAGGTGGAGGACGAGAAGGGTGTAGGGGTCAAAGACCACCACGTCCTTCACCCCCTGGGAGAGGCAGAAGCGGGGGCCGATCTCCAGGTCCTTGGCCTCGTAGCCCCGGCTCACCACCTCCACCACCGCCTCGGGGAGAAGGGTGATGGCCTCGTCCAGCTCCTCGGGTTCCCGGCAGAAGATGGCGATGTCGGGCCTTTTGTAGGAGCCATCGGGAAAGCGCACGTAGACGTCGGCCACGTGGACGCAAGCGCAGGAGGCGCCCTCCTTGGGCCGGAGGCTTTGCCGGATCCGGTCCACCGCCTTCTGGTGCCGGTAGGTGGGTTGAGCCTCCCAGAGGGGAAGCCCCCCCACCCACTCCAGCCTGAGGCCAATGGCATCTGCCTCCAGGAGCTTCTTCAGCACCCCCCTATTTTAGCGCTTCGTGGACGATCCGCCCCGCCACCAGGGTGAGAACGGGCCACCCCCCGAGGACCCACCCCGCCCAGGGGGAGTAGCGGGCCTTGGAGGCGAAGGCGCTGGGGTCCACGGGGCGCTCCTTGGGGGAGAGGAGGACGAGGCTCGCCTCGGCCCCCTCCTCCAGGTGGAGGGGGGGAAGGCCCAGGACCCGCCTGGGGCCGTCGGTGAAAAGCTCCACGAGCCTTTGCAGGGGAAAGCCCCGCTTCAGGTGGAGCTCGGTGTAGAGGAGGGGGAAGGCCACCTCGAGGCTCGGGATGCCGAAGGGGGCCCTTAGGAGGTCCTTTTCCTTCTCCGCCAGGGTGTGGGGGGCGTGGTCGGTGGCGATGGCGTCCAGGGTGCCGTCAAGAAGCCCCTCCAGGAGGGCCTCCCGGTCCTCTTCCCCCCTGAGGGGCGGGGCCACCTTGAAGAGGGGGTCAAAGGTCCTCAGGGCCTCCTCGGTGAGGGTGAGGTGGTGGGGGGTGGCCTCCGCGGTCACGGGGAGGCCCGCGCGCTTCGCCTCCCGGACGAGCTCCAGGCCCCGCTTCGTGGAAAGGTGTTGGACGTGGAGCCTGGGGGTGGCCGGGCTTCGCCTTAAGGCGTAGCGCAGGACCTCGAGGTCCCGGGCGATGCGGGCGGCCTCGGCCTCGGGGGGGTTGCCCGGCAGGCCCAAGAGGTCGGCGAGGGGGCCATCGTTCATGACCCCATTTCGCCTTAGGCCCGCGTCCTCCGCGTGCACCGCCACGGGGAGGCCTAGAGGCGCGGCCATGAGGAGCCCCGCCGCCAAGACCCCGGCGTCCTCGTTGGTGCGGCCGTCGTCGGTGAGGAGGACCGCCCCCGCCTCCCGGAGAAGCCCCGCTGGCGTTAGGGTCTTCCCCTCCTGCTTTTCCGTGAGGGCGGCCGCGGGGTGGAGCCTTGCGAGGCCCAGGGCCTTGGCCTTCTCCTTCAGGGCCCGCACCGCCTCTGGGGTGTCCACAGGGGGCTTGGTGTTGGGCATGGAGACGAGGTCGGTGTACCCTCCCCGCACCGCCGCGAGAAGCCCCGAGAAGAGGTCCTCCTTCACCTCCTCCCCGGGCTCCCGCAGGTGGGCGTGGAGGTCTAAAAACCCCGGGGCGAGGAAGCACCCCGTGCCGTCCACGACCTGCTTCGCCTCACCGCCTTCCAGGGAGAGGATCCTCCCTTCGCCAATCAGGACGTCCGCGGGGCCCCGCTCGCCCCGGGCGTCCACCAGCCGGACGTTGCGGATCAAGATCATGCTTTCTCCCTCCCCACCAGGAGGTGGTAGAGCACCGCCATGCGCACCGCCACCCCGTTTTGCACCTGTCGGTTCACCAGGCTCCTCGCCGAGTCCGCCAAGGTCCCTTCCAGCTCCACGTCCCGGTTCATGGGGCCGGGGTGGAGGAGGGGGGCTTGGGGCTTGGCCAGGGCGAGGCGCTTTTCCGTCACCTGGTAGCGGGCGACGTAGTCCTCCAGGTGGACGAGCCCCGCCTCCATCCGCTCCTTCTGGAGCCTGAGGACCATGACGGCGTCCGCCTCCTCCAGGGCCTCCTCCAGACGGGGGGTGAGGTGGGCTCCGGGGAGGCTTTGGGGGAGGAGGCTCGGGGGGCCGGCGCAGAAGACCTGGGCCCCGAGGAGGGAGAGGAGCTCGGCGCCCGAGCGGGCCACCCGGGAGTGAAGGATGTCCCCCACGATGGCGACCTTCTTGCCCTCCAGGGTGCCCAGGGCCTCGAGGAGGGTGTAGGCGTCCAGGAGGGCCTGGGTGGGGTGGGCCCGGCGCCCGTCCCCCCCGTTGATGACGGCGCCCTTGACCCAGCGGGTGGCCTGGTGGGGTACGCCGGCGCTGTCGGCCCGGATGACGTAGGCGTCCACCCCCATGGCCTCGAGGGTGAGGAGGGTGTCCTTGTAGCTTTCCCCCTTCTGGAGGCTGCTCGTCTGGGCGGCGAAGGAGACCACGTCCGCCGACATGCGCCGGGCGGCGAGCTCAAAGGAGATCCTCGTCCTTGTGGAGGGCTCAAAGAAGACCGTGGCCACGGTGAAGCCCTGGAGGGCGGGAACCTTCTTTATGGGCCGCTCCAGGACCTCCCGCATCACCCGGGCGGTGTCCAGAAGGCTCTCCACCTCGGTCCTGCTCCAGCCCTGGAAGTCCAGGAGGTGCCTCATGCCCCCTCCCTTTCCCAAAGCTCCACCCGGTCCTCCCCGTCCACCTCCTCCACCTTGACCTTCACCACCTCGCTCCGGGAGGTGGGGACGTTCTTCCCCACGAAATCCGCCCGGATGGGAAGCTCCCGGTGCCCCCGGTCCACGAGGACCGCGAGGTAGATGCGCCGTGGCCTTCCCAGGTCTATGAGGGCGTCCAGGGCGGCCCGGGCGGTGCGGCCCGTGTAGAGGACGTCGTCCACCAAGACGATGGCCTTCCCCGTGAGGTCAAAGGGGATCCGGGTCTCCCGCACCTGGGGCCTGTAGCCGATCTCCGTGAGGTCGTCCCGGTAGAGGGTGATGTCCAAGACCCCCACGGGCACCTCCTTCCCCTCAAACTCCGCGATGAAGCGGGCGATGCGGTGAGCGAGGGGGATGCCCCGGGTGTGGATCCCCACCAGGGCCAGGCCCTCCGTCCCCTTGTTGGCCTCCACGATCTCGTGGGCGATGCGGTAAAGGGCCCGCCGCATCTCCGGGGCGTTCATGAGCTCCGCCTTAAAGCGCACCGGCCACCTCCAAAAAAAGGCGGAGGCCAAGGCCTCCGCTCCTTCCCTTCCTTTCCCGCTTCCTTGTTGCTCGCATCTCTCCCCCTTTCCGGCCTCGCGGGACCGGTTTAAAGGCCACCCCTACCTTACACCCCCTGCCCCGTCCCGGCAAGGGGAACCCCGCCCGAGGAGGGCCTCGGGCGGGGAGCCCGGGCGCGGGGTTAGGCCGTCTTGGGCTTCTCGCGGGCCACGCTCAGGGCGAGGAGGCCCACCAGGAGCCCGAGGATGACCGCGTTCCAGGTGGCGCTGGACGTGCCGCTGAACCCCAGGATCCAGGGGGAGAGGACGAGCCAAAGGCCCAAGACCAGGTTGGCCCAGTCCTGCCACTTCCGCATAGGCCTTCACCCACTTTCCCCGTGGAGCCGTTTGAGCCCGCGAGAAAGTGTTTGAAGTTACCTTCCCGGACGGGCGTACCGCCACCCCGTCCAGACGAGCACGGCGGCGAAGACGAGCCGCAAGGCGCCTTCCGGGAGGACGTGGGCGAGCTCCCCCCCTAGGAAGGTGCCCACCAGGACCCCGGGCACGAGGCCTAGGGCGAGGTCCTGGTCCACGTTCCCCAGGCGCAGGTGGGTGTGGGCGCCCACCAGGCTTGCCGGGACCATGGCGAGGAGGCTCGTCCCCTGGGCGGTGTGCTGGGGCATTCCCAGGAGGAGGACCATGGCCGGGACCATGATCGTCCCCCCGCCCACCCCCATCATCCCCGAGAGGAAGCCGGTGAAGGCCCCGGCGAGGAGGAGGGCGAGGTCCTGGGGGAGTTCGCCCCGCACCAGGCCGAGGGGGGCGAGGTAGGGCCTGAGGAGAAGGAGGAAGCTTACGGCGATGAGGAACCAGCCGAAGGACCGCTTGAGGTTTCTCTCGGAGAGGCCGTGGGCGAAGCGGGCGCCGAAGCGGGCGGTGAGGATGGCGGTGAGGGCCAGGAAAAGCGCGGCCTTGGGGTCCAAGGAGCCTTGCAGGCCGTAGGTCAAGGCCCCCACGAGCCCCGTGAAGAAGACGGCCACCAGGCTCGTGCCGTGGGCCCGGTGCTGGGGAAGCTTGAGAAGCCCCACCATCAAGGGGATCATCACCGTGCCGCCGCCTAGGCCTACGAGGCCGCCGAAGACCCCGCCGAGGAAGCCGATGAGAAGGCCCATGGCGCCTATACTACCGGGTTTGGCGGCTCCCTCCCCTCCAGGACGGCGAGGAGGTTCTCCACCGCCACCTCCGCCATGCGCTCCCGGGTCGTTCTCCCCGCCGAGCCGATGTGGGGGGTAATGACGGCGTTGGGAAGGGCGTAGAGGGGATGGCCCGGGGGCAGGGGCTCGGGGTCGGTCACGTCCAGGCCCGCCCCGAAGAGGTGGCCCCTTAAGGCCTCCACCAGGGCCTCGGTGTCCACCAGGGCCCCCCGGGCGGTGTTGAGGAGGATGGCGCCCCGCTTCATGGCGAAGAGCCTTTCCCGGTTGAGGAGCCTATGGGTTTCCGGGGTGAGGGGGGTGTGGAGGGAGACGACGTCCGCCTCTTTAAGGAGCTCCTCCAGGGAGAGGAAGGGGTAGGGGAGGGGCTTGGGGGTGCGGGCGTGGTAGACCACCCGCATCCCGAAGGCCAGGGCCCTCTTGGCCACCGCCTGGCCGATCCGCCCCATGCCCACGAGGCCGAGGGTCAAGCCCTGGAGGTCCAGGCCCAGAAGGAGCTCGGGGTGCCAGGCCTTCCAGAGCCCGTCCCGGGCGTAGGCCGCCCCCTCCACCACCCGCCTCGCCACGGCGAGGAGGAGGGCGAGGGTGAGGTCGGCGGTGGCCTCGGTGAGGACCCCGGGGGTGTGCGTGACCCGGATGCCCCTCTCCCTGGCCGCCTCGAGGTCCACGTGGTCCACCCCTACGCTGTAGCAGGCGATGACCTTAAGGCCCTTGGCCCGGTCCATCACCTCGGCGTCTATGCGGTCCTCCACCGTGGGGATGAGGCCCACCGCCCCCTCCACCCGCTTGAGGAGTTCCGCTTTGGGGAGGAAGAGCCCCCGGTGGACCTCCACCTCGAGGCCCCTTTCCCGCAGGCGGTCCAGGGCCTTCCCGGGAAGGGTGCGGGTGACGAGGACCCTCATGCCCTTTTTTTACCGGGGGGAGGTTACGCCCCGGCGAAGGAGAGCTCGGCCACCGCCACGGTGGGGCTCCCGTAGGCCGCGTTTAAGAGGAGCCAGTCCAGGTCGTCCCCCACCGCCTCCACGAGCTCGGGCTTGAGCATGCCCCGAGTCTACCCGGGACTGACCCGCGGGTCAACCGGCGAGGCGGAGGACCGCCGCCTCCAGGGCGAGCCACGGGTCTTTCCCCCCCTTGGCCCTCTTTTCCGCCTCCATGAGGGCGTCCAGGGCCTCCTTGAGGGCCTCTTCCGTGAGGCGCTTCGCCGCCTCCAGGGCGCGGCGGGCGGCGTAGGGGTGGGCCTCGAGGCGGGCGAGGTCCTCCTCCTTGGGCCTGGGGTTTTCCCGGAGGAGGAAGAAGGCCCGGGCGAGGAGGGCGAACTGCCAGGAGAGGGCCCCGAGGAGCCTGAGGGGCTCCTCCCCCTCCTCCTTGAGGCGCCTGAGGCGCAGGAGGGCCTCCTTGGGGTCCTTCTCCAGGACGGAGCGCACCAGGTCAAAGCCCGTGAGGGGGGGCCTCAGGGCCACCACCTTCTCCACCTTCTCCAGGGTGAGGGGTGGGGAGAGGAGGGCAAGCTTCTCCAGCTCCCGCTCCAGGGCCTCGAGGTCCCCCTCCAGGGAGGCCAGGTACTGGGCCACCCCGCCCGGGAGCCTGAGCCCCAGGCGCTTGGCCCGGTTTTCCAGGTGCCGCACCAGGTCCTTCCCCTTGGGGGTGGGGAAGTCCCGCCTTTCCCGGTTCCGGTAGAAGGCCGCCCGGGAGGGGCTTGGCTTAGGGTCCAGGAGGAGGACGGGGACGCCCTCGGGCACGCTTTCCAAAAGGGGCTTTAGGGCCTTCCACTCCGCCTCCCCCACCTCCCTCAGGTCCAGCATCGCCCCCCCGCCCCCGAAAAGCCCTGGGGCCAGGGCCTGGGCCAGGGCCTCCGGGGTGGGCTCGGTGAAGCGGGAAAGGCCCCTAAGCCTGGCCTCCTCTAAGAGGGCCTCCCGCGCCAGGAAGGGATCCCCGGTGAAGGCGATGACCATGGCTTAAGTGTCCGCCAAAGGCCCCGGCGGGCCTTTAGAAGGCGTTCAGGCCGGTGATCTCCCGTCCCAGGACCAGGGTGTGGACGTCGTGGGTGCCCTCGTAGGTGTAGACGGTCTCCAGGTTCAGCATGTGGCGGATGGCGTGGTACTCCAGGGTGATGCCGCTTCCCCCGAGGATGTCCCGGGCCATGCGGGCGGCCTGGAGGGCCTTCCAGACGTTCTGCCTTTTGGCGAGGGAGACCTGGGCGGGGGTGAGCTTCCCTTCGTCCTTGAGGCGGGCGAGCCGCCAGGCGAGGAGGAGGCCCTCCGTGTGCCAGGCGAGCATCTCGGCGAGCTTGGCCTGGACGAGCTGCTTCTTGGCGAGGGGCTCGCCGAAGGTGGAGCGGCTTTTCGCGAAGGCCACCGCCTCCTCGTAGACCGCCTCCAGGGCCCCCATGGCCCCCCAGGCGATGCCGAAGCGGGCCTGGGTGAGGCAGGAAAGGGGGGCCTTGAGGCCTAGGGCCTTGGGGAGGCGCAAGGACTCGGGCACCCGCACCTCCTCGAGGACGAGCTCGCTGGTCACCGAGGCGCGGAGGGACATCTTGCGCTTCACCTCCCGGGCCTGGAAGCCCGGGGTGTCCGTGGGGACGAGGAAGCCCAGGACCTCTCCCCCCTCGTCCTTGGCCCAGATCACGGCGAGATGGGCCAGGTTGCCGTTGGTGATCCACATCTTGGTGCCGTTCAGGACCCAGGTGTCCCCCTCGCGCCTGGCCCGGGTCTTCATGTTGCCGTAGGGGTCCGAGCCGCCGTCGGGCTCGGTGAGGCCGAAGCACCCCACCATCTCCCCGCGGGCGAGCTTGGGGAGGAACTCCCGCTTTTGCTCCTCGCTCCCGTAGGCGTAGATGGGGTACATCACCAGGGAGCTCTGGACGCTCACGAAGCTCCTGAGCCCCGAGTCCACCCGCTCCAGCTCGTAGCAGATGAGGCCGTAGGCGGCGCTACTCACCCCCGCCCCCCCGTACTCGGGGGGCAGGGTGGGGCCCAGGAAGCCGAGCTCGGCGAATCTGGGGATGAGGTGGGTGGGGAAGACCCCTTCCTCCCACCAGTCGCGGATGTGGGGCAGGGCCTCCTTTTCCAGGAAGCGGCGGGCGGCCTTCTGGACCTCCTTCTCCTCCGGGGTGAGGAGGTCCTCCAGGGCGTAGAAGTCCAGCATGGGCTCAGTCTACCCCAGGTCCCGCACCCAGACCTCGTGGATCAGGGGCCGGCCCAGGTAGGGGGCCCAGAAGGGGCTCGCCCGCTTGGCGTACACCCGAAACCCCATGGCCCGGTAGAGGCCCCGGGCGGCGCGGTTGGCCCGGGTGGTGGCGAGCTGCACCCCCGGGACCCCCTTTTCCCGCAGGCACTTGAGGAAGGCGGCGAGGAGGGCCTTGCCCACCCCGTGGCCCTGGGCCTCGGGGTCCACAGCGATGTGCAGGTGGGCCGGGTAGCGGTCCTTGGGGGCCTTGGGCCCCGGGTAGCGGAGGAGGCGGAGGAGGTAGCGGAGGTGGGGAAGGGGAGGGCCGAACCGCCCGAGGAGGAGGCGGGGAAGGGCCCAAAGCAGGCGCTTGGCGAAGGCGAGGGCGAGGGGCCGGTCGGCGCAGGCCCCGAGGATGTAGCCCACCACCCGGCCTTCCTCCTCGGCCACCAGGTTGCAGCAGCCGGCCTCCAGGTAGGGGGCCACGAAGAGGGCTCCCCAGAGGGTTTCGCTGGGGAAGACCTTTGGGCCTTCCCTGCCGAGGAAGAGGGTCTGGTGGGAGAGGCGGGCGATGGCCGCGAGGTCTTTGGGGTGGGCCTTCCGCACCTGGGCCACGCCCCCAGTCTATAGGCCCCGTAAAATGCCCCCGTGCGTCGGCTTAGGCCCTGGCAGTGGCTCGTCCTCCTCCTCGTTCTCTACCTGGGGGTGGCGGAGGCGGCGCGCCTGTGGCTTGGCCTCCTCTGGGCGGAGCGGCTCATGGTCCTGGCGGCGGCCCTCGGGGTCTGGGCCTTCATCAACGGCCGCTTCCTCTTCGCCGGCTACCACGCCCTCGTGGCCTCGGCCCGGGTCCGGGGCCTCCCCCTTCTGCCCCCGCCCCTTTCGGGCGAGCGCCTCCTCGTGCTCGCCCCCCACCCCGACGACGAGGTGCTGGCCGCGGGGGGGCTCATGGGGCGGGTGGCGCGGGAAGGGGGGGAGGTGAGGGTGGTCTACCTCACCTCGGGGGACGCCTTTGACCTGGCGGCGGGAAGCCCGCTTCCTTCCCCAAAGGCCCTGCGCCGCCTGGCCCTGAGGCGGATGGTGGAGGCCAGGCGGGGCCTCGAGGCCTTGGGCCTTCCCCAGGAAAGCGCCCTCTTCCTGGGCTTTCCCGACCAGGGCCTCTACCCCCTCTTTACCACCCACTACTACCTGCCCTACGAGAGCCCCTACACGGGGCTTAAGGCGGTGGCCTACCCGGGGTGCCACCGGCCGGGCCTCCCCTACACGGGGAAGGCCCTGGAGGCCCTCTTGGTGGAGGTCCTCCGGTCTTTCAGGCCCACCCGGATTCTCCTGCCAAGCCCCCTGGACGCCCACCGGGACCACCAGGCCACGGCCTACTTCGGCATGCGGGCGGCGGCCCTTCTCGGCCTGGAGGACCGCCTCCTCTACTACATCGTCCACGGGGGGTACCAGTACCCCCTGCCCAAGGGCCTCCACCCTAGGCTTCCCCTCTACCCGCCCCCTCGAGGCCGGGGGCTTCCCTGGCAGCGCTTTCCCTTGAGCGAGGAGGAGGTGCGCAGGAAGGAGCGGGCCGTCCGGGCCCACAAAAGCCAGATGCGCCTCCTCTCCCGCTTCCTCCTCGCCTTCGTTCGGGAGAACGAGCTTTATAGCCCCCTCCCCGTCCCCGCCCGGGAGGCCCTAGCCGCGGAGGAGGAGGGGTGGGCCGTCCTCCCTGAGCGGGGGGAGGTCTTCTAGGCTCTCCAGGCCGAAGACCTCCAAAAAGCGCTCCGTGGTCCCGTAAAGCTTGGGGCGGCCGGGGGCTTCCTTCTCCCCCACCACCCGGACAAGGCCCCGCTCCAGGAGGCTTTCCAGGACCCCTTCCACCCCCTTGCCCCGCATGGCCTCAAGCTCCGCCCGGGTCACGGGCTGGTGGTAGGCCACGAGGGCCAGGACCTCGAGGGCCGCCCGGGAGAGCCTGGGCGGGGAGGGCTTAAGGACGCGCTCCACCGCCTCCAAGGCCTTGGGATGGACCACGAGCCGCCACCCCCCCGCCACCCGCTCCAGGGCCACGCCCAGGTGGCCGGCCTCGAGGTCCCGCTCCAGGGCCTTGAGGGCGCGGAGGACGGCCTCCTCGGGGTGGCCCAGGGCCCTAAGCTCCTTGAGGGCCACGGGCCTTCCCGCGGCGAAGAGGACGGCGAGGAGGAGGGTTTTGAGGCTCGGGGCTTCCTCCATGGCCTACCGGAGGTGGGCGAGAAGGGCCTCCTTGGGGATCGCCCCTTCCCGCAGGACCTCCCCGGTGCGGAGGTCCACCACGCTGGAGGCAAGTCCTCCCGCCTCCCCCGGAAAGACGAAGTCCACGGCGAAGGTCCGGGCCTCGGCCTCCGTGCGCACCGGGGGCTCGCCGCTTTTGTTGAGGCTCGTGGCGGCGGCGTGCCCCCCCACGCGGCGGAGGAGCTCCCGCAAAAGGGCGTGGTCCGGCATTCTGAGGCCCACGGAGCCGTCCTTGCTGATCCAAGGAGGGATGGCCTTCCCGGGGACCACCACGGTGAGCCCCCCGGGCCAGAAGGCCTCCGCCAGGCGCAGGAACTTTCCTTCCAGAGGGCCGAGGTCCACGAGCTCTAGGGCGCTTTCCAGGTCCGCCACCAGCACCTGGAGGGGCTTGTCCTCGGGCCTGCCCTTGACCTCGTAGATCCTCTTGCAGGCGGCCTCGTCCTCCATGAGGGCCAGCACCCCCCAGACCGTGTCCGTGGGGAAGGCCACCAAACCCCCTCCCTTGAGGGTCTCCGCCGCTTTGGCCAGGGCTTCCTGGTATACTCTTTCCATGCCGGTCTACCAGTATAAGGCCCGGGACCGCCAGGGCCGTCTGGTGGAGGCCACCATTGAGGCCGAGGACCTCCGCACCGCCGCGAGGCTCCTCCGCGACCGGGGCCTCTTCGTGGCCGAGATCAAGGAGCCGGGGAAGGGCCTGCAGGCGGAGGTCCGGATCCCCGCCTTGGAGCGGGGGCCGGGCCTGAAGGACCTCGCCATCTTCTCCCGGCAGCTCGCCACCATGCTGGGGGCGGGCCTCACCCTCCTCCAGGCCCTCGCCATCCTGGAGCGCCAGACGGAAAACCGGAAGTTCCGGGAGATCCTCAAGCAGGTGCGCACCGACGTGGAGGGGGGGATGGCCTTCTCCGAGGCCCTCTCCAAGCACAAGATCTTCTCCCGCCTCTACGTGAACCTGGTGCGGGCGGGGGAGACCTCGGGCGGCCTGGACCTCATCCTGGACCGCTTGGCGAGCTTTCTGGAGAAGGAGCTGGAGCTAAGGGGCAAGATCCGGAGCGCCATGACCTACCCGGTCATCGTCTTCGTCTTCGCCGTGGGCGTGGCCTACTTCCTCCTCACGGGGATCGTGCCCCAGTTCGCCCAGATCCTCACGGATTTAGGCTCCGAGCTTCCCCTCCTCACCCGCTTCCTCATCGCCGTCTCCGACCTTCTTAGGGCGGCCACCCTGCCCCTCCTCCTCCTCGCCGTGGCCCTCTTCTTCGCCTACCGCTGGTATTACGGCACCCCCCAGGGGCGTAGGGTCATTGACCGCCTTAAGCTCCGCCTCCCCGTCTTCGGCAACCTCAACCGCAAGACCGCCGTGGCCCGCTTCTCCCGCACCCTGGCCCTCCTTCTCTCCAGCGGGGTGAACATCGTGGAGGCCCTGGACATCACCAAGGGGACCGCGGGCAACAGCGTGGTGGAGGAGATCGTGGAGGCCGCCAAGCTGAAGATCCAGCAGGGCGACCCCTTGAACCTCACCCTGGCCCAGCACCCCTTCGTCTTCCCGCCCATGGTGAGCTCCATGGTGGCCATCGGCGAGGAGACGGGGGCCCTGGACACCATGCTCTCCAAGGTGGCCGACTTCTATGAGCGGGAGGTGGACGAGGCGGTGGCGAGCCTCACCGCGGCCATTGAGCCCCTCATGATCATCTTCCTGGGCGTCATCGTGGGCATGATCGTGGCCGGGATGTTCCTGCCCCTCTTCAAGATCATCGGGACCCTCTCCGTACAATAAGGGCTTCCGCCACCTCCGGGGGAACCGGCATCACGGAAAGCCGGTTTCCCCTTTTTACGAGGGGGTGGTCCGGGGGGAAGAGGGCCTTGAGCTCGGCGAGGGGGACGAGGGGCCACTTCTCCACGAAGGCCACCTCCACCGTGTACCAGCGGGGCTTCTCCGGCGTGGCCTTGGGGTCGTAGTAGGGGCTTTCCGGGTCAAACTGGGTGGGGTCGGGGAGGAGGGTGCGCACCACCCGGCAACGCCCGGCGATCCCCGGGGGGGTGGTGCCCGAGTGGTAGAAGAAGCAGAGGTCGCCCTCTTTCATCTGCATCAGGTAGTTCCGGGCTTGGTAGTTCCGCACCCCGTCCCAGATGGCCCGGCCTTCCCGCTCCAGGTCCTCAATGCCGTACACCTGGGGTTCGGACTTCAAGAGCCAGTAGGCCATGGAGGAAGTCTAAAGGAGGCTTCACCTCGCTGTCATCCCTGGTGGGGGGAAGGAACTATCTTGGAAGCATGAGGGGATTGGTGGCGTCTTTCCTCGCCTTGGCCTTGGGGGCTTGTACGGTGACCATTTCCCCGGCCCCTCCCAGCATCTGGAACCTGTGGAGCCAAGACTGGTACTGCACCCACAGGACCACGCGGGTGGACTTCGGCTTTTCCTTTTCGGGGGTTCTTACCCGCCTCGAGGTCTACCTCTTGGACGAGGGGCAGAAGCCCTGGGAAGCCCGTCCCGGGCAGAAAGTGGCGGACCTGGACACCCTCATCGTGGGAAGTGGCGAGGTGAGGGGCTACGTGGACGTGACCCCCGCCCAAACCCAACAGGCCTTGGGACCGCAGGGCATCATCGTGGAGCCCGTGGGCAACAAGGTGCTTTGGGTGCGGGGGTTCAACGGCAGCGCCGCCTCGGCGTACGTGGAAAGCTCCGTGGTCATGTTCCCGGACAACACAAACGTCTGCGACCCGGGGGAGACCGCGCCCTAGGCTAGGCTAAGGGTATGGCGCTTTCCCGGGCGCAAGGGGTTTTGGACGAGCTCAAGGCGCTTTTCGGCCCCCGGGCCCTCCTTTCCCGGGCGGCGAAGGAGGTCTACCGCTACGACGCCATCCTGGTGGGGCCCGAGCCCTTGGCCGTGGTCCTGCCCGAAAGCCGGGAGGAGGTGGCCGCTTTGGTCCGCCTGGCCCGGCGGCACGGGGTGGTGCTGGTGCCCCGGGGGGCGGGAAGCGGCCTCTCCGGCGGGGCGGTCCCGGAGGAGGGGTCCATCGTGGTGGCCTTCACCCGGATGACCCGCCTCGAGGTGGACCCCCACACCCAGACGGCCTGGGCCGAGCCCGGGGTGACCACGGCCCGGGTCTCCGAGGCGGCGAGGCCCTACGGCCTCTTCTACCCCCCGGACCCCGCCTCCTACCGCACCAGCACCCTGGGGGGGAACCTGGCGGAGAACGCCGGGGGGCCCCTCTGCTTCAAGTACGGGGTCACCGGGGACTACGTTTTGGAGCTGGAGTGGGTGGACGACGAGGGCGGGATCCAGCGCCAGGGGCGCGCCGCCTACGACCTCCCGGGCCTCCTCATCGGCTCGGAGGGGACCTTGGGCCTGGTGACGGGGGCGAGGCTCCGCCTTCTTCCCTTGCCCCGGCACCGGGCCGCCCTCCTGGCCCACTTTCCCGGGGTGGAGCCCCTGGCCGAGGCGGTCTCCGAGGCGGTGGCCTCGGGGGCCGTGCCCGCCCGCATGGAGTTCATGGACCCGGCCTGCGCGGGCGCCGTGGAGGACTACCTGAGGATGGGCCTGCCCCGGGGCCGGGCCCTCCTCCTGGTGGAGACGGACGGGGAGGAGGCGGACCTCGTGGAGGAGGAGCTTTCCCTGGTGGAGGCGAGCGCCCGCCGTCACGGGGCCGAGGTGGTCCGCGCGGCGGGCGAGGCGGAGGCCGAGGCCCTCTGGCGGGCCAGGCGGGCGGTGAGCCCCGCCCTGGGCCGCATCCGTCCCAAGCGGGTGAACGAGGACATCGCCGTGCCCCGCTCGGCCCTGCCCCGGGTGGTGCGGGAGATTGAGGCTTTGGGGAAGGCCTTCGGCCTCGTGGTGGTGCAGTTCGGCCACATTGGGGACGGGAACCTCCATCCCAACATCCTCTTTGATCCCAGGAGGGAGAGCGAGGAGAAGGTCTGGGAGCTCGCCCACGAGATCGCCCGGGTGGCCTTGAGGCACGGGGGGGTGCTCTCCGGGGAGCACGGCATCGGCCTCATGAAGCGGGACTTCATGCTGGAGGCGGTGGACCCCGAGACCCTGGGGGCGCTCCACCGGGTCAAGGAGGCGCTGGACCCCCTGGGCCTCTTCAACCCAGGGAAGGTCCTTCCCTAAGCCCTGTTCGTTTTTCACGGCGTTTTGACGGCGGGGAGGCCATAATGGGGCCATGGAAGGCCTCTACCGCCTCTTTTATGTCCTCGCCTGGATGGGCCTTCCTTTGGGCATTGGGCTTCAGCTCTTCTGGCATCCGCCTAGGGGCGGGGAGTGGGGGTTCTACCTTCTCTTCGCCTTCCTTTTTGGGCTCGCCCTTCTCCAGGGGCCGAGGCGGGCCCCCCGCTTCCTCGCCCACGCCCTGGGGGCTTACCTCCTCTTTGAGCTTTGGCGGGGGAGGGACTTCCCCTGGGCGGTGGGCTTCTGGTCCCCTTCCCTCTACCTCCTCCTGGCCTTCGCCTACCCTCTCCCCCTGGCCTTGGCCTTGGGCCTCCTTTGGGCGGCGCTCCTCTCCGCCTTCGCCCTTTGGGCCGCGGGGGGGCCCACCTGGCCTTGGGGGCACTTCGCTTCAAGCCAGCCCGTCCTCCTCGCCCTCACCCTGCTCCTCGCCCGCTTCCGGGAGCTCTACGGCCAGGTGCGCTTCTGGCGGGAGCGGGCCCTCACTTGTCCCCTCACGGGCCTCCCCAACCGCAGGGCCTTGGAGATGGCCCTAGAGCGGGAGGCGGCCCGGGTGGAGCGGGGCGGGCCCCCCTTCGCCCTGGTCCTTTTGGACCTGGACGGCTTCAAGCGGGTGAACGACGAGGGGGGGCACAGGGAGGGGGACCGGTACCTCAGGCGGGTGGCCCGGGCGTTGGTCTCGGGGGTGCGCCGGGGGGACCTCGTGGCCCGGTGGGGCGGGGACGAGTTCGCCGTCCTCCTCCCGGGGACGGGGGAGAAGGAGGCGGTGGAGGTGGCGGAGCGGCTTGGGCGCCGCCTCCAGGAGGAGGGGGTCTCGGCGAGCCTGGGGGTGGCCGTGTACGCGGGGGACCTCGAGGACCTCTTCCTCCGGGCCGACCAGGCCCTCTACCGGGCCAAGGCTCTGGGGAAGGGCCGGGTGGTCCTCGCCCCGCCTCAGGGCAGGCGGTAGCCCGCCTCCTGGAGGACGCGCCGGGCCCTTTCCCGCTCCTCCCGGGTGGCGAAGGAGAGGCGGAGGGCCCCCGCCGCCTCCCGGATGGTGAGGACCTCTATGTCCTTGATGTTCACCCCCGCCTCGCCCAAGGCGGTGGCGATCCTGGCGATCTCCCCGGGCCGGTCCGGCACCTGGACCACGAGGTCGTGCATCTCGGGGAGGAGGCTTCGGCGCACGATGGGGAGGCTGTCCCGGGTGCGCTTGGCCTCCTCCGCCGCCCGAAGCAACCCTTCGGGCTCGTCCAGGAGGCCTTCCAGCTCCAGGAGGACCTCCCGGAGCTCCTCTATGGCCTCCTTCAGGGCCTCCTTGTTCTCCACCACCATGTCCCGGCTCATCCTGGGGGAGCCGGAGGCCACCCGGGTGAGGTCGCGGAAGCCCCCCGCCGCCAGGAACATGAGGAGGTCCCGGTGGGGGCTTTGCGCCACCATGCGGTTTAGGGCCACGGCGAGGAGGTAGGGGAGGTGGGAGACCCGGGCCACGAGCTCGTCGTGGCGCCCCGGGGGCATCTCCAGGGGGTAGGCCCCCAGGGCCTCCACGAGCCCCCGCACGCCCTCCCGGGCCCTGGGGCTTGTCCTTTCCGTGGGGGTCAGGACCCAGACGGCGTTTTGCAGGAGCCCGGCGTGGGCGTTTTCCACCCCGGCCCGTTCGCTTCCCGCCATGGGGTGCCCCCCCAGGTAGTGGGGGAGGAGGCCTTCCAGGGCGGCCACCACCTTGGCCTTGACGCTTCCCACGTCGGTCCAGAGGCTCTCCGGGTGGGCCCAGGGGGCGAGGGCCTTCCCCAGCTCGGCCAGCGCCCCCACGGGGGCCGCGAGGATCCCCAGGTCAAGCTCCCCCACCCAGGGGCCCACCTCGGTGTGCACCCGGTCGGCCACGCCGAGAAAGAGGACCTTCTCCAGGGCCATAGGGTCCTGATCGTAGGCGTGGACCTCCTCGGCGAGGAAGCGCTCCTTAATCCCCAGGGCCACGCTCCCGCCCAGAAGGCCCACGCCGAAGACCCCGACTTTGCCGAAGAGGGGCTTCATCCCAGGACGGGGGCGGCGAGGGTCTTGTCCAGGGCGGCCACCAGGCGGCGCACCTTGTCCATGAGCTCGGCGAACTCGTGCTCGTGGAGCTGCTGGGCGGCGTCGGAGAGGGCCTTTTCCGGCTCGGGGTGGGTCTCCACGATGAGGCCGTCCGCTCCCGCGGCGAGCCCCGCCAGGGCCAAGGGGATGACCCAGTCCCTCTTGCCCGCCGGGTGGGAGGGGTCTATCCAGACGGGGAGGTGGGTCCAGCTCTTGAGGACGGGCACGGCGGCGACGTCTAGGGTGAAGCGGGTGGCCTTCTCAAAGGTGCGGATGCCCCGCTCCACGAGGATCACCCGCATGTTGCCCCGGGAGAGGATGTACTCCGCGCTCATGAGGAACTCTTCCAGGGTCATGCTCATCCCCCGCTTGAGGAGGACGGGCTTTCCCGCCTCCCCCACCGCCTGGAGCAGGGGAAAGTTCTGGGCGTTCCGCGCCCCGATCTGGAGGACGTCGGCGTACTCGGCCACGAGCTCCACCTGCTCCGGGGAGAGGACCTCGGTGACGATGGGGAGGCCCGTCTCCCTCTTGGCCTCGGCGAGGATCTTCAGGCCCTCGAGGCCCAGGCCCTGGAAGGCGTAGGGGCTCGTGCGGGGTTTGAAAGCGCCCCCCCGGAGCATGTGGGCCCCGTGGGCCTTCACGTAGTGGGCGGCCCTCAGGGTCTGCTCCCGGGACTCCACCCCGCAAGGCCCCGCCGCCACCATCACGTGGCCGCCCCCCGTCTTCCCCGTGGGGAACTCCAGGACCGTGGGGAAGGGCTGGACCTCGAGGCTTGCGAGCTTCCAGGGCTTGGAGATGGGGATGACCTCGGCCACTCCCGGCAGGGCCCGGAAGTGCTCCATGAGCTCGGGGGTGGGCCCCCGGCCGATGGCCCCCACCAGGGTGGTCTCCACGCCCCGGGAGACGTGGGGCCGGTAGCCCACCTTCTCTATTTCCCGGACGACCTCCTGAAGCTCCTCCTCCGTGTACCCCCGCTTCATCACGATCAGCATGGCTTCCCTCCCAAAAACCTTGGGCGCCCCCTTTAGGGGGCGCCCTTTTCGCGGTATGGCCTACGCGGACCGCAGGGCGCCCCCGGCGGGGTAATAAAAGCCGAAGTAGCGCCCTAGGGTCCACATAGTTGGTCTAGAGTCTACGGGGAGGGAGGGGGCTCCGTCAAGACCCGGGCCAAGGCCCCGGTGGGGTCGGGGTGCTCCCCGGGGGGAACGCCGGGAGGGGCGAGGAGAGTGTAGCCCAAAAGCCCCGTGGCCCCAGGGGGCGCCTTGCGCCTTCCCGCCCAGGTGTTCGCCCCCACGTGGTGGTGGTAGCCGTCCCAGGCGAAGAAGAGGGCCCCGGGGTAGGTGCGCAAGGTCACCTCCATGCCGAGCTTCCCGTTAAAGAAAGCCTCCGCCGCCGCCAGGTCCTCCACGTGGAGGTGGAGGTGCCCGAGGAGGGTTTCGGGGGGAAGGGGGGTGGGGTCCGGGTTTTCCGCAAGGAGCTTCTCCAGGTTCAGGGGCGCCGTGAACATGAGGGGGCCCTTGGGCCACGCTTCCTTGGGGCGGTCCCGGTAGAGCTCCAGGCCGTTCCCCTCGGGGTCGCGGAAGTAGAGGGCCTCCGAGACCCCGTGGTCTGCGGCCCCCTCAAAGTGGGCCCCCGCTTCTAAGAGCCTGCGGAAGACGCCGGCGAGGGCCTTGCGGTGGGGCAGGAGGAGGGCGAAGTGGTAGAGGCCTAAGGAGGGGTAGGGCCTTAAGGGGGCCTCGGGGTCGTGAAGAAGCTCCAGGAGGAAGCCCCTCCCTTCGGGGAAAAGCCGATAGCGGGGCGGGTCGGCCTCCACCTTGAGGCCCAGGAGGTCCCGGTAGAAGAAGAGGGCGGCTTCCAGGTCCTTGACCCTTAGGCTCAAGGAGAGAAGCCGCCGGGGAAAGGCCATTACTGCGCCACCGCTTCCTTTGCCTTCACCGCCTGGGTGTCCACGCTGAAGCGCACCTCCTCGCCCACGAGAAGCCCCCCGGTCTCCAGGGGCATGTTCCAGGTGAGGCCGAAGTCCTTCCGGTTCAGCTTCCCCTCAAAGTGGGCGGCGATGCGCTCGTTCCCCCAGGGGTCCTTCGCGGGGCCATGGGTTTCCACCTCAAAGGCGAGGGGCCGGGTCACGCCCCGGATGGTGACCTCCCCCTCCACCCGGTAGCGGCCCTCCCCTAAGGGGGTGATCTTCTCGCTCCTGAAGACGATCTCCGGGTGGTTGGCCACGTCCAGGAAGTCCGGGGAGCGCAGGTGGTTGTCCCGGTCGGCCACGCCGGTGTGGATGCTTGCCGCGTCCAGCCGGGCCTCCACCCGGATGGGCTTCCCGGTCTCGTCGGTCTCCACGTACCCCTCCTTGAGGCCCATCGTCCCCCTTACCGTGGCGATCATCATATGCCGCACGGCGAACTCCACGCTGGTGTGGGTCGGGTCAAGGTTCCAACGCATGCGCACCTCCTCTGGGCCTTGCGCCCAGGTGGGATGATACCTCAAGCGCTTTATGATGTCAAGCGCTACTCAGGATAGAACATAGGGGCGAAGGGGAGGCCGAGGGCCTCGGCGAAGGCCTTAAGCCCCAGGCGGTCGGGCTCCTCCAGGTGGTAGCGGAAGTTCCAGAGGTAGTGCTGGAGGAGGAGGGGGTGGACGCCGAGCCTGCGGGCCTCGGCCTCGGCCACCTCCCTAAGCCGCCCCAGGCCCTCCCGCCGGGCCTCCCTAAGGGCTTGCACCAGGGCCTTGGGGGGAGGGTTTTCCCGCCTGTAGGCCCAGACGGCGAAGACGAAGGGGAGGTGGGTCCTTTGAAACCACAGGGTGGAGAGGTCCGCCACCTCCACCTCCCCGAAGCGGGTGGGGAGGGCGTGGGGCGTTTCCGGGACTTCCGGAAGAAGGGCGGCGTAGGCCTTTATGGCCCGGTCGCCGATGAGAAGGACGCCGTCGTAAGCGGAAAGGAGCTCCAGCCCCCCCTCCCGCCGTTCGTAGCGGGGCCCGGCCCCGGCCTCCTTCAGAAGGAGCTTCAGGAGGGCCACGCTGGTGGCGCTCTCCGTGGTGAGGGCCACGCGGGCAAGGTGGGGGAGGGCTCCCTTGTGAAAGAGGTTCACCGAGTAGACCCTTCCCAGGACGGCCACGGAGAAGTCGGGGAGGAGGCCCAGGCTGTCCTGGTGCTTGAGGTAGAAGTAGCTGGAGACCAGGGAAAGCCCCACCTCCCCCGAGAGGAGGAGGCGGTTGAGCTCTGCGGGGACGGCGTGGAGAACCCGGAAGCCCTCGAGCCTCAGGAAGTGGTGGAGGGGGGCGACGTTGGCGTAGCGGGGAAGGCCCAGGACGTAGGGCCTCACGCCTCCACCCGGTCCCAGACCCGCACCTCCCGGTAGAGGGCGTCCCGCTCCACGGGGATCCGCCCCGCCATGAGGATGATGCGGGCGAGCTCCCGCTTGGTGAGGCCCTGGGGCGTGGGGCTTCCCGCCATGTGGACGATCCTCTCCTCAATCAGGGTGCCGTCCACGTCCGTGACCCCCCAGTCCAAGGAGACCTGGGCGAGCTCGGGGGTTAAGGTGGCCCAGTACCCCTTGATGTGGGGGAAGTTGTCCAGGTAAAGCCGGGCCACGGCCAGGTTTCTAAGGTCGTCCAGCCCCGTGGTGAACTCCTTCTTGCCCAGCTCCCGGGCGAGCTGGTTCCCGTCCGGCTGGAAGGCCAGGGGGATGAAGCTCATGAAGCCCCCGGTCTCGTCCTGGAGGCGGCGGAGGCGGTCCATGTGGTCCAGGCGTTCCTCCAGGGTTTCTATGTGCCCGTAGAGCATGGTGGCGTTGGTGGGGATGCCAAGCTCGTGGGCGGTGCGGTGGATCTCCAGCCACCCTTCCGCCGAGACCTTGGCCCGGGCGATCTTCCTGCGCACCCTTTCGGCGAAGATCTCCGCCCCGCCTCCCGGCATGGCGTCCAGGCCCGCCTCCTTTAGGGCCTTTAGGACCTCCCGGTAGGGGAGGCGGGCGATCTTGGAGAAGTGGTGGATCTCCGCCGCGGTCCAGGCCTTCACCTGGACCCCGGGGAAGTTCTCCTTCAGGGCCCGTACCAGGTCCAGGTAGTAGGCGAAGGGCCTTTTGGGGTGGTGGCCCGCCGTGAGGTGGATTTCCGTGAGCCCCGGCTGGTAGCGCTCCTTTACCCAGGCCACCACCTCGTCCACGTCCCAGTCCCAGGCCCCTTCCTCGCCGAAGCGCCTTTGGAAGGCGCAGAAGGTGCACCCCACGTAGCAGATGTTGGTCTGGGAGACGCGGATGGAGTGGACGAAGTAGGTCTTGTGCCCGTGCTTCCGCTCGCGGACCAGGTTGGCGAGGCGCATGAGGGTGGGAAGGTCCTTGGTCTGGTAGAGGACGAGGCCGTCCTCAAAGGAAAGCCTTTTCCCTTCCATCACCTTCTCGGCGATGGGGATGAGGCGGGGGTCCCGGATGCCTCTCACGCCCCGGAGTCTACTCCCCTTCAAGGCGCCTGACCAGGGCCTCCACCTCCTTCCTCCGCCCCCCCACGCTCTTCTCGGGGAGGAGGCCCCTCAGGTAGCGGTCGGTGAGGAGGAGGTCCACGTAGGGGTAGACCGTGGCCGCCATGACCGCGTCCAGGAGGTCGGAGGGGCGGGGCTTGCGCTGGAGGTCGGAGGCCATCCGGGCAAGGAGGCGGGCGAGGAGCCGCACGAAAGGCACCTCCTCAAGCCCGGTCCGCTCCCGGATCTCCCTTAAGGCCAGGGCGTGGGCCTCCCCGTAAGGCAGGCCGCGGAGGGCCTCGGGAAGCCCCTTAAAGGGGGAGAGGTCCGCCGGGGTCTCCCAGCTTCCCTCCTGGGAGAGGAGGTCCTCCCGGTGGAGCCCCCGGCGCTGCCTTGCGGCCACCTCCTGCCAGGGCCGGACCCAGTAGCCGCCCGAGAGGGCGGCGAAGACCTCTTTGAGGGCGGGGAGGAGGTAGCCCGCTTTCTCCTCGGGGCCCCTTTGGGGAAAGAGGGTCTCCAGGACGTGGAAGGGGCTTGGGGGGGCGATGGCCCTTCCCTTGAGGGCCAGAAAGAGCCTGCCGAAGGCCTCGTGCCCCCTTTGCCCCAGGAGGTGCTTGGCCATGCGGCTGGCGTGGTTTTGGTCCAAATAGACCAGCACTACTCCCGGGCGGAGACCCAAAGGGCCCCGGCCAGGAGGGCGACCCCTCCCGCAAAGAGGAAGAAGTCCAGGGCCTCTTTGGGCTGGAAGGCGAGGGCCTTTTCAAAGAACTTCACCACCAGGATCATGACGATGACCTGGCCCAGCTTGGACTTGAGGTCGGCGAGGCTTTTCACCAGGAGGACGTTGTCCAGGGGAAGGTCCAGCTTGTGGATGAAAAGCTCAAAGAGGCCCAGGCCGAAGATGAGGAAGACGGCGGAAAGGAGGGCCAGGTCCACGGCGCCCACCAGGGCGGGGAGGGCGGCCTCGAGGCCCTGGGACAACCCCTTGACGGCCTCCAGGAGGGCGTGGAAGGCGAAGTAGAAGGAACCCAGCAACAGGCCCAGGACCGGGAGGACCATGACCCAGCGCACCCCGTGGGCGACCCGCTCCCACCCCATGGGCCTAGTTTACGGCACGTAAAGGGCGGCGGGCGGGGTGCCGGTGGAGGCCCGCTCCACGAGGACGGGCTCAAAGCGCACCTCCCGGGGCGGGCCCTGGTAGCCCCGCATCCTCTCCAGGAGGAGCTGGGCCGCCCGGGCCCCCATGGCCTCCACGGGCTGGGCGATGGTGGAAAGCCCCGCCTCCTCGGCGAAGGGGTGGCCGTCAAACCCCAGGACCCGCACGTCCCTCCCGGGGGTGAGGCCGAGCCTTACCGCTTCTTCCAGGACCCCGAGGGCCACCTGGTCCGCCCCGGCGAAGACGTTGAGGGGCGGGGAGGCCTTCTCCAGGAAGTGGCGGAGGGCGAGGCGCCCCCCCTCCTGGGAGTGGCGGGTGATGTAGAGCCGGTCGGGGGAGAAGGGGCGGCCGGCCTCCTTCAGGGCCTCCTGGAAGCCCGCCATCCGTTCGGCGAAGACCGTGCGGCGGAAGGCCCGGTCGGGCTCCTCCTCCACGGCGATGGCGAAGATGGGCCCCGGGAAGCGGGCGAGGTAGGCCCCGGCGAGCCTTCCCCCCAGGCGGTTGTCCAGGTAGACGGAGTCGTAGCGGGGGTTTTGCGCGTCCACCAGCACCACGGGGCGCTCGGTGGGCAACCTTCCTTCCTCAAAGCGCTCCGTGAGGTCGTAGGAGGCGAGGATGAGGCCGTCGGTGAGGTAGGCCAGGGTGGTGTTCTCCAGGTAGCGCTTAAGCCGGGCCAGGGAGAGGATGGGGAAGAGGGCGAGGTCGTAGCGCTGCTCCAGGAGGACGCCCTCAATCCCCTCCACGAGCCTGCGGTAGAACTCGGTGGCCACGAAGGGGAGGAGGACGCTCACCGTGTAGCTCCGCCCCCCCGCGATCCTGCGGGCGTGGGGGTTGGGCGCGTAGCCCAGCTCCTCCATGGCCCTAAGCACCCGGGCCCGGGTCTCGTGACGCACCGCGGGGTGGTCGTTGAGGACCCGGCTCACGGTGCCGAGGCCCACGCCCGCCTTGGCCGCCACGTCGTGGATGGTGGGCTTTTTGCGCTTCATCGTTCCCTCGGGTGGAAGCGGTTCACGGAAACTTCCACCTCCTAGCATAGGCCACCCCGCCCAAGGGGGCAAGGCCCTGGTAAGATCCTCCCGTGGCCTACCTGGTTTTCGCCTACCTCGTGGGCTCCTTGGTGGCCGGGCTCCTCTTCTTCCCGGAGGTGCGGGGGAAGGACCTCCCCGGGGGCTCGGGGGTCTTCCGGAGGAAGGGGCCCTGGGCGGCCCTCCTCGCGGTGGCCTTTGACCTGGGCAAGGGGGCGCTGGTGGCCCTTTTGACCCCGGAGGCCTACCTTCCCTGGGCCGGGGCCTTGCTCGTGGCCGGGCACACCTGGCCCGTTTTCTTCCGCTTCAGGGGCGGCGGCGGCATCGCCCCCTCCCTCGGCTTCTTCCTCGTCTGGCGGCCAGCGGAGACCCTCTGGGCCACCCTCTTCGGCCTTGGGGTGGCGGGGCTTTACCACCTCCTCTTCTGGAGGAGGCGGCGCAAGGGGATCTACCCCATCCCCTTCGGGGCCATCTTCGGCTACCTCCTCCTCGTCTACACCCTTTCCGGGGAGGCGAGGCTCGGGGCGCTTCTCGTGGCGGGGGTCGTCCTCCTCCGGGGCCTGCAAATCCTGGCGGGCAGGTGGTAGCTTAGGGGCATGAAGATCCTGCGCTTCAACGAGGGGAGGTGGGGGGTCCTCGAGGGCGAGCTCGTCCTGGAGACGGACGGCCCCGGGGGGAACCCCACGGGAAGGCGGTACGACCTGGCCTCCGTCACCCTGCTGCCCCCGGCCACGCCCACCAAGATCGTCTGCGTGGGGCGGAACTACCGGGAGCACATCCGGGAGATGGGGCACGACTTCGGGGAGGACCTGCCCAAGGAGCCCGGCCTCTTCCTCAAGGGGCCCAACGCCCTGGCCCGGCCCGGGAACCCCAGGGACCCTTGGGGCACCGCCGAGCCCGTCCCCTACCCCTTTTTCACCGAGGAGCTCCACTACGAGGGGGAGCTTGCCGTGGTCGTCGGGGACAGGATGCGCCATGTCCCCCCGGAGAAGGCCCTGGACCACGTCCTGGGCTACACCGTGGCCGTGGACATCACCGCCCGGGACGTGCAGAAGAAGGACCTGCAGTGGGTCCGGGCCAAGAGCGCCGACAAGTTCCTGCCCTTGGGCCCCTGGCTGGAGACGGACCTCAACCCCCAGGACACCTGGGTGCGCACCTACGTGAACGGGACGCTGCGGCAGGAAGGCCACACCTCCCAGATGATCTTCAGCGTGGCCGAGATCCTCTCCTACATCTCCACCTTCATGACCCTGGAGCCTTTGGACGTGGTCCTCACCGGGACCCCCGAGGGCGTGGGGGCCCTGAGGCCCGGGGACCGGCTGGAGGTGGCCGTGGAGGGCGTGGGAACCCTCTTCACCCTCATCGGGCCCAAGGAGGAGAGGCCGTGGTGAAGGTCTTGGACCTCCGCTTCCAGGGGGCGGAGCGGGTCATCGCGAGCTTTCTCCTGGACTCCGGGGAGGGGCCCGTCCTCGTGGAGACGGGGCCGGAAAGCTGCTACCCGCGGCTTGTGGAGGCCCTGCGGGCGGAGGGGGTGGCCCCCGAGGAGGTGCGCCACGTCTTCGTGACCCACATCCACCTGGACCACGCGGGGGCGGCCTGGCGCTTGGCGGAGCTTGGGGCCACGGTCTACGTCCACCCCAGGGGCGCCCCCCACCTGGTGGACCCCTCCAGGCTCCTCGCTTCGGCGGAGAGGATCTACGGGGACCAGCTTAGGGCCCTCTGGGGCGAGGTCCGGGGGATCCCGGAGGAGAGGGTGCGCCCCCTCGCCGACGGGGAGGTGGTGGCCCTGGGCGGCCTCGAGGTCCAGGCGGTGGAGACCCCGGGGCACGCTTCCCACCACCACGCCTACCGGGTGGGGGACCTCGTCTTCACCGGGGACGTGGCCGGGGTGCGGATCGCCCCCGGGCCCGTCCTCCCGCCCACCCCGCCCCCGGACATCCACCTGGAAAGCTGGTACGCCTCCTTGGACCGCCTCCTCTCCTTAAGGCCCAAGGCCCTCTACCTCACCCACTTCGGGGCCTACGAGGACGTGGAGGCCCACCTCCAGGGGCTCAAGGGGGTCCTGGAGGCCTGGGCGGGCTGGGTGCTTCACCGCCTGAAGGAGGGGCTTTCCGAGGAGGAGATGGTCCGGCGCTTTGAGGCCTACTGGCACGAGGGCCTTAGGGGGGCCGGGGTGGACGAGGCGGGCATGCGGCTTTACGCCCTCGCCGACCCCCCCTTCATGAACCTCCAGGGCCTCGTGCGCTACTGGCGGAAGCACCACCCGGAGGCCTTGGAGGGTTAGGTGACGCCCTTTCCCTTGGGGCGGCCCGCCCGGATGGCCGTCTTCGCCTCCGGGAGGGGGACGAACCTCGAGGCCCTCCTCCAGGCCTTCCCCAAAGGGCACCCCTTGGGGGAGGTGGTCCTGGTGGTCTCCGACAACCCCGAGGCCCTGGCCCTGGAGCGGGCAAGGAGGCGGGGGGTAGAGGCCCTGGCCCTCCCCTGGCGGGGGCGGCGGGCCTTTGAGGAGGAGGCCTTGGGGCTTTTGGCGGCGAGGGGGGTGGACCTCGTCCTCCTCGCGGGCTTCATGCGCCTCCTCTCCCCCCGGTTCGTGGAGCCCTGGTACGGCCGCCTCCTCAACGTCCACCCCTCCCTCCTCCCCGACTACCCGGGGCTTCACGTCCACCGCCGGGTCCTGGAGGCGGGGGAGAGGGAGACGGGCTCCACCGTCCACTTCGTGGACCAGGGGATGGACACGGGGCCCATCCTCCTCCAGGGGCGGGTGCCCGTCCTTCCGGGGGACACGCCGGAGGCCTTGGAGGCCCGCGTCCTCCGCCTGGAGCATAGGCTTTACCCCAAGGCCGTCCGCCTCCTCCTCCGGGGGCTCGCCTTCCCCCCGCCCCCGGACCTCGAGGCCCGGCTTGGGCGGGAGGCGGCGGGGGCCTTCCTGGCCCTCTCCCCGCGGGAAAAGCCCCTGTACCTCAGGGCCTGGGCCCTCCTTCGCGCTTGGGGGCAGGAGGCGCTGGTGGGCCCCGCCTTCCTGGGGCAAGGGGGGGAGTGGGGGCGGGGCGCCTTCCTCGCCGCCCACCTCCTCGCCGAGCCCAGCCCCGTCCTCCTGGAGGAGGTGGCGGGGCTTCCCGGGGAGGTCCGGGCCCGGGTGGAGGAGGCGTTGCGGGTAGAATCCTCACCATGAAGGTCCTCGTGGTGGGCAGCGGGGGGCGGGAGCACGCCCTCCTTTGGAAGGCGGCCCAAAGCCCAAGGGTGAAGCGGCTTTACGCCGCCCCCGGAAACGCCGGGATGGAGGCCCTGGCCGAGCTCGTCCCCTGGAACGGCGACGTGGAGGCCCTGGCGGACTGGGCCCTGGCCGAGGGCATAGACCTCACCCTGGTGGGCCCGGAGGCCCCCCTGGTGGAGGGGATCGCCGACGCCTTCCAGGCCCGGGGGCTATTGCTCTTCGGCCCCACGCAGAAGGCGGCCATGATTGAGGGCTCCAAGGCCTTCGCCAAGGGCCTGATGGAGCGCTACGGCATCCCCACGGCCCGCTACCGGGTCTTCCGGGAGCCCCTGGAGGCCCTGGCGTACCTGGAGGAGGTGGGGGTGCCCGTGGTGGTCAAGGACTCGGGGCTTGCCGCGGGAAAGGGGGTCACGGTGGCCTTTGACCTGCACCAGGCCAAGCAGGCCGTGGCCAACATCCTGAACCGGGCCGAGGGGGGGGAGGTGGTCGTAGAGGAGTACCTGGAGGGGGAGGAGGCCACGGTCCTCGCCCTCACCGACGGCGAGACGATCCTCCCCCTCCTCCCTTCCCAGGACCACAAGCGCCTTTTGGACGGGGACCAGGGCCCCATGACGGGGGGGATGGGGGCCGTGGCCCCTTACCCCATGGACGAGGCCACCCTGAGGCGGGTGGAGGAGGAGATCCTCGGGCCCCTCGTCCGGGGCCTCCGGGCGGAGGGGGTGGTCTACCGGGGGGTGGTCTACGCCGGCCTCATGCTCACCCGGGAGGGCCCCAAGGTCCTGGAGTTCAACGCCCGCTTCGGCGACCCCGAGGCCCAGGCGCTCCTGCCCCTTTTGGAGAACGACCTGGTGGAGCTCGCCCTGAGGGTGGCCGAGGGGAGGCTTGCGGGGACGAGGCTTTCCTGGAAGGAGGGGGCGGCCGCCTGCGTGGTCCTCGCCGCCCCAGGCTACCCCGAAAGCCCCAGGAAGGGGATCCCCCTCCACGTCCCCGAGCCCCCGGAGGGGGTCTTGGTCTTCCACGCGGGGACGCGGCGGGAAGGGGGGCGCCTGGTGAGCGCCGGGGGGCGGGTCTTGAACGTGGTGGGCCTGGGGAGGGACCTCAAGGAGGCCCTGGAGCGGGCCTACGCCTACATCCCCCAGGTGGGCTTCCCCGGGGCGGTGTACCGGAGGGACATCGGCCGAAGGGCCCTCGCCCGGCTCAGTACCTGAGCCGGGCCAAGGGGAGGCGGCGGCAGGCTTCCACCACGTCCCATAGCCGCTTAAGCCCCCGCTCAAAGAGGAGGGGCTGCATTCTCACGAAGACCTCCGCCGTCATCAGGGCGTCGCCCAGGGCGGTGTGCCGCCCGGTGGCGGGGACGCCGAAGCGGTGGGCCAGGGCCTCGAGGCGGTAGTCCTTGAGGTCGGGGAAGAGGAGCTGGGCGAGGAGGAGGGTGTCCAGGAGGGGGGGCTGGTCCAGGCCCGCCCGGCGCAGGAAGGCCAGGTCAAAGGCCCCGTTGTGGGCCACGAGCACCGTGTCCTGGACGAAGGCGCGGAAGGCGGGGAGGACCGCCTCCAGGGGGGGCTTGTCCCGGAGCATCTCCGCCGTGAGGCCGTGGACCGCCGTGGCCGCGGGGGAGATGGGGCGCCCCGGGTTCACCAGGGCCTCAAACACCTCCTGCCGCAGGACCCTCCGGCCCAGGACGTGGACCCCGGCGAGGGCCACCACGGCGTCTTGCTCGGGGTCCAGGCCCGTGGTTTCCAGGTCAAAGGCGGTGTAGAGGAGCTGGTCCAGGGGGACGTCCTCGAGGCCCGGCGGCACCTGGAGGAGGGTGAGGTCGTAGACCAGGGCCCTGGGGGCGGGGGCTTCTTTTAAGGCCTCGGGGGGCGCTTTGCGGGCGGGGAGGAGAAGGACGAGCCGGCTTCCCTCCCGCCAAAGGCTTCCCGTGGCCTCGGCGGCCTCGGCGAGGAGGGGGTGGGGCCTGGGGGCTTCCCGGGGAAGGAGGACGGTGAGCCGGAAGAGCCCCTCCCCCTCGGCCTCTCCCCGGAGGAAGACCTCCTCCGTGCCCTCCAAGGTCTTGGCGAGCCCCTCCGCCAGGGCGAAGGTGTCCGCCTGGACGAGAAGCCCTTCCGCCTCCGGGTCCAGGGCCCACCCGGGGGTGAGGGCGAGCCGCGCCTCCAGGCGGCCCGCCAAAAGGCGGAGGAGGTCTTGGGCCAGCACCTCCTCGTGGGGGCTTGGGGCGAGGTCCTGGAGGAGGCCTTGGATCTCGTCCAGGGCCTCCCGGGCCACCTGGAGAAGCCGCTTCGCCTCCCCGGTGGTCTCCCTTTCCAGCACCTCCACCAGGGCCCGGACCCCCGCCGCCTTGTCCTTGAGGCGGTGGAGCCGCTCCCGGCTCGGCCCCTCGGGGAGGGCCTCCTCCAGGAGAAGGAGAAACCCCTCCTCCAAAGCCCGCGCCTTCAGGCGCAAAGGCCCCTTGGGGCCCTGGACCAGGAAGGCGGCCTGGGGCAGGGACTGGGCGTGGAGGAGGAGGGACCGGTCCAGGAGGCCGAAGAGGCTTTTCCCCACCCCGAGCCCCTCCCCCAGAAGGGCCCGGGCCTTGGGGTTGTAGAGGAGGACGAGCCCCCGCTCGTCCGAGAGCACCACCCCCTGGGGGAGCTGGGCCAGGACCCGGGCGAGGCGCTCCCGCTCCGCCTCCACCAGGTCCTTGGCCTGGGCCGCCTCCTCCTCAAGCCTTTGCTCCAGCCTCTCCTTTTCCTCCGCCAGCCGGTTGATGAGCCGGGCCAGGTGGCGCAGCTCCCAAGGCCCCCGGGGGGTGAGGCGGTGCCCGGGGTGGGCGAGGAGCACCTCGCTTTCCTGCCCCAAGGCCCGGGTCAGGGCCAGGTAGCCCAGGAAGGGCGGGTAGAGGAGGAGGGAGAGCGCCCCCAGGAGGAGGAGGCCCGTGAAGAGGGGCACCATGGGCCGGGCCCGCACCGCTTCCCAGAGGGCGGCCTGGGCCTCGGGGTTGCCCTCCAGGAGGAGGAAGAGGCCGAGGGCGAGGCTTCCCGCCACCAGGAGGAGGCCGAGGAGGAGGGCGCCGAGGAAGCGGAGGGCGTTCATCCTTCCTCCAGGAGGCGGCGCGCCTCCGCCATGAGGTCCTGGACGCCGAAGGGTTTGGCCAGGAAGGCGTCCGCCCCCAAGGCCAGGGCCTTGGCCCGGTCCGCCTCCCGCCCCCTGGCGGTGAGGACCAGGACCTTGGGGGCGGGGGTGCGGGCCTTGAGGGCCTCGAGGACCTGGAACCCGTCCACCCCGGGGAGCATGAGGTCCAGGACCACGAGGGCGTAGGGCCTCTCGGCGAGGCGGCTTAGGGCCTCCTCCCCCGTCCTCGCCAGCTCCACCCGGTGCCCGGCCTTGCGAAAGAGAAACTCCAGGGGAACCAGGATGCTTTCCTCATCGTCCACGATCAGCACCTCGGCCATGGTCTCCCTCCAAGGGTAACGCGAAGACGAAGACCCCGCCTTCCCCGTCTTCCAAAAAGACCCGCCCGCCCAGGGCCTCCGAGAGCCTCCGGGCGATGGCGAGGCCCAGGCCCGTCCCCCCGGCGTAGCTCTGGAAGGGGGCGAAGATGTGTTCCCTCAGGGCCTCGGGGACCCCGGGGCCGTCGTCCACCACGCGGAAGCGGGCCTCCCCCGCTTCCGCGCGAAGCTCCAGGACCACCCGGCTTCGGGCGTGGCGCAGGGCGTTGGCGAGGAGGTTGAGGAGGACCTGGAGGGCCCGGTCCCGGTGGGTCCGGACCCGGAGGGGCTGGAGCCGGGCCTCGAGGCGGAGGCCCCGCTCCCGGGCCAGGGGCTCCGAAAGGGCCAGGGCCTCCCGGGCCAGGGCCTCCAGGTCCACGGGGGCCGGGGGCTCCTCGGGGCGGGCCTCCAGGCGGGTGTAGGCCAGGATCTCCTCCACGAGCCGGGAGAGGCGGGCCGCCTCCTGGGCGAGGAGGGCGGTGAAGCGCCGCCTTTCCTCCTCCCCCACCTCCTCCTGGGCCAGAATCTCCGCCAGGGCCCTCACCGCGGTGAGGGGGGTCTTGAGCTCGTGGGAGACGGTGGCGAGGAACTCGTCCTTCAGGCGGTCCATCTCCTCAAGGCGCCGGTAGGCGGCCTCCAGTTCGCGCCGGGCGGCCTCCAGGGCCTGAGCATAGGCCCGCACCCGTTGCGACTCCCGGGCCGCCGCCTCCACCGCCTCCCTGGGGACCTCCCGGGTGGCGGAGAGGAGGAGGAGGCGGGCGGTGGCGGGCCCCAGGGCCCCGGCGAGGAGGGCCTCCGCCCGCTCGGCGAGGCGCTCCGCTTTATCTGGCCCCTTGAGGCTCCTCGCGTAGGCCTTTAGGCTTTCCCGGGCCTCGGGGCCCAGGAACCTCTCCAGGAGGTCGGCCAGGGCCTCCTCCTCCCCGGCCCGGCCGGAGGGCGGCGGGGAGGGGGGTTGCCGCAAGGAGACGAGGAGGTGGAGCCCCGTGTTCGCGAGGAGGCTCGCCAGGAAGCCGTGGACCACGGGGTCAAGCCCCCGCACCCCAAAAAGCCCCTCCGGGTGGAGGAAGGAGGGAAGGGCGGCGAAGAGGTCCTGGGGGAGCCACCCGGAGCGGACGAGGGCGGGCAGGAGGAGGGTGTAGGCCCAGACCAGGATGCCCCCGAAAAGGCCCGCGAGGGCCCCTTCCCGGGTGCTCCCCTGCCAGAAGAGGCCGAGAAGCCCCGCCGGGGCGAGCTGGGCCACGGCCACGAAGGAGATGAGCCCCATGCCCACCAGGGCGTAGGCCTCCCCCGCCAGGCGGAAGTAGAGGTAGGCGAGGAGGAGGACGGCGAGGACCGTGCCCCGCCGGAAGAGGAGGAGGTGCCCGAGGGCTTGGCGGCGGAGGAGGAGGGGGGCGAGGAGGTGGTGGGAGACGAGGATGGAGAGGGCGAGGGTCTCCACCACCACCATGGCCGTGGCCGCCGAGACCCCGCCCAAAAAGGCGAGGAAGGCCAGGGCCGCGCCGCCCTCCCGGGCCACGGCGAGGACGTAGAGGTCGGGGGGCACCTCCGGGTGGTGCAGGCGGCCCAGGAGGGCCAGGGGCAGGATGGGCAGGTTCAGGAGGAGGAGGTAGAGGGGGAAGGCCCAGGAGGCCAGGGCCAGGTGGCGCTCGTCCGTGTTTTCCACCACGGCCACGTGGAACTGCCGGGGGAGGAAGAGGAAGGCGAGGAGGGCGAGGAAGGTGAGGCCGGTCCAGGCCAGGTGGCCCTCGAGGCCCTGGGGGGGAAGGAGGAGGGGGTCAAGGCCCCGGCGGACGGCCTCGCGGAAGGGCTCGGCCCCGTGCCCAAGGAGGGCGTAAAGGCCCAGGGCCAGCATGGCGAAGAGCTTCACCCCCCCCTCAAAGGCCACGGCCAGGACCAGGCCCCGGTGCCGCTCCGTGGGGTCCAGGCGGCGGGTGCCGAAGAGGATGGTGAAGAAGGCGAGGAGGAGGGCGGTGTAGAGGGCCACGTCCCCCAGGGGGCGCGCCTCCCCACTCAGGAAGAGGAAGGCCTGGGCGATGGCCTTGAGCTGGAGGGCGAGGTAGGGGAGGAGGCCCAGGACGAGAAACCCCGCGGCCACCGCCCCCAAGAGGGGGTCCCGGCCGTAGCGCAGGTAGAGGAAGTCGGCCCAGGAGGTGAGGCGGTGGGCCCGGGCCAGGCGCAGAAGGCGCAGGTGGAGAAGGGGCCAGAGGGCCAGGGCCAGGGTGGGCCCCAGGTAGATGGTGAGGAAGAGGGGTCCCGAGGTGGCGGCCCAGCCGGCGCTGCCGAAGAAGGTCCAGGCGGTGGCGTAGACCCCCAGGGAGAGGGTGTAGGTCCAGGGGCTTTGGAAGAGGCGCCCTCCCCGCTCTTCCCCCAGGCGGGCGAGGAGGAAGAGGAGGCCCAGGTAAAGGAAGAGGCCGGCGAGGAGGGCTTCCGGGCTCATGGCCTCCTGGCGTTGAGGAAGAGGAGGAGGACGAACCCTGCCCAGGCGAGGAAGAGGTAGAGGTAGAAGGGCGGGAGCCCCCAGGGCCCTAAAGGCTCGGGGAAGAAGAGGGCGAAGGGGGAGGCGAAGAGGAGGAGGCCGAGGAGGAAGAGGGCCAGGCTTCGCGCCTTCATAGCCGGATCTGGAAGCGGAGGGCCAGGGCCTCCTGGGCCTCGAGGATGGCGCGGAACCCCTCGAGGGCCCGGCGCCTTTCCAGGGGGGAGAGGGCCTTGTAGACCACGCGGTTGCCCGGGGGCCTGCCCTCTTTCAGGGCCTGGAGCTGGGCCTTGAGGCGGAGGTGGAAGAAGAAGGCGTAGGCCTCCTCCAGCCTCTCGGCGAGCTCCAGGCTCACGGCCCCCTTCTCCGCCCCCTGCTTAAGCCGCTCCGGGGTGCGCCGCGCGGGGCTTCCCGCCATGAGGGCGTAGACCCGGGCGAGGCTCACGATGGGGGCGAGGGCGTGCCGCTTGAGGTCAATAAACCCCTCCTCCGTGCGCACCCGGCCGAAGAGGCCCAAGGGCGGGCGGAAGGCGAGGGCCGCCTGGGCCAGGTGGTAGAGGAAGACCCCGGCCTTGGCCTTCTCCTGGATGAGCCGCTCCAACGCCGCCAAGGAGAGGCTCCCTCCCACGGGGCGGAGGTCAAAGAAGATCTGGGCGTCCAGGAGGGCCTGGGGCTCGGGGGCCTCCATCCAGCGGGCGAAGACCTCCTGCCAGCGGGCAAGGCTTAAGCGCCAGCGGGTGGCCATGTACCCCCCGGGGCAGGGGGGGATGCCCGCCGCCACGAGCCCCTCCACCACCCGCTCGGCCAGGGCCTGGAAGTAGGCCTCGTGCCCCTCCTCGGCGAGGGCCAGGGCGTTGTCCTGGTCGGTGAGGAGGGCCTGTTCCTTCCTGCCCTCGGAGCCGAAGACGAAGAAGGCGTAGGGGACGGGCGGGGGGCCCAAGGTCCGCTCCGCCTCCTGGAGGAGGCGGCGGATCAGGGCGTCGTTCAGCCCCGCCACCACCCGCCCGATCTCCAAGGCGGGGACCCCCGCCTGGAACAGGCCCGCCACCAGCCGGGCCACCTCCTCCCCGTAGCGGGCGAGCTCCAGCCGTTCCACCCGCCGGAGGAGGGCCAGGGGGCTTTGCGCCTGGTGGGCGAGGAGGTCCGTGTGGGTGACCACCCCCACCACCTCCTCCCCCCGGGTGAGGGGGAGGTGGTGGATCCGGCGCTCCAGCATGGCGGCCACCGCCTCCAGGAGGGGGGTGTCGGCGGGGAGGGTGAAGGTGGGCCGGGTGGCCACCTGGCCCACCGGGGTGGAGGGGGGAAGCCCCTCGGCCAGGACCCGGTTCCTCAGGTCCCGGTCCGTGAGGATGCCCAGGGGCTCCCCCCGGACGAGGAGGCTGGAGATCCCCTCCTCCCGCATGCGCCGGGCCGCCTCCTCCACGGAGGCGGTGGGGTCCACGAAGACGGGGGGGCGCTGCACCAGCTCCCCCACGGGCCGGGCGAGGCCCGGCTCCAGGACCCTCTCCGGCCGCAGCCGGAGGCGCTCCGCCACCCCCCGGCCAAAGAAGCGGGCCGCCTCGGGGTAGGCGAGGAGGGCCTCAAAGGCCTCCTTGGGGAAGCGGAGGAGGCGGGTCTTCCCCCTGGCCCGCACGGTGAAGACGGGGCTCGCCCCGGAGAGCAGGGAGGGGTAGCCGAAGAAGCTCCCGGGGCCAAGCCGCTCCACCTCCTCGCCCTCTTCCTCCAGGGCCACCTCCCCCTCGAGGACCAGGTAGAGGTGGGTCGCGGGGGGGCCTTGGGCCTCGAGGAGGACCTCCCCCTCCTCGGCCACGACCTCCTCCCCCCGGGCGAGGAAGGCCCGGGCCGCCTCCTCGGGGAGGGCGTCAAGGGGTGGAGGAAGGGGCCTTTCCATAGTCGGGAGTGAGCCAGGCCAGGAGGGGCACCAGGTAGGGCAGGGCCACCTGGGCCTGGAGGAGGACGAGGAGGCCGATGCCCAGCATGAAGGCGGGGGGGAGGAGGACGAAAAGCCGCACCACCCGGCCAAGCCCAGGAGGGGGGAGGGGCCATACCCGGTGGTAAAGCGCCCCAAGCCCCACCCCCGCCCCCGCCCCGAGGGCCAGGTGGAGGAGGGTGGTGGGCGTGGGGAAGGGGAAACCCAAGAGGTAGTGGCCGAGGAGGTAGAAGGCGAAGAGAAAGGAGAGGCTTCCGAGGTAGAACCTTAGGTAAAGAAGGGGCATGGCCTCAGTTTAAAACCCCATCCCGGCTTCCCGGGATGGGGCCTTCCCTCAGGCTTAGTGCTCCAGGGCCGAGCCCGCGCTCCCTTTGGGGATGCGGATCTCGTCCACCAGGCGCTGGATCTCTTCGGGAGGCGGCGGCGTGGCCCGGGAGACCAGGTAGGCCACCACGAAGTTGAGGAGCATCCCGATGGCGCCGATGCCTTCGGCGGTGATGCCGAGGATGAAGTTGGGCCAGCCCAGGTACTTGGTGCCGATGATGTAGCTGGCGGTGAAGACCAGCCCCACGATCATCCCGGCCACCGCCCCCTGCATGTTCATCCGCCGGTCAAAGATCCCGAGGAGGATGGCGGGGAAGAAGGTGCTCGCGGCGAGCCCGAAGGCGAAGGCCACGAGCTGGGCGATGAAGGCGGGCGGGTTGATGCCGAAGGGCGCCGCCAAGACCACCACGAGGAAGATGATCACCCGGGCGATGAGGAGCTTGGTGGCCTCGGAGGCGCCTGGGTTGATGAGCCGGGTGTAGAGGTCGTGGCTGATGGCGCTGGCGATGACGATGAGGAGCCCCGCCGCCGTGGAAAGCGCCGCGGCCAGGCCCCCTGCGGCCACCAGGCCCACGATGAAGGGGGAGAGCTTGGCCACCTCCGGGGTGGAAAGGACGATGATGTCCCGGTCTATGGTCACCTCGTTGACCTGCGGGTCCCCGCTCATCTGCAAGATGCCGTCCCCGTTCTTGTCCTGAAGCTTCAGGAGACCCGTCTGCTCCCACTTCTGGACCCAGTCAATCTGGCGCACCTCCTCCACGGGCTTGTTGGCCAGGGTGTTCAGGAGGTTGTACTTGGAGAAGACGGCCACGGCGGGGGCGGTGGTGTAGAGGAGGCCGATGAAGACCAGGGCCCAGCCCGCGCTCCAGCGGGCGTCGGAGGCCTTGGGCACCGTGTAGAAGCGGATGATCACGTGGGGCAGGCCCGCCGTCCCCACCATCAGGGTCAGGGTGATGAGGAAGACGTTGAGGGCGGAGAGGTTCTGGAAGGGGGCGACGTACTCCTTGAAGCCCAGCTCCACCTGGAGCTCGCTCAGCCGCACGGCGAAGTCGCTGAAGGTGAAGGCGAGCTGGGGGATGGGGTTGCCGGTGAGGAGGTTGGCGAGGGCGATGCCCATGATGAGGTAGGCGGTGATGAGGACCACGTACTGGGCCACCTGGGTCCAGGTGATCCCCTTCATCCCGCCCAGCACGGCGATGAAGGCGGTGACCAGCACCGCCGCCCAGATCCCCGTGGCCACGTCCACCCCCAGGTAGCGGGAGAGGACGATGCCCACACCTCGGACCTGGGGCACGGCGTACACGAAGGAGACGAAGATGGCGGCGATCACCGCCACCACCCGGGCCAGGTTGGAGTAGTACCGGTCCCCGATGAACTCGGGCACGGTGTAACGGCCAAACTTCCTGAGGTAGGGGGCGAGGAGGAGGGCGAGGAGCACGTACCCCCCCGTCCAGCCCATGAGGTAGACGGCCCCGTCAAAGCCCAGGAAGCTGATGAGGCCCGCCATGGAGATGTAGCTTGCCCCCGACATCCAGTCGGCGGCGGTGGCGGCCCCGTTGGCCACAGGGGGCACGCCGCGGCCCGCCACGTAGAAGCCCGCCGTTTCCCGCACCCGGGCCCAGTAGCCGATCCCGAGGTAGAGGGCGAAGCTCAGGATGACGATGGTCCAGGTCCACGCCTCAACGCTCATGGTTCCCTCCTAGTCCGCCACGCCGTACTCCCGGTCCAAGGCCTGCATCCTGGCCGCGTAGACGAAGATCAGCACGATGAACACCCAGATGCTCCCCTGCTGGGCGATCCAGAAGCCCAAGGGTGGCCCGCCGAAGAGGCGGATGCCGTTCAGGGCGGGGGCGAGGAGGATGCCCAGCACGTAGGCCACCACCGCCCAGACCACGAGGAGGTTCCGGATAAGGCTTAGGTTCTTGGCCCAATACGCTTCCAGGTGCTCCCGGTCCATAAGCTCCTCCCCCCGCGAGGAAACGCCTTAGGGTTTTTCCCCATAGGTGAGGCGCCCTTCCTCGCGGTTAGGGGAAGCTTAGGGCAGGGTGAGGGAGGCGGTCAAGAAAAGCCCCTTTTGCGGCTATGCGCAAAAGGGGCGGTTTTGCTTTCCACACCGAAGCCCCCGTGCGGGGGCCTCGGGGGTCTTGGACCACCCCATGCCGACTTCTGCCCGCATGGGGGCCCCGGCAAAAAGTCCCCGGGCCCCTTAGCCAGGGTTCCGTGTTGCGGAGCCCGGGCAGGGGGGCTTAAGCCTCTACCTGGAGGCTCTCGGGGTCCAGGTTGGTGTAGACGTGCTGGACGTCGTCCAGGTCTTCCAGGGCCTCCACGAGCCGCATCACCTTCTGGGCTTCCTCCGGGGGGAGGGCGACGGTGTTCTGGGGGTGCTGCACCACCTCCACCGCCTCCACCCGCACCCCCTTGGCCTTCAGGGCCTCGGCGATCCGGTAGGCCTCCGTGGGCTCGGTGTAGACGGTGAGGTTTTCCCCTTCCTCCTCCAGGTCCAGGGCGCCGAGCTCAATGGCCGCCTCCTGGGCCGCCTCGGTGTTCTCACAGACGACCACGCCCCGCCGCTCAAACTGCCAGGCCACGCTCCCCGTGGTGCCCAGGGAGCCCCCGTGCTTGCTGAAGACGTGGCGCACCTCGCTTGCGGTGCGGTTGCGGTTGTCGGTGAGGGCGTAGACCAGAAGGGCCACCCCGCCGGGGGCGTACCCCTCGTAGACGATCTCCTCGTACTGCTCGGCGCCTTCCCCGCCGCCTTGGAGCTTCTGCAGGAGGCGCTCAATGTTCTCCATGGGCACGTCGTCGGCCCGGGCGGCCTCAATGGCGTTTCTCAGCTGGACATTGGCCTCGGGGTAAGGGCTTCCCCCGGCGCGGGCCGCCGCCTGGATGGCCCGCAGGTGCTTGGAGATGAGCTTGCCGCGCTTCAGGTCGTTCGCGGCCTTCTTGCGCTTAATCTGAGCCCATTTGCTGTGACCGGCCATAGTTCACCTTACCCATTATAGCGAGGCTCTCCAGGACCCGCTCCCCAAGCCTTTCCCCCGCTTCTTGGAACGGATGGAAGATGAGGTGGGCCCCTTCCTGGGCCAGCACGGGGTCCTCCTCGGGGAAGTAGCTGGTGGCGGCCACAAGCCCCTGGAAGCCCCGCTCCTTGAGCCAGCGGGCGGCGAGGGCCTTGGCCTCCAGGTCCGGCAGGGCGAGGACCACGGCCTTGAGCCCCCTGAGGTCCAGCCTTTCCCAGAGCTCCGGGTCCTCGGCGTCGCCGTAGAGGACCCGGCGCCCCTTTTCCCGGTGCCTTTCCACCTTGGCGGGGTCGGCGTCCAGGCCCACGGGGGACTCCCCTTGGGCCTCGAGGACCCGGTAGACGGCGTCCCCCGTCCGCCCCATGCCCACCACGAGCACCGTGCCCTCGAGGCGCTCGGGCTCCGCGTCGGGATGGCTCCCCGGGCGCTCCAGGCGGAGGAGGAAGGGCTCTAGGCGTTTGTATAGGGTGTGGCTGTAACGGGCGAGCGGGGCGGACAGGGCCATGGAGAGGGCCACCGCCAAGGCCAGGGCGGAGAGGTCGGTGAAAAGGCCCGCCCGCTCCAGGGCCACCCCCACGATGAGGGCGAACTCGGAGTGGTTGCCCAGGTACATCCCCGCCACGAAGGCGGTGCGGGCCCGGTAGCCCACGAGGAGGAGGACGAGGAAGAAGAGGGGGGCCTTGAGGAGGGAGAGGAGGGTCAGGCCCGCGGCGAGGCCCAGGTCAAGGCCCTGAAGCCCCTCCCTCAGGCCGATGTCCAGGAAGAAGGCCACGAGGAAGGCCTCCTTGAGCGACCAGAGCCCCTTGGTGAGCTCGGCGCTCTTGGCGTGGCCCGAGAGGAGGGCCCCGGTGAAGAGGGCGCCGAGCTCGGGGGAAAGCCCCACATGCTGGAAAAGCTCGCCGCTTCCCAGGGCCATGCCCAGGCCGAAGAGGACGAGGAGCTCCTCGTGGCCGCTCTTCTCCAGAAGCCAGGCCACCCCCTGGCGGAGGAGAGGGAAGAGGAGGACGAGGGCGGCCCAGGGGCTCACCCCCTCGCCCCCGTAGAGGGTGAGGAGGCCCACGGCCACCAGGTCCTGGAAGACCAGGATCCCGAGGGCGATCCTCCCGTGGTAGGAGGTGAGCTCCTTCTTGTCCTCCAGGACCTTGGCCACCAGGACCGTGCTGGAGAAGCCGAGGGCGATGGCCAGGGGAAGGTTTTTCGTGTAGAGGAAGGCGAGGGTGGCGAAGAGGCCGAGGTGGAGGCCCCCCGAGAGGAGGACCCTGGGGTCCAGGAGGTCCTTCAGGCGGAGCTTCAGCCCCACGCTGAAGAGGAGGAGGAGGACCCCGATCTCGGCGATCTGGTGGAGGAAGGCCGTCCCCCGGATGCCGGTTCCCGCGAGAAGGAACCCGGCAACCAGGTAGCCCACGAGGGGGGGGAGGGCGAGGCGGCTCGCCAGGAGGCCCAAGGCGAAGGCGGCGGTCACCCAAAGCGCTTCCACGCTTTCAGGGTACCAGACGCCTTTCCCGGCCTCCTTAAGGCGCTACTCTGCCTTGGCCAAGGCCTCGTCCAGGAGCCGCTTCCACTCCTCGTAGGGGAGGAAGCCCGTGTGCTTTTCCCCGGCGATGAAGAAGGTGGGGGTGCCGGTGAGGCCGAGGTCGGTGGCGAGCTTCTGGTCGGCGAGGACCTCCTCCCGGTGCCGGCCCGAGGCGAGGCAGGCCGCGAAGGCCCCTTCCTCCAGGCCGATCTGGCCCGCCAGGTCCACGAGGTACCGGTCCAAGGCCTCCCCCGTGAGGTTTCCCCAGCCCGCCGCCGCCCGGAAGAGGACCTCGTGGTAATCGTAGTAGCGTCCCTGCTCGGCGGCGCAGGCCGCGGCCTCGCTCGCCCGGATCACGTTCGCCTGCCCGGGGAAGGGGAAGTCGCGGAAGAGGTAGCGCACCTTCCCCGTGTCGATGTACTCCGCCTTGAGCCGGGGGAGGACGTTTAGGGCGTGGTTTTGGCAGTGGGGGCAGAGGTAGTTGGAGAAGTCCACGACCACGACGGGGGCGTCCTCCCGCCCCAGGGCGAAACGGGCCCCTTCCGCCGGGTCCAGCCCTGCCTTGCCCTTGGGCCCCCAGAGGATCCAGCCGAGGCCCAGGAGGGCGAGTCCCAGCACCACGAGAACGATCGCGCGCGGCATGGGGTTACTCTACCACGTGCGGCCTGGCCGCGGAGGGCGTCGTCCCACCCCCCGGAAAAAGTTCCCGGGGGGCTTCCCCGGGCCAGCCGTTCTGGCCCAAGGAGCCCCCCGCGACCCCTTGCCGGAGAGGCTACCCCTTGTAAGGGGCCTGCCGGGCCTCCCCCTCGGGGGTGACGTAGAAGGGGTTTTGGTCGGTGGAGACCATGGTCTCCTTCTCCAGGGCCTCGAGGAGGTCCTTGGGCAGGACGAACATGGCCTCGAGGTAGGGGGCGGTGAGGTGGCGGAGGGCGAGGTTACGCTCCCGGATCCGGGCCTCAATCACCCCCTCGGAGAAGGCGGCCGGGTCAAAGGCGTCGGAGGCCAGGAGGAAGCCGAAGTTCAGGAAGAAGCCCGGGATGTGGTTCTTGTAGCTCCGCACGTAGCGGAAGGCCTCCCGCACCGTGCGGTGGACCACGGGGTGGACGCGGTGGTGGGTGAGGAGGATCATCCCCGCCTGCATCCCCATCACGCCCCCCGGGTTCAGGTGGGCCTTCACCAGGCGGTAGAACTCCACGGTGTAGAGGAGCCTCGCGGGGTTGTCCTCCCCCACGGGGTCGGTGAGGTCAATGATGACGACGTCGTACCGCTCCTCCGTGCGCTCCAGGTAGGCCCGGGCGTCGTCAATGACGAGGACGGCCCTCGGGTCGTCAAAGGCGCCCTGGTGCCACTCGGGCATGTGGCGCTTGGCCACCTCCACGAGCTCCCCGTCAATGTCCACCATCACCGCCTTCTCCACCGTGGGGTGCTTGAGGACCTCCCTTAAGGTGGCCCCCTCCCCGCCCCCCACGATGAGCACCCGCTTGGGCTCGGGGTGGGTGAGCATGGCGGGGTGGACCAGGGTTTCGTGGTAGATGTACTCGTCCCTTTCCGTGCTCTGGACGTCCTTGTCCAGGATGAGCACCTTGCCGAAGCCCTTGCTCTCAAAGAGGAAGTAGTCCTGGAAGGGGGTCTTGCCCGAGGCGATGACCCGTTCCATCCGCCGCACCAGGGTCTCGTAGGGGGTGACGTGCTCAAAGAAGTACATCCCGTAGTCCATAGGTCCTCCTTCTACTCGGCCTTTTCCGCGCCGAAGCCGCGGCGCTTGATGGCGTGCTCCGTGCCCCGCCAGTAGCGGAAGGCGGACTCCTCCTTGGCCCCGAAGGCCCGGGTGAGCCCTTTGAGCACCTCCTCAGGGTCCACCCCGTCCCGGTAGAAGTAGAGGTCCAAGGTGGCGGAGGCGTTGTCCTCGGGCCAGGTGTGGATCATCACCGCGGCCACGGGGCTCACCACCGCCGCGGAGAGCCCCTGGGGGTGGAACTTGTACACCACCGACTGGGCCGAATCCCGAGGGGCCCCAAGGCGCATCACCGCGTCCACGAGGGCCGCCTCCACCATCTTGGGGTCCTCCAAAATGTCCACGTCGCAGCCGTAGATCTCCGCTACCCAGCGCCCGCCCGGCACCGTTTCCACAAGCGCCTATCATAGCCCCCCGGGGGAGGGGGGGCAAGCCCTTTAGCCGAAGAAGTCCTTGAGCTGGTCCTTGGTGACGAGGACCTCCCGGGGTTTGGAGCCCCGGGGCGGGCCCACGATGCCCATGGCCTCGAGGGCGTCCATGAGCTTCCCCGCGCGGGCGTGGCCGATGGAAAGCCGCCTCTGCAGGCGGCTCACCGAGCCGTACCCCTCCTCCACCACGATCTCCGCCGCCTTCTTCAAGAGGGGGTCGGAGAAGTCCACCTCCCCCGGCCCTCCCCCCTCCACGGCCTTCGGGGGCTCAAAGTCGGCGCCGTAGGCCTCGGCGAAGCGGTCCTCGTAGCTTTGGCCCCGGAGGAAGCCCGCCACCCGGGCCACCTCCTCCTCGGAGACGTAGGGCACCTGGAGGCGCACGGGCTTGGGCAGGCCCGGTTGGTGGAAGAGGGCGTCCCCCTGGCCGATGAGCCTTTCCGCCCCCTGGGCGTCCAGGATGGTGCGGGAGTCAAACCCGCTGGAGACGGCAAAGGCCAGGCGGGCGGGGATGTTCACCTTGATCAGGGAGGTGAGGATGTCCACGCTGGGCCGCTGGGTGGCGAGGATGAGGTGCATCCCCGTGGCCCGGGCCATCTGGGCCAGGCGCAGAATGGCCGCCTCCACCTCCTTGGGGGCGGTCATCATCAGGTCGGCGAGCTCGTCCACCACGATGACCAGGTAGGGCAGGGCCTCCTCGGGCCCCACCTTGGCGTTGTACTGCTCCAGGTTCCGGGCCCCCACCTGGCTCATCAGGCGGTAGCGCCGTTCCATGTGGGCCACCGCCCCCTGCAGGACCCCTGCGGCCTCCTCCGGGCTCGTGACCACGGGGCGGACCAGGTGGGGGATGCCCTCGTAGGGGGTGAGCTCCACCATCTTGGGGTCAATGAGGAGGAGGCGCAAGGTCGTGGGCAGGTGTTTGAAGAGGAGGCTGTGGAGGAGGACGTTGATGGCCACGCTCTTTCCGCTTCCCGTGGAGCCGGCGATGAGGAGGTGGGGCATTTTGGCGAGGTCCTTCACCCAGATCTCCCCTTCTATGCTCTTCCCCAGGACCAGGGGGAGGAGGGCTTTGGCGTTTTGGAAGGCGGGGGAGAGGACGGCCTCGGAGAGGCGGACGAGCTCCCGCTTGGGGTTGGGCACCTCGAGGCCCACGGTGTTCTTGCCGGGGATGGGGGCCTCTATCCGCACCGCCCCCACCGCCAGGGCCCGGGCCAGGTCGTTCTGCAGGCTCTGGATCCGGCTGATCTTCTCCCCCGGGGCGGGGAGGATCTCGTACCGGGTGACGCTGGGCCCCCGGGCGTGGCCCACCACCTCGGCCTGGACGCCGAAGTGCCGGAGGGTTTCGGCGATGGTGCGCTTGAGCCGCTCGGCCTCCTCCTCCAAAGCCCGGCTCCGCTCCTTGGGCTCGGGGGGGTCCAGGAGGTCGGGGGTGGGGAGGGCGAGCAGGCCCGGGGCGGGCGCGGGGGGCGGGGAGGGGGCAGGCGCAGGCGGGGGGGCGGGCCTTTCCGGCTCGGGGAAGACGAGGTCCAGGTCAAAGGCCTCGGGCTCGGGCTCAGGGGCCTGGGCGGGCGCGGGCGGGGGGCTTTGGGTGAGGAGGGCCCGGAGGCCTTCCTGCTGCCTTTGGGGGTTGGCCTCGAGGAAGGCGAGCCAGCGGGAGAGCTCGTCAAAGCGGGCCTCCAGGTCCTCCAGAAGCCCCGCCACCTCCTCCCAGCGGGCGCGCCGCTCCTCCCTTAGCCTCCGGGCGCGGAGCAGGCCGGAAAGGGTGGGGGAGAGGGCAGGGAGGGCGGAGAGGGCCGCGATCCGGGCGGCGAGGGCCGAGGCCTCGAGGAGGAGGGCCGCCCGGCGCTCCTCCAGGGCGTCCCGCAAGGGGCCTTCCCCGGGCACGGGGGCCTTCAGGGCCTGGAGGAGGGCCTGGACGCGGGGCTCCAGGGGCCTTTGGTCCTCCCGCATCCTCCTGGCGTACTCCTCCACCCGCTCCCGCACGAAGTCCCGGAGGGCCTCCTCCACCTTGGGAAGCTCCTCGGGGGCGAGGCTTTGCGCGAGGGCCTTCAGGGCGGTGTGTTCCGGGTAGAGGCGGGCGAGGAGGCCGAGCCGCCGCCTGAGGGCCAGGCGGCGGAGGCCCAGCCGGGCCCGGCGCACGAGCCCCACCCCGAGGACGAGCCCCCGGCGGAGGAGGTCCCAAGGGGGCCTTCCCCGCCAGAGGTCCACCAGGGCGAGGGCGGCGAGGAGGGGCAAGGCGAGGCCGGGCCAGCCGAGCCAGGCCTCCAGCCCGGCCCGCATCCCGGCCCCCAGGCGTCCCCCCAGCGCCTCCCCCAGGAGGGGAAGGAGGGCGAAGGCCACCAGGTAGGCGAAGAGGAGGTGGCGGAGGAACCCCTTGAGGGGGCGGCCCCGGTAGACGAGGTAGGCCAGGGCGAGGAGGCCCAGGGGGGTGAGGTAGGCGGGAAGCCCCAAGGCCCCGTAGAAGGCCTCCCGCAAGAAATCCCCCACGGCCCCCGTCCCCGGGAGGAAGCCCGAGGCCAGGAAGAGGGCGAAGGCGCCGAGGAGGAGGGCCCGGGTCTCCCCGCTCCGGTTGGGCTTGTTGCGCTTGGCCGCGCCTCGCTTGGCCATCAGAGGCATTATAGGGGGGCAGGCCGCCCCCCTATTGGGCCTTGGGCCGCTAGCGCTTGAGCTCCTGGATCACCGCCTGGGTCAGGTCCGTGTCCTCGTCGGCGTAGACCACGAGCCCCGACTGGGCCGCCACCTGGCGGCTCATCACCACGGAGAAGCCCTGGGCCTTGGCCACCTTGGCGATGGCCTTGTCCACGTCCTCGAGGATGGGCTTGAGCACCTGGTTCTGCCGGTCCTGCCACTTCTTGAGGGTGGCCTGGTAGGTCTTGGCCAAGGCCTCGTAGTCCTGGCGCTCCTTGGCCGTGGCCTGGCCCGCGCGCACCTTCTCGTCCAGGGGCTTGAGCTTCTCCTCCAGGGGGGCGAGCTCCTTGCGGGCCTGGGACTGGACCTCCTGGATCTTCTTGTAGTCGGGGTGGGCCTGGACCAGGGCGTCCGCGTCCACGAAGCCCACGCGGCTTGCCACCGTCTTGTTCTGGGCCAGCATCGGGGTGAGGAGGGCGCCGAGGGCGAGGAGGACGCCGATCAAGGGTAGCCTCTTCATGCCGCCAAGCTTAGCCTCTTTGGGTGAAGGGCTTGTGAGAGAAAGGTCTATGGCGGGCTTAGGCCAAACCCGTTAGGCTTGGCCTCGGAGGTTCGGTATGCGCAAGGCGTTTGGGCTTGTGGCGCTTTTGGGAACGCTTCTTTTCTCCATGGCCTTGGGGCAGCGGGCGGTGGGCTTCCGGCTCGTCCTTCCCCCTGGGGGGGCGGGGCTCGGCCTCGCCCTCGAGGCCCCCCTGGAGCGGAACCTGGCCTTCCGGGCCTTCGGCGACCTCTTCCCCTCGGGGCCCAGCTTCCTTTTGGGCGGGGAGGTCCTCTTCAAGCCCGACCTCGGCCAGCTGGACCGGGACCTGCGGGGGATCCGGCCCTACTTCGGCGGGGGCCTCGGGGCGAGGATCGCGGACGCAAGCGCCGTGGGGGTGCACCTCTCCTTGGGGGCGGAGGTCCTCTTTGACCCCCGCACGGGCTTCTTCCTGGACGGGGAGTACTACTACCCCTTCGGCGGGGGTGGGTCCAGCCGGGTCGTCCTCGGCGTGAACCTGCGCTGAAGGAAGAAGGCGTGGCTTCCCGCCTCCACGGGGGCGGGACATTTTTCTCTAGATTTTGGGCCTAGACTGGCCCCTAGGAGGTGGCAGGATGCTGGTCAGGGACTGGATGACCAAGGACCCCGTGGTGGTGGCCCCGGACACCCCCGTCCTGGAGGCCATCCGCCTCCTCAAGGAGAAGGGCTTCCGGCGCCTTCCCGTGATGGAGGGGGGGAGGCTCGTGGGGCTCGTGACCGACAAGGACCTCAAGGACGCCATGCCCTCCAAGGCCACCACCCTTTCCGTCTGGGAGATGAACTACCTCCTCGCCAAGCTCACGGTGCGGGAGGTCATGGCCCGGCCCGTGGTCACCGTGGAGGCGGACGCGCCCTTGGAGAAGGCGGCCCTCCTCATGGAGGAGCGGAAGATCGGCGGCCTTCCCGTGATGGAGGGGGAGAGGCTCGTGGGGATCATTACGGTGACGGACGTGCTCCGGGCCTTCATTGAGGTCCTGGGCCTGAAGCTTGGGGGCCTCCGCATCACCGTGGACATCCCCGACGTCCCCGGGGCCCTGGCCCAGATGGCCCAGGCCGTTCCCCCCGCCAACATCGTCTCCATCGCCACCGCGGCCCACCTTCCCGGCTACCAGCGCCTGGTGATGCGGGTGGTGGGGGAGGACGTGGAGGGGGTTCCCAAGAGGCTCGAGGCCGCCGGGGAGCGGGTGGTGGACGTGCGTCCGGGGTAAGGTCCGCTTAGCGCAGGGTGAGGCCGAAGCTTAGGGTGTAGCCCGTGGCCTCGTCGTGCTGGCCCTGGAGGACCCGGGCCGCCCGCACCTCGTAGGCGAAGCAGCCGTCGTAGTAGCGCAGGGTGAGGCCGTAGCGGCTTGGCCCCTCGGGGCCCAGGCCCAGCTCGGGGGCGAGCCACAGGGCCTGGCAGCAGGTCCTTTGCGGCAGGGGCGGGGCGTAGGCGAGGCGCCACTCCGCGTAGCTTCCCCGCACCCAGGCCAGGGCCAGGCGGCCAAGGCCCTCCGCCGCGTAGGCGGCCTCCACCCGGTCCACCCGGTCCCCCAAGGGGTTTTCCAGCCGGTAGAGGAGGCTTGCCCCCGCGAAGCCCGCCTCCACCTGGAGGCTTTGGAACTCGGCCCGCTCCTCGTGGGCGAAGGCGGGGGTGGGGCTTAGGGCGGCGTACCGGCCGGCGTAGAGGAGGCGGGCCCGGAAGGGGCCTTCGCCGTAGCCCACCTCGGCGCTCCCCCCGAGGACGAGGTAGGGGTCGTGGCCGAGGCCGGGGTAGAGGGCGAGGAGGGCGGAGGGCGTGAGGGCGAGGCGGAAGGGTCCTTCCCGGGCCTCGAGGCGGTAGCTCCCCTCCGCCCCCAGGGTGAGGCCCGTCCGCGCTTCGGTCTCGGCGTAGCGGAGGAAGGGGGTGAGGGCAAGGCCCTCCAGGCGGAGGGAGGGGGCGTAGCGGGCCTCGAGCCTCGGGGTGGTGGCGTCGGGGGGGTCGGGGGTGTAGGCCAGGTAGACGCCTTCCCCGAAGGCCCGAACCCCGGCGGCGTAGCCCAGCTGGACCTCGGCCCCGAGGCCTCCCTCCTTGAGGCCCAGGAGGAGGGCGGCCTGGGGGGAGTTGAGGCCCGTCCCCATGACGGTGAGGCGGCGGCTCCAGCGGCCGACCTCCTCCCCGGGCTGGGGGAGGGGGAGGTCTTTGAGGCCCAGGGTGAGCCCTTCCTCTTCCGTGGCGGAGAGGACGAAGGGGCTTGTCAGGCTCGGCCTCCGGTGGACGTTGAGGCGGGCCTCCTCCAGGGGCACCTCGAGGCCAAAGAGGCCCAGGGCGGCGTCCCCCACGAGCTCTCCCGTGTCCACCCGGAAAAGGGCCTCCTCCATGGCGAGCCGCAGGTCCTCGCCGCAGGGGCAGGGGGTGGCGAGGAAGCCCTGAAGGCGGGCCTCCTCCCCGGTGAAGGTGGCCCGCTCGGCCCGGACCCGGTAGGCCGGGGCCTCCAGGAAGACCCCCTCCCCCTTGGGGGGGCGTTCCAGGAGGAGGCGCTCCGCCTCCGCCCGGAGGCTCCCCTTGGCGAGGCGCACCCGGAGGAGGGCCTTGCCCTCCATCCCCTCCGCCTGAAGCCGCCACCCCTCCACCTCCCCGGAAAGCCTGGGGGCGAGGAAGCCCCCCTCCTCCTCCAGGTAGCGGATCCAGGGGGCCTCGAGGGCGAGGCCCGGACGCTCCAGGCAGGCCCGGCCCTCCACGAGGAGCACCCCCTCCTCGTAGCTCAGGTTCTCCCCGCCGAGAAGCCCTTCTTCCGTCTCCAGGACGTAGGGTCGGTCCGCGCATTTGGCCCAGGCCGGGGCCGCGAGCAGGGGCAAAAGCAGGAGCCAGCGCCGCACGGGAGAACCATACCATTTTCCGCGCCCAAAGGGCCCCGGAGGCGGCGCGGGCCCACGGGAAAAGGGAAGCCCCGGCCTTCGCCGGGGCCTTTTGGCGGAGAGGGCGGGATTCGAACCCGCGAGGGAGGTTTAAGCCCCCCTACACGATTTCCAGTCGTGTCCCTTCAGCCACTCGGGCACCTCTCCAAGTGCCAAAAAGGAGTGTACCAGCGCCGTCCGCCTCCGTCAAGGTAGACTGGGGCCGTGCGGGTCGTGGCGGCCCACGAAAACCTGGACTTTGACGCCCTGGGCTCCATGGTCCTGGCGGGGCGGCTTTACCCGGGGAGCGTCCTCGCCCTGGTGGGGGGCGTGGAAGGGGTTTTGAGGGAGGTCCTTCCCCTTCTTGAGGACCGGCTGGACCTGGTGCCCGCGAGCGAGATCCCCCTGGACCGGGTGCGGGAGGTGGTCCTCGTGGACAACGCCCGCCCCGAGCGCCTCGGGCCCCTCGCCGCCCTGGTGGGCCGGGTGCCCTTCCTCGTCTACGACCACCACCCGAGGACCCCGGGGGACGTGCCCGCCGTGGGGGGGAGGGTGGCCCCGGTGGGGGCCACGGTGAGCCTCCTCGTGCCCCTCCTCCTTGAGCGGGGCGTGGCCCTGGACCCCTTGGAGGCCACCCTGGCCTACGCCGGCCTCTGGGAGGACACGGGGGGGTTCAGCTTCCCCTCCACCACCCCGGAGGACCTCGAGGCCGCAGGCCACCTCCTCCGGCAGGGGGCCGAGGTCGCCCGCGTCCGGGACTGGGTCCGCCCCCGCTTCGGCGAGGAGGCCCGGGAGATCCTCTCCCAGCTTCTGAAGACCGCCCACCTCGTGGAGCGGAAAGGGTTCAGGCTCCTCGTGGCCCGGGCCCGGGAGAAGGGGTACGTGCCCGCCCTTGCCCCCCTCGCTCACACCCTGCTGGACCTCTACGAGGCGGACGGGGTCCTCCTGGCCTTGCGGCTCGGGGGGGACACCCTCCTCATCGCCCGGAGCAAGGCCCGGCTGGACGTGGGGCGGTGGCTTGGCGCCTTGGGCGGGGGCGGGCACGCCCGGGCGGCCTTCGCCCGGGTGCGGGGCAAGGGGCGGGCCCTGGCCCGGCTTTTGGAAACCCTGGAGGCCTTCCTGGACCCCGAGCCCACCCTGGGCCAGGCGATGACCGCCCCCGTGGAGACCCTCCGCCCCACCTCCGTGCGCGAGGCCCTCCGCCAGCTGGAAGAGCGGGGTTACGGGGCCATGCCCGTGGTGGAGCCTTTGGGCGAGGGGGTTAGGGTGCTGGGGCTTGCCCGCAGGCGGGACCTCCGCAAGGCGGTGCGCCTGGGGTTCGGCGACCACCCGGTGGAGGGATTTCTGGTCCGGGCGGTGGTCCTTCCCCCCTCCACCCCCCTTTCCCAGGTGGAGCCCCGCCTGCGGGAGGCCGGGGGGCGGGTGCTCGTGGGGGAGCGGGCGGGGGAAGGGTGGCGGCTTCTCGGGATCTACACCCGGACCGACCTCTACCGGAGCGCCCCCAGGCCCGAGCCCACCCTGGCCGAGCGGGTCCTAAAAGCCCTTCCCAGCGGGGTTTTTCGGGTGGTGGAGGCCCTGAGGGAGGCTTTCCCCGAGGGGGTCTACCTGGTGGGGGGGGCGGTGCGGGACGCCCTTTTGGGCCGGTCTGGCCCGGACCTGGACCTCGCCGTGGGGCCCGGGGTGGAGGTGGCCCGGGTGGCCCAGTTCCTGGTGGACCGCTTCGGCGGAAGCTACGGCCTCCACTACGCCTTCGGCACCGCCCGGGTCCGCCTCCCCTTCGGGCTCGTGGTGGACCTGGCGGAAAGCCGCGAGGAGGTCTACCCCTACCCCGGGGCCCTTCCCGAGGTGCGCCGGGCCCCCATCGCCCGGGACCTGGAGCGCCGGGACTACAGCGTGAACGCCATGGCCGTGGACCTGGGCGGCCTCGCCTTTTTGGACCCCTACGGGGGGCTTAGGGACCTGGAGGCCCGCCTCCTCCGCCCCCTCCACCCCCTCGCCTTCGTGGAGGACCCCACCCGCGTGGTGCGGGGGGCGAGGCTGGCCGCCCGCCTGGGCTTCCGCTTCGCCGAGGAGGTGCCGCGGCTTCTCGCCCCCGCCCTCCTCCCCGAGGTGGTGGCGGGGGCGAGCCGGAGCCGCCTCCGGGAAGAGCTCCTCCTCACCCTGGAGGAGGAGGCCTTCTACCGGGCCTTGGCCCTTCTCGCCGAGCTCGGTGCCCTTAAGGCCCTCTACGGCCTGGACCTTCCTCCCGAGGCCCCCTTCCTTAGGCTCCGGGCCGAGGAGGGCCTCGGCGAGGCCCGGCTTCTCCTCCTCCTCTTCCACCAGAAGGACCCCCTGGAGCGGGCGGCCTGGCTCGCCCTTCCCGGGAGGCTAAGGGAGGGGCTTGCCCTCCTCCTCGCCGCCTCCCGGGGGGAGGAGGTGCCCAAGGAGGCCTTGGGGCGGGAGCCCCTCAGGGCCGCCTTCCTCGCCCTCTTCCCGGAAAAGGAGGCCTGGCTTAAGGCCGAGCGGCGGGTCCTCATGGGCCGGGACCTCCTCAAGCTCGGCTTGAAGCCGGGCCCCAAGGTGGGGGAGATTTTGCGCCGGGTGGCCGAGGCCCGCAGGCGGGGGGAGGTGCGGAGCTTTGAGGAGGAGCTGGCCTTAGCCCGTAAACTGTTGGGCGATGGGACTCTTGCCCTACCTGAATGATCCGCCGGTCTTCCTCCTGGCCTTCCTCCTCGGGGCCTTCGGGCTCATCCTCCACAACCTCTTCCAGGCCTGGCTCGCCGACCGCTACGGGGAGGTGGCCCCAAGGCGGTACGGCTTCTTGCGCCTGGATCCCCGGGTCCACCTGGAGCCCTTAGGCCTCGTCCTCCTCGCCCTTCTGGGCTTCGGCTGGCCCCGGTTCGTCCCAAGCCGCCTCCCTGGGCGCAAGGGGGCGATGGTGGCCCTGATGGGGCCCCTGGGCTTCCTCGCGGCCGCCTTCGTCTACGGCCTTCTCGCCCGCTTCTTGCCCTACCCCTTCGGCGAGGGGTTCGCTTTGGGCCAGCGCCTGATGCTCCTCCACGCCGCCATCTACCTCTTCCCCGTGCCCCCCTTGGACGGGGCCAGGGCCCTCTACGCCGTGGGGGGCCTCGAGGCCCGCCGCTTCCTGGACCAGCTCGCCTCCTACGGCCCCGTGGGCTTCCTCGTCATCTTCCTCCTCCTCTCCTACACCGGCGTAACCGACGCGGTGGTCCGGGGGCTTTCCGGCCTCCTCGCCACCCTCTACCGGGCCCTCGGGCTATGATCGCCCTCCTGCAAGAAGACCCCCTCGCCTTCCTCCTCGCCTTCTCGGCCTTGGTGATGAGCCTCGTCCTCCACGAGGTGGGCCACGCCTACGCCGCCCACCTCTTCGGGGACGACACGGCCAAGCGCCAGGGGCGGCTCAGCCTGAACCCCTTGCGGCACCTGGACCCTTTGGGAACCCTCCTTCTCCTCCTCGTGGGCTTCGGCTGGGCGCGCCCCGTGCCCATTTATCCTCCCGCCTTCAGGGCCTACCGCCTGGGCCTCTTCGCCGTCTCCGTGGCCGGGATCCTGGTGAACCTGGCCCTCGCCGTTCTCTTCGCCTTGACGGTGCGGGGCCTCTTCGCCCTGGACCCGGAGGGGGTCTATGGGGCCTTCCGGGGGAGCGGGGGCTCCGCCCTGGGGCTTCTGGCCCTCGCCGCCTACGTGGCGAGCTCCATCAACCTCGTCCTCGCCGTCTTCAACCTCCTCCCCATACCCCCCCTGGACGGCTCCAAGATCCTCCAAAGCCTTCTCCCTTTGGCCTGGCACCCTTGGCTTTGGCGGCTGGAGCAGTACGCCTGGCTTTCCTTCCTCCTCATCCTCACGGTCCTCAGGGGGCCCATCCAGGAGGTCTTGGCCTTCGCCCGCCGGGTCTTCTTCACCCTCCTTTTGGGCTAAGTGTCCGCACGTCGGCTTCGCAGCATGAGGTGCGCGGAATAAGGCTTGGGAAGCTAATTTGGGGCCCCCACCGCGGCGAAAGCCGCGGTGGGATACTTAGGGGCCTCCCCTTCGGCCCAAGGCCAGGGTGGGGCGCTTAGGCCTCCTCGAGCCAGGCCCTAAAGACCCGGAGGTTCCAGGCGTCCTCCTCCGGTCCCCTGGGGGTTTCCAGGATGAAGACCCGGTCCTTGAGCCTCGGGTCCAAAAAGACGCGCTTGAGCCCCTCCCCGATCTTTCCCTGGAGGAGGTGGGCGTGGTGGTCCACGCGGCTTCCGAGGCCGCCCACGGAGTCGTTGAGGTGGACCACGGGCACCCGCTCCAGGCCCACGGCCCGGTCCAAGGCGTCCAGGACCCCCAAGGGGTCCTCGGCCACGTCGTACCCGGCGGCGTAGGCGTGGCAGGTGTCCAGGCAGACCTGGAGGGGGGTGTCCGCCACGAGCCAGGCGAGCTCCTCAAACCGCGCCCCCACCTTCTCCCCACCCCCAGCGGTGTTCTCCACGAGGAGGACGGGGCGGGAGCGGACGCCGGCGAGGCGCAGGGCCTTGAGGGCCCCTTCCTTGACCCGCTCGGGGCGGCCCGAGCCGGGGTGGACGACCACGTACTCCACCCCGAGGAGGGCGGCCTTCTCCAGGTCGTCCGCCAGGCTCGCCACGCTCTTCTCCCAAAGCTCCCCCTCCGCCCCCAGGTTGACCAGGTAGGAGGCGTGGATCACGGCGGGGAGGCCCCCGGAGGCCTCCCTTAAGGCGCGGAAGGCCTCCACCTCGGCCGGGGAGAGGGCCCTTGGGCGCCAGCTCCGCGGGCTTTTGGCGAAGATCTGGAAAGCGGTGAGGCCGAGGGCGGTGGCTTCCTCCACCGCCCCGGCCACGCCCTTTTTCCCGGCGATGGAAAGGTGGAACCCGTAGCGCGGCATCCCCCGAAGCCTACCACAGGGGCGCTTAGCCTAGGTTCTGGGCCACGATGAAGACCCCCATGGCCACCAGGAAGAGGGCGAAGCCCCGCTTCAGGCTCTCCTGGGGCAGGCGCACCGCCACCCTCCCCCCGAGGAGGCTTCCGAGGAAGCCCACGAGGACGAAGAGCCCCGCCACCTGGTAGTTCACCGAGAGGCCGAGGGCGGGGAGGAGGTGGAGGTACTTGTAGAAGCCGGCGAAGGACTTCATGGCGATGATGAGGAGGCTCGTGCCCACGGCGAGGTGCATGGGAAGCCCCCCCAGGAGGACCAGGGCGGGGACGATCAAAAACCCGCCCCCCACCCCCACGAACCCGGTGAGGGCTCCCACGAAAAGGCCCTCCAGGACGATTTTCCAGGGTGTGCGCCCGCCTTCTTGGCGCCTCAAGGGGAGGGGCCTCGCCATGAAGTAGGCGGCGAGGAGCATGACCAGGGCGAAGGTGAGGAGCTGGACCTGGCCCGAGACGAAGCGGGAAAGCCACGCCCCGAGGTAGGTCCCCGCCATCCCCGGCAGGCCGAAGAAGAGGACGTTGCGGAAGTCCACGAGGCCCCTCAGGGCGTAGGGGACCGCCCCGAGGAGGGCGATCCCGCCCACGATGAGGAGGCTTTCGGCGATGGCCTGCTTGGGGGGCTCCCCCAGGAGGTAGACGAGGACGGGCACGGTGAGGATGGACCCCCCCGAGCCCAAAAGCCCCAGGGAGAGGCCGATGAGGAGGGCGCCCACGAGGGCAGGAAGCGTCATCTTACCGCTCTAGAGGGAGGCCCCGGGACGCCCAGGCGTAGGTGCCCCCCTCGAGGTTGTAGACCCTTTCCCCGTCAAACCCCTGGGCCACGAGGAACTCCGCCGCCACGCCCGAGCGGTTCCCCGAGTTGCACACGAGGAGGATGGGCCTGTCCTTGGGAAGCTCGGCAAGCCTCTGGGGCAGGGTGGAGAGGGGGATGTTCACGGCGCCCGGGACGTGGCCCTCCCCGTACTCCCACGCCTCCCGCACGTCCACCACGAAGGCCTCCTCCAGGAGAGCCTTCGCCTCTTCCGGCCCCACCTCCTGGTAGGGCGTGGCCCTGTAGGCCGCTTCCATGGGCGTGGTGTCCACGGGGAGGCCCGCCCGGTACCAGCGGACGATGCCGCCCTCGAGGTTGTACACCCGGTAGCCCTGGGCGCTGAGCCAGGCCGCCGCCTGCCAGGAGCGGTTGCCCGTGCGGCAGTAGAGGACCACCGGGGTGTCCTTGGGGATCTCCCCGTAGCGGGCCATGAACTCGGAAAGGGGGAGGAGTCGGGCCCCGGGGATCCGGGCCTGGGCGTACTCCTCCACCTCGCGCACGTCAAAAAAGGGCACCCCTTGGTCGTAAAGCCGCTTGGCCTCTTCGGGGGAAAGTTCTTGCACCTGGGTCTCGTACATGGAAAACCTCCTTGGGGTCTGGGCGGCCCACCCCGGCCCAGGCCGGGGTGGGCTCGCTTAGGCCTGCACCAGTTCCTCGCCCTGCACCACGGGGAAGCCCGCCTCCCGCCAAGCCTTGATCCCCCCGGTGAGGTTCAGGGCGTTTCTAAAACCGTGGGCCAGTAGGGCGCTGATGGCGGTGCTGGAGCGGTCCCCGCCCACGCAGTGGACGATGAGGGGCCTGTCCTTGGGGAGCCGGTCCAGGTGGGCGAGGACGCGGCCCGCGTGGATGTTTTGGGCCCCGGGGATGTGCCCCGCGAGGTACTCGTCCCGCCCGCGCACGTCCAGGACGAAGGCCTTCCCCTTCTCCCAGAGCTCCTTGGCCTCCTTGGCGGTGACCTGGGGGACGGTTTCCAGCTCGCCCTGGGCGTAGCCCTCCAGCCCCGGGATGTACCCCACCACCTCGTCCAGGCCGATGCGGACGAGGGCCCGGGTGAGGGCCTCCACCTCCTCGGGCCGGGCGAGGAGGACGAGGGGGCGGTCGTAGGGGAGGAGCCAGCCCGCCCAGGTGGAGAAGTTCTTCCCCGCGGGGATGTTGATGCTCCCCGGGATGTGCCCGCCGGCGAAGGCGAACTTGTCCCGGGTGTCCACGAGGATGGCCCCCTCCCTCAGCCAGCGCTCAAACTGGGCCGGGGTGAGGCGGCCCGGGTGGGGAAGGCCGCCCAGGATGGCCATCCCGTCCCGGTTCAGCCGCTTCATCTCCTTGAAGTAGGTGGGGGCCTCGGGCTGGCCCTGGAGGAGGGCCTTCACGAACCCCTCCTCGTCGTCCCGCTCCAGGTACTCCGCCCACCAGGCGTGGCGGCGTTCGTACCCCACGGTGGTGGCCGGGAGGGCCCCAAGCGCCTTGCCGCAGGCGGAGCCCGCCCCGTGGCCGGGCCAGACCTGGACGTGGTCGGGAAGGGTGAGGAACTTTTCCTTGAGGCTCCTAAACATCCGCCTCGCCCCGGGCTCCGCCGTGCCCTTGATCCCCGCCGCCTCTTCCAAAAGGTCCGGCCGGCCCACGTCCCCCACGAAGACGAAGTCCCCCGTGAGGAAGAGGAGGGGCTCGTCCGTCACCGCCCCGTCCGCCACCAGGAAGGAGAGGTGCTCGGGGGTGTGGCCCGGGGTGTGGACCGCCCGGACGCGGATGTTCCCCACCTTGAACTCGTCCCCGTCCTTGAGGAGGACGTGGGGGAAGCCCTCGAGGCCCTTGTACTTCCAGTTCTCGTCCCCCTCGTCGGAGAGGTACAGGGTGGCCCCCGTGGCCCGGGCGAGCTCCCTCGCCCCCGAGAGGTAGTCGGCGTGGATGTGGGTCTCGGCGATGGCGGTGATGCGGAGGCCCAAGGACTGGGCGAGCTCCAGGTACACGTCCACGTCCCGCCTGGGGTCCACCACCAGGGCCTCCCCGGTGGCGGCGCAGCCCAGGAGGTAGCTCATCTGCGCGAGGCCTTCCTCGTGGATCTGGCGAAAGATCATGGCTTCACCTCCGGTGAGGGACCTTTGTCCCTCCTCGGGGCAGAGTATACCCATGGGGGGTAATGGTGTCAAGCCGCGGGAACGTGAAAGTGCGCTCTTTCCTCGGGGCTCTTTATCTGGTATAGTTAGGGCCTGGACGTACCCCTACCGGGGTATTCCGGAGGTGAACATGGCGCTTTTGGGACCCAAAGAGCAAGAGATCGTGCGGGAAAGGCTGGCCAACCTCACCCGGGACGTGGAGATGGTGCTCTTCACCGACTCCTCCACCTTGATCGCCCCGGGGAAGGAGCCCTGCCTCTACTGCAAGGAGACGAAGCAGCTTCTGGAGGAGCTTTCCGCCCTCTCCGACAAGCTCCACCTGGTGGTCTACGACCTGGCCACCCCCGAGGGGAGGGAGAAGGCCGGGGCCTACAAGGTGGAGGCCGCGCCCACCCTTATCCTTCGCGAGAAGGGTTCGGAGGCCATCAACCTCCGTTACCGGGGGATCCCCGCGGGCTACGAGTTCGCGAGCCTCCTCGAGGACATCGAGATGCTGGGCCGGGATGGGCACGGCCTCCCTGAGAACGTGGTCCAGGAGCTCAACGACCTCCCCGAGGAGGTGGTCCTCCAGGTCTTCGTCACCCCCACCTGCCCCTACTGCCCGCAGGCGGTGCGCACCGCCCACCGCCTGGCCTACGCCTCCCCCAAGGTGTGGGGCGAGATGATTGAGGCCAACGAGTTCCCCGCCCTCTCCGACCGCTACCGCATCCACGGCGTGCCGGACACCATCATCAACCACGGCAAGGAGCGCGTCCTCGGGGCCCAGCCCCTCTCCCAGTTCCTCCAGGCCATCCGGAAGGCCGTGGGGGTCCGGGCCTAGCATGACCCGCCGCGCCCTCTTCGGCCCCAAGGTCGCTCCGCTGATCCAGGCGGCCTCGCTGACCCTCGCCCTCCTCCTCTTCCTCGCCGCCTGCGGCCCCAAGGGAAGCTACGAGAACGTGGGCCCCGAGGAGCTCTACGAGGCCTTGGCCGCCGGGGCGGTGGTGGTGGACGTGAGGACCCCGGGGGAGTTCGCCCAGGGCCACGTCCCCGGGGCCATTAACCTCCCCGTGGAGGAGGTGGCCCGGTGGGCGGACCGGATCCCCAAGGACCGGCCCGTCTACCTCTACTGCCGTAGCGGCAACCGGAGCCGAAAGGCGGCGGAGTACCTGGCGCGGAAGGGCTACACGAACCTCTACAACGTGGAGGGCGGGGTGCTGGCCATAGCGCGGGCGGGGTATCCCCTGGTCCGGTGATGGACGCCCTTCAGGTGGGCCCCTTGGCCATCCCCTGGGTGAGGGTGCAGGTGGCCTTGGCCCTCCTCGCCCTGGTGGGGGTGGCGGAGCTTTTTGCCCGCCGGGTGGACCGGAGGCTTTCCTCCTGGGGCCAGGGCGCCGTTTTTGTGGGCCTTCTGGGGGCCAGGCTTGGCTTTGTCTTGGAGAACGCGTCGGTTTACGCCAAGGACCCCCTCGCCGTTCTCTACGTCTGGCAGGGGGGGTTTGACCCCTGGTGGGGTATCTTGGCTGGAGGAGGGTATACGCTCATGGCCTTGCCCAAACACCTCTGGCGCTACGCCCTGGGGGCGGCCCTGGCCGCGGCCCTGGTGGCGGGGGTCTTCCTCGTCCGCAAGGCCCCGGCCCAGGAGGCGCGCCTCCCCGACCTAACCCTCACGACCCTTGGGGGGACGGAGGTACGCCTCAGCGATTTCCGGGGGAAGCCCCTGGTCCTCAACGCCTGGGCCACCTGGTGCCCCCCCTGCCGCCGGGAGCTCCCCATGATGGTGCGCCTCGCTCAGGAGAACCCGGAGGTGCGCTTCGCCTTTGTAAGCCAGGGGGAAGGCCCCCTGGTGGTGAAAAACTTTTTGGAGGAAAGGGGCCTTTCTCCCGAGTGGGTTCTTCTGGACCCCGAGACCCGGCTTGCCCAGGCCTTGGGCATCCAGGGGCTTCCCACCACCTTCTTCTTTGACCGGGAGGGGCGGCTCGTGGCCCGGCACCTGGGGGAGCTTTCCGAGGCCCTGCTTTTGGGCTACCTCCGGGTCCTCCGCTAGGCGCCGGCGGAAAGGAGGGTTTCCTTCCCGCCCACCACCGTTTTGAGGTGGACGGGCCTGCCCCAGAGGCGGTGGAGGTTCTCCAGCACCGCCTTGGTCTTCCTCAGGTCCAGCTCCACCCCCTCATAAGCGTGGGCGAGGAGAAGCTCCCCGCGGTTTTGGTAGTTGGCGTCCACGAGCTCCACGATGGGGTAGCCCAGGTTGGTGAGGCGGAAGAGGAGGGCCTTTTTGGCCTCCGCGAAGCGGGGCAGGTCCTCGAGGGCAAAGAGGCCCCGCCTTAGGGCGAACTCCGGGGTGAGGAACTCCTCCAGGAAGTTGAGGTCGGTGTAGACCGTGCGCACCTGGAAGAGCTTCTTCCGGCCTTCCCCCGTGGGCCGCTCGTAGCGGAGCCTTTCCCCCAGGGGCAAGGCCTCGTACTCGGGGCCGAAGCGCCCCTTGTCCCAGCGCTCCTCCACCTCCATGAGGAGGTGGTAGCCCAGGCGGTAAGGGTTCAGGCCGTGGGGGGCGAGGAGGTTCGCCTGCATCTCGGCGAACTCCAGGGCCTCCTCCGGGGTGAGGAGGGGGAGGAGGAGCCGCGTGTGCCAGTAGGTGGCCCAACCCTCGTTCAGGATCTTGGTGGCGGCCTGGGGGGCGAAGTAGAGGCTCTCCTCCCGGACGATCTCCAGGATCCCCTTCTGCCAGGGGGCGAGGGGGGCGTGGCGGGCCAAAAAGCCCAGGATGTCCCGGGTGGGCCTCGGGGGGAGGGGCTCGGGGCTTGCCCCCTCCTCCGCCTCTTTGGGGAAGGCGGGGGGCGGGTTCACGTAGGGGTCCAGGTAGGGGCGCACGGGGAGGCGCTTGGGGGCCTCCTCCTCTTTCTGGGCGGGCCTCTGGATGTAAGGGGCGTGGGGGTCAATGAGGTTTTCCAGGGAAAGGGCGAGGTCTAGGAACTCCTCCACGCTCCTCGCCCCGTGCCGCTCCATGGCCCGCTCCACGTAGGCGGCGTGGTGGGCCATCTCCGCGAGCATGTCCTTGGGGATGGGCTTGAAGGCGAGGTTGTTCTGGAAGAAGTCGGCGTGGGCGTAGACATGGGCGACGACGAGCTTCTGGGCGAGGAGGGGGTTGCCCCTGAGGAGGTAGGCCTGCACGGGGACGGTGTTCACCACGAGCTCGTAGATGCGGGCGAGGCCGTAGCGGTAGGTCTCCCGGTAGTGCAGGTAGGCGCTCCCCCAGCGCCAGTGGGGGTAGCGGCGGGGAAAGCCCCCGTAGGCGGCGAGCATGGCCATCTCCTCGGGGCCCACCTCCTGGAAGGCCACGGGGGGAAAGGAAAGCCCCTCGGCCTCCGCCCGCTCCCTGAGGCGCTCCACCCAGTGGGCGAGTTCCCGCTCCATTTCAACCTCCGAGAAGCCGCTTCAAGGCCACGGGCAGGTCCTCCCGGCCCCGCACCGCGGCGAGGGCGACCCCCTCCCTGCCTCCCAGGGCCTCCTGCACCTCCTCCAGGAAGTGCCCCTGGCCGTAGGGGCTCTCCACCTGGGCGTACCCGTAGAGGGCGAGGGAGGGGAGGAGGCGCCTTAGGGCCTCGAGGGCCAAGGGCGTGTCCCCCTGCCAGTTCTCCCCGTCGGAGAAGTGGAAGAGGTAGCGGTTGTAGAAGGCCTCGGGGTAGGCCTTGAGGATCTCTTCCGCCAGGAGGAGGGCGCTGGAGATCCGCGTTCCCCCGCCCTCCCGGGCCTTGAAGAACTCCTCCTCGGGGACCTCCCAGGCCTCGGCGTCGTGGAGGAGGTAGCGCCTTTCCAGCCTGGGAAAGTGCCGCTTGATCCAGAGGGTGATCCAGAAGGAGAGGGTCTTGACGAGCTTAAGCTCCTCTTCCCGCATGCTCCCGGAGACGTCCAGGGCGAAGAGGACCACCGCCTGGGCGTGGGGGATGGGCTTTCGCCTCGGGGCCTTGTAGCGCAGGTCCTCCCGCTCGGGGACGAGGAGGGGGTCTTCGGGGCGGTACTCCCCGCTTTGCAGGGCCCTCTTCAGGCTCTCCTTGAGGGTGCGGCGCACGTGGCGGAGCCCCCTCGGCCCCTTGCGGGCGATGGTGGTGTGGCGCAGGGCCTCCTCCGTGACCTCCCCCTCCCCCTTGGGCCTTAGGCGGGGAAGCCTCAGGGCCTCCCCCACGAGGTCCAAAAACTCCTCCAGCTCCAGCTCGGCCACCGGAATGTGCCCCCCCGGGCCCAAGGCCTCCTCCCCGGGCCCCCCGAGGCCCAGGCCTTCCCCTAGGGGCTCCCCGTGGACGATCTTGGGGATCTCCAGCTGGGGCAGGGGGATGGAGACGAGGCGGCCTTCCACCTGGCCGAAGAGCTCCTCCCGGGTGAGGAACTCCCGCACGCGCTTCTTCACCTCCCCCCGCACGATCTCCTTGAAGCGGAGGAGGTCGCGCTCAATGGGCAGGATCCCCTCGGGCATCCTAGCTCCGGGCGAAGAGGGAGGCGGCGAACTCCAAGACGCCGCTCGCGCAGTGCTCGCAGTAGCCGTAGTCCCGGATGAGCCGGGCCTTGACCACGTCAATCTTGGCCTGGGTCTCCGGGTCCACCACCCCCGAGACCAGGGCGGAAAGCCTTATGGTGTCCTTCTGGTCGTCAAAGAGCTTGAGCTCCAGGGCGCGGCGCAGGCGGTCGTTGTCCTTGTAGGTGAAGGGCTTCCCCTCGAGGGCCAAGGCGCCGATGTAGTTCATGATCTCCCGGCGGAAGTCGTCCTTGCGGGACTCGGGGATGTCAATCCGCTCCTCAATGGAGCGCATGAGGCGCTCGTTGGGGGGCTCGGGGGCGCCGGTGTAGGGGTTTTTCACCTTCTCCCCGAGGACGTAGGCCTTCACGTGGTCAATGTAGTTGTGGAAGAGGCGGTTTAAGGCCTCCTCGTCCGCGGCGATGGCCCGCTGCACCTCGTTCTTGACGATCTCGGCGTACTCCGCCTTCACCTCCTGGAGGAGGGCCCGGTAGCGCTCCCGTGTCCTCTCGTCGGAGATGAGGGAGTGGTGCTTGAGGCCTTCCTCCAGCTCGTTCATCACCATGAAGGGGTTGATGCAGGGCTCTTCGCTGGTGACGAGGACGTTGGAGATCTTGTCCTGGATGTACCGGGGGCTGATCCCCTCGAGGCCCTCCCGCTTGGCCTCCCCCATGAGCTCCCTCACCGCCTCCTCCGTCCAGCCGGGGAGGAGCTTGCCGTCGTAGAGCTTGAGCTTCTGCATGAGGGTGAGGCCCGCCCGCTTCGGGGGCTCGAGGCGGGTGAGCACGGCCCAGGTGGCGGCCATCTCCAGGGTGTGGGGGGCGATGTGCTTGCCCCGCACCTTGGCGAAGTCCCTCTGGTAGATCCTCACCTCGTCGGAGACCCGGAGGATGTAGGGGACGTCAATCTTGATGGTGCGGTCCCGCAGGGCCTCCATGTACTCGTTGGCCTGGAGTTTTCTGTATTCAGGCTCATTTGTGTGGCCCAGCACAATTTCGTCTATGTCCGTCTGGGCGAACTTCTTGGACTTGATCTTGTGCTCTTGGCTTGCGGTGAGGAGATCGTAGAGGAAGGCCACGTCCAGCTTGAGGATCTCAATGAACTCCACGATCCCCCGGTTGGCGATGTTGAGCTCCCCGTCAAAGTTGAAGGCCCGGGGGTCGGAGTCCGAGCCGTAGAGGGCCACCTTGCGGTAGTTGATGTCCCCGGTGAGCTCGGTGGAGTCCTGGTTCTTCTCGTCCTTGGGCTGGAAGGTGCCGATGCCCACGCGGTCCTTTTCCGAGAGGACCAGGCGCTTCACCACCACCTCGTGTTCCAGGAGGGCGGCGAGGTCGCCCTCGTACTTCCTCAGACCCTCCCGCATCTGGAAGCGGCACACGGGGCAGAGGTCCCCTTCCACCTCGAGGGGGTAGGGGTAGTCGGGGTGGAGGGCCCTGAGCTCCTCCAGAAAGGCCTCCCGGAGGTCCTGGGGCAGGAGGTGGAGGGGTTCCTCGTGCATGGGGCAGGGGAGGGGGCCTTCCTCCGTCTTCCAGTAGAAGGTGAAGAGCTTGCCCTCCTCGGTGCGGCTGTAGGCCTCGAGGCCCTTCTTGAGAAGCCTGGCGATGGTGCTCTTGGCCGAGCCCACGGGGCCGTGGAGAAGGAGGATGCGCCGTTCGGGGCCTAGGCGGTGGGCGGCCGCCTTGAGGGTGGCCACCAGGCGCATCAGGGGCTTGTCCAGGCCGAAGACGGCGTCCTTTCCCCCCTCAAAGGGGTCGTCAAAGAAGCGGTAGTGGAGGAGCTTCTCCTTGAAGCGGGTGTACTCCTCCACCCCGTGGGCGAGGATCATGTCGTGGACCCTCTGGAAGCTGGTCCTTAGGGGCCTAGGGTCCTCCTTGAGGAGGCGGAGGTAGTCGGCGAAGGACCCTTCCCAGTTGAGGGCCCGGTAGGCCTTTAGGTCCTGTCCACGCCGGACGAAATCCAGCTCGCTCATGGAAGCCCTCCTTCATACCGGGCCTGGGATAGGGTAGGGGTTTGCGCCCATTGTAGCACGGGGAGGGCGGGGATTGTGGGCCTTTACCCTTGACTTTGGGGAAGGTTTTTGCTAGCGCTCCCGCCAGAGCCCGTAGAAGCTCTTGGCGTTGTGGAGGAAGTGGGCGAGGACGCCCGGGACGAGGCTTCCCGTGTAGAGGTAGGCGAGGCCAAAGAGGAGGCCCGCCAAGGCGGTGTAAAGGGGGTAGGCGTAGGCCCGCAAGGGGGCGGGGTGGAGGAGGGCGAAGAGGAGGGCCTGGGCCAGGAGGCCAAGGCCCCCGAGCCACGCCACGAGGAGGCTTTGGAGAAACCCCCGGAAGAAGACCTCCTCCCCCAAGGCGGCGGCGAGGGCGAGGGCGAGGAGAAAAGGGGGCCTTGCCCCCGAGCGCCTAAGGGCCAGGGCGAGGTCGCGGTGCAGGGCCTCGGCCTCGCGGAAGGAGGCGGGGAAGAGGCGGCGGAAGAGGGCCTCGAGGCCCTGGAGGGCGAGGAGGAGGACCAAAGCCCAAAACCCCGCCCCGCCCGCTTCCCGGGCGAGGGGGAGGCCAAGCCAGAGCATCCCGCCCCCGCCCACGAGGAGGAGCCCCCCTTGGAGGGCGAGGAGGAAGAGGAAGGGGGACTTCACCCCTGCCCCAGGGCGAAGCCCTGGTCCAAAAGCCGCCTGGGGTAGGCGCGGAAGGCCAGGAGGGTTTCCGTCCGCTCCACCCCTTCCAGGGAGAGGATCCCCTGGGTCACCACGTCGTCCAGCTCCTCCACGTCCTTCAGGCGCACCAGGGCCACGAGGTCGTAGGGCCCCGTCACCGAGTAGACCTCGGCCACCTGGGGCAGCTCGGCGATGGCCTCCCCCAGGGCCTGGACGCGGTTCCCCCGGGGCCGGATGAGGACGAAGGCGGTGATCATGGCTCCATCATAAGGGCCTCCACGAAGGCGAGGCGGCTCATCTCCCCGCCGGAGAGGAGGGCCAAGGGGCTTTCCCCCCCGAAGAGGCGCCGGAGGGCCTCTTTGGGGGTGAGGCCTCGGGCCTTGAGGCGGAGGGCCTCCTCCCGCTTCCCCTCCAGGAAGTCCAGCTTGGCCTGAAGGGCCTCCAGGGGGGCTTGGAGGGGCCCCGCGTGGGCGCAGTAGAAGGCGCGGGGCTTTAGGGCGAGGGCCCTCCGGAGGCTTTGGAGGAGGGCCTGGAGGTCAAACCCCGGGGTGGCGAGGCTCGCCCGCACCCCCAGGAAGAGGTCCCCCCCGAAGAAAAGACCGGCCTCGGGGTCGTAGAGGGCCACGTGGTCGGGGGCGTGGCCCGGGGTGGGGAGGAGGTGGAGGGGGCCCACCCGCTCGGCCGCCTCCACCTGTGCGGGGCGGGGGCTTCCCCAGACCAGGCGGCGGTAGAGGCGGAGGGGCTTGGGGGCGGCGACCAGGGCGGCCGTCAGGGCGCTTCCGTAGACGGGGAGGCCGAGCCGGGAGGCCCCCCCGGCGTGGTCCTCGTGGGCGTGGGTGAGGAGGGCGGCCTCGGGGGCGAAGGGGCGGGCCTTAGGGGGGCCCGTGTCCACCAGGAGCCCCCGGTAGCGGTACACGTAGACCCCGTACCCCACCCGCCGTCCCAGGGGCGTGGCCAGGTAGAGGGCCTCCACCCCGTGCCCCACGGGCCGCCAAGGCATGTACTGAGTATAACCTCAGTCCGCTTCCAGAACCAGCTTGGGCCGGAAGCGGAGGGCGTCCGCCGCCACCAGGTGGAGGGGGATGCCCCGGTAGCTTTGCGGCAGCTTGGCGGGGTCGGCCCCGTGGAGGTGGCCGTAGACGATGGCCTGGGGGTGGGCCCCTGCGGCGAGCTCCAGGAGGGGCGAGGCCTCCCCCCCGGGGCCGAAGGGGGGGAAGTGGAAGGCCACCACCAGGTGGCGGTAGGGCTGGCCCTCGAGGGCCTTCAGGGAGAGCTTCAGGCGCTCCACCTCCCGGGCGAAGACCTTCTCGTCCTCCGGCGTCTGGGGCGGGTACTGCCAGCCCCGCGTCCCGGCCACCGCCACCCCGTCCACCACCAGGGCGTCGTTTTGGAGGGCGTACATCCCCGGGGGCAGGGCGGCCCGGAGGCGGCTGATGGAGGGCCACCAGTAGTCGTGGTTGCCCTTGAGGAGGACCTTCCTCCCGGGCAGGCGGGCGAGGTCCAAGAGGTCCGGGATCGCCTCGGAGAGGCGCATGGCCCAGGAGATGTCCCCGGGGACCACCACCAGGTCCTCCTCGCCCACCACCTCCCGCCACCCCCGGAAGAAGGCCTCCGGGTGCCCTTCCCAGCCCGCTCCGAAGACGGTCATGGGCTTGGGGTGGACCCGGGAGAGGTGGGGGTCGGCGATGGCGTAGACGCGCATGGCCCTAAGATTATCCCATGGGGAGCGAGGCTTTGGCGTACGCCCTCCGCCTTCTCGCCCGCAAGGGGTACAGCCGGGCGGTCCTGAGGGCGAAGCTTGCCGCCCGCTTCGGCGAGGCGGAGGCCGAGGCGGCCCTCGGGCGCCTGGAGGCCATGGGCTACCTGGACGACCGGGCCTACGCCCGCGCCTTCGTGGAGACCCGGGCCCGGCGGTACGGCCCGAGGAAGCTTAGGGCCCTTCTCCTCGCCCGGGGGGTGCCGGAGGAGGTGGTGGAGGAGGTCCTGCCCGAGGCCCGGGTGGAGGAGGCCTTGGCGGTCCTCCGCCGCTACCGCCACCGGGAAGACAAGGCCCGGGCGGTCCGCTTCCTCGAGGGGCGGGGCTTTCCCCTGGGGGTGGCCCTGGAGGCCTGGCGGCTTGCCCAGGAGGAGGGGGAAGGGTATAAGTAGGCCATGCCCGAGGTACGCGCCGAGCGCTACATCCCGGCCCCGCCCGAGCGGGTTTACCGGCTCGCCAAGGACCTGGAGGGGCTCAAGCCCTACCTGAAGGAGGTGGAGAGCCTCGAGGTGGTGGCCCGGGAAGGCGCCCGCACGAGGAGCCGGTGGGTGGCGGTGGCCATGGGGAAGAAGGTCCGCTGGCTGGAGGAGGAGGAGTGGGACGACGAGAACCTCAGGAACCGCTTCTTCTCCCCCGAGGGGGACTTTGACCGCTACGAGGGCACCTGGGTCTTCCTCCCGGAAGGGGAGGGGACCCGGGTGGTCCTCACCCTCACCTACGAGCTCACCATCCCCATCTTCGGCGGGCTTTTGCGGAAGCTCGTGCAGAAGCTCATGCAGGAGAACGTGGAAAGCCTCCTCAAGGGACTGGAGGAGCGGGTCCTGGCCGCTTCCTCTTGAACCGGGAGGGCCTCTGCTCTAGGATGGACCTGAGCCGCCCCAAGACGCTTTGAGGGTGGCCGGGAGCTCATAGGAGGTCAAAGTGGAAACGCTGCGCGTCTCTTCCAAGTCCCGCCCCAACTCCGTGGCCGGCGCCATCGCGGCGCTTCTCCGCACCAAGGGCGAGGTGGAGGTCCAGGCCATCGGGCCCCAGGCGGTGAACCAGGCGGTGAAGGCCATCGCCATCGCCCGGGGCTACATCGCCCCCGACAACCTGGACCTGGTGGTGAAGCCCGCCTTCGTCAAGCTGGAGCTGGAGAACGAGGAGCGGACCGCCCTGAAGTTCAGCATCAAGGCCCACCCCCTGGAAACTTGAGGGCCGGGACGCCTCGAGCCCTGGCGGTGGCCGTCCTCCTCGAGGTGGATCGGGGAGGGCGGGCCCAGCTTCTCCTGGACCGCGCCCTGAGGCGGTCCCCCTGGCCCGAGCGGGACCGGGCCTACGCCACCTTCCTGGTCTACGGGGCCCTCCGCCGCCTCCGCCTTCTGGACCACCTCCTCGCCCCCCTCTTGCCCCGGCCCGAGGGCCTGCCCCCCGAGGTGCGCTGGATCCTCCGCCTGGGGGCCCTGGAGTGGCTTGAGGGCAAGCCGGACCACGCCCGGGTGAGCCCCTGGGTGGAGGAGGCGAAGCGCCGCTACCCGGGCCTCGCCGGGCTGGTGAACGCCGTTTTGCGGCGTCTTGCCCCTAGGGAGGCCCCGGAGTGCGTGCGCCTTTCCCTCCCCGACTGGCTCTGCGAGGCCTGGCGGGGCTTCTTCGGGGACGTGGCCTTCGCCGAGGGCTTCAACGAGCCCGCCCCCCTCTTCGTCACCGCCTACCGGGAGGTGGACCTAAGGCCCGGCCCCGTCCCCGGGAGCTACCTTTGGGAAGGCCCCAAGACCGACTTTTCCGCCCTCGGCCTCCAGCCGCAAAACCCCGCCTCCCTCTTCGCGGCCAAGCTCCTCGAGGCCCGCCCTGGGGAGCGGGTGCTGGACCTCTGCGGCGGGGCCGGGCTCAAGGCCTTCTACCTCGCCGCCCAGGGGGCGGAGGTGGTCTCCTACGACCTAAACCGCAGGCGGCAGGAGGCGGGGGCGAGGACGGCGCGGCGGCTTGGCCTTTGGGTCCACTACCGCACCCAGGACCTGACCCGGCCCGTGCCCGAGCGGGCGAAGAAGGTCCTCCTGGACGCCCCCTGCACCGGGACCGGCACCTTCCGCGCCCACCCCGAGCTCCGCTACCGCCTAAGCCCCGAGGACCCTGCCCGCATGGCCGCCCTCCAGCTCCAGCTCCTGGAGACGGCGGCCCAGGCCACGGAGGAAGGGGGGGTTCTCGTCTACAGCGTCTGCACCCTGACGGAGGAGGAGGGGGAAGGGGTGGTGCGGGCCTTCCTGGCGCGCCACCCTGAGTTCCGCCCCGAGCCCGTCCAACCCCCCTTCCCCGTCCTCGCCCGGGGGCTTGGGGTCTACGTGGACCCGAGGGGAGGGCTGGACGGCTTCTACTACGCCAAGCTGCGGAGGGTAAACTCTCAGGCATGAGGCTGGCCTTCGTGGGTCTCGGCAAGATGGGCCGGAGCATCCTCAAGGGGGCTCTGGAGCGGGGCTTCTTGCGCCCGGAGGAGGTGGGGGTCTTGGGGCGGACGCCCGAGCGGAGCCGGGAGCTCGCCGAGCCTTTCGGCGTCCGCCCCTTGACGCGGGCGGACCTGGGCATGGCCGAGCGCGTCCTGATCGCGGTCCAGCCCCGGGACTTCCCCGCCCTGGCCCCGGAGATCGCCCACCACCGCCTGGGCTACATCTCCATCATGGCGGGGATCTCCACCTCGGTCCTCGCCCGCAGGCTGGACAACCGCCGCGTGGTCCGGGCCATGCCCAACCTGGCGGTGGCCATCGGGGAGAGCTCCACCGCCCTCACCGCCCTAAAGGAGGCCAGGGAGGCGGAAGACCTCGCCTTCGCCCGGGCCCTTTTCGCCACGGTGGGGGACGTGTACGAGATCCCCGAGCACCTCTTTGACGCCTTCACCGGCATGTCCGCCTCCGCCCCCGCCTATTTGGCGGTGGTGGCCGAGGCCTTGGCGGACGCGGGGGTGAAGATGGGCATGCCCCGGGCCCTGGCCCTCCGCCTCGCCGCGGACGCCCTGGCGGCCACGGGGGAGCTTCTCAAGGGCAGGCACCCCGCCCAGGTCAAGGACGAGGTGGCGAGCCCGGGGGGAACCACCATCCACGGCCTCCACGCCCTCGAGGCCCGGGCGGTGCGGGCGGCCTTTTACGAGGCGGTGGAGGCGGCCACCCAGAGGGGGCACGAGCTCGGCGAGTCGGAGTGAGGCCACCCCATGCGGGCTTGCGCCCGCATGGGGGCCCCGGCAGAAGGCTTGGGTGGGGATTTTGGGCGGCAGGAGGGCGAACAAAGCGGGAAAGAAGGGTATGGGGGTGGTGGCGCGGCTTCTCGGCCTTGGCCTCCTCCTCGGCCTGGCCTGGGCCCAGATCCTCCCCTCTGAGGGGGGGCTTTACGTCTACAGCGACGGCACGGTCCAGGCGCTCGAGGCGGTGGAAGGAGGGTACCGCCTCGCCTACCGGCGGGACGGGAAGGTCTTCCGCGAGGACCGGCTCCGCTTCGGCGCAGAGGGGATCTACTTGGAAGGGGTCGCGCTCCCCGAGGGGTTCTTCCCCTTCGCCCCGCCCTTGCTCCTCTACCCGAAGAGGCTTGTCCCGGGCGCTTTTTGGTCGGGGAACGCCCGCTTCCAGGAGCAGCGGGTGGCCCTGGCGGTCCGGGTGGAGGGGGTGGAGGGGGTTAGGGTGCCCGCGGGGCGCTTCAACGCCTACCGCCTGCGGGTGGCCTTCACCACGGAGCGGGGCGGGGCCGACGTGAAGCTCCTCTACCTCGTCCCCGGCCTCGGCGTGGTGGCCTTCCAGGCGGGGGAGGGCCTCGTGGGCCTCGTCCGCTTCAGCGCGCCCTGAGCCGGTAGCGCAGGATCTCCCAGTACATGCGGAGCCGGTGGCCGAGCCCGGCGAGAACCCCCCGCTTCTCCTCCTTCATCACCTGGCTCACCCCCTCCATGGGCACGTACACCACGGGCCAGCCCGCCCGCTTGGCGTGCCGGGTGAGGAGGAGCTCCAGATCGTAGCGGGCCCTTTCCAGGCCGGGCACGCTCCTCAGGTCCTCCAGGCGGAGGGCCCTTTGGCCCGAGAGAAAGGGGGTGAGGCGCATGGCCAGGTCCGTGGAGGCCCGCCCTCCCCGGAAGACCCCCACGGCCATCCGGGCCTCCCCCTCCTTAAGAGGCTTAAGCAGGGCGAAGAGGTGCTCCGGGCGGAGCCCGAGGAGGTCGGCGTCCAGGAGGAGGACGAAGGGGGTCCGCACCGCCTTGAGCCCCTCGGCGATGGCCCCGCCCTTCCCCCGGTTTTCCTTTAGCCGCACCACCTCGGCCCCGGCCTCCAGGGCCCTTCGGGCGGTTTCGTCCTTGGAGCCGTCGTCCGCCACCACCACGGGAAACCCCGCTTCCCGGGCCACCCGCACCACCCGGCCCACGGTGGCCTCCTCGTTGAAGGCGGGGATCAGGACCGTGGCCTCCGCCACTTCACCCTCCGAGAAGCCGCCTCAGGTCCTGGAAGGTGACCAGGAGGAGAAGGAGAAGGAGGAAGAGGAAGCCCAGGTAGTGGACGGTGGCCTCCTGCTCGGGCCGGAGGCGGAGGAAGCGGCCGAGGAAGAGGAGGAGGATGCGGCCGCCGTCCAAGGCGGGGATGGGGAGGAGGTTGAAGAGGGCGAGGGAGAGGTTGATGGCGGCGGCGAGCTCCACCAGGCGGAAAAGCCCCTCCTGGGCCGCCCGCCCCGTCTCCGCCAGGATGCCCACGGGACCGAGGACGCCGCTATCGGGGTTCCCCGCGAGGACGCCGAGAAGCCCCCCCACCAGGGCCTGGACGAGGGCGGGCCCGAAGGCGAGGGTCCGCCCCGCGGCGAGGCCGAGCCCCTCCAGGAAGCCCACCCTGCGGTAGGCCACCTCCGGCTGGTAGACCACCCCCAGGCGCTCCATCCCCTCCTCCCAGGTGAGGGAGAGGGTCACCTCCTCCCCCTGGCGGAGCACGGCCAGGGTGTGGGCGCCCGGGGTTTTGAGCCGCTCAATCTCCTGGGGCCTTTCCAAAGGCTTCCCGTCCACGGCGAGGAGGATGTCCCCCGGTTTGAGCCCCGCCTCCTCGGCCACGCTCCCCGGCAGGACCTCGAGGATCACCGCCCGGCCCGTGGCCTCGGGCACCCCCTGGGCGCTGAAGAGGTAGGCGAGGAGGCCCCAGGCGAGGAGGACGTTCATGGCCACCCCCGCCACCAGGACGAGGAGCTTCCCCAGGAAGGGGAGGGCGTCGTACCCCCTCCCCTTTTCCTCGGGGAGGAGGCCCTCGATGTCGGCGTACCCCCCTAGGGGGATGGCGGAAAGCCGCCACTCCGTTCCCCAGGCCTCCCTTCGCCAAAGGACCGGGCCGAAGCCGACGCTGAAGGCCTTGACCCGTACCCCTTGAAGCCTCGCCGCCAGGTAGTGACCGAGCTCGTGGACGAAGACGCTGACGCCGATGATGACCAGAAACCAGAACAGGCTCATGCCCACCTCTTGGCCTCCTCCCGGGCCCAGGCGTCCACGGCGAAGAGGCTCTCCCATGTTAGAGGCTCTATAGGGGTGGCTTCCAGCACCCGGGCCAGGATCTCGGGGATGCGGGGGAAGGGGATTTTCCCCTGGAGGAAGGCCTCCACCGCCACCTCGTCGGCGGCGGAGACGGCCACCTGGGCCAAGCCCCCCCGCCTTCCCGCCTCGTAGGCCACGGCGAGGGCGGGAAAGCGCTTGAGGTCGGGCTCTAAGAATTCCAGCACCCCGGGGATGGGGAGGTCCTTCAGGGGGGTTTCCGCCCGCTCGGGGTAGGTGAGGGCGTACTGGATGAAAAGGCGCATGTCCGTGGGGCCGAGCTGGGCCTTGAGGCTTCCGTCCACGAAGCGCACCAGGCCGTGGACGTAGGCCTGGGGATGGATGAGGACCTTGATCCTCTCCAGGGGGAAGCGGAAGAGCTCCTTGGCCTCCAGGACCTCGAGGCCCTTGTTGAAGAGGGTGGCGGAGTCCACGGTGACCTTGGGGCCCATCCGCCAGCGGGGGTGGCGGAGGGCCATCTCCGGGGTCACCTGGGCGAGGTCCTCAGGCTCCCTGAGGAAAGGCCCCCCGCTCGCCGTGAGGATGAGCTCGGCCACGTCCTCCCGCCTCTCCCCGAGGAGGGCTTGGAAGAGGGCGGAGTGCTCCGAGTCCACGGGGAGGATCTCGGCCCCGTGGGCTTCCGCCTCCCGCCACAAAAGAGGCCCCGCCGCCACCATGGCCTCCTTGTTGGCGAGGGCCACCCGCTTCCCGGTCCGCACCGCCGCCCGGGTAGGGGCGAGCCCGGCGAGGCCAGGGATGGCGGCCACGGCCACCTCCGCCTCCAGGGCGGCCACCTCCTCGGCCGTGGCGAGCCTAAGCCCGGGGAAGCGGGCCTTGAGCTCCTTGTGGAGGCTTTCCTCCGCCGCCACCAGGCGGGGCTTCCAGAGGGCGATCTGCCGGGAGAGGGCCTCGAGGTTTTTCCCGGCGGCGAGGCCCACCACCTCGTAACCCCTCAGGCGGCAGACCTCGAGGGCCTGCTGGCCGATGGAACCCGTGGATCCGAGGACGACGACCCGCTTCATGTGAAGAGCACCACCAGGAAGTACGTGAGGGGGAAGGCGAAGAGGAGGCTGTCTATCCGGTCCAGAAGGCCTCCGTGCCCGGGGAGGAAGTTCCCTGAGTCCTTCACCCCGGCGAAGCGCTTCAGCATGGACTCGGCGAGGTCCCCGAGCTGGGCCCCCAGGGAGAGGAGGAGGCTGAAAAGCCAAAGCTCCAAAAGCCCGAAGGGGAAGACCTCGCGCACGAGCCCAGTGTAGACCACCAGGGCGAGGAAGCTCACCGCGATGCCCCCCAAGGAGCCCTCCACGGTCTTGCCCGGGCTGATCTCCGGGGCGAGCTTCCGCCTACCGAAGGCCCGCCCTATGAAGTAGGCGCCGATGTCCGTGGCGAAGCTCGCCACCAGGGGCAGGGTGAGGGTCCAAAGGCCCATGGCCGCGTCCGGGGTCTCCCTGAGGAGGAGGACGTACCCCAGGCTCCAGGGCAGGTAGAGGAAGGCCATGAGGCCGAAGGCGAAGCGGGGGAGGTTGGCCCCGAAGAGGAGCTCGTAGCTGAAGCTGGCGAGGAGGAAGAGGCCCAGGGCCACCTCCCGCCAGGGCACCTGGGGGAAGTGCCAGTAGAGCTGGGGCAAGGAGAAGAGGAAGACCAAAACCCCTCCCGCGAGCAGGAGGGGGGTGTTGAGGGCGATCCCCCTCCTCGCCAGCATCTCCGCGAGCTCCCGGGTGCCGAGCCAGTGGACGAAGAGGAGGGTGGGGAGGATGAGGGGGATGCCCCCCCAAAGGACGAGGAGGAGGAGAAGGGCCCCGGCCAGGGCGGAGAAGACGCGGGTGGGGAGGTGGTCCGTCATTCCTCCCCCTTGGGCAAGAGGGGGCGCGGCATGCCGGGGTCAGCCCAGGATCTCCTGCTCCTTCTTCTCCGCCAGCTGGTCGGCCTTGGCGATGAACTCGTCGGTGATCTTCTGGATCTCCGCCTCCGCCCGCTTGGTCTCGTCCTCGGAGAGGTGGAGCTCCTTGGCCAGCTTCTTCAGCTTGTCCAAGGCCTCGCGGCGGATGTTGCGGATGGCCACCCGCCCCTCCTCGGCGTACTGCCGCACCGCCCGCACCAGGTCCTTTCGCCTTTCCTCCGTGAGGGGCGGGATGTTGATGTAGAGGGCGTCCCCCTTGTTGCTGGGGTTCAGGCCCAGGTCCGAGTCCCGGATGGCCTTCTCTATGGCCTTGAGGGCGTTCTGGTCCCAGGACTGGACCACCAGGGTCCTGGGGTCGGGGGCGGTTACGGTGGCGATCTGGTTCAGGGGGACGTGGGCGCCGTAGTACTCCACCTTCAGGTGCAGGAGGAGGGCGGGGTTGGCGCGGCCGGTGCGGAGGCCCGCCAGGTTGTGCTCCAGGACCTCGAGGCTCTTTTGCATGTGGCTTCGGGTTTCCGCGTAAAGCTCCTTCAGGGTCATACCGCCTCCTTTCTAGTGGATGAGGGTGCCCACTTTTTCCCCCTGGATAATACCCACCAGGGCGCCGGGTTTGAAGATGTCAAAGACCACGATGGGGAGCCCCGCCTCCATGCACAGGGTGATGGCGGTGGTGTCCATCACCTGGAGGCCCCGGTTCAGGACCTCCAGGTAGGTGAGCTCGTCAAAACGCACCGCCTCGGGGTTCTTGCGCGGGTCGTCGGAGTAGACCCCGTCCACCTTGTTTTTGGCCATGAGGACCACCTCGGCCCCCACCTCGAGGGCCCGGAGGGCGGCGGCGGTGTCCGTGGAGAAGAAGGGGTTGCCCGTCCCCCCGCCGAAGATCACGATCCGCTCCTTCTCCAGGTGGCGGAGGGCCCTGCGGCGGATGTAGGGCTCGGCCACCTGGGTGATGGTGAGGGCGGTCTGGACCCGGGTGGGGACGCCCAGGGATTCCAGGGCGTCTTGGAGGGCGAGGGCGTTCATGATGGTGGCCAGCATGCCGATGTAGTCGGCGGTGGCCCGGTCCATCCCCACCCCCTGGCGGGCGCCCCGCCAGAGGTTGCCCGCCCCGATGACGATGGCGAGCTGGACCCCGGTGTCGTAGGCGGCCTTGATCTCCCGGGCCAGGGCCTGGGTGGCCTCGGGCTCAATGCCGAAGCCGTTTCGGGTCAGGAACTCGCCGGAAAGCTTCAGGAGAACCCGCTTGTACTTCATGGCTTCATGGAAAACCGGGGCCCCGGAAACGCCGGGCCCCGGTGCGCCTTCATGGCTTACGCCCCCAGCTCAAAGCGGCAGAAGCGTCGGACCACGATGTTCTCGCCGATCTTGGCGATGGCCTGCTGGATGAGCTCCTTCACCTTGACCTTGTCGTCCTTGACGAAGGGCTGCTCCAGCAGGACCACCTCCTCCAGGTACTTCTTGAGGCGGCCTTCGGCGATCTTCTCGGCGATCTGCTGGGGCTTCCCCTCGTTCAGGGCGGCCTGAATGTAGATCTGCCGCTCTTTTTCCAGCTCCTCGGCGGGGATCTCCTCGGCGGAGACGTAGCGGGGGTTCATCATGGCGATGTGCATGGCGAGGTCCTTGGCCAGGTTCTGGAAGAGCTCGTTCCGGGCCACGAAGTCCGTTTCGCAGTTGAGCTCCACCAGGACCCCCACCCGCTGGTTGTGGTGGATGTAGTGGCCGATGATGCCCTCGCGGGCTTCCCGGTCCGCCTTCTTGGCGGCCTTCATCGCCCCCCGCTCCCGGAGGAGCTGGACCGCCTTCTCCTCGTCCCAGCCGGCGTCCTCGAGGGCCCGCTTCACGTCCATCATCCCGGCCCCCGTGGCTTCGCGTAGCTTCTTGATGAGTTCCATTTGGCTCATGCTTCCACCTCGCTTTCGCCCTCGGGCGTCTCGGTGGCTTCCGCCTCCTGCACCAGGGCGTAGGAGGGGGAGGGCTCCACCACCCCGCCCCGGGCCTGGATGATGAGGTCCACCGCCCGGGAGAGGATGAGCTGGATGGAGCGGATGGCGTCGTCGTTGCCGGGGATGATGTAGTCCACCAGGTCGGGGTCGGAGTCCGTGTCCGCCAGGGCGATCACGGGGATGAAGAGCTTCCTCGCCTCCCGGACGGCGATGGCCTCCTTGGTCGGATCCACGACGAAGATGGCGTCGGGGAGGCGCTTCAGGAGGCGGAAGCCGGAGAGGTACTTCTGAAGCCGTTCCAGCTCGTGCTTCAGCCGGACCTGCTCCTTCTTGGGGCGCTCCTCAATCTCCGGGGAGGCGAAGAGGGCCTCCAGCTCCTCCAGCCGGTGGACCCGCTGGGAGATGGTCTTGAAGTTGGTGAGCATGCCGCCGAGCCAGCGCTGGTTCACATAGGGCATGCCCGCACGCTCCGCCTCCATGCGCACGATGTCCTGGGCCTGCTTCTTGGTCCCCACGAAGAGGATCGTCCCGCCGCGCATGGCCAGGTCCTCAATGAAGCGGAACGTGCGCTCCAGCTCCTCCATGGTCTTCTGGAGGTCAATGATGTGGATGCCGTTCCGCTCCGCGTAGATGTAGCGGGCGAACTTGGGGTTCCAGCGCTTCCTCTCGTGGCCGAAGTGGACACCGGCTTCCAGGAGCTCCTTAACCGTGATCTCTACGGGCATATTCCTCCCATCGGGGAAGGTTGGGCTTAGGTCTACGCCTTCGCTAGGACGGCGTGCGGGCGCGCCGGCCTCTTTCCCGCGGGACCTTCCCCTGCCCGAGGGCTGGTCCGGCGCACCTTCCCGATTATAGGCCCCGGGTCCCCTTTGCGAAACCCCCTCCCTTGGGCTATACTCCCCTAGGCCTGGGGCGGTAGCTCAGAGGGAGAGCACCCGCCTTGCAAGCGGGAGGTCCGGGGTTCAAGTCCCCGCCGCTCCACCAGATGGGCCCCCCCGGCCTCGAGGCCGGGGGGTTCGCCTTAGAGGGCGCGGAAGACCTCCTCCAGGATCTCAAGCCCAAGGGCGGCCTCCTCCTGGGTCAGGACGAGGGGTGGGGCGATGCGGAGGGCGGAGGGCCCGGCGGGGAGGAGGAGGAGCCCTTTCTCAAAGGCGAGGCGCACCGCCTTGTCCCTTAGGTCGGGCCGGGGGTGGTCCGGGTCGCCGAAGTCCAGGCCGATCATCAGGCCCCGGCCCCTCACGTCCCCCAGGAAGGGGAAGCGGCGCTTGAGGGCGCGAAGCTCCGCAAGGAGGAACTCCCCAAGCCTGGCGGCGTTCTCCTGGAGCCCCCCTTCCAAAAGGTCAAGGGTGGCGTGGGCCGCCGCGGCCGCCACCGCCTGGCCGCCGAAGGTGGTGCCGTGGGCCCCAGGGGGCCAGCTTCCCAGCTCTTCCCGGAAGAGGACGGCGCTTATGGGGTACCCCGAGGCGAGGCCCTTGGCCAGGACGTACACGTCCGCCTGTACGCCCTCATGTTCCAGGGCGAAAAACCGACCCGTGCGCCCCGCCCCGGTCTGGACCTCGTCGGCCACCAGCAGGATGCCGAAGCGGTCCAGAACCTCCTTCAGCCGGGGGATGAACCCGGGGGGCGGCACCACGTACCCGCCTTCGCCCTGGATGGGCTCGAGGAACAAAGCGGCCACCTCCTCGGGCGGGAGGACGGTCTGGAAGAGGTGCTCCAGGTGGTTCAGCACCGCATCCCCCACCTCTTCCGGGCGGGCCCCCAAGGGGGGGCGGAAGGGGTTGGGGAAGGGAAGGTGGACGACGCCGGGAAGGAAGGGGGCGAAGCCTTGGCGGTAGGCGCTCTTGCTGGCGGTGACGGAGAGGGCGCCGAGGCTCCTGCCGTGGAAGGCCCCGGTGAAGGCCAAAAGGTAGGGGCGCCGGGTGTGGTAGCGGACGAGCTTGATGGCGGCTTCCACGCCCTCGGTGCCCGAGTTGCCGAAGAAGACCCGGTAGCCCCCGCCCAGTTTGCCCACGAGCCGCTCCGCCAGGGAGAGGGTGGGCTCGTGGGTGAAGTCGGAGAAGCAGACGTGGGCGAAGCGCTCCGCCTGGGCCCGGACCGCCTCCACCACCTTGGGGTGGGCGTAGCCCGTGGTGTTCACCGCGATGCCGGACATGAAGTCCAGGAAGAGGTTGCCGTCCACGTCTTCTAAAAAGGCCCCCTGGCCCCTTGCGGGCACGAAGGGGTAAGGGCGCACGTAGGAGGGGGAGAGGACCTTTTCTCCCCGCTCCAGGAGGGCCCGGGCCCTGGGCCCGGGAAGGGGAGTGCGGACGCTGGGCTTCATACAGGGCCAGTCTACCGGGGAAAGGAGGCGGATCCTAGCCCGAGTTTATGCGCCAGGCCTCGGCTTTTATACCCCCGCCGGCCCGGGAAGCGCCTAGGCGCCCTTTGCGGTACGGGATTAGAGCAGGCCCAAGCGCTTCAGGTGAGGTTCCGCGTAGAAGAGGGTGAGGGCGGTGGAGGCGTCCTGGATCTCGCCTTTGGCGAGGAGGGCGTAGACCTCGGTAAGGGGAAGCTCCAGGCTCTCCAGAAGCTCTCCCTCTTCCAGCGTGGGCGGGGTCACCACCCGGGCCTTGAGGGCGAGGAAGGGGTGAAAGACCACCGCCGTGAAGGAGGGCTGGGGGTGGAAGGAGGGCAGGGGGATGAGGGTTTCCGCCTCGGCCCCCACCTCCTCCCTTAGCTCCCGCCTCGCCGCCGCTTCCGGGGTTTCCCCCTCGTCCACCTTCCCCGCCGGAACCTCCAGGAGGAACTTGCCCGTGGGATGGCGGTACTGGCGGACGAGGAGGGCCGTGCCCCTCTCCGTCACGGGGAGGACGAAGCTTGCGGCCACGGGGCCCGGGCGGTAGACGTAGGTGAGCTCCCGGCCCGTGTGCGTCCGTACCCGTTCCTTCACCAGGCGGACGGGCTCGGAGAGGATCTCCTCTAGGAGGATGCGCTCCCAGGGGCTCATCGCGTGAGGCGCTCGATGACCTTGCGCACCTTCTCCCCCGGGGCCTTGGGCCCCAGGGCCTTGGTGACCACCCCGATGGCCGCGAGGGGGTTTTTGAACTGGGAGAGGTCCACGTGCTCCCGGATCCAGGCCTCCAGCTCCTCCTCGGACATCTCCTTGGGCAGGAAGCGGTCCAGAAACTCCGCTTCAAAGGCGTTGCCCTGCTCCAGGGCGATCTCCTTGAGGGCTTTCAGCACCTTCACCGCCTCCTCGTCGGGGAGGGGCTTCCCGTCGCCCTTGCGGTCCAGCTCCGCCTTGACCACCCGGGCGAAGGCCAGGGTCCTTTCGTCCCGGGCCTTCATCGCCTCCTTGATCGTGGCCTGGATGGCCTCGTAGATGCCCATGGGACCCAGTTTACCCCGGGGGCGGCCGTGGAGAGGGTAAAATCCCCTACGGAGGTCCCCGATGCGCAAGGCGGCAGGCAAGTACGGGAACACCTTGGAGTTTGGCCACCTCGTGGGCGGGGAGGAGGTCCTCGAGGGCCCCCTCCTGGAGCGCCGCAACCCCTCGGACCGGGAGGACGTGGTCGCCCGCTTTCCCGAGGCGGACAAGGACCTGGTGCGCAAGGCGGCCTTGAAGGCCCGGGAGGCCTTCGCCGAGTGGAGCCGGACCCCCGCCCCCATCCGGGGCCAGGTCCTCTTCAACCTGGTGAAGATCCTGGAGCGGGAGAAGCCCACCCTCACCCGGCTCATGGTGCGGGAGGTGGGCAAGACCCCCAAGGAGGCGGCGGGGGACGTGCAGGAGGCCATAGACACCGCCCTCTTCTTCGCCTCGGAGGGCCGCAGGCTTTACGGCCAGACCGTCCCCAGCGAGATGCGGGACAAGGAGCTTTTCACCTTCCGCAGGCCCTTGGGCGTGGTGGGGATCATCACCGCCGGGAACTTCCCCATCGCCGTCCCCAGCTGGAAGCTCATCCCCGCCGTCCTCACGGGGAACGCCGTCGTGTGGAAGCCTTCCGAGGACGCCCCCACCCTCTCCTTCGTCTTCGCCAAGCTCTTTGAGGAGGCGGGCCTGCCCCCGGGCGTCCTCAACGTCGTCTTCGGCGGCGGGAAGGGCTCCACGGGCCAGTGGATGGTGGAGCTCATGGACGAGGGCCTCTTCCAGAAGTTCGCCTTCACCGGCTCCACCCAGGTGGGGCGCTGGATCGGGGAGGTGGCGGGGCGGAACCTGATCAGGCCCACCCTGGAGCTTGGGGGCAAGAACCCCTTGGTGGTCATGCGGGACGCCGACCTGGACCTCGCCGTGGAGGGGGCCTGGTGGAGCGCCTTCGCCACGGGAGGGCAGCGGTGCACCTCCGCGGGGAACATCCTGGTGGACGCCCCCATCTACGAGGAGTTCAAGCGCCGCTTCCTGGAGCGGGTGGAGGCCACCCTGGTGGGCAACCCCCTCCTCCACCCCGAGGTCACCTACGGGCCCTTCATCAACGAGCGCTTCTTCGCCCGCTGGCAGGAGCACTACCGGGTGGGGGAGGCGGAGGGGGCGAGGCTCCTCTTCGGCCGGGGCCGGATCACGCGGGAAAACCCCTACCCCCGCTTCCTGGGGGACCCGGAGGCCGGGCTTTACGGCTGGCCCACGGTCTGGGAGGTGAGGCCGGGGACGCGCCTCTTCACGGAAGAGGTCTTCGGGCCCACGATCAACCTCGTCAAGGTGGACGGGATTGAGGAGGCCATAGCGGTAGCCAACAGCACCCCCTACGGCCTTTCCAGCGCCATCTACACCAACCACCGCCACTGGGCCTACCTCTTCAAGGTGGGGATCCGGGCCGGCATGACCAGCATCAACAACGCCACCGTGGGCGCCGAGGCCCACCTCCCCTTCGGCGGGGTGAAGGCGAGCGGCAACGGGGGGAGGGAGTCGGGGATCTGGGTCTTGGAGGAGTACACCTACTGGCACGCTGTGAACGAGGAGTACTCGGGGAGGCTGCAGCTCGCCCAGATGGACACGGGCTACTGAGCCCCAAGACGCCTACGCCTTGGGAGGAGGTGTTGGGATGAGGGCGCTGGGTCTCCTCTTCCTACTCCTTCCGGCCCTGGCCCAGAACCTGGCCCCGGCCTTTCAACTGGACTGCCGCTTCCGGGGGGAGGCCAGGCCCGCCCAGGTCTTCTGGGACGGGAGCCCCTTGGGGACCTGCCCCCTCGAGGTCCGGGCTGCTCCGGGCCGCCACCTTCTCCGCCTGCGCCTCGAGGAGCCCGGGGGGACCTACCTGGCCTACGAGGCCCGGGTGGAGGTGGGGGAGGGGGGCCTGGGGGCCTTCACCGCCGAACTCCTGCGCTATGACCCCCGGGGGGAGGCCCTGAAGGGGGGCAAGGGCTTGGTCTACGCCCTGGCCTACGGCCCCAAGGGGGTCTTGGCCCTGGGGGACGCGGCCGGGCAGGTCCGCCTCCTCCCCCCGGGCCGTCCCCCCTTGGACCTCAAGGGGCACGCCTCCTACGTGCGCGACCTGGCCTTTAGCCCCGACGGCCGCTACCTCGCCTCGGCCTCGGGGGATGGGACGGTGCGCCTGTACGAGGCCCAGGGCCGCTTCCTCCGGGCTTTGGGCAAGGGCCCGGCCTTCCTCAAGGTGGGCTTTGACGCCCAGGGCCGCCTCTTTGGCCTCCAGCTCCGGGGGAACCTCACCCTGTTTGACCCCGCCACGGGCAAGGTCCTGGCCGCCCGCCCCCTAAGCCCCTACCTCTTCTCCGCGGCCCAGAGCCCCGGGGGGAGGGTCCTCGCTTTGGGGCTTTCCGTGGGCCGGGTGGAGGTGTGGGACCTCGCCCTCCCGGGGAAGCGGAGGGAGGTCCGGGTCCCGGGAGGTCCCGTCTACGCCCTGGCCTTCAGCCCCGACGGCCGCTATCTCGCCGTGGGTTCGGCGGACGGGGGAGTGAGGCTTTTGGACCTCCTGGCCCCGGGCGGGCCCGAACCCCGGCTCCTCTACGCCCACAAGGACCTGCCCCTGGGCCTGGCCTTCAGCCCCGACGGCCGCTATTTGGCCTCCGGAGGGCAGGACCGGGAGGTGCGCCTCTACGACCTCGATGCGGGCCTTTTGGAGCGGGTTTACGTGGGGCATACCGGTGCGGTGTACGGGCTGGACTTTAACCCCCAAACCCCCGCCCTGGCCACGGGCGGGGGGGAGGGTCGGGTCCTCCTCTTCCGCCTTCCCTAGGCTTATACCCTTGCTTCCGGTTTCCTTCACCCTACGGGCCCTAGGAGGCCCCTAGGAACCTTGCGCCAGGGCCCCCATGCTGGCGCAAGCCAGCATGGGGTGGTATTACTGGCCCGCCTCCACCGCCTGGGCCTGGGCCGCCCAGCGCTCCGCCTCGGCCCGGTCCCCGCGCTGGTTGGCGTAGAAGGCCAGGGTACGGGCCACCTTGGCCGCCGCCTGCCTGGCGGCCTCGTCCCAGGTGCCTCCCTTCTCCCGGTAGTTCATCCAGGCTTCCCAGGCGCGGATGGCCCACTGGGTCTCGGTGTAGATCTCGGCCAAAAGACGGAGGGCCCGGAGGTCATTAGGATTCTGTTTCGCCAGGGCCTCCGCCGCCTCCAGGGCCCGCTTCCAGGGGGCAAGGTCCACGAACCCCACGGGGTAGGCCTTCCGGGCCTCCTGCCGCAGGGCCTCTACCCCCTCCAGGGTGAGGCCTCCCGCCTGCTGGCCACTCCCAGGCTAAGAAGCGCTGCCATCCCCCAAACCAGATACGCCTTCTTCATCCCGCACCTCCTTTAGCCTTTTTCAGGATACGCCCGGGGGACCGGCGTGTCAAGGTTCATTGGGCGCTTTCCAGATCAGGCCGGAGCCGCACCGCCTCCCTAAGGTAGACGTGGCGCACCCGGTCCTGGGGGGTGTCCGTGTTCCAGAGGGCGAGGACGCGGATCACCCGGGGGAGGCTTCCCGGCACCGGCACCTCCCGGGCGGAGAGGAGGGGCACCCGGTGCATGCCGATCTGCCGCGCGGCCTCGGCGGGGAAGGCGGAGGTGAGGTCCTCGGTGACGGTGAAGATGACGGCGGCGAGCTCCTCGTAGCTCTGGATGCCGTTCGCCTCCAGCATCTTCAGGAGGAGTTCCCGGGTGGCCTGGTGGATGGCCTCCGGGGTGTCCTCTTCCACGGTGATGGCGCCGCGGATGCCCCGGACCATGGTTACGGCCTATCCTAAGGGGTTTTGGGCCGAGGGGCAAGCCGGTGTAGACTGGCCTTCGTGAACCTCATGGCCGTCTTTGCCCACCCGGACGACGAGATCGGGGCGGCCGGCACCCTCGCCCTCCACGCCCAGAAGGGGGACCGGGTGATGCTCGTCTGGATGACCCGGGGGGAGCTTGCCAGCCAGTTCGGGGATACGCCGGAGGAGGAGGTGGCCCGGGTGCGGGAGGGGCACGGGGCCTACGTGGCGGGGCTCATCGGGGCCGAGCACCGCTTTTTGCCCTTCCAGGACACCTTCCTCACCGGTGGCCGGGAGGAGGCCCTGGCCCTGGCCCGGCTCATGGCCGAGTTCCGTCCGGACGCCGTGGTCACCTGGGACCCCATGGACGTCCACCCGGACCACCGGGCCACCCACCGGGCGGTGCTTTCCGCCCTGAAGCTCTGCCGCATCCCCAAACTCGTGGGAGAGGCCCACAGGAAGCCCGTGCGCCTCTTCCACTACCCCCGGGAGGACCTCGCGCGGCCCTGGGTCTACGTGGACACCACCCCCACCCAGGAGGTGGCGGAGGCGGTCTTCAGCTTCTACCAGGCGTTCTACCGCTGGCCCTTCACCCTCGAGGACTTCCGGGCCCGGAGGCGGCTTCTGGGCCAGAGGGCGGGGGTGCGGTTTGCGGAGGCGTTTCAGACGGAGGCGCCGCTTGCCCTTCCGGGCCTAGGCTTTGGGCCTCGGTGAGGGCGTAGCTCACGAAGACCGCGGGGAGGACGAGGGGCAGGAGGGCGTAACCGCCCCACTCCGCCGCGAGGACGAGGGCGGCGAAGGGGGCCCGGGCCACGCCCGCAAGCAGGGCGGCCCCGGAGGCCAGGGCCAGGGCCTCCGGCCCGGGGAGGGCGGCGGGGAGGGGGAGCTTGCCCACGAGGGCCCCCAGGAGCCCCCCGAGGACGAGGCGGGGGTGAGGAGCCCCCCGGGGGCCCGGCTCCCCAGGGCCAGGACGAGGAGGAGCCCCTTGGCCAGGAGGAGGTAGAGGACCGCCTCGGGGAAGAGAAGGGGGGTGGTGGCCAGGGCAAGCCAGCCCGTCCCCTGGCCTAGGGCCTCGGGGGCGAGGAGGAGGGCGAGGCCCAGGGCGAGGCCCAAAAGGCCGTGGCGCAAGGGGAGGGAAAGGCGGGAAGACCCCCGCTCCAAAAGCCCGGCCCCTTGGAGCCAAGAGGGTGCCGAGAAGGGCGGCCCCGAGGCCCAAGGCCGAAGCCCAGGGGCAGGGCGCCCCAGGAGGCCTCCGCCCGGACCGGGACCAAGGGGGCGTAGCCCAGGAGGGCCCCGTAGACGGTGAAGCCGGCGAGGGCCCCGAGGAGGGCGGGGGCCAGGGCCTGGGCCTCGAGGCGGAGCCCCCGGTAGCGCATCTCCGTGGCGAGGAGGGCCCCGGCCACGGGGGCGTGGAGGCTCGCCCCAAGCCCCGCCGCTAAGCCCGCGAAGGCCAGGACCCGACCGATGCGGGAAAACCGCTTCCCCAAGACCTCCCCCACCCACAGGCCCAGGCCGCCGAAAAGCCCCTCCCGGCCCAGGGGGGAGTAGGCCCCGAGCTGGACCAGGGCGGCGAGGTAGGCCCGGGCCCGGGGAAAGGCCCCGGGAAGGCTGGCCAGCCAGCCGGAAAGGGCGAAGAGGGCGGGGAGAAGGAGGAGGGGGAGGAGGGGGGAGGAGGGGCCCGTGAAGGCCTGGCCGAGCCCGCCCTCCCCGGGGGGGCCAGGGGGAAGGTACCCGAGGAGGCCGCCCACCCGCGCCTCCACCGCCTTTAGGGCCAGGCTGGCGAGGAGGGCCGCGCCGCCCGCAAGCCCTCCTGTGAGGAGGCTGTAGAGGATGAGGGGACCGGTCTGGGCCTCGCCCTCCGCCGGGGGAGAAGGCCGCCGCATCACAGGAAGTGTACCAGAGAAAGGGGCGTTCCCCGGGTGAGCCTGGGCGTGGGGAGGCCCAAGGCCCGGTACCCCCCCCGGGTGAGGGCCCGCACCAGGAGGCGGGGCTCCGCCCGGCCCCAGAGGAAGCGGGCCTCGTTCTTCACGTCCAGGTCGGGGCTTGAGCCCCGGGAGTCCGTGCCCAGGGCGAGCTCCACCCCGTGCTTGGCGTAGAGGGCGAGGGGGGCCTCCCCCACCTCCAGGTTCCGGTTGGACCGGGGGCAGAGGACCACCTTGGTCCCCGTCTCGGCGAGGAGCCCCACCTCCTCCTCGTCCACCTGGACCCCGTGGACGAGGAGGGTCGTGGGCCCCAGGACCCCGAGGGCGTGGAGGTGGCGGACGGGGGTCGTGCCCGGGGGGGTCCAGGGGGTCTTGGCGAAGCGCCCGTACACCTCCCGCAAGGGGCCCTCCCCCCGGAGGAGGAAGGCCACCTCCTCGGGGCTTTCCGCCGCGTGGACCATGAGGGGGAGGCCCTCGGCCCTGGCCCACTCCGCAAGCCGCTTGAGGAGGGGGGGGCTCACGGAGTAGGGGGCGTGGGGGGAAAGGCCCACCTTCACCTTGCCCTCCCGCCTCCGCCAGGCCTCCACCTTCCGCCGCACCGCCCTATAGACCTCCTCCGCCAGGGAGGGCTCCGGGGCGAAGACCTCGTAGAAGGCCACCCCGGGGAGGGGGCTTTCCTGAAGGAGAAAGTCCATCACCTCGTCCTTGAAGACGATGTCGGCGAAGGCCCCCACTCCCGAAGCCAAAAGCTCCTCCAGGCCCCTTTTCGCTCCCTCCAGCCCCCGCCTTTCCCGATGGGCCACCACGTGGGAGAGGAAGCCCGCGAAGGGCCCCCGGTAGAGGGGGAGGAGGGAGAGGTCCAGGTGGGTGTGGGCGTTCACCGGGGGCGGGAGGAGGGCAAGGCCCTTGTGGACCACCTCTCCTTCGGGGAAGCGGGCCCTCAGCTCCTCCAGGCTCCCCTGGCCCACCACGAACCCGCCCTGCACCGCCAAGGCCCCCCGGAGCATGGGGGTGCCGAAGCCGGTGTAGACCACCTCGGCGGTCCAGAGCTCAGTCCTTAGCCAGGACATACCGGTTGGGGTGGCGGACGAGGTCCACCAGGCGGTAGCCCCGGGCGAAGTAGTGGGGGAGGACCAGGCGGCTGTGCTCCCGCCACTTTAGGGCGAGGGCGGGGTCTTCCCGGAGGATCCTCCCCCAGTCCTCGGGGATCTGGAAGAGGAGCCTCTCGGCCTCGAGGTCCAGCCTCGCCTCGAGGGGCACCTCCCCCTCCACCCGGTTCGCCTGGGGGAGGCCCGCCACCTCGGGCTCGGGCGGGGGGGCGTAGAGCCGGGCGTAGACCCTTTCCGAGAGGAGGTCCCACTCGGCGAGGAGCCGGTCCGAGGGAGCCCCGGCGTTGATGCCCGACATGGGGCCGTAGTGGTCGGGGAGGTAGGTTTTGGCCGTGGCCCCGAGCTTCCGCAGGTTGAAGTTGGCGTTTACCCCCCGCATGGGGTCAAAGGTCCAGACCACCCTGCGCACCCCGCGGGCCAGGCACCAGTCCCTTTGGAAGCGCTTGAGGAGGAGGGCCGCCCCCGTGCCCCTGTAGGCCTCCAGGACGCCCAGCATGTGGGAGTGGTGGAGGGCGGGGTCCTTCGTGGGGAAGCCGAAGACGAAGCCCACCATCCTCCCCTCGGCGAAGGCCCCGGCCACGAGCCCCCCCTCGTCCTGGACGGCCACGAGGAGGCCCCGCGGCACCAGGTCGCTTTCCGCGCGCCCCCAGACCTCCCGCTGGAGGGCCACCACCTCCTCCATCTCCTCCCAGCCCTTTAGCTCGCGGACATGTACCTCTGCCATAGCGTGACCCGCTCCACGAAGGGAAGCTTCAGGTGGACCCCGATGCCCACGCCTTCCGGCACGGGCATGAGGCCGTCCTTGGCCTCGAGGGCCTCCTCCACGATGTCCTCCTCCCAGTAGCGGCTCGCCGAGCTCACGTCCCCGGGCTTGGTGAAGCCGGGAAGGGTCGCCAGGTGGAGGTTGTGGGCCCTCCCCACCCCCGCCTCCAGCATCCCCCCCATCCAGAGGGGGATCCCGGCGCTCTCCGCCAGGGCGTGCACCCGGAGGCTCTCCCCGTGGCCGCCGAGGCGGGCGGGCTTGACGTTGAAGACCCGGCCCGCCCCAAGCTCAATGGCCTTCCTCGCCTTCTCCGCCCCCGTGAGGCTCTCGTCCAGGCAGATGGGGGTGGAAAGCTCCCGCTGGAGCTTGGCGTGGTCCAGGAGGTCGTCGTAGGCCAGGGGCTGCTCTATGTAGTCCAGCCGGAGCTCGTCCAGGCGCTTGAGCTGGGCGAGGTTGGCGAGGCTATAGGCGCTGTTGGCGTCGGCGGTGAGGGTGGCCTCGGGGAAGGCCTCTCGCACCGCCTTCAGGACCTCGTAGTCCCAGCCCGGCTTGATCTTGAGCTTGATGCGGCGGTAGCCCTCCTCGAGGTGCCGCTCCACAACCCTAAGCGTGTCCTCCACCGAGGGCTGGATCCCCAGGGAGACCCCCACCTCCACCGCCTGCCGCACCCCGCCCAGGACCTGCCAAAGCGGCCTCCCCAGGGCCTTGGCCCAGAGGTCAAAGAAGGCCATCTCCAAGACCGCCTTGGCCATGGGGTTGCCCCGGAAGGGGGCAAGGGCCTCCCTTAGGGCCTCGGGGTTGGGGAGGTCCCGCCCCAGGACCCGGGGCAGGAAGACCTCTTCCAGGAGGTACCTGGCCCCCGCCACCGTCTCCTCCCGGTAGAGGGGAAGGCGCTCCATCACCCCTTCCCCCAGGCCCTCCAGGCCCTCCCCGAAGAGCCTTAGGAGGAGGATGGTCCTCTTGGTCTGCACCCCGAAGCTCGTCTCAAAGCGGAACTTCAGGGGAAGCTCCAAAATCCTGAGCTCGGCCGCCTCTATCCGCACGGCTCCAGCACCTCCTTGCCCATGTAGGGGACGAGGGCCTTGGGCACCCGCACCCGGCCGTCTTGGAGCTGGTGGTTTTCCAGGAGCATGGCCAGGATGCGGGGGGTGGCGAGGGCGGTGTTGTTCAGGGTGTAGGCGTACCGGACCCGGCCTTCGGGGTCGCGGTAGCGGAGGTTCGCCCGCCGGGCCTGCCAGTCCAGAAGGGCCGAGCAGGAGTGGGTTTCCCGGTACCGCCCCTCCGAGGGCAGATAGACCTCAACGTCCACCTGCCGCCACTTCCCCGGGCCCATGTCCCCTGTGGCCACCTCCACCAGGCGGTAGGGGAGCTCTAGAAGCCGCAGGATCTCCTCGGCGTTTTCCAGGAGTTCCTGGAAGGCCCGGTCGGAGGCCTCGAGGCTGGCCTCGGTGAGGACGTACTGCTCCACCTTGTGGAACTGGTGGACCCGCATGAGCCCCCGCACGTCCTTTCCGAAGCTTCCCGCCTCGGAGCGGAAGGCGGGGGCGTAGCCGGCGTAGCGCAAAGGAAGGGCCTCGTAGGGGAGGATCTCCCCGGAGTGGAGGGCGTTCAGGACCACCTCGGCGGTGCCCGTGAGGTAGAGGTCGGTCTCGGCGATGGCCCAGACCTGGTCGCGGTAAGCGGGGAAGTGGCCGGTGCCGAGGAAGGCCTTCTCCCGGGCGTAGGAGGGGAGGGTCATGGGGAGGAAGCCCCGCCGCGCCATGAAGTCCATGGCGAAGCGGAGGAGGGCGAGCTCGTAAAGGGCGAGGTCCCCTTTGAGGGCGTAGGAGCGGCTTCCCGAGACCTGGCTGATCCTGGGCTCCCACCAGCCGTTTTTCTCCATGAGGGCCACGTGGTCCAAAGGAGGGAAGGAAAACTCCGGCGGGCTCCCCACCCGCTTGATCTCCCGGTTCGCCTCCTCCCCCCCCACGGGCGCCCCGGGCCAGGGGGGGAGGGGGACCTGGAGGAGGAGGGCCTCAAGCTGCGCCTCCTTCTCCCTTAGGGCCTCCTCCAGCCGCTTCGCCTCCTCCCCCAGGGCCCTGCCCCGGGCGATGAGGGCCTCCTTCTCCTCCGGGGGGGCCTTCGGGACCCGCTTGGCTACCTGGTTGCGCTCGGTCTGGACCTCCTGGAGGCGCTTTTTCAGCTCCTGGACCTCCTGGTCCAGGGCGAGGAGGGCTTCCAGGTCCAGCGCCACCCCCTTTTCCCGGATGGCCCGGTGGAAGACCTCGGGTTCCTGGCGCAGGCGCTTGAGGTCCACCATGGCTACTCCAGAACGGGGGGCACGCGGAAGAAGCCGTCCTCCGCCTCGGGGGCCAGGGCCAGGGCCTCGGCCTGGGGCAGGGAGGGCCTGGGCTCGTCCTCCCTCAGGCGGCCTAGGGCCTCCTCCGCTCCCCCTTCCTCCACCCGGGGAAGGGCGTCCACGAAGTCCAGGATCCGCTTGAGGTCCTGCAAAAGCAGGGCCTCTTCCTCGGGGGATAGGCGGATTTTGGCCAGGGTTTCCAGCTTGCGGAGAAGCTCAGGAGACAGCTCCATACCGGGCATTTTAGCCGAGGCGGTCCGCGAGGGCCCAGACCAAGGGGGCGAGGAGCAGGGCGGGGAGGAAGGAGGCCACCCGCACCCGGGTGAGCCCTAAGAGGTTGATGCCGATGCCCAGGATCATGAGCCCACCCACCCCGGTCACGAGGAGGACCCTGGGGTCTTGCGCGGGGTCGGGGAGGGCTTGGCTCAAGGTGCCTGCCAGGAGGGCCACGCCCCCCTGGTAGAGGAGGATGACCAAAACGCTGAAGCCCACCCCTACGCCGAAGGAGCTGGTGAGGGCGATGGCGGAGAGGCCGTCCAGGGTGGCCTTGAGGAAGAGGAGGCTCGCGTCTCCCGTGAGGCCGTTTTGGATGGCCCCGAGGAGGGTCATGGGCCCCACGCAGAAGAGGAGGCTTGCCGCCACGAAGCCCTCGGTGAAGCTTCCCCCGCCCCGCACCGCCCGCTTGATCCTCTCCCCGAGGCCCTCGAGGCCCTCCTCCAGCCTAGCCCACTCCCCGAGAAGCCCCCCCAGGACCAGGGCGACAAGCCCCAGGACCACCCCGTCCACCGCCCCGCCCTTCGCCTTCCCCAGGGCCTGGGCCATGGAGAGGCCGATGAAGAGGGTGGTGAGCCCCACCCCTTGCACCATGATCCGGGCCATCCGCTCGGGAAGCCTTCCCCTTAGGACGAGGCCGAGCCCCGTGCCTAGGGCCACGGTGGCGGCGTTCGCCAGGGTTCCCGAAAGCTTGTCCAGAAGGGTGAGCTCCATGGCGGCTATTCTAGCCAAAAGATGGAGCTTCGCCTCACCCAAGACGGCACCCCCACCCTCTTCCACCCGGGGTACGGGGAGGCCTACCACCCGAGGCAGGGGGCCCTCCTCCAGGCGCGTAGGCTCTACCTGGAGAAGACCCTCACCCACCTCCACCCCGCCCCCCGGGTCTTGGAGGTGGGCTTCGGGCTTGGGGTGAACTTCCGGGTGGCCCTGGAAAGCGCCCTGTTGCGGGGGGTGCGGCTTTCCTACCTGGCGGTGGAGCGGGAGCCCTTGCCCAGGGAGCTCCTGGCGCAAATCCCCCTCCCCTTGCCCCGGGCGGAAGAGGTCTTCGCCGACCTCCTTAGGGCCTGGCCTATCCCTTCCTTCCAGGGGCCCTGGGGGGAGCTTCGGGTCCTCTTCCTGGACGTGCGGGAGGCGGTCCTGCCCTCCTGCTGGGCCACGGCGGTCTACCTGGACCCCTTCAGCCCCAAGGCCAACCCCGAGGCCTGGTCCCTCCCCGTCCTCCTCAAGCTCCGGAAGAGCCTGAAGCGGGGCGGGAGGCTCGCCACCTACTCCGCCCAGGGGGCCTTCAGGCGGGCCCTCCGGGAGGCGGGGTTCGCCGTGCACCGGGTTCCGGGGGTGGGGAAGCGGGAGTGGACGGTGGGTATCGCGCGAGGAGCTCCTCCCGGCTGAGGTAGGCCATCCGGGCCGGGGGCCTTTTCCGCTTGGGGAGCTCCCCCCGGTAGAGCCAAAGGAACCAGGCGCTGGCGAGCCCCGCCACAAGCCTCGGCCAGAAGGGGAGGTCTTGGGTCTTTAGGCCCAGGATCCTCCCCCCGTCCGCCAGGTAGGTGTACCCGTAGACGAGGCGCACCTCGGGGTCTTCGGCCACCCTCTCCGCCACCTTCCCGAGGCTTCGCCGCAGGTGGCGGACCGCCTCAAAGGGGGTGAGTTCCATAAGCCTCTGGCTCTCCAGGTGGAGCTCAAAGGCGGGGACGCCCGGGGGAAGCCCGGGAAGGGCGGGGCCGGGGAAGGGCTTCTTCTCTATCCGGAAAAGGTCAAAGGGGCCAAGCCCCGCCCGGGCCACCCGGTGCTTGGCGTTGTAGCGCTCCTCAAACCCCTGGAGGCCCCGGATGAGGGCGAGCCTCGGGGTGAGGGGCAAAGGGGCGAGGTCGTCCAGGGTGGTGGGCCGGTACCCCAGGCGGAGCATCTCCGGCAGGGCCCGCTCCAAAAGCCTCAGGGTGCGCTCCGGCCCGTCGTGGAGGAGGACGATGGACCCGGGGCGCAGGTAGAAGAGAAGCCGTTCGGCGAGCTCCTCGGGGGGGAGGTTCAGCCAGTCCTTGCTTTCCAGGTCCCAAAGGACGACCCGCTTCCCCAAAAGCCGGGCGAAGAGGCGGGTGAAGGGGGTGTGGAGGCCGTGAGGGGGGCGGTAGTAGCGCCCGGGGTTTTGGGCCATGTGCCGCCACTCCACCCAGGGGAGGAAAAGCCAAAGGGGGCGGTGCCACTCCCCGTGGTCCTCCACCTGGTGGCCTGCCCGCTTTATGGCCTCCACCAGGTCCGGCCTGGCCCGGGCTTTTTCCCCGGTGAGGAAAAAGGTGGCCTTGACCCCGTGCCGGGCGAGGAGGGCGAGGAGGGCCTCCGTCCTTTCCGAGGGGCCGTCGTCAAAGGTGAGGGCCACCTTGGGCTCCCGCCGGCTTCCGTGGGCGTAGGCCCCTAAGCCCAGGAAGCGGAAGAGGAGGTCGGAGAGGCCAAAGAGGAGGAGAACGGCGCCGAAAAGCTCCACCATCACCGCCTCCAGAGCCCGCGCACGCGGAAGAGGAGGAGGTAGAGGAGGCTAAGGGCCAGGAAGATGCCCGAGCCCGCGAGAAAGGGCGCCCGGAGGCCGAAGGCCTCCCACAAGAGCCCGCCCGCCACCGGGCCCAGGGCGAGGCCGAGCCCCTCCACGGTCATGAGGCTACCCCAGATGGCGGCCCGGTTCTCCTGGGGCAGGTTTTTGGCCAGAAGCCCGTTCCACCCGGGGAGGAAGAGGCTGAACCCGAGGCCCCCAAGGAGGGCGGCGGCGGGAAGCTCGTAGGGGTGGGGCCCGGTGCCGAGCCGGGCCATGACCAGGGCGAGGAGGAAAAGCCCGAGGACGAGGGCCGCCTGGTAGCCCCTCCGGTCCACCAGGCGGCCCGTGAAGGGGAGGAGGAGGAAGGCCGCCCCGCCCCCCAGGACGAGGAGGCCCCCCAGGGCCAGGGGCTCGAGGCCGAGCTCCTCCTTGGCGAAGCGCAGGAGGAAGAGGGAGACGAGCCCCGGGGCGAAGGTTTGGCCGAAGGCCGCGGGCACGAAGAGGAGGAGGCGGTAAAGGGGGTAGCGCTCCCTGGAGGGGGGCGGGACGGGGATGCGGAAGCGCACCAGGCTTAAGGCCACGAGGAGGGCGAGCCCTTGGGCGGCGAGGAGGAGGTAGAGGGCCTGGAGGGGGTGCCTTTGGGCCACCTGGCCCACCCCCACGAGGCCGAGCCCCACCCAGGGCATCACCAGGCTCAGGGTGAAGGCCAGGGCCCGGGCGTCCATCCCGGGGCGGGCGATGCGGCTCGCCAGGGTCATGAGGCCGGGGTAGAGGGAGGAGAAGGTGAGGCCCCATAGGGCCCCGAGGGTCCAAAGGATCCAGGCCGAGTCCGCCCTTGGGGTGAGGAGGAGGGCGAGGAGGCCCGTGGCGGCGGCCAGGGTCACCGTGAGCCCGTAGCCGAGCCGCTCCGCCAGGAGCCCCCCTGCGGCCTTGGAGAGGTTTTCCGCGAGCTGGTGCAGGGTAAAGGCCAGGGTGAAGGCGGCGGGCCCCAGCCCCAGGTGCTCCGGGGCGTAAAAGGGGAGCAGCCCGGCGAAGTAGCCGCTCCGCACCCCCTCCAGGAGGCCCACCACGAGGACGAGGCGGAGAAGGGCGGAAAGCCCTTCCCGCCGCCACGGGAGGAAGCGAAACACGCTAGAGTATACCCGTGCGCGTCAGCGTGGTGATTCCCGCCCGGAACGAGGAGGCCTACCTGCCCTCCGCCCTGGAGGCGGTCTTGGCCCAGACCCTTCCGCCCTTTGAGGTCATCGTGGTGGACAACGCCTCCACCGACCGCACCCGGGAGGTGGCCGAGGCCTTTGGGGCGCGGGTGGTCTTCTGCGGCAGGAAAGGGGTGGCCTACGCCCGCCAGGCGGGGCTTTTGGCGGCGCGGGGGGAGTGGGTGGCCATGACCGACGCCGACTCCCTGCCCACGCCCCGCTGGCTGGAGAGGCTCGCCCATAAGGCCCCGGGGGCGGTGGCCGTCTACGGCCCCTTGCGCTTCTATGGGGTCTCCCCCTTGGAGGCCGCCTTCTCCGAGTGGGGCTACCGGGCCTTCCTCAACCTCATGGCCCTCCTGGGGCGGCCCAACCTCGCCGGGGCCAACATGATGGTCCTGAAGGAGGCGGCCCTGAAGGTGGGGGGCTTCCCCGAGGTGGAGGCGAGGGAAGACGTCCTCTTGGGCTGGAGGCTCAAGGCCCTGGGCCCCGTGCGCTACGCGAGGGACGCCCTCGTCCTCACCTCCGCCCGCAGGCTCCAGGGAGGGTGGGGGCGGTTCCTCCTGAGGCAGGCTAGAAACCTCCTGGGCGATCCTCGAGGCTACTTCGGGGAAGCCGGGGAAAGGGAAAGATGAGCCTTCTCGGCTCCACCCGCAGGATCTCGCTCGCCTCGTCGTAGACGGCCACGATCTGCTCGGCGATGGTTTCCGCTGAGCGCTTTAGGGCGAAGGCCCGGGCCTGCAGGCTGAAGCGCCTGCGCCGCTCCTCGTCTTTGAGAAGCTCCAGGGCCTTTTCCGCCAGGGCCCGGAAGTCCCCCGGCGGCACCAGGAAGCCCGTCTTCCCGTCCTCCACCCCTTCCAGAACCCCCTCCGCCCCCACCGCCACCACCGGGACCCCCATGGCCTGGGCCTCCCAGATCACCAGGCCCTGGGTCTCCGTTTCGCTGGCGAAGAGGAAGAGCTCGGCCAGGCGGTAGTATCCCCCGATCTTCCGGTAGGGCACGGGGCCCAGGAAGAGGACCCGGTCGGCGATCCCGAGTTCCTTGGCGAGGGCCTTGAGGTGGGGAAGCTCGGGGCCCTCCCCGATGTGCACCAGGAAGACGTCCTCCTCCTTGGCGAGCTCCGCCACGGCCTTGAGGACCACGTCAAAGCTCTTCTCCTTCCCCAGCCGCCCCACGGTGATGAGGCGCCTCTTCCCCTCGGGCCAAGGGGAGGGGGAGGGAAGGGGGGCCTCTTCCAGGAGGCGGTTGTCTATGCCGGTGGGGATGACCCGGATGGGGCGCTCTATGCCGTAGCTTTCCGCCAGGCGCTTCACGGGCTCGGTGGGGGCGATGACCACCTCCACCCGGTTGTAGAAGGCCTTGGCCAGGCGGGGCACGATGCCCGTGTACTTGTCCAAAAAGGCGAGGCCCGGCACGTAGTGGGCGTACTTCTCGTAGTGGGTGTGGAAGGTGGAGACGTGGGGGAGGTTTTTGTTACGGGCGATCCTCAAGCCCCAGACCCCGAGGGTCAGAGGGGTGTGGGTGTGGACGAGCTCAAACTCCGTGGGCAGGTGTCGGGCGGAGGGGAGGGCGATCTGCTGCCCCTCGTAGAAGGGGTAGGCCACGGAGGGGACCCGCACCACCCCCTCCTCGTTCTCCGGGGCCTCGGGGTGGGCCGGGGCGATGACCCAGGCCTCGTGGCCCATCCGCCGGAGTTCCCTCAGGAGAAGGTAGACGCTCGTGGTCACCCCGTTGGGGTTGGGAAAGTAGACGTCGGTGAAGAGCCCCACGCGGTAGAGGCGCATCCCCGGTATCTTAAGTCCCCTCCCCCAAGATTTTCAACTCCACACCCCCCAGGGCTTTCAGGGCCTGCGCCACCGCCTCCTTAAGCTCCTCCACGCTCCCGTAGTGCCGCCTCGGCATCAAAAACCCCTTCACCCGCCGCCAGACGCTCTCCATGGGGTTCAGATGCGGGCTGTACCGCGGCAGGTAGGCCACCATAAGCCCCCGCTCCCGCCACGCCTCCTTCCTCCCCTCCACCTCCCGGGACCGGTGGAAGGGCGCGTTGTCCATGAACACCTTCAGGGGCTTGGCTAAACCTTCGGCCACCCGGTCCAGATACCCCCGCACCACCTCCCACCGCACCGGCCCCTCCAAAAGGGCAAAGAAAAGCCGCTCCCCCTCCCGTCCCCGCACCAAGTGCCCCACCACGTTCACCCGCCCCCGGGAACCCCAGGCCCGGGGCACCCCCTTGGCCTCCCCCCTCCGACCCCAGGCGTAGGTAGGGGGAAGGGTCAGGGAAAACCCGCTCTCATCCAGGTACCCCACCTCCATCACCCCCTCCTCCGCCCCCTTTTTGCTTCCTCTTCCTCCTCCGCGAAAGCCTTCACCTCTTCCTCCGTGGGCTTTCCCAGAGGCACGTACCGCGTCCGTCGCCACACGTACCCCATGGCCCTCAGGTGCCGGGCCACCACCTTGGGGGCCAGGCGGACCCCGAAGCGCTCGGCTAGGGCTGCCGCAAGCTGCGGGGCGGTCCAGACCCTATCCTCGGCCAGCCTTTCCTCCACGAAGGCGGCCATCTCGGGGGTGAACTTCCTGGGAGCTCCCGGGGGTTTGCGGTAGGCGAGGCCCTGGAGACCCTCCCTCAAGAAGCGCCGGAGGACGAGGTAGACCGTGGTGCGGTCCTTGTGGAAGTGCTGGGCGATCTTTGGAGCGGTCCAGCCCTCGGCCGCCAGGCGGACCATCATGGCCCACAGGCGGGTCTTCTTGTGGGTCCTTGGGTCCAGGGAGAGCTCCAGGAGGAGCCGGTCCTCCTCAGGGGTCAGCTGGATCCGAAGTGGGGCCGCCATGTTGAGATGATAAGGGGTTGGCACTTAGCACGGGGACGTGGTAAGCCCGGCCCGGAGGGCCCGGCCGATTTCCTGTAGGCTTTTCCGGCTTGGGTGGAAGGCCAGGTAGGTGAGGAGGCCGAAAAGGAGCTGGAGCGCGAGGAAGGCCTTTCCCAGGGGCCCGAAGGCCGGGCTTCGGAGCACCCAGATCCGGTTCCGCACCCCGTAGAAGAGGCGGTTCTCCCCGGTGGTGGCGGAGATGTAGGGCTTGCTGGCGCTTTTGTGAATGACCTCGCTGTCCCGCACCTGGAGGCCGAGCCCCCGGCGCAGGGCGCGGGCGGTGTACTCCAGGTCGTCCTCCCATATGAAGAAGGCCTTGTGGGGCAGGCCGTGTTCCTCCACCAGGCTCCGGTGCAGGAGGACCGAGGTGAAGAGGGCCCAGCGGATGGGCCTGTAACGGGGCCTTAGGCGGAGCCAGAGGAAGGGGTGCCTCGGGTCCGTGGGGTTGACGAAGGCGGTGGTGGGGTGGGGGAGGCCGTTGGGCAGGAGCTGGCGGCTCGCCAGGACCCGGGGCCTCGGGTCCAGGGGGAGGCGCGCGGCTTCCAGCAGGGCCTCGAGGGCCTTAGCCTTAGGGATGGTGTCGTCGTCCATGAGCCAGAGCCAGTCAAAGCCCTGCTCGTAGGCCCGCTTCATTCCCTCGTGGAACCCCCCGGCCCCGCCCTGGTTTTCGGGGAGGCGGAGGACCTCCACCTGGGGGAACTCTTCTTGGAGCATCTCGGGGGTGCCGTCGGTGGAAGCGTTGTCCACCACCAGGACGTGGTCCGGGGGGCGGGTCTGGGAGAGGACGGCCTTGAGGCACTCCCGCAGGAGCGCCTTCCGGTTGTAGGTGACGATCACGGCGCAGACCCGTTCACTCATGGACGATCTCCTCAAAGAGCTTCAGGGCCCGGGCCACCGCCTGGTCCATGTTGTAGTAGCGGTAGTCGCCGAGCCTTCCTGCGAAGTAGACGCCCTTGAGCTTCTTGGCCTCCTCCAGGTAGAGCCGGTAGCGTTCCTCGTTCTCCTCCCTGGGGACGGGGTAGTAGGGCTCGTTCCTCCCGGGCTCGTAGGCCTCGGGGTACTCGTAGCAGAGGGTGGAGTGGGGGAGGTAGTCCTGGCCCGTGAGGTGCTTGAACTCCGTGACCCGGGTGTAGGGGTGCTCGTTGGGGTAGTTCACCGTGCCCACCTCCTGGGCCCAGGGGCCTGGGTGGAGTTCCATCCGGAAGCGGAGGGAACGGTAGGGGAGGGGCCCGTGGAGGTAGCCGAAGAACTCGTCAATGGGCCCGGTGAAGACGAGGCGCGCAAACTTGACCTCCCCTTCCACCTCCTTCCAATCGGCTTGGAGGAGGAGCTTGATGTTGGGATGGGCGAGCATCCTGCGGAAGAGGGCGGTGTAGCCCTCCTTGGGCATGGCCTGGTAGGCGTCCTGGAAGTAACGGGTGTCGTGGCTCACCAGGACGGGGACCCGAGCGGTCACGGAAGGGGAGAGTTCCTCGGGGCGCAGGCCCCACTGCTTGAGGGTGTAGCCTTCAAAGACGTTTTTGTAGACGTAGTCGGCGAGGAAGCGGAGGTCGGGGTCTTCTTCTTCCCGGAGGCGGAGGATGGGGACGCGGGCGCCGTAGCCGAAGCGGGCGATGAGCTTTTCTTCCAGGCGGTCGGCGAGCTTTGGGGAGAAGAGGGCGCGGAGGGTGGCGAGGCTAAAGGGGAGGGGAACCTCCTTGCCCTCCACCACGGCGCGGACGCGGTGGTAGTAGGGGCGCCACTCGGTGAAGCGGGAGAGGTAGTCAAAGACCTTTTTGCTGTTGGTGTGGAAGATGTGGGGTCCGTAGCGGTGGACGAGGACGCCGTGGGGGTCCATTTCGTCGTAGGCGTTGCCCCCGATGTGGTCCCTCCTGTCCACCACCAGAACCCGCTTGCCTGCGGCGGCGAGCCTCTCCGCCAGGGTGGCCCCGGTGAAGCCCGCGCCCACGATCAGGTAGTCCACCTTCATCCTTCCTCCCAAAGCCGCTTCAGGGTCGCGGCGAGCCTTCGGGCGGCCTGGTCCAGGGTGTGGGTCGCTTCCACGAAGGCCCGCGCCCGTTTGCCCAGCTCCGGGCTTGCCTCCCGGAGGGCCTGGGCCAGCCGCCTGGGGTGAGGGGGGACGAGCCTGCCGGTGAGGCCGTCCTGGATGAGTTCCGCCTGGGCGGGGATGGGGGTGGTGACCACGGGGAGGCCGGAGGCCATGGCCTCGAGGGTGGCCAGGCTCTGGTTCTCCCCCAGGGTGGGGAGCAGCACGGCGTCCACCGCCCGGTAGAGCTCCGGCATGTCCTCCCGCCTTCCCAAAAAGCGCACGTTTTCCAGTCCCAAAAGCCTCGCCGCCCTCCGCCATAGGCCGAGAAGCTCCCCCGTCCCCACGAGGAGGAAGTCTACCTGGGGAAGGAGCCTTGCGGTGAGGAGGACGGCCAGGTGGTTCTTCTCCGGGCTCATCCGGGCGGGGACCAAGACGGCGGGGCGCTTTAGGCCGTAGCGCCCTTTAAGGGCCTCCTTCTCCCCGGGAAGAGGCGGCCGGAAGCGCTCCACGTCCACCCCGTTGGGCACGGCGTGCACGCCCTTTACCCCGTGTACCCGTTCAAGCCACCGGGCCGCCCAGCGGGAGACGGTGAGGACGGCCCGCGCCCGCCTGAGGTTGGGCACCTGGAGGAGGCGGTAGCCCAAGCGGTAGAGGTACCGCCCCCCCAGGGGGTAGAAGACCTCTATCTGGTCGTGGACGAGAAGGACGAGCCGCGGGTAGCGGGCGAAGAAGCGGCGGTAGCTTTGCGGGTACCAGGCGGAGGCCACCACGAGGTCCACCGCCTCGGGGAGCGCCTCCAGGTCCCGGTACGCGTGGACGGGGATCCCCGCCGCCTCCAGGGCCCGGCGCACCGGGAGGGTGCCCTCGGCCTCGGGGAGGGCGGCCTCGGGGGAGAGCCCCAGGGCCTTCACCCGGGGAAGCATCTCCCTGAGATAGACCTCGCTTCCCCCGATGCGCCGGGCGTCGGAGAGGAAGAGGACCCTCACAGGTGCTCCAGGGCGAGGCGGACGGCCCGGGCCTGGACCTCCAGGGGCACGTAGGGCCTGGGCCGCTTGAGGGCCAGGGTCTCGTCGGGAGGAAGGTGGAGGAAGCCCACGGGGACTTCCTCGGGCAGGCGGTAGAGGGAGAGGTAGAAGGCCTGGTTGCAGAGGTAGCTCCCCGCGGAGAGGCTCGGCCTTCCGGGGATGCCCGCCTCGCGCCAGCGGGCGAGGACGGGCTTCACCGGGAAGCGGGCGGGAAGGGCCAGGGGGCCTCCAGGGACGATGGGGAGGTCCTCGAGGACCCGGCCCCGGTTGTCGGGGCGGGGGAAGTCCAAAAGGTTCACCGCGAGCCTCTCCAGGGTGAGGACGGGCCGGTCCTCCGCAAGCCCCAGGTGGAGGACGGCCTTGGGCCCCTCCCGGTGGAGGTCCTCCAGGGCCTCTCCCAGGGCCTCGGCGTCCACGGGGAGGACGGCCTTCCTGAGGGGCTTGCCGTCCACCTCGGAGGGGAGGAGGTCAAGGAGGGCCTGGGAGGGGTTGTGTTCCAGGCTGCCGAAGGGTTCAAAGCCGGTGACGAGGATCATGGGCCAGGGAGCATTATAGCCAGGGCTTGGACGCGGTATACCATAGGGGGCGTGGAGCTCGGACTCGTGACCGACACCTGGAGCGGGGCAGGGTCACCCGCTCCGGGGCCACCATCGCCGCCAACGTGGGCCTGGGGGCGCTCGCGGTCCACGCCTACGCGCTAGAATAGCCCTTGGCCCTTCGGGGCCGCGTCGGCATGGAAATCGCGCTAGAGAGGATCTACGGCCACCGCCTGGCGCTCCCGCAGGTGGGGGCGGCCTTGCTTTTCGCCCAGGAGGCCCCCCCGGCCCTCCTCCTCGTCCCCGAGGCGCGGCTTAGGCGCTACCGGGACCTCTCCGCCTTCGGGGCCAAGGTCTACGTGAACCCCGGCCTCGAGGCCCTGGAGGAAAAAGCCCTCTTCGTCCTCTCCTACGAGGAGGCCCTAAGCCCCTTCCCCGAGGACCCTGAGGCCTGGCGGCTTCTTCTGGAGGTGGGCCGCGCCTACCCCCGGGAGGCCCTCCTCTCCCGCCTCCTCAAGCTGGGCTACGCCCGGGACGAGGACTACCGCGTCCTGGGGGAGGTGGTGGAGCTCGGCGAGGTGCGCCTGGAGTTCTTCGGGGACGAGCTGGAAAGGCTTGTGGTCCGGGGGGAGGAAAGGCGGCGCCACGTCCTTCTGCCCAAGCCGGGGAAGGCGGAGGGCTTCACCTCCAAGAAGGTCCTCCACTTCCCTGGCCCCGTCTACCTGGACACCCCCGCCCTCGCCCCCAAGGCCCTTTGGCCCCTCCTCGCGGGAAGGCCCTGGGTGGCCCTGGGCGGCGGGGTGGAGCTCCCCCCCTTGGAGCTCGGGGCGAGGCCCCTTCCTCCTTACCGGGGAAGCCTGAAGGCCCTGGAAAAGGACCTCGCCCGCTGGCTTGCCGAGGGGAAGCGGGTCCACCTCTTCGTGGGCCACGCCCGCACCTTGGAGTACCTCAAAAGGCGCCTCCAGGCCTTCTCGCCCCTCATCCTGGACCGCTTCCCCGGCCCCAAGGGGCGGCTTGCCCTCCTCCCCGGGGACTTTGAGGGCGGGGCGGAGTGGGGAGAGTGGGTCCTCCTCACCGAGGCCCTGGTCTTCGCCACCGGGGGGGTGCGGGCCAGGGTCCGGGTAGGGGAGGGGCTCAGCGACCCCGGGGCCCTTTCCCCAGGGGACTACCTCATCCACCCGGAGCACGGCGTCGGGCAGTACCTGGGCCTCGAGACCCGGGAGGTCCTGGGGGTCAAGCGGGACTACCTGGTCCTGCGCTACAAGGGGGAAGGGAAGCTCTACCTCCCCGTGGAGCAGCTTCCCCTCCTCAAGCGCCACCCCGGGACCACCGACGACCCCCCGGAGCTTTCCTCCCTGGGCAAGAACGAGTGGCAAAGGGCCAAGGAGCGGGCGCGGAAGGACGTGGAGGAGCTGGCTGGGCGCCTCCTCGTCCTCCAGGCCAAGCGCAAGGCCACCCCGGGCCGGGCCTTTCCCCCTTTGCCCGAGTGGGATCCTCTGGTGGAGAAGGGGTTCCCCTACGAGCTCACCCCCGACCAGAAGCGGGCCCTGGAGGAGGTCCTCCGCGACCTGGAAAGCCCCCACCCCATGGACCGCCTGGTCTCGGGGGACGTGGGCTTCGGCAAGACGGAGGTGGCCCTGAGGGCCGCCCACCGGGTGGTGGGGCACGGGGCCCAGGTGGCCTTCCTCGTGCCCACCACCCTCCTCGCCGAGCAGCACGGGAAGACCTTTAGGGAGCGCTTCCAGGGGCTTCCCGTGAGGGTTGCGGTCCTCTCCCGCTTCACCCCGCCCAAGGAGGAGGAGGCCATCCTAAAAGGCCTCGCCGAGGGGACGGTGGACATCGTCATCGGCACCCACCGCCTCCTCCAGGAGGACGTGCGCTTCAGGGACCTCGGCCTCCTCATCGTGGACGAGGAGCACCGCTTCGGCGTGGCCCAAAAGGAGAGGATCCGGGAGCTCAAGGCGGAGGTGGACACCCTCTACCTCTCCGCCACCCCCATCCCCCGCACCCTCTACTCCGCCCTGGTGGGCCTCAAAGACCTTTCCAGCATCCAGACCCCGCCCCCGGGGCGCAAGCCCATCAAGACCTTCCTCGCTCCCTTTGATCCCCTCTTGGTGCGGGAGGCCATCCTCTTTGAGCTGGAGCGTGGGGGCAAGGTCTTCTACGTCCACGACCGGGTGGCCTCCATAGAGGCCAGGCGGCGCTTTCTGGAAAACCTCGTCCCCGAGGCCCGCATCGGGGTGGTCCACGGCCAGATGCCCGAAAGCCTCATTGAGGAGACCATGCTCCTCTTCGCCGAAGGGGCGTACGACGTCCTCCTCGCCACCACCATCATTGAGGCGGGCCTGGACGTGCCCGAGGCGAACACCATCCTCATTGAGCGGGCGGACCGCCTGGGCCTCGCCACCTTGTACCAGCTCCGGGGCCGGGTGGGGCGGAGGGAGGAGGAGGCCTACGCCTACCTCTTCCACCCGCCTCGCCTCACCGAGGCCGCGGAGAAGCGCCTCGCCGCCATCGCCGACCTCTCCGATCTGGGCTCGGGCCACCTCCTGGCCGAAAGGGACATGGAAATCCGGGGCGTGGGGAACCTTTTGGGGCCGGAGCAGCACGGGCACATCCGGGCGCTTTCCCTCGAGGTCTACACCGAGCTTCTGGAAGAGGCCATCCGCAAGCTCAAGGGGGAGGCCAAGGAGGAGCGGCGGCACGTGACCCTGGACCTCGCCCTCTCCGCCCGGCTGCCCGCGGAGTACGTGGGGAGCCTCGAGGCCAGGAGCCGCTACTACAGCCGTTTTGCCGAGGCGAAAAGCCTCGCCGAGCTTTCCCGCCTGGTGCGGGAGCTCAAAGAGCGCTACGGGCCCCTTCCTGAGGAGGCGGAGAACTTCGTGGCCCTCGCCCGGCTCCGCCTGGTGGCGGAGAGGAAGGGGGTGGTGTCCATCACGGAGGGCCTCACCCACCTGGAGGTGGTCTTCCCCCGCTACCCCCTGGACTACGACGCCCGCGGCCTCAAGGGGCTTCCCTACCGGGTGGAGCTTACGCAGTACCCGCCCGGGTTCCGCCTGGAGAAGAAGGGCCTGAGGCCCCGGGACTACCCCGAGGCCCTGATGGAGGTGCTCTACCTCTTCGCCGACCTCTAGGGGCCCGCACGTTGATGGCCTCGGAGCGTCCGGACCCGAGCTGTGGAGGGCGTTTGGGGCCCCCACCTCGGTTTTCGCCGCGGTTGGGCGCTTGGCCGAGGCCCGGCCTGGGCGGGAAACAGCCTGGGGGACCCCGCCCGTGCGGCCCTTTGACAGGCGGGGCGTCTGGGGTTAAACTTTGACTGAGTATAAGGAGGTGCCCATGATCAAGAAGGTAGGCGTGGTAGGCGCGGGGACCATGGGTAGCGGGATCGCCGCCCTGGTGGCCAGCGCCGGGATCCCGGTGGTGCTCCTGGACATCCCCGGGAAGGAGGACCGGAACGAGTACGCCAAAAGGGGCCTGGAGCGCGCCCTCAAGGCCAGGCCCGCGGCCTTCATGGACCCCGAGCGGGCCCGCTACATTGAGATCGGCAACACCGAGGACCACCTGGAAAAGCTCAGGGACTGCGACTGGGTGGTGGAGGCCATCGTTGAGAAGCCAGAACCCAAGCAGGCCCTTTACGCCCGCCTGGAAAACCTTTTGAAACCCACCGCCATCGTCAGCTCCAACACCAGCGGCATCCCCATGAGGGTTCTCCTGGAGGGGCGCTCCGAGGGCTTCCGCCGCCGCTTCCTCGGGACGCACTTCTTCAACCCGCCCCGCTACCTCCACCTCCTGGAGCTCATCCCCACCCCGGAGACCGACCCCAAGGTCCTCGAGGAGATCCGCCGCTTCGGGGAGCGCATTCTGGGCAAGGGGACCGTCCTCGCCAAGGACTCCCCCGGCTTCATCGCCAACCGCCTCGGGGTTTACGGGATGGTGCAGGCCGTGCGCCTCATGGAGAAGCACGGCCTCACCATTGACGAGGTGGACGCCCTCACCGGGCCCCTCCTCGGCCGCCCCAACTCCGCCACCTTCCGCACCGCCGACCTCACGGGCCTGGACGTGCTCAAGCTCGTGACCGAGGAGCTCGCCCAGGCCACCGGGGAGGACTTCGCCCTTCCCGAGTGGGTCCACCGGCTCGTGGAGGAGGGCCGCCTCGGAGAGAAGGCGGGGGCCGGGTTCTACAAGCGGGTGAACGGGGAGATCTACACCCTGGACTACCGGACCTTGGATTACGCCCCCCGGACCAAGCTGGAGCTTCCCGAGCTTCGCGCCCTCCGGGACCTTCCCCTGAGGGAGCGCCTTGCCAAGGCCTTGGACCTTCCCGGTAAGTACGGGGCCTTCCTCCGGGAGCTTTTCGCCAGGACCGCCCACTACACCCTGGAGAAGGCCCCGGAGATCGCCTACGACCTCGTCTCCGTGGACCAGGCCCTGGAGTGGGGCTTCGGGTGGGAGGAGGGGCCCTTCAAGAACATGGACGCCGTGGGGCTTTCCCGGGTGGAGGCCCTTTTCGCCGAATACGGCCTGGAGGTTCCCGAGCTCCTCGGGAAGGCCCAGGGCACCTTCTACAAAGACGGCGCCTACCTGGGGTTTGACGGGGCCTACCACCCCTTGCCCAAGCGGGAGGGCGTCATCTCCCTAAAGGCCCTCAAGTCCGAGGGCAAGACCCTCTTGGAGGGCAAGGAGGCGGCCCTTCTGGACCTGGGGGATGGGGTGGCCCTTCTGGAGTTCCGCACCAAGATGAACGCCATCGGGGAGGGGGTCATCCGCATGCTCCAGAAGAGCCTGGAGTTTGTGGAGGAGAAGGGTTACCTGGGCCTCGTCATCGGCAACGAGGACCCGAGGGCCTTCTCCGCCGGGGCCAACCTGGCCCTCATCCTCTCCCTGGCCCAGGAGGGGGACTGGGACGAGCTCGCCCTGGCGGTGCGCCAGTTCCAGAAGGCCTCCATGTCCCTCCGCTATAGCCCCTTCCCCGTGGTGGTGGCGCCCTTCGGCCTGACTTTGGGGGGCGGGGCGGAGTTCACCCTGCACGCCGACCGGGTCCAGGCCCACGCCGAGCTCTATATGGGCCTGGTGGAGGCCGGGGTGGGGCTTTTGCCCGCGGGAGGCGGCACCAAGGAGATGCTCCTCCGCTTCACCCAAGAGCTTGCGCCCTACGAGGAGGCCGACCCCTTTGAGGCGGTGAAGCGGGCCTTCCAGCTCATCGCCATGGCCAGGACCTCCACGAGCGCCCTCGAGGCCCGCAAGATGGGCTTCCTCCGGGACGGGGACGGGATCAGCATGAACCGGGACTTCCTCATCGCCGACGCCAAGAGGCGGGTTTTGGAGCTCGCCCCCGACTACCGCCCGCCCCTGCCCCCGAGGATCCGGGTCTTGGGGAGCGAGGCCCTGGGCAACCTCCGCTACGCCGTCTGGTCCTTCCGCGAGGCGGGGGAGATCACGGACCACGACATGAAAATCGGCCTGGAGATCGCCTACGTCCTCTCCGGCGGGGAAGGCCCGGCGCGGGAGGTCTCCGAGTGGGACCTTCTGGACCTGGAGCGCGAGGCCTTCTTGAAGCTCCTCGGCACCCGGAAGACCCAGGAGCGCATCGCCTACACCTTGAAGACGGGGAAGCCTCTCAGGAACTAAGGGGGAGAAGATGCGGGAAGCGGTCATCGTAAGCGCAGTGCGGAGCCCCGTGGCCCGGGGCAAGAAGAACGGGGCCTTGGCCACCCTCCACCCCGTGGACCTCTCCGCCCAGGTGATGCGGGCGGCGGTGGAGCGGGTGGGCCTGGACCCCAAGGAGCTTGAGGACGTCCTCTGGGGGTGCGCCATGCCCGAGGCGGCCCAGGGGCTGAACATCGCCAGGCTCGCCCTCCTCCGGGCGGGCTTCCCGGTGGAGGTGGCGGGGGCCACCATCAACCGCTTCTGCTCCAGCGGCCTCCAGACCATCGCCATGGCCGCCCAGGCGGTGATGACGGGGATGGCGGACGCCGTCTTGGCGGGCGGGGTGGAGATGATGAGCCAGGTGCCCATGTCGGGCTTCCACACCAGGCTCCACCCCGACCTCACCCCCACGGAGTGGAGCCCCGAGACCTACTCCACCTACATCGGCATGGGCTTCACCGCCGAAAGGGTGGCGGAGCGCTTCGGCATAAGCCGCGAGGACCAGGACAGGTGGGCCTTGAGGAGCCACCAGAAGGCGGCCCAGGCCTGGGCCGAGGGGCGCTTCCCTGAAGTGGTCCCCATCCGGGTGCCTAAGGTCACCTACCGCGGGACCAAGAAGGAGGTGGAGGAGGTCGTCTTTGATCGGGACGAGACGGTCCGCCCCGACACCAGCCTCGAGGCCCTGGCCAAGCTGAGGCCCGCCTTTAAGAAGAACGGCACCGTGACCGCGGGCAACTCCAGCCCCTACTCCGACGGGGCGGCGGCGGTGGTGGTCATGAGCCGGGAGAAGGCGGAGGCCCTGGGCCTCAAGCCCCTCGCCCGCTTTGTGAGCTTCGCCGTGGCCGGGGTGGAGCCCGACGTGATGGGGATCGGCCCGGTGAAGGCGGTGCCCAAGGCGCTGCAGCGCGCGGGGCTTACCCTGGACCAGATCGCCCTCATTGAGTTCAACGAGGCCTTCGCCGCCCAGGTCCTGGCGGTGATGCGGGTCCTGGAGATGCCCGAGGAGAAAACGAACGTCAACGGCGGGGCCATCGCCTTAGGCCACCCCCTGGGGGCCACGGGGGCCAAGCTCACCGCACAGCTCTTGAGCGAGCTATCCCGGCGGGGTGGGGGGTACGGCCTCGTCACCATGTGCATCGGCGGCGGCATGGGCGCCGCGGGCGTGTTTGAGGTCTATCCGGCTTAAGGAGGAGAACCATGACCGAGGAAAAAAAGCTCTGGCAGAAAGGCGGCGGCTGGCTTCTTGAGGTCCCGGAGCGGGTCTACACCCCGGAGGACTTTGACGAGAGCGTCAAGGAGATCGCCCGCACCACCCGTACCTTCGTGGAGCGGGAGGTGCTTCCCCTCCTGGAGCGGATGGAGCACGGGGAGCTTGAGCTCAACGTGCCCCTGATGCGCAAGGCGGGGGAGCTCGGGCTTCTGGCCATTGACGTTCCCGAGGAGTACGGCGGCCTGGACCTGCCCAAGGTGATCTCCACCGTGGTGGCCGAGGAGCTTTCCGGAAGCGGGGGCTTCTCCGTCACCTACGGCGCCCACACCTCCATCGGCACCCTGCCCCTCGTCTACTTCGGCACCGAGGAGCAGAAGCGCAAGTACCTTCCCAAGCTCGCAAGCGGCGAGTGGATCGCCGCCTACTGCCTCACGGAGCCGGGCTCGGGCTCCGACGCCCTCGCCGCCAAGACCCGGGCCACGCTCTCCGAGGACGGCAAGCACTACATCCTGAACGGGGTGAAGCAGTGGATCTCCAACGCGGGCTTCGCCCACCTCTTCACCGTCTTCGCCAAGGTGGACGGGGAGCACTTCACCGCCTTCCTGGTGGAGCGGGACACCCCGGGCCTCTCCTTCGGCCCCGAGGAGAAGAAGATGGGCATCAAGGCCTCCAGCACCCGGCAGGTGATCCTGGAGGACGTCAAGGTGCCCGTGGAGAACGTCCTCGGGGAGATCGGCAAGGGGCACAAGATCGCCTTCAACGTCCTCAACGTGGGCCGCTACAAGCTCGGGGCGGGGGCCGTGGGCGGGGCGAAAAGGGCCTTAGAGCTTTCCGCCCAGTACGCCACCCAGAGGGTGCAGTTCGGCCGCCCCATCGGCCGCTTCGGCCTCATCCAGCAGAAGCTCGGCGAGATGGCGAGCCGCATCTACGCCGCGGAGAGCGCCGTCTACCGCACCGTGGGCCTCATTGACGAGGCCCTTTTGGGCAAGAAGGGCCCGGAAGCGGTGATGGCGGGCATTGAGGAGTACGCCGTGGAGGCCAGCATCATCAAGGTGCTGGGCTCCGAGGTTCTGGACTACGTGGTGGACGAGGGGGTGCAGATCCACGGGGGCTACGGCTACTCCCAGGAGTACCCCATTGAGAGGGCCTACCGCGACGCCCGCATCAACCGCATCTTTGAGGGCACCAACGAGATCAACCGCCTCCTCATCCCCGGCATGCTCCTCCGCCGGGCCCTGAAGGGCCAGCTCCCCCTCATGCAGGCCGCCCAGCGCCTTCAGAAGGAGCTTCTGGAGCCGAGCTTTGAGGAGCCCGAGGACCTCGAGCTCCACCAGGTCCAAAACCTGAAGAAGCTCGCCCTCATGGTGGCGGGCCTCGCCGTGCAGAAGTACGGTCAGGGCGTGGAGGAGGAGCAGGAGGTGCTGGGGGCCGTGGCCGACATCCTCATTGACGCCTACGCCGCAGAGAGCGCCCTCCTCCGGGCCAGGCGGCTTGGCGGGCTTGCCCCGGTCCTTGCCCGCATCTACCTGGCCCAGGCCCTGGACCGGGCCCAGGCGGGGGCGCTTTCCGTGCTGCCCCGCCTCGTGGAAGGGGACGAGGCCCGGGTGGTCTACTCCGCCGCCCGCAGGCTCACGAAGCGCGAGCCCGTGGACCTCGTGGCCCTGCGCCGCCAGGCGGCGGAGGCGGTGCTGGAGGCCGGGGGCTACCCCATCCCGCGCTGACGCCAGCGTGGGGTGATCTTACCCCCCGTGCGGGCTTGCCCCGCACGGGGGCTCTTTAGCGCTCCAGGCGCCACCTCGGGCCCTCCTTGGTGTCCTCCACGATGACGCCGAGGGCCCTTAACCTTTCCCGGATGAGGTCGCTTTTTTCGTAGTCCTTGGCCCGCCTCGCCTCTTCCCTAAGCTCCAGGAGGAGGGCGATGAGGCCCTCGAGGAGGGGCCCGGAGACCCTTTCCTCCAGGACCCTCTCGGGAAAGAGGCCGAGGATCCCTTCCCCCAAGGTGTGGAAGACCGCCTCGGCCCGGGCGAGGCTTTCCGCCTTGGCCTCGGGGAGGAGCTTGTGGAGCTCGGGGAGGAAGGCGAAGAGGGCGGCCAGGGCCTCGGGAGTGGAGAGGTCGTCCTCTATGGCCTCCATGAAGGCCTTTTCCAGGGCGTCCAGGGCCCTTTCCAGCTCGGGGGTGGTGCCGGGGGGTGCGGTCTTCTTGCGCCCCCGCACCTCCCGGTAGGCGTGGAGGAGGCGGCCATACCCCCTTTTGGCGCTTTCCAGCCCTTCCCAGGTGAAGTCCATGGGGCTCCGGTAGTGGGTCTGGAGGAGGTAGAAGCGGAGGGCCATGGGCTCGTGGGCCTCGAGGAGGTCGTGGAGGAGGACGAGGTTCCCCGTGCTCTTGGCCATCTTCTCCCCCTCCAGGAGGACGTGGTTGTGGTGCATCCAGTGCCGGGCGAAGCGGAAGCCCGCGGCCTCCGCCTGGGCGATCTCGCACTCGTGGTGGGGAAACTGCAGGTCAATCCCCCCGGCGTGGAGGTCAAAGCCTTCCCCCAGGTACTTGAGGCTCATGGCCGTGCACTCAATGTGCCAGCCGGGGTACCCCTCCCCCCAGGGGCTCTTCCAGCGCATGATGTGCCCGGGCTCGGCCGCCTTCCAGAGGGCGAAGTCCAGGGGGTCTTCCTTCTCCTCCCGCACCTCCACCCGGGCCCCCGCCCTGAGCTCCTCCAGGCGCTTTCCTGAGAGCTTCCCGTACTCGGGGAAGGAGCGCACCCGGAAGTAGACGCTTCCCTTCCGCTCGTAGGCCACCCCCCGCGCAAGAAGCCTTTCCGTGAGCTCCAGCATCTCCGGGATGTGGCCTGAAGCCCTCGGGGCGATGGAGGGCCTGAGGACGTTCAGGGCCTGCATGGCGTCAAAGTAGCTCCAGGTGTACTTCTCGGCCACCTCCATGGGCTCAAGCCGTTCCAGCTTGGCCCGCCTCACGATCTTGTCCTCGCCCTCGTCGGCGTCGTCGGTGAGGTGGCCCACGTCGGTGATGTTGGAGACGAAGCGCACCTTGTAGCCCTTGTGGAGGAGGTAGCGCCTCAGGACGTCGTAGACCACGGGACCCCGGGCGTGGCCCAGGTGGGGGTCGGCGTAGACCGTGGGGCCGCAGACGTAGATCCCCACGTGGCCGGGGACCGCGGGCTCAAAGGGCACTTTGCGGCGCGCCAGGGTGTCGTAGATGACCAGGCCCATAGGGCGATTATAGGGCCCGTGGCATAATGGCGGGGTATGGGACGGATCCTTAGGGGCCTGGCCGGGGAGGGGGATCTGAGGGTGGTGGCCGCCGAGACCACGGACGTGGTGGAGGAGGCGCGGCTGCGCCACGGCCTTTCCCCCACGGCCACGGCCGCCCTTGGCCGCGCCATGACCGGGGCCCTCCTTTTGGCCCAGCTCCTCCTCAAGACCCCCAAGGAGCGGATCACCCTCCGCGTGGAGGGGACGGGGCCCTTGGGGGGGCTTGTGGTAGAGGCGGACGCCTTTGGGCACGTGCGGGGCTACGTGAAGAACCCCAGGGCCGAGGTCCCCTTGAGGGAGGACGGGAAGCTCAACGTGGGGGAGCTTGTGGGAGCCGGGGCGCTTCGGGTGGACCGGAGCCTGCCGAGCGGGGAGGTCTATACGAGCACCGTCCCCCTGGTCTCGGGGGAGATCGCCGAGGACCTCGCCCACTACCTCTGGCAGTCGGAGCAGATCCCTTCCGCCGTCCTCCTCGGCGTGCGGGTCAAGGGAGAAGGGGAGGTGGAGGTGGCGGGGGGCGTGGCCGTCCAGGTGATGCCCGGGGCCAGGGAAGAGGTTTTGGACCGCCTCGAGGCCAACCTGAAGGACCTCCCCGGCCTCACCCCCCTCCTTCGGGAGCGGGGCCTGGAGGGGGCTTTGGAGGCCCTTCTTGCGGGCCTGGGCTTTGAGCGCACCGACCTCCGCGCCCTGGGCTACTTCCAGAACGAGATCCCCGCCCGCTTCCGCTGCCGCTGCAACCGGGAGAAGGCCCTGGAGGCCCTGGTCTTCTTCACTCCGGAGGAGCGGGAGGACATGATCGTGAAGGACGGCGGGGCGGAGGTGGTCTGCCACTGGTGCGGGGAGGTCTACCGCTTCTCCCCGGAGGAGGTCCGCTCCCTGGTGGCCGAGGTGCGCTGCCCCGACTGCGGGACGCTTTGGCTCTACCCCAAGGGGGACGGCACCCTCGCCCGCATTGAGGGGGAGACCTGCCGCTGCGGCCGCAAGGTGGAGCTTCCCTCGGAGACCCGCCCCCAGGCTTGACCACCCCATGCTGGCTTAGACCAGCATGGGGGCCCCAGAGGAGGGTCCGGGGGCCGAGGAAGCGGGTAAACTAGGAGCATGTTCAAGACCATCCTCCTGGCCTACGACGGCTCGGAGCACGCGAGGCGGGCGGCGGAGGTGGCCAAGGCCGAGGCGGAGGCCCACGGGGCGAGGCTCATCGTGGTCCACGCCTACGAGCCCGTGCCCGACTACCTGGGGGAGCCCTTCTTTGAGGAGGCCCTGAGGCGCCGCCTGGAACGGGCGGAGGGGGTCCTCGAGGAGGCCCGGGCCCTCACCGGCGTCCCCAAGGAAGACGCCCTCCTCCTGGAGGGGGTGCCTGCCGAGGCCATCCTCCAGGCGGCCCGGGCGGAGAAGGCCGACCTCATCGTCATGGGCACCCGGGGGCTTGGGGCTTTGGGGAGCCTCTTCCTGGGAAGCCAGAGCCAACGGGTGGTGGCCGAGGCCCCCTGCCCCGTCCTCCTCGTCCGGTAGTTGCAGGGGGGACGGCTCCTTGTTATAAAGTGAGTTCCGGGGAGTAGCCGCCCCGAAAGCGGGGCCAGCCGATCGTCAGGACGGGAGGCATCCCCGGTCGGCTGGGGCGCCTTTAGGCGCATGGCGAGACCACCGTTTGGGTGGCCTCGTCTCTCTGCTACTCCCCGGAAGGAGGGAGCCATGGACACGCTCGCGTTCTTGCTCATGATCCTGGTCTTCGTGGCCAGCCTGGCCATCCAAGGGGGTCTGCAGGCCACCTTTGCCCGCTACAGCCGGGTGGCGAACAGCCGGGGGCTTACGGGGGCCGAGGTGGCCCGGGCGATCCTGGACGCCCACGGCCTCACCCACGTCCGGGTGGAGCCCGTGCCCGGAGCCCTCACGGACCACTACGACCCCCAGGCCAAGGCCGTGCGGCTTTCCGAGCCCAACTACGCCTCGCCCAGCCTCGCCGCCTTGGCCGTGGCCGCCCACGAGGTGGGGCACGCGGTGCAGGACGCCCGGGGCTACGCCTGGCTTAGGGTGCGGGCGAGCCTGCTCCCTGCGGCGAGCCTGGGGAGCAACCTGGGGCCCATCCTGGTCCTCGCCGGCCTCTTCCTCGGGGCCTTGGGCCTCGCCAAGCTCGGCCTCTACCTGTACCTGGCGGTGGCCCTCTTCCAGCTCATCACCCTGCCCGTGGAGTTTGACGCTTCCAAGAGGGCCCTGGAGTTCCTAAGGCGCATGGGCTTCCTCAGGCCGGAGGAGATGCGCCCGGCCCGGCAGGTCCTCACCTGGGCCGCCCTCACCTACGTGGCCGCCTTGGCGGGTTCCTTGGCCACGATCCTCTACTACGCGAGCCTCCTGGGCCTCTTCGGCCGGAGGGAGGAGTAGATGCCCCTGCTTCTTTGCCCCAACTGCCAGGTGGGCATGCGGGAGGTGGAGCGGCGCGGTGTCCTGATAGACGTCTGCCCCCAGTGCGGCGGGGTGTGGCTGGACAAGGGGGAGCTGGAAAAGCTTTTGGCCGAGGCCGAGGAGGTGGAGCGCCGCTACGAGGAGGAGCTGGAGGGCTTCTACCGCAAGGAGGGCAAGCCCTACAAGAGGAAAAAAGGCTTCATGAAGCTCTTTGACCTGTTTGACTGAGGGATTGGGATGGCCGCCCCCCGGAAGCTCCGGGGGGCGGTTCGCATTAGCGGTCGTCCCCGTCCCCTCCCAGCCTGCCCCGTTCCTTGCGGGAGCGGAGCTTCGCCAGGTTGGCCTGGGCCACGGCCTCGAGGCTTTCCCCCAGGTCCGTGGCCACCTGGGCCACGTACCAGAGCACGTCCCCGAGCTCGGCGAGAATGGCCTCCCGCGCCTCCTCGCTGAGGCGCCCCCCGTGGTCGCGCAGGACCTTCTTCACCTTGTTGGCGAGCTCCCCGGCCTCCCCCGCGAGGCCCAGGGCGGGGTAGACCAGGCGGTAGGCCTCGGGGTAGAGGGCGGTCTTCTGGGCTTCCTTTTGGTACTCCTCAAAGGTCATGGACCACCTCCTTGCGGATGGCGTAGACCCGGCTCACCCCCTCCTCGCTGGTGACGCCGTAGAGGGCGTGGCAGGCCTCCATGGTCCGCTTCTGGTGGGTCACCAGGAGGAACTGGCGCCCCGAGCGCAAAAAGCGCGTGAAGCGCAGGAGGTTCGCCTCGTCCAAGGCGGCGTCCACTTCGTCCAGGACGGCGATGGGAAGCCCGCCTTGGAGTTCCCCCAGGGCGAAGAGGAAGGCCAGGGCCCCGAGGGTCTTCTCCCCCAGGGAGAGGAGGCGGAGGTCCTGGGTGCGCTTCCCCGCTGGGGTGACCACGAGGCCCAGCCCCCGCGCCGTCCGGCGCACCTCCGCCCGCCCGCCGAGCAGGGCCTCCCCGTAGCGGCGGAAGGCCTCCTGGAAGCGGGCGAAGGCCTCCTCCAAGCGCTTCTGGTGCTCGGCCTCCACCCCTTTGGCCTCGGCCTCGAGGCGGAGAAGGGCTTCCACGGCCTCGTCCAGCTCCCGCTGGCGCGCCTTAAGCTTTTCCTCGGCCTCGGCCAGGGCCCTTTCCGCCAGGGCGTTCACCGGGCCCAGGGCCTCTAGCTCCGCCTCCGCTTGGGCGAGGCGGGCCTGGAGGGCGCGTGGGGTTCCTTCCAGGCGGGGAAGCTCGGGGAGCTCGGCGAGCTCCCGCTCCACCTCTTCCCAGGCCGCCTCCCGCCGGGCCAGGGTGAGGCGGAGGTGCTCCCGCTCGGCGAGGAGGTGGTTTTGCCGGGTGAGGAGCCGGGTCTCCTCCTCCGCCAGGGCCTTGAGGGCCTGCCGGAGCTTCCGCGCCCCTTCCTCCAGGGACCGGGCCCTTTCCGCCAGGGGGCGGGTGGCCTCTAAGGCCTTCTCCAGCTCCGCAAGCCGGGCCCGGACCCGCGCCGCCTCCTCCTGAAGCCTTTCCCACTCCTCCCAGGCCCGCTTCCTTTCCAAGAAGCGGGCGTGGGCCTCCGCCTGCTGGAGGAGGGCCTCGAGGCGGGCCGCCTCCTCGCGGAGGGCCTCGAGGCCCTGAGCCTCGTGCGCCTCCGGCGGCTCCGGGGGCTTGGGCTCGGGGGGGAGGGGCCTTTCCAGCCGGGCCCGGAGGGAGAGGAGCCGGGCCTTGGCCTCCTCCAGGGCCCTGGGGTGGGGGAAGGCGGAGAGCCGTTCCCTTAGGGCCTGGGCCTCCCGGGCGAGGGCCCTTTCCTCCGTCTCCGCCTCGTCAAGCCGCCGCCTTAGGGAGAGGGCCTCCCCCCCGGCGCGGACCCTCCCCCCGGTGATGGCCCCCGTGCGCTCCACCACCTCCCCCTCCAGGGTCACGAGGCGTTCCCCTCCCCCTGCCCTCAGGTAGGCGAGGGCCCGGTCCAGGTCCTGGAAGACCAGGGTGTCCCCGAAGAGGACGCCGAGCACCGCCTCCTCCGGCAGGCCGGGAAGGCGCAGGCGGGCCAGGGCGCGGGCGGGGCCCAAGAGGCCGGGGAAGGGCTTGGGCTCGGGGAGGGGGCGGGGGCGGAGGAGGGTGAGGGGGAGGAAGGTGGCCCGCCCCCCCACCCGCTTCAGGTGGGCGATGGCCCTCTTGGCCGCCTCCTCGTCCTCCACCAGAACCCACTGGAGCCTGGGGCCGAGGGCCGCTTCCAGGGCTTGCTCCAGCCCGGGCTCGGGGCGGAGGAGGTCGGCCACCACGCCGAGCACCCCCGAAAGGCCCCGGACCCGCCTCGGCCCCTCGTGGAGGTCGGCCCCGCTTTCCACCAGGCGGTGGAGGCGCTCCCGCTCTTTGGCCACGCCTTTTCGCTGGGCCTCCACCTCCTTGAGCCTCGCCTCCAGCCCCTCCCGCTCCCGAAGCCTCGCGGCGAGCCGGGCCACCTCCTCTTCCAGGGCCTCCACCTCGGGCCTTAGGGCCTCCCGCTCCCTGAGGGCCTCGAGGCGGGCGGCGAGCCTTTCCTCGTACCGGGCCCGCTCGGCCTCGTATCGGCGGCGCGCTTCCTCCGTCCTTTGGACCTCGGCCTCTTTGCGCCGGATCTCCTCCCTGAGGCTGCGGAGCCTGGCCCTCAGGGCCTCGGGGGCTTCTTCCGGCCTTGGGGGCTCGGGGCCGGGTTCGGGAGGAGGGGGCCGGTCCAGGGCCTGGAGGACGCGGCGCAAGGACCCGGCCTCCCCCATAAGCCCCTCCCGCTCCTTGAGGGCGAGGTGGGCCTCCTCCAGGGCGTGGCGGAGCCCTTCCTCCTCGGCGAGGAGGCCCCGCTTGCGGGAGAGGAGGGCCTCCATGGCCTCCTGGAGCCCTTGGAGCTCGGCCTCCAGCGCCTTAAGGCGGGACCGGATCCCCTGGGCTTCCTCCGCCAGCGCCTCCTTCCGGGCGAGGAGGAGGCTCCGCTTGAGCCTGAGCCTAAGCAGGCTCAGCTCCCGGGCCCTTTTCGCCCGGTCGGCCTCCCGCGCCAGGGCCTCCACCTCCTCCTTCAGGGCCTTTAGGGCCTTTTCCCGCTCCTCCACCAGGGCCGCCGCCTGGGCCAGGCGCTCCTCGGTGAGGCGGACGGCCTCGGCCACGGGCCTGAGCCCCGCCGCCTCCTCCAGGTGGGCGAGGAGCTGGGCCTCGGGGGACTCCAGCACCGCGCCCACCTCCCCCTGGCCCACCACGGCGTACCCGCCCCGGCCGAGCCCGGTGCCCGCGAGGTGGAGGGCGAGGGCCTTGGCGCTCGTGGGGCGGCCGTTCACCCGGAGCTGGCTTCGGTCCCCCTCAATGCGCCGCTCCACCACCAGGCGCTCCCGGCCCCGGGAGAGCTCCAGGCGCACCTCGGCCACGCCCTGGGGGGGACGGGTCTTGGCGCCGTGGAAGAGAAGGGCCTTGAGCTCCTCCCCCCTCAGGTCCTGGGCGCGGCTTCCGGTGACGAAGCGGATGGCCTCCACCAGGTTGCTCTTCCCGGAGCCGTTGGGGCCGATGATCCCCGTGACGGGGTCGGGGAAGTCCAGGAGGGTCCGGTCGGCGAAGGACTTAAACCCCTGGAGGACGAGGCGGTCCAGGCGCCAGGTCTCGCTCATGGCAGGCGTACGGGGACTTCCAGGTCCAGGTGGGCGAGGCCGGGGCTCGGCTGTCCTTCCACCAGAAAGCGCACCTCGCTGCCCTCGGGGAAGGTGGCGAGGAGGGTGTAGGCGAGGCTGTAGAGGCGGTAGACCTCCCCTTCGGCGTCCAGCCCCCGGACGAAGTCCTCGGGCAGGTCCACCACGAGGCGCCCCTCCGCCGCGAAGAGGCCCAGGGGGGTGGGGCTTCCCGTGGCCTGGGCCCAGGCGAGGAGGGCCTTCTCGTAGGGGTTTTCCCCCAGGCCCACCTCGAGGACCACGGGCTCCCGGAGGAAGCCCCGGGGCGGGTCGGGGCGGTAGAGGTTCAGGGTGAGCTTCTCCTCCCGCGCGGCCTCGTCCGCGGGCAGGGGCAGGGCCTTGGGGGGGTTGGGGACGGGGCTTTGCCAGTAGACGAAAAGCCCCAGGGCGAAGACGAGAAGGCCGAGGAGGTTGTAGACGCTCAGGTACTTCCTCACGGCGCGCCCCCCTCGAGGTAGGCCCGGATCCCCTGGGCGATGGCCTGGGCCACGAGGGCGCGGGCCTCCTCCGTTCCCAGCCTTTCCGCCCCCACCTCCAAAAGCACCGCCGCCCCGTCCACCCGGGTCAGGGCGTAGGGCCCCTCGGCCTTGACCACGGCGAACCCCTGGGCGGCGAGGGCCCGCTCCAGGGCCAGGGCGAGGCGGGCGGGGTCCCCGGCGTAGGCCCGAAGGAGCCTCGCCCGTTCCTCGGGAAGGTCGCCGAGGCGGGGGAGGCTTTGGGCGAGGGGGCTCGTCCGGTCCTTGGGAAGGTAGAGGCGCACCTCACGGCCCCGGGCCATGTGGAGGGAGACCACCACGGAGGCGGTGCGGGCCAGGGCGAGGCGCGCCTCCAGGGGCAGGGTTTCGTCGCCCTGCCGGGTGAGCCGGGCGCCCGGCAGGAGGGCGGCCACGCGGCGGGCGAGGTCCAGGGCGACCTCCTTCTCCGCCAGCCCCTGGACCTCGAGGCCCGGGTCCTCCCCGCCGTGCCCCGGGTCCAGGAGGACGGTGGGGGAGGGGAGGGGGAGGGGGGTGAGGCCCACGGCCACCTGGCCGCCCCCGGGGTAGTAGACCCGCTCCGGGGGGCGGGAGAGGGGGAGGAAGAGGCCCATGGCCTCCTGGACCAGGGAGGGGTGGCTCCCCTGGGCCATGAGGAAGAGGACGCCCCCGGGCCGCACCACGGCGTTCACCTCCCGGCTGAAGCGGAGGAGGTAGCCTTCGGGCCGGGCCTCCACCTGGAGGAGCCGGGCCCAGGGGAGGTCCAGCTGGATGCCCACCTGGGCCTGGTAGGAGAGGCCGAGGGCGTCCGCTAGGGGGCGCAGGGGCACGTAGACGCGCCCGTCCTTGCGCCAGGCGGCGAGGCTGGAGGCGGCCTTGGCCTCGTCCGCTTCCACCGGGAAGGTCCGGTAGCGGGCCCCAAGCCCGAGGGCCACCTGGCCCTCCCCCTGCCAGAGGGCGAGGCCGAGCCCCCGGGCCACGAGCCCCACCTCCCCGTAGGACACCCCCCGGTTTCCCGGGTAGAGGGCTTCCCCGGTAAGCTCCCCCACCTTCAGGGGCTTGGGGGCCTGGGCCAGGGCGAAGGCGGCGAGGAAGAGGAGGAAGAGGGCCCTCATAGCTCCTCCAAGGCGCGGCGCACCGCCTCCTTCTTGTCCTCGCGCCGCTTTTCATAAGCCTTCTTCCCCCGGGCGAGGCCCAGGAGGACCTTGGCGTACCCCCGCTCGTTGAAGTAGATCTTGAGGGGGACCAGGGTGAGGCCCTTCTGCTCCACCTTGCCGAGAAGCCGCCTAAGCTCGTGCTTGTGCAGGAGGAGCTTCCGCTTCCTCCTCGGGTCCACGTTGGCGTAGGAGCCCTTCTCGTAGGGGGCGATGTAGAGGTTTTCCAGGTAAAGCTCGCCGTCCTCAAACCTGGCGAAGCTTCCCGTGAAGTCCACCTTCCCCGCCCTCAGGGACTTCACCTCGGTCCCTTTGAGGGCGATGCCCGCCTCGTAGGTTTCCAGGATCTCGTAGTCGTGCCGCGCGCGGCGGTTCTCCAGCACGGGGGCCATCTTACCAAAGCCGGTAGAGCTCCTCCCGGCGGTGGCGGAGGAGGGGGTACTTCTTGCGGTAGGCCTCGAGGAAACCCCAGTCGGGCTCGGCGACGAGGAGGCCTTCCTCCTCCCTCCGCGCCAAGACCCGCCCGTCGGGCGCGACGAAGAGGGAGGGGCTTCCCGTGTCCGCGCGGCTCGCCAGGAAGAGGTAGGCCTGGTTCTCCGCCGCCCGGGCCCGGGCGAGGACCTCCAAAAGCCCGGCGTACTCCCCGGGCCAGGCCGCCCCCACGAGAAACCCCTGCGCCCCCTTCAGGGCGTAGGCCCGGAAGAGCTCGGGGAAGTCCAGGTCGTAGCAGAGGGCAAGCCCGAAGGCCCGGCCCTCCCAAGGGAGGAGGAGGGGCCTTTCCCCGGGGCGGAGGCCCTCGTCCCCCTCTTCCCCCTCCGCCCGGTAGAGGTGGAGCTTGGCGTAGGCGGGGCCTTGGGGGAAGGCTTGCAGGCGGTTTTCTCCTTCCGCGAGGTGCCCCGCGAGGAGGAGAAGCCCCGCCTCTTCCGCAAGCTCCCTAAGGGCCTGGGGAAGCCCGGGGTCCTCCCGTTTGCCCAGGACGAGCTCGGGGAGGAGCAAAAGCCCCGCCCCCCGCTCCCGGGCCTCTTGGGCCAGGGGCGGAGGGCCTGGAGGAGCTCCCTTAGGCTTTCCCGCTTGGCCAGGTGGGCCAGGGCGAGGCGCATTACCTCGGGCCCAGGAAGCGCCAGGCGGTGGGGAAGAGGAGGGCGGCGAGGACCGCCTTCACCAGGTCCCCGGGGATGAAGGGGAAAAGCCCCATGGCGAGGAGGGCGGAGACGCCCCCGAACTTCCCCGCGCCCATGAGCCAGGCGGCGAGCCAGGGAAGCCCCACGAGGTAGAGGAGGGCGTTCCCCAGGAGCATGGCGAGGAGGGTGCCGAAGAAGCCCCGGTCCAGGCCGAAGCGCTCCACCAGAAGCCCCACGAGGCCCGCCGCCAGGGGGAAAGCCAGGAGGAACCCTCCGGTGGGCCCTAGGATTTTGGCGATCCCGCCCGTTCCCCCGGCGAAGACGGGGAGGCCCATGGCCCCCTCCAGGAGGTAGGCGAGGAGGGCGAGGAAGCCCAGGCGGCTTCCCAGGGCCGCCCCCACCAGGAGGACGCCCAGGGTCTGGCCGGTGATGGGGACCGGGGTGAAGGGGAGGGGGAGGGCGATCTGGGCGGTGAGGGCCACGAAGAGGCTTCCCACGAGGATGAGGAGGAGGTCCCGGGAAAGGGTCCTTTGGGGCCAAATGGTCTTCATAAGCGGCGTGTAGGGCAACACCTCGGTCTTCACGCTTTCGCCTCCTTTCCCCGCCCTTGGCGGGTCGTCAACCAAGCTATGGGTTTCCGGTTGACGTGTCAAGGCGGGGGCTAAGGGGTATACTGGCCCGGAGGAGGTGTAGGCATGAAGGTCGGTATCAACGGATTCGGCAGGATCGGGCGGCAGGTTTTTAGGATTCTCCACGAAAGGGGCGTGGAGGTGGCCCTGATCAACGACCTCACCGACAACAAGACCCTGGCCCACCTGTTGAAGTACGACTCCACCTACGGCCGCTTCCCCGGGGCGGTGGGCTACGACGAGGAAAACCTCTACGTGGACGGGAAGGCCATCCGGGCCACGGCGATCAAGGACCCCCGGGAGATCCCCTGGAAGCAGGCGGGGGTGGGGGTGGTGGTGGAGTCCACGGGCGTCTTCACCGACGGGGAGAAGGCGAGGGCCCACCTCGAGGCCGGGGCCAAGAAGGTGATCATCACCGCCCCCGCCAAGAACGAGGACATCACCGTCGTCCTCGGGGTGAACCACGAGCAGTACGACCCCGCCAAGCACCACATCCTCTCCAACGCCAGCTGCACCACGAACTCCCTCGCCCCCGTGATGAAGGTCCTGGAGGAGGCCTTCGGCGTGGAGAAGGCCCTCATGACCACGGTCCACTCCTACACCAACGACCAGCGCCTTCTGGACCTTCCCCACAAGGACCTGCGCCGCGCCCGGGCCGCCGCCCTCAACATCATCCCCACCACCACGGGGGCGGCCAAGGCCACCGCTTTGGTCCTTCCCTCCCTCAAGGGGCGGTTTGACGGGATGGCCCTAAGGGTGCCCACGCCCACGGGGAGCATCTCCGACATCACCGCCCTCCTCAAGCGGGAGGTGACCGCCGAGGAGGTGAACGCCGCCCTCAAGGCCGCGGCCGAGGGCCCCTTGAAGGGCATCCTCGCCTACACCGAGGACGAGATCGTCCTCCGGGACATCGTCATGGACCCCCACTCCTCCATCGTGGACGGGAAGCTCACCAAGGCCATCGGCAACCTGGTCAAGGTCTTCGCCTGGTACGACAACGAGTGGGGCTACGCCAACCGGGTGGCCGACCTGGTGGAGCTCGTCCTGAAGAAGGGGGTCTAGATGCGGACCCTTTTGGACCTGGACCCCAAGGGCAAGCGGGTCCTGGTGCGGGTGGACTACAACGTCCCCGTCCAAGACGGGAAGGTCCAGGACGAGACCCGGATCCTGGAAAGCCTCCCCACCCTCCGCCACCTCCTCGCCGGGGGGGCTTCCCTCGTCCTCCTCTCCCACCTGGGCCGCCCCAAGGGCCCGGACCCCAAGTACTCCCTGGCCCCGGTGGGGGAGGCCTTGAGGGCCCACCTCCCAGAGGCCCGCTTCGCCCCCTTCCCTCCGGGCTCGGAGGAGGCGAGGCGGGAGGCGGAGGCCCTGAGGCCCGGGGAGGTCCTCCTCCTGGAGAACGTCCGCTTTGAGCCGGGAGAGGAGAAGAACGACCCCGAGCTTTCCGCCCGCTACGCCAGGCTCGGGGAGGCCTTCGTCCTGGACGCCTTCGGGAGCGCCCACCGGGCCCACGCCAGCGTGGTGGGGGTGGCGAGGCTCCTCCCCGCCTACGCCGGCTTCCTCATGGAGAAGGAGGTGAGGGCCCTTTCCCGCCTCCTCAAGGACCCGGAAAGGCCCTACGCCGTGGTGCTGGGCGGGGCCAAGGTCTCGGACAAGATCGGGGTCATTGAGAGCCTCCTTCCCCGCATAGACCGCCTCCTCATTGGCGGGGCCATGGCCTTCACCTTCCTCAAGGCCCTAGGGGGAGAGGTGGGGAGGAGCCTGGTGGAGGAGGACCGGCTGGACCTGGCCAAGGACCTCTTGGGGCGGGCCGAGGCCTTGGGGGTCAGGGTCTACCTCCCCGAAGACGTGGTGGCGGCGGAGCGCATAGAGGCGGGGGTGGAGACCCGGGTCTTCCCGGCCCGGGCCATCCCCGTCCCCTACATGGGCCTGGACATCGGCCCCAAGACCCGGGAGGCCTTCGCCCGGGCCCTGGAAGGGGCGAGGACGGTCTTCTGGAACGGGCCCATGGGGGTCTTTGAGGTGCCTCCCTTTGACGAGGGGACCTTGGCCGTGGGGCAGGCCATCGCCGCCCTCGAGGGCGCCTTCACCGTGGTGGGCGGGGGCGACTCGGTGGCGGCGGTGAACCGCCTGGGCCTTAAAGAGCGCTTCGGCCACGTCTCCACCGGGGGCGGGGCGAGCCTGGAGTTCCTGGAAAAGGGCACCCTGCCCGGCCTCGAGGTCCTGGAAGGCTAAGGCGCGGGCGTTTAGAATGGGCCTGGGGCGTGGAGGCCCCAGGCCATGGCTTACGGCAAGGCCCACCTCGAGGCCCAGTTGAAGCGCGCCCTCGCGGAGGAGATCCAGGCCCTCGAGGACCCCAGGCTCTTCCTCCTCACCGTGGAGGCGGTGCGCCTTTCCAAGGACGGGAGCGTCCTCTCGGTCTACGTGGAGGCCTTCCGGGAGGAAGAGGGGGCCCTGCGGGCCCTCTCCCGGGCCGAGCGCCGGCTTGTGGCCGCCCTTGCCCGGAGGGTCCGCATGCGCCGCCTGCCCCGCCTGGAGTTCCTGCCGTGGAGAGCGTCACCCGCATAAAGGTTCGCTACGCCGAGACGGACCAGATGGGCGTGGTCCACCACTCGGTCTACGCCGTCTACCTGGAGGCGGCCCGGGTGGACTTCCTGGAAAGGGCCGGCCTTCCCTACCACCGGGTGGAGGCGAGGGGGGTCTTCTTCCCCGTGGTGGAGCTCGGCCTCACCTTCCGCGCCCCCGCCCGCTTCGGGGAGGTGGTGGAGGTCAGGACCCGCCTCGCGGAGCTCTCCTCCCGGGCCCTCCTCTTCCGCTACCGGGTGGAGCGGGAAGGGGTCCTTTTGGCCGAGGGCTTCACCCGCCACCTCTGCCAGGTGGGGGAGAGGGCGGCCCGCATCCCGGAGGACATCTACCGGGCCTTGAGCGTGCTACACTTAAAGTAGCATTGGGGCATGGACTTGGACGCCTTCACCCTCTTTGAGCGGCACATCAACCCAGGCCTCGCCGGGCTTCTCCGCTTCACCGGGCTAGACCGGGTGGAGTCCCACGCCGAAGGCCCCTACGTCTGGGACACCCAGGGCAAGCGCTACCTGGACTTCCTAGGCCTCTACGGCACCCTGAACCTGGGCCACCGCCACCCCAAGGTGGTGGAGGCGGTCAAGCGGCAGCTTGACCGCATGCCCATGTCGGTGCGGGTCCTGGTCTCGGAGCCCACGGCCAGGCTTGCCGCAAAGCTCGCCGAGATCACCCCGGAGGGCCTGGAGATGGTCTTCTTCGGCAACTCCGGGGCCGAGGCGGTGGAGGCCGCCATCAAGCTGGCCCGGGCCTACACCGGCAAGCCCGGCATCGTCACCACCCAAGGGGGGTTCCACGGCAAGACCATGGGGGCGCTCTCCCTCACCCCCAAGCCCGAGTACCAGGACCCCGCAAGGCCCCTCCTCCCCGGGGTCAAGGTGGTGCCCTACGGGGACCTAAAGGCCCTGGAGGAGGCCATAGACGAAACGACCGCCGCCGTGATCGTGGAGCCCATCCAGGGGGAAGGGGGCATCCGGGTGCCCCCCGAGGGGTACCTGAGGGGCGTGCGGGAGCTTACCCGGGAAAAGGGCGTCCTCATGATCGCCGACGAGGTGCAGACCGGCCTCGGCCGCACGGGGAAGCTCTTCGGGGTGGACTGGGAGGGGGTCTCCCCGGACCTCATGACCCTGGCCAAGGCCCTGGGGGGCGGGGTGATGCCCATCGGGGCCTGCGTGGGGCGGCGGGAGGTCTTTGAGGTCTTCAAGAATAACCCCCTCTTCCACTCCTCCACCTTCGGGGGGAACCCCCTGGCCGCGGCCGCCGCCCTTGCGGCCATTGAGGTCACCCTGGAGGAGGACCTCCCGGGGCGGGCCCTGGAGCTCGGCCGCCACCTGATGGAGGGGCTAAAGGTCCTCAAGGAGGAGCACCCCCACCTCATTGAGGACGTGCGCGGCCGGGGGCTCATGGTGGGCGTGGAGTTCGCGGACGCCGACATCGGCGCCCTGGTGGTGGCGGAGATGGCGGAGAGGGGCGTCCTCACCGCCTTCGGCCTGAATAACCCCAAGGTGGTCCGCCTCGAGCCCCCCCTGATCATCGGCAAGGAGCACGTGGACGAGGCCCTCGCCGTCTTCGCGGAGGCCCTCAAGGCTACGGAAAAGGCCCTCGAGGGCCTTCTAGGTTGAAATGCAGGAAACGCTTTTAGAGTTTTTCAAGAAGACGGGGAGGCCGCACCGGCTGGAGGAGATCCTGCACCGGTTCGGCCTGGAGAAGCGGGAGGCCAAGGCCCACCTTAAGGCCTTGGTGGCGCGGGGGCTTCTGGAGAAGAAGGGAAGCCGGTACTTCCTGGCCAACCGGGTCCAGGGGCCCTTAAGCCTCCATCGGGACGGGTACGGCTTCGTCCGCCTCCCCGAGGGGGACCTCTTCGTCCCCCCGGGGTACACGGGGGACGCCTGGCCGGGCGACCTGGTGGAGGCCCGCGTCATGCCCCCGGGCCGGGACGGAAGGCCTTGGGGGGTGGTGGAGCGGGTCCTCAAGCGGGCGCGGGAGCGGCTCGTGGGGACCCTGGACTTCCGGAAAGGCCGCGCCCTGCTCCTCCCCGACGAGCCCAACCTCCCGGAGCTTCCCCTCGCCCCCGAGGGGCTTGAGGGCCTGAAGCGGGGAAGCCGCATCGTGGTCCAGGTCCACTACGGCAAGCGCCCCTACGGGACCTTCCTTGCGTACCTGGGGGAGGGGGAGGCCCCCGAGACGGAGACGGAGGCCGTCATCGCCAAGTACGGCCTCCGCGCCGAGTTCCCCGAGGAGGTCCTGAAGGAGGCGGAGGCCATCCCCTTGGAGATCCCCGAGGCGGAGCTTAGGCGGCGGGAGGACTTCAGGGGCCTTCGGGTCTTCACCATAGACGGGGTGGACGCCAAGGACTTTGACGACGCCATCCACGTGGAGCGTCTGCCTGGGGGCTACCGCATCGGGGTCCACATCGCCGACGTCTCCCACTACGTCAAGGAGGGAAGCCTCTTGGACCAGGAGGCCTTCCTCCGGGGCACCAGCGTCTACCTCCCGGGGCGGGTCCTCCCCATGCTTCCCGAAAGGCTTTCCAATGGGGTCTGCTCCTTGAGGCCGGGGGAGGACCGCTTGGTCCTCTCCGTGCTCGTGGACCTCACGGAGGACCTAAAGGTCAAGCGGGTCCGCTTCCGGGAAGGGGTCATCCGGAGCGTCGCCCGCCTCACCTACACCGAGGTGGAGGCCTTCGCCGAGGGCTTCGGCCTTCCCGAGGAGCACGCCTTCCTGGCGGAGGACTTGCGCCTCCTTTTGGACCTCACGCAGAGGATGCGGGAGAAGCGCCTAAAGGAGGGCGCCTTGGACTTCGCCTTCCCCGAGGTGAAGGTGGAGGTGGGGGAGGAGGGGGAGCTTCACCTCATCCCCCAGGCGGAGCCCAAGGCCAGAAGCCTCATTGAGGAGCTGATGCTCCTCGCCAACCGGCTGGTGGCGGAGTACCTGGTGCAAAAGGGCCTCCCCGGCCTCTTCCGCGTCCACGAGGAGCCGGTCCAGGACGCCTACGAGAAGCTCCGCCAGGCCCTGGCCCGCCTGGGCTATACCCTCCCCCCCAAGCTTTCCGGCCACGCCCTGCAAAAGGCCCTCCTCGCCTCGCGGGGCCGCCCGGAGGAGCCCGTGGTGGCCTACCTCGTCCTCCGCTCCTTGCGCCTGGCCCGCTACGCCCCGGAGAACCTGGGCCACTTCGGCCTCGCCATGGAGCACTACCTGCACTTCACGAGCCCCATCCGCCGCTACCCGGACCTGGTGGTCCACCGGGTGCTGAAGGCCGCCTTGCGCCGGACCCTCACCCCGGCGCGGAAGGCGCGGTGGCAAGAGGCCTTTCCCGCCATCGCCGAGCACGCTTCGGAGATGGAAAGGAAGGCGGAAGCCGCCGAGAGGGAGCTCACCAAGTACTACATGGCCAAGTGGGCCGAGCTCCACGTGGGGGAGCGCTTCTTGGGGAAGGTCACCGGGGTGGCGAACTTCGGGGCCTTCGTCACTTTGCCCAACGGGGTGGAGGGGCTGGTGCGCCTCGAGGCCCTGGGGCCCTACACCTACAGCGAGGAGGCTATGGCCCTCCTCGGCCCCAAAGGGCGGAGGATCCGCCTCGGGGACGAGATGGAGGTGCGGATCGCCGGGGCCAACCCGAGGCTTAGGCAGGTGGACCTCCTCCCCGTGGAGGAGGCGCCCAAGAAGACCAAGAACAGGAAGGAAAAGGCTAAGGAGGTGGAGATGCGCAAAGTGGTAGGACCCCCCAAGGACCGGGCCCGGGACACCCGTCCCGAGCGGGCCACGGTGAACACCATCTACTTCGGCGAGTGGACCCCCAAGGAGCCCGAGGAGCCCCGCCCGGAGAGGACCCGGGCCCGCAAAAAGCGGCGCCGCTAAGGCTTCCGCAAGCCCCTGGGGGGGCTGGCAGCGCTCCAGGCCCAGCGCCTGGAGGCTGCCCTCTTGGGACGGGGGCGCTGCGCCCCCTTTTACTTCTGGCGGTAGAGCGGGCCTTTGCTATACTTGTCAGCAAAATTACGATGCAACTGGCTTTCTTTGGGCTTTGAAAAACAAAGCTCAGTCCGGTAGCCCCTTCCTCGCCGAAATTTTGACCTGGCCCAACGTTGCGGTGTGTGCTATACTCCCCCTAACCCGGACCTCCGGGTGGGGACCTTGAAAGCCAGTTTTTCCCTTGCGGAAGGCGAATATGCGCTTTTTCTTTTCATCGCCCCTTCCTCCTGTGGCTTTGCATCGGCATAAACCCCCGAAAACCCCCGTTATTCGCCGTGTGCATATTCCAAGCTTCATCTTTCTCACAAACCCCCCTCTGGCGGCGCCGTCCAGGACGGGGTTCTTTGGGGGGTACCGTTGCAAGGGATTGAGCCCCGTAAGGGGATTGCGACTCGTAAGCGATAACGGGGAGGGCGACGCCAATCGCGTTGCAAGGGATTGAGCCCCGTAAGGGGATTGCGACGCCACGGCGTACGCCGCCGCCCAGAGGGCCTTCTGGTTCAGGTTGCAAGGGATTGAGCCCCGTAAGGGGATTGCGACTTTGCGAGGATTACCCCCTCGGTGGGCCCGAGGAGGTTCGTTGCAAGGGATTGAGCCCCGTAAGGGGATTGCGACCACGTCCCTCACGACCGAGGCCAGGGACGTCTTCACGTGGTTGCAAGGGATTGAGCCCCGTAAGGGGATTGCGACCTCCCTCCTTTCCCGCCTATCTTACTCCCCCATGAGGTGTTGCAAGGGATTGAGCCCCGTAAGGGGATTGCGACACTTCAAAGTGAAGGAGCCTAGGGGCTTGGTCATAGACTGGCGTTGCAAGGGATTGAGCCCCGTAAGGGGATTGCGACGGCGAGGAGCCGCCGCACCCCGATGATCTTGCCGTCGGAGTTGCAAGGGATTGAGCCCCGTAAGGGGATTGCGACCATTGGCGTGGGTGCCACCCCGCCTACGCCGATGCTACGGGTTGCAAGGGATTGAGCCCCGTAAGGGGATTGCGACTTTGCCCTTCTAGGGCCTTCTGGAGTTCGTGAAGGTTCGCCACGTTGCAAGGGATTGAGCCCCGTAAGGGGATTGCGACCTTCAGGAATGGGCACGCCCACCTGCCGGAGAAGTTCAATGTTGCAAGGGATTGAGCCCCGTAAGGGGATTGCGACCTAAGCAGGAGGAGGCCCACGGCCTGGTAGAGGCCAAAATAGTTGCAAGGGATTGAGCCCCGTAAGGGGATTGCGACATCTCTAACCAGGCTACGGAGAGGATAGTGGAACTCTACCGGGTTGCAAGGGATTGAGCCCCGTAAGGGGATTGCGACTATCAAGGGTCTTCCGCAAGCGGAAGGCGCGCGGGGAGTGTTGCAAGGGATTGAGCCCCGTAAGGGGATTGCGACCAGCCCGCTCCATCTCGGCCAGCTCTAGGGCGTGGGGACCAGTTGCAAGGGATTGAGCCCCGTAAGGGGATTGATACTGTCTTGCCTGTCAAGCGACCCCTTGATCTAGCTGGGTTGCGTAGTACTCCCTGAGCCTTCCCATCATCCGCCTGAGGAGCTTGTGGGCCACGGCCACCAACGCCTGCTTCTTTCTCTTTCCCCGCGAGAGCAGGCGGTGGTAGAAGGCCCGCATCTCCGGGTCATGGCGCACCGCCACCAGGGCGCCCATGTAGAGCTTTCGCCGCAGGAGGGGAGGCCCTTTTTTGGAGAGCCGACTCCTCTCCACGCTCTTTCCCGACTCCTCCCGCTCGGGGATGAGCCCCGCGTAGGAGGCCGCCCTCTTCGCCCGGCCCCAGAGCTCTGGGGGCAGGAGGGCCAGCACCGCTGCCGCCACCTGGGGCCCCACCCCGGGCAGGGCCATCAGGACCTCGGCCTCGGGGAGGGTGGCGAGGAGGGCCTGGATCCTGGCCTCCACCTCCCCGAGAAGCCCCTTCACGCAGGCCAGCTCCTTCTGGAGGAGGGCGAGGACCTCCTTGCTCCCCGCCCACTCCGCCGCCTCCATCTGGTTGAGGATGGTCCTTTCCCGCCCGGCCAAGTCCTCCCGGTAGCCCACCAGGGCTTTGAGCTCCCGGAGGGTTTCTGGGGGTAGGGTGTAGGCCCGGAGGTCTTCGTGGTAGACCTGGGCGTAGCGGGCGAGGAGGAGGGCGTCTTGGCGGTCGGTCTTCTGGCGTTCTCCCTTGGCCTTGCGGAAGGCGGCGAGGTGGTAGGGGTTGACCAGGGCCACCTGGAGGCGGTTTTCTGCCAGGAGCTTGAGGAGGGGGAGGTGGTAGGCGCTGGTGGGCTCCAGGGCGACCCAGGCGGGGTTGTGGTGGGCGAGGGCGGCGAGGAGGGCTTGACGGCCTTCAGGGGAGTTGGGGAAGCGGAGGCGGGTGGGTTTGGGGGAGTTGGAGACGAGGGCCAGGTCCAGGTGGGTTTTGCTGACGTCAATGCCGGCGAAGGTCATGGGCTCTCTCCTTTTGGTAACCTGAGGGAGGTGGCCACCCGACCCTGTGGGCCTTCCATGTGGATGCGGTCTTTGACGACCGGGATACTGTGCGGCGGGGAGGCCGGGGTGGGTGGCTACCGATCAATCCCGCGGGCGTGGTGGCCCGGCAACCGGGGCGGTGGGGCCTCCCTCAGGGGGCAAGATACATGCGACTCGGTTATGGCCCTCCAAAAGGCCCTTGTCTTCTCCAGTTGCAAGGGATTGAGCCCCGTAAGGGGATTGCGACCACCTCACCTCCACTCGCTTATCACGCGCCTCCACCAATGGTTGCAAGGGATTGAGCCCCGTAAGGGGATTGCGACGGGGTCATAGATCCAGTCCCTAGGCGGGCCGAGGCGAATCCGTTGCAAGGGATTGAGCCCCGTAAGGGGATTGCGACTTGCTGATTGTGAATGATGCCCATTCCTCCTTAGAAGGAAGTTGCAAGGGATTGAGCCCCGTAAGGGGATTGCGACGCTCGTCACGGGAAGCGCAAAAAGGTAGCTCCTAAGGGTTGCAAGGGATTGAGCCCCGTAAGGGGATTACTGTCTTGCCCATCAAGCGACCCCTTTGTCGTGGGTGAAGGCCTGTACCCCTCGCGCTAGGAGGCTTTCACGCAGGCCCCGGCGCGCCTGCCCACCCACCTTCCGGGCCCTTTCCCAAAGGGGCGCTCCCAGAAAAGGGGCCCGGGCGGTTCGGCGCCCGGGCCTTCGCGTCGTTCCAAATCTGGGGCTCTTTAGAGGACCAGGGTGCCCGCCCCCACGGCGCTTAGGGTGGGGGCCTCGAGGTCCAGGCGGTGGGCCAGGACCTTCCCCTTCCTTTCCCGGAGGAGGGGGAGGAGGCTTGCCACCACCTCCACCCCGTCTATGCGGGTGGGGTTGGCCCCCAGGAAGGCGAGGGCGGCCTCCGGCTCCCCTTCCGCGAGCCTTTCCAGGAAGCCCAGGTCCCGCCTCCTCGCCTCCTCCGCCAGGGTGCGGGTGAGGGGGGTGTCCCCGAAGCGGGGCCCCACGTGGGAGAGGTCCACGGCGAGGACGAGAAGGCCCGGGAAGTCCCGCAGGACCACCTTCAGGGCCTCCCCGAGCTCCGGGCTTCGCCTGGCCACGAGGAGGGGGAGGACGCGGGCCTCGGGGAACCGCCCCTTCAGGAAGAAGAGGGGAAGCTCCAGGCTGTGCTCCTCCCGGAAGGCGAGGGGCGTGTTGAAGAGCTCAAAGGGAAGGAGGGCGTCTAAGGCCTGGAGGGCGGGAAGGTCCGGCAGGGCGGGGCCGAAGGGGGTCTGGAAGGGCACGGGAAGGGCGGCGGCCTTCTCCTTCAGCGGCCTGTGGGCGACCCCCACCAGGTAGATGCGCTCAGGGGGCGGGGTCTTCTCCAGGGCGGCGAGGGCCGCCCCGTAGACCTCGGGGACGCGGGAGGGCTCCAGGTGGGGCATGAGGAGGACCCGGGCCTCCTCGCCTTCCCCCGGGTAGCTCGCCCGGAAGGCCTCGAGGAAGGCCCGGGCCTCCCGCTCGCCCTCGGGATAGGAGAGCCCGGCGAGGCGCATGGGCCGCTCCCGCTTGAGCTTTTCCTCCTCCTCTTTGAGCCTCGCCTCCACCTTCTCCGTGAGGAGGAGGCCCGCCTCCTCCAGGGCCTTCGCCAGGTCTTCCAGCTCCTTCTTCGGCACCAGGACCCCGTGGCGCTTGAACACCTCCTCCTGCACCTCCTCCAGGGTCCTCCCCTCCATGAGGGAGAGGAGGAAAAGCCCGCCCTCGGTGAGGGCCAGGGGCTTCTCGTAGACCCCGTAGGGGTCGGAGACCAGGAAGCCCCCCTCAATGGGGGTGATCTGGGGTTCCCGAAGCCTGAGCCTCCCTTCCACCCCTCCAATATAGGAGAAAGGCCCGGGCCTCCTCCTTGGTCCCCACCCGGCCTTCGGCCTGGGCCTCGAGGAGGGCCTTTAGGGCCCTTCCCACCTCGGGGCCTTCTTGGAGGCCCAGAAGGGCCATCACCTCCTCCCCGGAGAGGAGGGGCCTTTGCGGCAGGGGGTCTTTCAGGACCTCTTCGTAGCGCCCGAGCACCTCCCAGGCCTCGCGCTCCACGCCCCTCGTGGCCAGGCGGTCCGCCGCCATGAGGTAGACGAGGTCCGGGAGGAGGTCCTGGCGCCTCAGGAAGAAGCGGCGCAGGGCCTTCCTCTCCTCGGGGAGGCGGTCCATGTGGCGGCGCACCAGGCCCGCCGCCCGCTCCACCACCTCCTTGGGGAAGCGGAGCCAAAAGAGGCTTGCCCGGGCGATCTCCGCCCCCACCTCGGCGTGCCCCAGGAAGCGGAAGCGGCCCACCTCGGGGTCAAAGCGGCGGGTGAGGGGCTTGCCCACGTCGTGGAAGAGGGCGGCGAGGCGGGCCTCGAGGGGGGCCTCGGGCCAGAGCCAGAGGAGGTGGAAGACCGCGCTCAGGGTGTGGTCCCAGGCGGGAAGGTGGTGCACCCCGCCCTGATGGAGGCCCACGAGGAGGGCGAGCTCGGGGAGGTAGACCCCAAGGAGCCCCACCCTCTCCAGAAGGCGCAGGCCGAAGGCCGCCCTCGGGGAGAGGAGGAGCCGGGCAAGCTCCTCCTTGACCCTTTCCCGCGCGGGGAGGGCCTCGGGGTGGGCCTGGAGGAACCGGGCGTGGCGGCCAAGGGCCTCCCGGGTCCTCTGGGGAAGCCCGAAGCCCAAGGTGGCGGCGAGGCGGACCCCCCGGAGGCTTCGCAGGTGGTCCTGGTAGAGGTTTTCCTCCCGCACGGGGACGAGGAGGCGCCGCCTCAGGTCCTCCTCCACCCCCTTTAGGCCGAAGACGGCGCCCCCCTTCCAGAGGAGGGCGTTCACCCGGTAGTCCCGCCGGAGGAGGTCCTCCTCCAGCCTCCCCTCCAAGGGGGTGAAGTCCAGGGTCCTTTCCCCCACCACCAGGCGGTAGTGGCCCCGCTTGGGGTCCAGGGGGAAGAGGCTTCCCCCGAGGCGCCTCTTTGCCTCCTCGGCCGCCCCTTCGGGGTCCAAGGCGGCGTAGTCCAGGTCCGTTGGCCTTCTTCCCAGGAGGAGGTCCCGCACCGCCCCGCCCACGGGGAAGGCGTCCTTGGGGGTATAAAAGGGGAAGTCCATATGGGCCACGAGGCGAAGCACCCCATTATTATCGGCATCACCGGGAACATCGGCAGCGGCAAGAGCACCGTGGCCGCCCTCCTCAGGTCCTGGGGCTACCCCGTCTTGGACCTGGACGCGCTCGCCGCCCGGGCCCGGGAGAACAAGGAGGAGGAGCTGAAGCGCCTCTTCCCCGAGGCGGTGGTGGGGGGGAGGCTGGACCGGAGGGCCCTCGCCCGGCTCGTCTTTTCCGACCCGGAGAGGCTCAAGGCCCTCGAGGCCGTGGTCCACCCGGAGGTCAGGCGGCTTCTTATGGAGGAGCTTTCCCGCCTAGAGGCCCCCCTCGTCTTTCTGGAGATCCCCCTCCTCTTTGAGAAGGGGTGGGAGGGGAGGCTCCACGGGACCCTCTTGGTGGCGGCCCCCCTGGAGGAGCGGGTGAGGCGGGTGATGGCGCGCTCGGGGCTTTCCCGGGAGGAGGTCCTGGCCCGGGAGCGGGCCCAGATGCCCGAGGAGGAGAAGCGCAAGCGGGCGACCTGGGTCTTGGAGAACACGGGGAGCCTCGAGGACCTGGAAAGGGCCTTGAAGGCGGTCCTGGCCGAGCTCACCGGGGGGGCCAAAGGAGGGCGAGGCTGAGGGCGAGGGCGAAGAGCAGGTGGGCTTGGCCCCCGCCGAGGAGGAGGGCGGCGAGGGGCAGGGCCAGGGCGAAGGCGAGGAGGGCGGGGTGGGCTTTGCGGCTTCCGAGGAGGAGGACGCCTGCGGGAAGGCCCGCCAGGAGGAGGAGCCTCGGGTCCACGGCGAAGAGGACGCCCAGGGGGGCGAGGAGGCTTCCCGCCCGCCGGAGGCCGAGCCAGGGGCTTAAGGCGTGGGCGAAGGCCGCGGCGGCCCCCGCCGCCAGGCCCCCGGTGTAGTCCCGGGCCAGAAACTCCCCCAGGGCCACGGCGAAGACCCCCTTGGCGAAGTCCAGGAGGAGGACGAGGCCCGCGGGGACGGGGCCGAGGCGCCAAAGCGGCTCCCTCCCCGACCACGCCTTGCCCTGGAGGGCGGCGAACCAGAAGGCGAAGGGAAGGCTTCCCATGAGGTAGCCCGCAAGGAGGGCGGCGGCCATGCCCCCATGCTAGACAAAAGGCGCCCTTCTGCCTATACTAGAGGGCGCTGCGGGGAGTAGCGCAGCCCGGTAGCGCACCTCGTTCGGGACGAGGGGGTCGCTGGTTCAAATCCAGTCTCCCCGACCAAGGGCCGGCCCACGGGCCGGCTTCCTTCTTTCGGGTGGGGTTTGCGAAGCCTCCTTGGGGCGGTAAGCTGAAGGGCGTGGTGCGGATCCTGGGCGGCAAGGCCCGGGGCGTGGCCTTGAAGGTGCCCGCCTCGGCCCGTCCCTCCCCGGTGCGGCTGAGGAAGGCCCTCTTTGACTACCTCCGCCTCCGCTACCCGCGGCGGGGGCGCTTCCTGGACCTCTTCGCGGGGAGCGGGGCCGTGGGCCTCGAGGCCGCCAGCGAGGGTTGGGAGGCGGTGCTGGTGGAGAAGGACCCCGAGGCGGTCCGGCTCCTCAAGGAGAACGTGCGCCGCACGGGCCTCGGGGCCCGGGTGGTGGCCCTCCCGGTGGAGGTCTTCCTCCCCGAGGCCAAGGCCCAGGGGGAGCGGTTCACCGTGGCCTTCATGGCCCCGCCGTACGCCATGGACCTCGCCGCCCTCTTCGGCGAGCTTCTCGCAAGCGGCCTGGTGGAGGCGGGGGGGCTTTACGTCCTCCAGCACCCTAAGGACCTCTACCTCCCCTTAGGGGAGCGGCGGGTCTACGGGGAGAACGCCCTCACCCTGGTGGAGGTCTAGATGCACGTGGTCTACCCTGGGAGCTTTGACCCCCTGACCAACGGCCACCTGGACGTGATCCAGCGGGCGAGCCGGCTCTTTGAGAAGGTGACCGTGGCCGTCCTGGAGAACCCGAGCAAGCGGGGCCAGTACCTCTTCAGCGCCGAGGAGCGCCTGGCCATCATCCGGGAGGCCACGGCCCACCTGGCCAACGTGGAGGCGGCCACCTTCTCCGGCCTCCTCGTGGACTTCGTGCGCCGGGTGGGGGCCCAGGCCATCGTGAAGGGGCTTAGGGCGGTGTCCGACTACGAGTACGAGCTCCAGATGGCCCACCTGAACCGCCAGCTCTACCCGGGCCTCGAGACCCTCTTCATCCTCGCCGCCACCCGCTACTCCTTCGTCTCCAGCACCATGGTCAAGGAGATCGCCCGCTACGGGGGGGATGTCTCCAAGCTCGTACCCCCGGCGACCCTGAGGGCCTTGAAGGCCAAGTTGGGCCAGTAGAATGCGGTCTATGTGGGCCCTTCTTTCCGTCGCGGACAAGCGGGGGATCGTGGACTTCGCCCGGGGGCTTGCGGAGCTTGGCTTCCGCCTCCTCGCCACGGGGGGGACCTACCGCGCCCTCCGCGAGGCGGGGCTTCCCGTGACCTACATCTCCGACTTCACCGGCTTTCCCGAGATCCTGGAGGGGAGGGTCAAGACCCTCCACCCCAAGGTGCACGCCGCCCTCCTCGCCCGCCCGGACCAGGAGGAGGAGCTTAAGGCCTTGGGGTTGGAGCGCATCGGGGTCTTGGCGGTGAACCTCTACCCCTTCCGGGAGACGGTGGCCCGGGGGGCCTCCTTTGCGGAGGCCCTGGAGCAGATTGACATCGGGGGCCCCGCCATGCTCCGGGCGGCGGCCAAGAACCACCAGGCGGTGCTTCCCGTGTGCGACCCCGAGGACTACCCCCGGGTCCTGGAGGCGCTCAAGGCGGGGCCCTCCCCGGACTTCCGCCAAAAGCTCGCCCGCAAGGCCTTCGCCCACACCGCCCTCTACGACGCCGCCATCGCCGAGTGGCTTTCCGGGGAGAAGTTCCCCGAGGAGAAGCTTTTGGCCCTCAGGCGGGAGGCCTCCTTGCGTTACGGGGAGAACCCCCACCAGGAGGCGGCCCTCTACCGGGTGGTGGGGGAGAGGGGGCCTCTGCTCGAGGCCCAGGTGCTTCAGGGGAAGGCCATGAGCTTCAACAACTACCTGGACGCCGAGGCCGCCTGGAACCTGGTGTCCGAGTTCGCCGAGCCCGCCTGCGTGGCCGTGAAGCACCAGAACCCCTGCGGCGTGGCCCTGGGGGAGACCCCCCTGGAGGCCTACCGGAAGGCCTACGAGGCCGACCCCGTCTCCATCTTCGGCGGCATCGTGGCCTTCAACCGCCCCCTGGACGGCCCCACGGCGGAGGCCCTGGCGGAGGTCTTCCTGGAGGTGGTCCTCGCCCCCTCCTTTAGCCCCGAGGCCCGGGCGGTCCTCGCCAGGAAGAAGAACCTCCGCCTCCTCCAGGTGCCCTTCCCTGCCCAAGGGCCCTACCTGGACCTGAGGCGCCTCCGGGGCGGGGTGCTCCTCCAGGACGCGGACACCGAGGACCCCGCGGAGCCCAAGGTGGTCACGGAGAGGGCCCCCACCCCGGAGGAGTGGCCCGACCTCCGCTTCGCCTGGAAGGTGGTGAAGCACGTGCGCTCCAATGCCATCGTGGTGGCCAAGGGGGGGATGACCCTGGGGATCGGGGTGGGGCAGACGAACCGCCTCGCCGCCGCCCGGCACGCCCTGGAGGCGGCCGGGGAAAGGGCCAAGGGCGCCGTCCTGGCCTCCGACGCCTTCTTCCCCTTTGACGACGTGGTCCGCCTCGCCGCCTCCTACGGCATCGCCGCCATCATCCAGCCCGGGGGGAGCGTGCGGGACCAGGACTCCATCAGGGCGGCGGAGGAGGCGGGGATCGCCATGGTCTTCACCGGCGTGCGCCACTTCCGCCACTGAGCCAGGAGCGGGCGGTTGTTTTGCCGGGGCCCCATGCCGGCGCAGACCGGCACGGGGTTTACTTCCCCACGCAGAAGTTCTGGAAGACCCGGGCCACCACCTCCTCCGCCACCTCCTTGCCCGTGAGGAGGGCGAGGGCCCGGGCCGCCTCCTCCAGGGCGAGGCCCATGAGGTCCTCGGGGAGGGAGAGGGCCTCCTCCAGGCGCTCCCTAGCCCGGAGGAGGGCTTCCACCTGGCGCTCGGTGAGGAGGACCTCCCCCCCCTCCCTCCCCAAAAGGGCCTCCCTTACCGCCTCCTTGAGCCGGTCCAGACCCTCTCCCGTGAGGCTGGAGACGGGGAGGAACTCCGGGTCCTCCCAGGCCGGGGGAAGGTCGCTCTTGGTGGCCACCTTCAGCGTCCTCGCCCAAGGCAGGGGGGGCGGGGCGGGCTTGGGCTGGGAGCGGTCCACCACGTAAAGGACCAGGTCGGCTTCCTCGGCGATTCCTAAGGCCCTCTCCACCCCCATCCGCTCCACGGGGTCCTCCGTCTCCCGCACCCCGGCGGTGTCCACGGCCACGAGGGGGATGCCGAAAAGCTCCAGGGGGGCCTCGAGGTAGTCCCGGGTGGTTCCGGGGATGGGGGAGACGAGGGCCCGCTCGTACCCCAAAAGGGCGTTGAGGAGGCTGCTCTTCCCGGCGTTGGGGGCCCCGATGAGGGCGAGCCTGGCCCCCTTCTGGGCCAGGCGGGAGGCCTTGGCCTGGGCGAGGAGGGCCTCCACCTCGGCGAGGACCTCCCGGATGGTCCTTTCCGCCTCCAGGGGCTCCACCCCCTCCTCGGGGTAGTCCAGGAGGGCCTGGATGTGGGCGAGGAGGTTTAGAAGCCGGTTCTCCAAGGCCTCAATCCGGCGGGAAAGGGCCCCCTCCAGCGCCCTCAGGGCCTGCCTCCGGGCAAGCTCCCCTTCCGCCTCAATGAGGGCCAAGACCGCCTCCGCCTGGGCCAGGTCCATCTTGCCGTTCAGGTAAGCGCGAAAGGTAAACTCCCCGCGCCCCGCGGGCCTTGCCCCTTCCGCCACCAGGACCTCCATCACCCGGCGGAGCACCGCGGGAGAGCCGTGGGTCTGGAACTCCACCAGGTCCTCCCCCGTGTAGGAACGGGGGGCGCGGAAGACGAGGAGGATCGCCTGGTCAATGGCCTCCCCCGTCTTAGGGTCCACCACCTCGCCCAGGGCGAAGCGCCCGCCCTTAAGGCGCCTCGGGTCCTTACCCCGCCACACCCTTGCGGCGATCTCCAGGGCGCCCTCGCCGGAAAGCCGCACCACCCCGATGGCCCCCTTCCCGGGGGGGGTGGCGATGGCGCAGATGGGGTCTTTAAGGTTCACGCCCGGCGAAACTCCTCTTCGGTGATCCCCGCTTGTTTCAGAACGGTCTTAAAAAGACCCCAAGGTATCTCGCCGGAGTGCAGGGGCAGCACCACCTTTCGGCCGTCCGGGTGCACGTAGACCCGGTGTCCCCCTTTGCCCCGACGGGGGAGCGGCTTGAAACCTAGCCGCTCAAGCTTCCGGGCCACCTCGGAGGTCTTAGGCGGCATCCAGGGAAATCTGGGCCACGGTCACATCGGGAGGCGGGGCCTCCCCCAAGGCTTCCAAGGCCTCTAAGGCGGCTTCCAAGGCGTCCTTGGCGTTTTCCAGGGCCTCTTCCGGGGAGTGGCCGAAGGTGGCGCACCAGGGCAGGGCGGGCACCTCAGCAAGCCACACCCCTGGGGTCTCCGGGTCGGGGCGTAAGACGACGGTGTAGCGCATCCCTTTCATTCTACAAGGCCTTCCTCAGGGCCTCGAGGGTCTTTTCCACGTCCTCCTCCCTGTGGGCCACGGAGAGGAAGGCCGCCTCAAAGTTGGAGGGAGGCCAGTAAATACCCCGGTCCAAGAGGCCGTGGAAGAAGCGCTTGAAGAGCTCCGTGTCCGTGCGCCTGGCGTCCTGGAAGGTGACCACGGGGCCTTCCGTGAAGAAGACGGTGATCATGGAGCCCACCCGGTTCACCGTGTGGGGAAGCCCCTTCTCCTTGAGAACCTCCTTCAGGCCCGCCTCCAGCCTGGCCCCCAGGTCCTCTAGGTAAGCGTAGTAGCCGGGGTTCTCCTCCAAGAGCTCCAGGGTGGCGAGCCCCGCCGCCATGGCCAAGGGGTTCCCGGAAAGCGTCCCCGCCTGGTAGACGGGGCCCAGGGGGGCCACCTTCTCCATGATCTCCCGCCTCCCCGCGTAGGCCGCGGCGGGAAGCCCCCCGCCCAGGATCTTCCCCAGGGTGACGAGGTCGGGCTTAAGGCCGAGAAGCTCCGTGGCCCCGCCGAAGGCCAGGCGGAAGCCCGTCATCACCTCGTCGGCGATGAGGAGGACCCCGTAGGCCTTGGCCTCGTGGAGGGCCTTAAGGAAGTCCTCCGTGGGGACCAGGACCCCGGCGTTGCCGACCACGGGCTCAAAGATGATGGCGGCGATCTCCTCTCCCCGCCGCTTCAGCACCTCCCGCAGGCCCTCGGGGTCGTTGTACTCCAGGACCAGGGTGAGCTTGGCGTATTCCTCGGGCACCCCGGCGGAGGAGGGGACGCCCAGGGTGAGGGCCCCTGAGCCCGCCTCCACCAGGAGGCCGTCCGCGTGGCCGTGGTAGTTCCCCCGGAACTTGACGATGTAGGGCCTTCCCGTATACCCCCGGGCGAGGCGGAGGGCCGACATGGTGGCCTCGGTCCCCGAGTTCACGAAGCGCACCAGGTCCACAAAGGGGTAGGCCCGCTTGACCTTCTTCGCCAGGGCCACCTCCAGAGGGCTTGGCGCCCCGAAGGTGAGGCCCCTTTCCAAGGTCTCCCGCACCCGGGCGAGGACCTTGGGGTGGGCGTGGCCCAGGATCAAGGGCCCCCAGCTCATCACGTAGTCCAGGTAGCGGTTCCCGTCCGCGTCCCAGACGTAGGCCCCTTCGCCCCGCACCAGGAAGGGGGGGGTGCCGCCCACGGCCTTGAAGGCCCTGACCGGGCTACTCACCCCGCCCGGGATGTGCCGCTTCGCCTCCTGGAAGTAGGCCTCGGAGATGGGCCGCTCCATGCCCCCCACTCTAGCGGCTTTCCCCCGGGAAAGGGTAGCCTTGGAGGGATGAGCGGGTGGACCTACCTCTTCCTCGCCATCCTCTCCGAGATCCTGGCTTCCAGCGCCCTCAAGGCCTCCCAGGGCTTCAGCCGCTTCCTCCCGAGCCTCGTGGTGGTGGGGGGCTACGGCCTCGCCTTTTACTTCCTAAGCCTCTCTTTGAAGACCGTTCCCCTGAGCCTGGCCTACGCCGTCTGGGCCGGGGTGGGGACGGCGGCCATCGCCCTCATCGGGGCCTTTTTCTTCGGGGAGGCCATCTCCCCCAAGGGGTGGCTCGGCATCGCCCTGGTGGCGGTGGGGGTGGTTCTCATCCGCCTGGCGGACTAGGGGCGAATGGGCCTAAGCCCCAGGGCCTCGAGGTGGGCCAATAGCGGCCTCAGATCCAAGGCCCCTACGTAGAGAAGCGTCCGGAAGCCCAGGCCCCCCGCCTCCCGGAAAAGGTGGAGGCCGAGGAGGGGCGTCCGGGTGGCTTCCAAGGCCTCCAAAAGCGCCCTCAGACGGGGAAGGTCCGGCACCAGGACCTCGAGGGGGCTTGCCGGGGCCCCAGGGCGTAAGTGGTCCAGGAGACCCCTGAGCAGGTCAAAGGCCGTGACCAGGCCCACCAAGACCTCCTCTTCCACCACCGGAAGGGCGCCCACCCGGGCGGCCTCCATGCGGAAGGCCGCCTCCTCGGGAGACTCCTCCGGGTGGGCTTTGGGGAACTCCTGGAGGAAGCGGGCCACAGGAGCTTCCCACTGGGCCTGCACCGAAGCGGGGGCCCAAGGGGCGAGGAAGGGGCGGAGGTACCTCTCCCCCACCATGCCCCGGTAACGGCCCCCGTCCACCACGGGCAGGTAGCGCACCCCCGTCTGGACCAGAAGGCGGTGGGCCTGCCCCAGGGGCACCTGGGGCCCTACCACCACGAGATCGGTGCGCATGAGGTCCCGCAGGACCGGGGTCCGGGCCAAGGGCGCTCTCATAAGTGCATGATGGGTTACTGTTGGCCTAATGTCAAGTGTATTGTTGACAGTTGAGCATCACTTATAAGACTGATAGTAACTAGACAGCCCGAACGCTCTCCCCAAGCCCCCGACATAATGCGCAACTGGCGCACCTAAAGTGCGCTCCCCAGGCTTACTGGCCGAAAAGGGCCTCCAAGGGCAACCGGAAGCCCGGTAGGGCCTCTCCTCCTTCCAGAACCTCGTGGGCGCGAAGAAGCCTCCCCTCCCCGCCCCGCCCGTAGACCTCCACCGCCTTGAGCTCGGGGTAGACCAGCCACACCGCCTTGGCCCCCGCCTCCAGGTAGTCCAGCACCTTGGCCAAAACCCCCTCCGCCTCCTCCCCGGGGGAGACCACCTCCACGGCGAGGTCCGGGGCCCCCTCGTAGAACCCCTCCCGGGTCACCTCCTTGAGCCTTTCGTGGGAGAGGAACCAGACGTCGGGGCTTCGCACCCGGTCGGGATCCCGGCGGAGGACGAACCCCCCCTCCACCCCAGCCACGCCGCGCCCCGTTTCTTCCAGCCAACGCATCAGGTGGTAACCGATCCGCAAAGCGATCCTTCCGTGCTCCGGCTTGGGCGGCCTCTCCTCCCGGACCTCCCCGTCCACAAGCTCCCCCCGCTCTAGAGGCAGGGCGAAGAACTCCTCGGCCGTCAGGCGGGTCTTGACCATGGGGCCTCCTCCTTAGTAGGTTAGCGCCTTCCTCAAGGCGGCGAGGACCCTCCTCGCGTTTGGCCGGTAGAGGTGCTCAATGGCGCTGAAGGGCGGGTAAGGGGCGTCGTAGCCCGCCACCCGGAGAACCGGGGCCTGGAGGTAGTCTATGGCCCCTTCGGCGATGCGGGCCGCGATCTCCGCCCCGAAGCCCCCGGTGCGCATGGCCTCGTAGACCACGATGGCCCGGCCCGTCGCCCGCACGGCCTCGAGGAGGGTCTCCTCGTCCAGGGGGACCAGGGTCTCCAGGTCCACCACCGTGACCTCCACCCCCTCCCTTTGGGCCACCTCCGCCGCCTCCAGCATCACCTCCACCATGCCCCCGTAGCCGATTAAGGTGGCCGCCTTTCCCTCCCTAAGGACCCGGGCCTTCCCCAGGGGCAGGGTGTAGTACCCTTCCGGCACCTCCGCCCTCGCGCCCCGGTAGAGCTTGATGGCCTCGAGGAAGAACACGGGGTCCTCGTCCTCAATGGCGGAAAGGAGAAGCCCCTTGGCCCTTTCCGGGCTTGAGGGGATCACCACCTTGACCCCCGGGGTGTGGCAGAGGAGGGCCTCGGGGGAGTCGGCGTGCTGCTCCGGGGTGTGGACGCCCCCGCCGTAAGGGGCCCGCACCACCACGGGAAGCCCCACCCGTCCCCGGGAGCGGTGCCGCCAGCGGCCGAGGTGGGAGAGGATCTGGTCCAGGGCAGGATACAAAAACCCGGCAAACTGGATCTCGGCCACGGGACGCATCCCCCCCATGGCGAGCCCGATGGCCATCCCCAGGATGCCGCTTTCCGCCAGGGGCGTGTCAAAGACCCGCTTCTCCCCGTACTTCGCCTGCAGGCCCTCCGTGACCCGGAAGACCCCCCCGAGCCGCCCCACGTCCTCCCCGAAGACCAAAACCCGCTCGTCCCGGGAAAGGGCCAGGTCCAGGGCCTCGTTGATGGCTTGGACCATGTTGAGGACGCGCATCACTCCACCTCCTCCACGTGGAGGCCTCGCCTGAGGGCCTCCCAGGCCCGCCTCTGGTCGGGGCCCATCTCGGCGTAGACGTGCTCCACGATCTCCTCGGGCCTGGGCTCGGGGGCTTCGTCGGCCAGGGCGAGCTCCCTCTGGAACTCCTCCTCAAGCTCAAGAAGAAGCGCCTTCTCCGCCTCCTCGCCCCAGAGGCCCCGCCCCTCCAGGGCCTTCCGCAGGCGGAGGATCGGGTCCTTGGCCCGCCAGGCTTCCTCTTCCTCTTTGCTGCGGTAGCGGGAGGGGTCGTCGGAGGTGGTGTGGGGGGCGAGGCGGTAGGTGAGGGCCTCGAGGAGGGTGGGGCCCTCCCCCTTCCTGGCCCTCTCCACCGCCTTCTTGGCCTCGAGGTACACGGCGAAGGCGTCGTTCCCGTCCACCACCACCCCCGGCATCCCGTACCCCTCGGCCCGCCTCGCCACGTAGTCCACCTTCATCTGGCGGCTTTTGGGGACGCTGATGGCGTAGCCGTTGTTCTGCACCAGGAAGACCACGGGGGCGCCGAAGACCGCGGCGAAGTTCAGCCCCTCGTGGAAGTCCCCCTCGCTCGTCCCCCCGTCCCCGATGGAGGTGGCCACCACCCAGTCCTCCCCCCGGTACCGCCCGGCCAGGGCGAGCCCCACCGCCTGGGGGATCTGGGTGGCGATGGGGATGTAGGGGTTCACCGCCCTGACCCCCTCGGGGAAGCGCCAGCCGGCAGGGTGGGCCCGCCAGTAGAGGATGAGGGTGTGGATGGGAAGCCCCTTGGCGAGGAGCATGGCGCTTTCCCGGTAGGAGGGGACGACCCAGTCCCTCTCCTCCAGGGCCAGGGCCACCCCCACCTGGGCCGCCTCCTGGCCCATGAAGGGGGCGTAGACCCCAAGCCTCCCCTGGCGCTGGAGGGTGAGGGCCTTCTCGTCAAAAAACCGGGCCCGGCGCATGGCCCGGTAGAGCCTCAGGGCTTCTTCCTCCGCTAGGGGGAACTCCCCTTCATCCAGATACCGCACCACCTTCGGCTTCACGGGGGGAGTTTACCACACGCCCCAGGCGCTCCAGGGCGAGGTGAAGCTCCTCCTCAGTCTTGCAGAAGGCGAAGCGGAAGAGGTCCTTGGGAGGGTCTTCAAGGTAGAAGGCCGAGGCGGGGATGAGGGCCACCCGCGCCTCCTCCACGAGCCGGAAGGCGTCCCACCCGGGAAGCTCGGCCATGAGGAAGTAGGTGCCCTCGGGGACGTAGACCCTAAGCCCCATCGCCCTAAGCCCCCCGGCGAGGAGGTCCCGCCTCCTCCGGTAGCCTTCCCGCAGGGCCTCGTAGAACCCCTCTCTCCTCGCCAGCTTCAGGGCCTCCGCCACCCCGGCCTGGAGGGGCGTGGGGGCGGAGAAGCTCGTCCACTGGCGCATCCCCGCGAGGCGGGGCATGAACTCCTTGGGCCCCACGATCCAGCCCACCCGGTAGCCCGTGGCCTCGAGGCGCTTCCCTGCGCTCCCCACGGTGAAGGTGCGCTCCGGGGCGAACTCCCTAAGGCGCCTTGGCCTCTCCCCGTAGTAGAGCTCGTCGTAGACCTCGTCGGATATGAGGAAGAGGTCGTGCGCCCTTGCGAGGCGGGCGATGGCCTCTAGCTCCCTCTCCCCGAAGACGAGGCCCGTGGGGTTCATGGGGGTGTTGAGGAGGAGGGCCCGGGTCCTTGGGGTGAGGGCCTTCTCCAGGGCGGAAAGGTCCAGGCGGAAGCCCTCAGGGGTGAGGTCTAAGCGCACAAGCCTGGCCTTGGCCCCCGCCAGGAAGGCGTCCGGCAGGTAGACGTCAAAGAAAGGCTCCAGCACCACTACCTCGTCCCCCGGGCCCACGAGGCTTTGCAGGAGGACGTAGAGGGCCTCCGTGGCCCCGGAGGTGACCACCACGCTTTCGGGCTCCACGGCGAACTCTTCGGCAAGGGCCTCCCTAAGGGCGGGAAGCCCCGCCGGGGGGGCGTACTGATCCTGGCGGCCCAAGGCGCGCCGCACCGCCTCCAGGAGGAAGGGAGGCGGGGGATTAGAGGGAAACCCCTGGCCCAGGTTCACCGCGCCCAGGCGCTGGGCGAGCCCGCTCATCCTGGGGAAGATGCTCTCCTTGGCCGCCTCGGTGCGGGGGTGGAGGCGCATGGGGATAGGGTAGCGCAAGGTTATGCGCTGGGGGAAGGGCGGGCCTCCCCGAAGAGGTGGAGGAAGAGGGCCTCGAGGCTCGGCGTCCCCCGGGAGACCTCGAGGACCTCCACGGGGAAAGCCCCCAAGGCCTCCCGTAGCGCCTCCCACGGCCCGAGGAAGAAGAGGACCTCGGGGCCTTCCGCGCTCCAGCCGGGGCCTAAGGCCTGGAGGAGGGCCTCCGCCTTGGGCTCGGCGAGGCGCACCCGGTACCCCTCCCCGGCCCACTCCCGGAGAAGGACCCGGGTGGGGCCCTGCCGCCGCACCTCCCCCCGGTGGAGGAAGGCCACGCGGTCGCTCACCCGCTCCACCACCTCGAGGTCGTGGGAGGTGAGGAGGATGCCCCAGCCCTCCTTCTTAAGCTCCAGGAGGATCCCCTCAAACTCCCTCCGGCTCACGGGGTCCAGGCCCAGGGTGGGCTCGTCCAGGAGGAGGAAACGGGGCTTGAGGGCGAGGGCCAGGGCCAGGGCCGCCTTCTGCTGCATGCCCCGGGAGAGGGAGGCGAGAGGGGCGTGGAGGCGGTCCTTTAGGCCGAAGCGCTCCAGCCAGGCCTCAAACCGGGGGCGGACTTCCTTTGGGGGAAGCCCCCGGATGCCCCCGAAGTAGAGGGCGTTCACCAGGAGGCTCAGGTTGACGTAGAGGTTGCGGCTTCCCTCCAGGAGGACGCCGAACTCGTGGCCCTGGGGTCTGCGCCGCGCCCCGCCCTCCTCCAGGACCACCTCTCCCCCATCGGGGAGGAGGAGGCCGAGGACGACCTTGATGAGGGTGGTCTTGCCTGCCCCGTTGGGGCCCAAAAGGCCCAGGATCTCCCCGGCCCCAAGCTCCAGGCTCACCCCCTTGAGGGCCTCCAGCTTGCCGAAGCGCTTGTGGACGTTCTGCACCAAAAGCCGCATCAGTACCTCCCTAATAGGCCCCTCCGCCGCACCGCCGCGTAGACCCAGGCCATGGCGAAAAGCCCCGCCCCGAGGAAGAGGAGGGCTTGGACCAGGGCCAGGAGGAGAAGCCCCGGAGAAACCTCCTCCCCTGTGAAGGCGAGCCGGAGGAGGTAGGCCCCCGGGGCAAAGGGCAGGTGGGTCATCCAGGGCTCAAACCGGACCAGGGAGAAGAAGTAAGGCAGGAAGAGGAACTGGACGATGGTGAAGAAGCCCTCCACCCGCTTGAACTGGAGGGCCAAGGCCCCCATGCCGAGGGCGAAGCCCAAGGCGGCGAGGTACAGGGGCAAAAGGCCCAGGGGCCACCAGGAGGCGGGGGTGAGCCTAACCCCGAGGAGGAGAACCAGGGGAAGAAGGGTAAGGAGGTTAAAGGTGATGCCGGCGAGACCCTGCACGAGGGCGCGCAGGAGAAGCTGCCGGAGAAGCCCTCCTCGGGCCAGGCCCAGGTGCTCCAGGGTGCCTAAGGCGGCCTCGGACTGGACGGAATAGGCGATGGACTGGAAGGTGCCCACCACCAGGTTGAAGGCGGCGAAGACCAGGAGGAGGGGGCCCAGGTCCAGGCCCAGGCTCGCCAGCCCCTCGGGGGTCAGGTTCTCCAGGCCGAGGACCATGGAGTAGAAGAAGAGGACGGAGGCCAGAAGCCCCGCCAGGGTGTCAAACCAGTAGCGCTTGGTAAGGCTCCAGTCAAGAAGGATTTCGCTCCAGAGCTGCCAGAGCACCATGCCCCCTAGAACCTCCCCAATATACCCCGCCTGCGGACTAGGCGGTACATGTAGGCCATGGCCCAAAGGCCCGCCCCGAAGAGGAGGAGGCCCTGGAGGAGGGCCAGGAGGAAGATCTCCCGGTCAAACTCCCCGCCCGTGAGCCCAAGCCGCACCAGGTGGGCCCCTGGGGCGAAGGGGAGGTAGGCCATGTAGGGCTGCCATTGGGTGAGGGAAAGAAAGTAGGGGAGCAGTATGAAATTGAGCACAATAAAAAGGTTATCTACCCGCCTAAAGAGAAGTCCCAAGGATCCCATGAGGAAAGCTAAGCCGAGGTTTATTGGAAAGAAGGCCAACACACCAAGCGGCCACCACCAGGAGGGTTGGAAGGAAATGCCGCTCACCCAGTAGAGCACTAGGAGCACCGCGGCGGCATACAGCCCCCCGTTTAGGCCAAGGACAAAGGCCCTTACCGTTAACTGGGTAAGTAGCCCTCCTCTTGCTAGAGAGAGGTGCTCTATGGTCCCAAGCATGCTCTCGTTCAAAATATTCAAAGCAAATGTTCGCCAAAGGGCCCCTGCGAATTCGGAGACACCGTATAAGGCGAGCAGAGAGCCTAGGTCTAGGTCTGATAAAGATGTCTTCGTTACGCTTTTCAAGCCGATTAAGATGGCATAGAAAAACAGTACATCTGCCAACATTCCGGAGAGGAAGTTGAGCCAATATAGCTTGTAGTGCTCCAACATCAACCTTACTTCGGCCAACCACTGGAACCGGTTCATCGCTTTATTCCGGAGTGTGAGGCCAAGGTGCCTTGACTTCTTCGCTGCGCAGGCTACCTTGGCCTCCTTACCTAGGCCTCAGCTACCAAAGCTTGGTGTTGTGGACGCAGCCCGAATTCTGCCCACAATTGTAGCCACAGTCGCCGCTAGGAGCTATACGCAGTCCAGGCTTCACGACCCACCGCATCCTCCTCACCTCCTTTCCCTAGCCCGTGCAGGGGCGAGGTGCCGGCTCTGCCTCGCCTGCACGTTTAAAAACACCTGGAGTTGGACGAAGAACGCCTGCTTGAGTAAATCCTAAGATCTGTCCACTGGTAATAGTACCCCGCCCAGGCTGAGCTGTAGCACCCCGTGCTTCCGTAGGCCACACTCATGCACTGGGAAGTGGGCCAACCCGAGTCGTAGCAGGGTGGAGGCCAGTCGTTCGCCGCCTTGGCGCTGGTCCGGGTTTCCACCTGGCCCCAGATGATGCTGCCCGTAGAGCAGCTGGCGAAAGCGTAGGCCTTAGCCCCAGGAGAGGCTGTGGTGGGCATGGCCGAGGCCGCCAAGCTACAGGACGGGAAAAGGGACTGGGGGCCCAGGTGCTGGACCAGGAGGGGAAAAGTATCCAGACCCACCACCATTCCCCCATCAGAGGTCTTGAGCTTCGGGGGCAAACCCTGGAAGTCTCCACCCCCAGGGAGGTTCTCCGGACCGTACCGTTTCATCTGCCCCACAATTTCCCCCAGCTTCGCCCTAAGTTCCTGGCGTTGCGGTTCCTTCAGGGGGAGAGGGATCCTCTCCAAGAAGGCCCTTTCCAGGACGCTTACCACAAGCTCCTCGTCGGACCAAAGAGCCTGCTGCTCCTTCACAAAGCGCAGCTGTTCCTCCCAGAATGCCTTTTCCTCGGAGGTGGCTTGGGCCATCCTTCCCTGGGCGTATTCAGCGAACTTCCGCACGCTTTCCTCGCTCAAAAGAGGTGGCGCTATATCCAGGGAAACCCTCCCCTCCCCCTCCCGGTACCGGATTCCGGGGGCGAGTTCCATCCAGGCAGCGGATTGATCGGGGGATTGGGAAGGCGTTGCGGTTGCCGCTCCCCGCCCGCAGCCCGCAAAAAGACCAGAGAGAACGACCAGGAGCGCCAAGGGCACTCTTGAACTCCAGGCGAAGGGCCTCACGTGGATCCGCCGCATCCGGCCGCCGACCTTGACCTCCTGCACTTCCTTGAGCATCTCCTTCACCCCCTTACGGGTTAGCCTCAGGGTAGCAAGAGGAAGGTAACGCCCGCGTAACTCAGGAAGCTCTCATAAAGACGCTAGGGCGTTACGCGGAGGTTACGTGGGCCGGGGTAGCCTTCAGGCGTGCGGCTCTTGTGGCTTCTCCTTGACCTCCTCGGGGGCTCTGGGGTCCTTCCCCAGTGCTTCGTCCCCTGCTGCCTGCCTCCGGGGCCGGGGCTCTAAGGCCCCACTCCCCCCTGAGCCTTGCCACCCGGGCCCGGGCGATGGGGCGGCGGGGATCCTGGGAGGGTAGCCTCTCCAAGAGGGCCTCCCAGACCTCCAGGTCCTCCCCCAGGCGCTCGGCCTCTGGGAGGCCTTCTTGGGGAGTTTGGAGGAGGGCTTCCGCCTCCCGGTCCCTGCCCTCCTCCAGGAGGCGGAGGACAGGAGCCAGGGGGCTTGCCGGGAAATCCAGGGCCACGGAGCCATTTTAGACGTGCGGGGGCCTGGGCTTTTGTTCCTTGGCCCGGTACCGGGACCTGCCCTTGGGCTTCGCCGATGCCGCGGTTGTCGCCATGGCGGAGCGGAATGGGGGCCTGGTCCTAAGCCTGGACCGGCACTTTCACATGGTGGCGCAGGAGGGGACCATCCGGGTACTTCCCTAACCCGCGATCCTGAGGAGGGCGAGGAAGCTTTCCAGCTCCAGGCTCGCCCCGCCCACGAGCCCCCCGTCCACGTTGGGCATGGAGAGGAGGTCGGCGAAGTTCTTGGGGTTGACGCTTCCTCCGTAGAGGATGCGAACCCGGCTCGCGAAGGCCTCCCCGTACCGCTCGGAAAGGGCCTTGCGGATCGCCTGGTGCATGGCCTCGGCGTCCTCGGGGGTGGCGTTTTTGCCCGTGCCGATGGCCCACACGGGCTCGTAGGCGATGACGAGGGCCTCTGGGCCAGGGGGCTCCACCCCCTCGAGGCTCCCCCGGAGTTGCCTCAAGGTGTAGGGCACGGCCTCGCCCTTTTCCCGCACCTCCAAGGGTTCCCCCACGCAGAGGATGGGGGTGATCCCCTCCTCCAGAAGCCTCTTGGCCTTCTCCGCCACCAGGGCGTCCGTCTCCCCGTGGTAGCGCCTTCGCTCCGAGTGGCCCACGATGGCGTAGCGGCAACCGAGGTCGGAAAGCATCCGTGCCGAAACCTCCCCCGTGTAGGCCCCCTCCTTGTGGGCGGAGACGTCCTGAGCCCCGTAGCCCACCTGGGTTTCGGCCAGCACCTCCTTGGCCACGGGGAGGATGGGGAAGGCGGGGAGGACGGCGGCCTCCGACTGCAGGGGGGGAAGGAGCCTCTTGAGCTCGGCGAACCACACCCTGGCCTCGGAGGGCGTTTTGTGCATTTTCCAGTTGCCCGCCACCAAGACGCGCCGCATGCCTTCTTTTATACACCCTCGTGGGCGGCGCTTCCCTCCCGCAGAAGGCGGTGGGCCTCCTTGAAGCCCACGAGTTTGCGGCGCTTTTCGTCGTGGAGGTGCATGTCGGCGAAGGCGATGCGAAAGGCGTCCTTGAGGGTCACGGTGGGGGCCACCTTCACCAGGTCCACCTTCTCCTGCACCTCGGGGAGGAGGTAGTTGGGGATCTTGGGGGCCAGGTGGTGGATGTGGTGGAAGCCGATGTTCCCGGTGAGCCACTGCAGGACCCTGGGGAGCTTGAGGTAGGTGCTCCCCTCCATGGCGGCCTTGAGGTGCTCCCAGCGGGGGTCGTGCTCCCAGTAGGCGTCCTCAAACTGGTGTTGCACGTAGAAGAGGAAGATGCCCACCATACCGGCGAAGTACTGGATGGGGAGGTAGACGAGGAGAAGGGTCTTGAGGCCGAAGCCGAGGTAGATGCCCGTCCAAAGCAGGACCAGGAAGAGGTTGGTGAGGGCCACGGAGTTGCGCACCGAGGGCTTTTCCGAGCCGTAGCCCAAGGGCAGGCGGTAGGAGAGCATGAAGACGTAGATGGGCCCCAGGAAGAACATGACGAAGGGGTTGCGGTAGAGACGGTACCTAAGCCTTTCCCCAGGGGTGGCCTTCAGGTACTCCTCCAGGGTCATGGTGTAGATGTCCCCCACGCCCCGCTTGTCCAGGTTGCCGCTCGTGGCGTGGTGGCGGGCGTGGGAGAGCTGCCAGTGGTGGTAGGGCACCAGGGTGAGGACCCCGGCGAAGAAGCCCAGGAGGTCGTTCATCCACTTCTTGGGGAAGAAGGAGCCGTGCCCGGCGTCGTGCTGGAGGATGAAGAGGCGCACCAGGAAGAGAGCCGCGACGAAGTCCAGGGCCAGGGCGAGGAGGAGGGAGACGGAGAGGGCCTTGTGGGCGAGGTAGAAGAGGGCGAGGAGGGGAAGGAGGGTGTCGGCCACCTGGCGGAGGCTCCGGGCCACGCTGGGCTTGGTGTAGGGCTTGATAAGGGGAATCCAGTCTTTGGGTTGAATCTTTTCCATCTTTTACTCCACGCCGAGTGGGGCGTTCCTGCTAGTTTACCCGGTAACGGGGGCAAAGGTCAAACGGCGCCCCTCAGCGTGGGCGGAAGCGTTCCTCCGAGTCCAGGAAGAGGGTGACGGGGCCATCGTTTACCAGGTGGACCCGCATGTGGGCCCCGTAGACCCCGGTCTCCACGTGCACCCCTTGCTGGAGGAAGGCCTCGAGGGCCGCCTCGTAGAGCCGCTTGCCTTGGTCGGGCGGGGCGGCCTTGGCGAAGGAGGGGCGGTTGCCCTTCCGGGTGTCGGCGTAGAGGGTGAACTGGCTGACCAGGAGCACCTCCCCTCCCACGTCCTTAAGGGAGAGGTTCATCTTGTCCTGGGCGTCGGGGAAGACCCGGAGGTTGACGATCTTGCGGGCGAGGTAGAGGGCGTCCTCGAGGCTGTCCTTCTGGCCCACCCCGAGGAGGACGAGGAGGCCCAGCCCGATCCTCCCCACCACCTCGCCCTCCACCTCCACGAAGGCCTCGGAGACCCGCTGCACCACCGCCCGCACGCCTCACCTCCTGGGCCCGGCGAAGGCCGCCACCGTGCCGGGCCCCGTGTGCACGCTCACCGCCGCTCCGGCGGGGAGGACCCCCAGGACCTCAACCCCCTCGGCCTTCAGGGCCTCGCCCAGGGCCTTGGCCCCCTCGGGGTTTTCCGCGTGGGCCAGGTAGACCCGGGCCTCTTTCGGAAAGTCCCGGCGGAAGAGGGCCGCCACCTTGCGTATCCCCTCGGCGAAGCCCCGGACCCGGGGCCCCGGATGGACCCGGCCCTCCCGGACCTCGAGGACGGGAAGGATCCGGAGGAGGCCCCCTACGAAGCGCCGCAGCCCGCCGATCCTCCCGGAGCGGTGGAGGTAGTCCAGCGTCGCGGGAAGGACGTACCCCCGGACCCGCTCGCGGTAAGGGGCGAGGGCCTCCTCCAGGTGCTCCCAGGCCACCCCCTCTTCCAGAAGCCGCCGCGCCCTTTCCAGCACCAGGAGGAGGCCGCCGCTTAGGGACCAGGAGTCCAGGACCTTGACCCGGTCCCCGAAAGCCTGGGCCACCTTTTTCGCGGTGTCCACCGTCCCGGAGAGGAGGCCCGAGACGTGGACGGAGACCACGCGCCCGTGGGTCCTGAGCAACGCCTCGTAAAGCTTCCTCAGGTCCTCCGGGGCCACCTGGCTCGTGGTGAGCCTCTCCCCGCTGCAAAGAAGGCGAAGGACCTCCCCGGGGGCGATCTCCACCAGGTCGCGGAAGGAGCGCCCCCGGTGGAGCACCTGCTGGGGCACCACGTGGATCCCCAGGCTTTTGGCCTCCTCGGGGGAGAGGCCGAGGGTGGAGTCGGCCACGAAGGCCACGCTAGAGGCTGTAGGCGTAGAAGCCATAGGTTCCCGGTCCCGTGTGGCTCGCGATCACCGCGCCGAGCTCGTTCACCAGGGCCTCTTCCACGGGCAGGCCGGAGGCCAGGACCTCTTGGCGGAGCGCCGCCACCGCGTCCTCGTCCCCGCTGTAGAGGAAGTAGGCCCGGATCCGCTTCCGGCCCTCCGCCCAGGCCCGGAAGGCCTTGAGGATCTCCTCCCGGGCCTTTTTTTCCCCCCGGGCGCGGCCTGCGGCCTCCACCCGGCCCTCCTTCAGGGTGAGAACGGGCTTCAGGTTGAGGAGGGTTCCGAGGAAGGCCTGGGCTCCGCCGATGCGTCCGCCCCGCTTCAGAAACTCCAGGGTGGCCACGCTGAAGCGGACGAAGTGGTCCCGGCGGAGGCGCTCAAGCTCGGCGAGGACCGCCTCCAGGCTTTGGCCTTCCTCCAGGAGCTCCTTGGCCCTGAGGACCATCATGCCCACGCCCAGGGAGGCGGCCTGGGTGTCCACCACCGTGACCCGCCCCGGGAACTCCTGGGCGGCCAGCTCCGCCGACTGCACCGTCCCCGAAAGCTTCCCGGAGATGTGGAGGGAGAGGACGTGGTCGGCCTCCTCCAGGGCCTCCCGGTATACCCGGGCGAAGTCCTCGGGGGAGGGCTGGCTCGTGGTGGGGAAGGCCGCGCCCTCCCGGACCTTCTGGAAGATCTCGGTGGGGGTGATCTCCTCCCAGTCCCGGTAAATGGCCCCGCTCAGGTTCACGTAGAGGGGCACCACGCGGACGCCGAGGCGCCCCCTTAGGTCCTGGGGCAGGTCGGAGGTGGAGTCGGTTACAAGGGTAATGCGCATGGCCGCACCTTCGCGAGAGAGGATACCACGGGTGTAGTGTAGGGGGGAAGTTGCCCTGGGCCCCGCTTGGTGCTACTTTTGGCCCTATGTGGAGGGTCCTGGTCTCGGACGACATGCGCCTGGGGGAGGTGCGGTACCCGGGGGTGATCCTGGACTACCGCCCGGGGATCGGCCGGGAGGAGCTTTTGGAGATCATCCCCGCTTACGATGCCCTCATCACCCGAAGCCGCACCCGGGTGGACGCGGAGCTTCTCCAGAGGGGGAAGCGCCTTAAGGTGGTGGGCCGGGGCGGGGTTGGGGTGGACAACGTGGACCTCGAGGCGGCAAGCCGCCTCGGGATCCTGGTGGTGAACGTCCCCGAGGCCAACACCCGCTCCGCCGCCGAGCTCGCCTTCGGCCTCCTCCTCGCCGCCGCCCGGGGCATCGCCCTTTCCGACCGGAAGCTGCGCCAGGGGGAGTGGGACCGGAAGTTCCTGGGGCTTGAGCTCAAGGGAAAGACCCTGGGGATCGTGGGCCTGGGCCGCATCGGCAGCCAGGTGGCCCGCTTCGCCAAGGGGTTTGAGATGCGGGTTCTGGCCTACGACCCCTACATCCCCAAGGCCCGGGCGGAAAGCCTCGGGGTGGAGCTTTTGGAAAACCTCGAGGACCTTCTCCGGCAGAGCCACTTCCTCACCGTCCACACCCCCCTCACCGAGGAGACCCGGGGGATGATCGGCCGGAGGGAGCTCTACCTGCTTCCCCGGGGGGCGGTGGTGGTGAACGCGGCCCGGGGCGGGATCATAGACGAGAAGGCCCTCCTCGAGGTCCTGGAGGAGGGCCACCTCTTCGCCGTGGGCCTGGACGTCTTCGCCGAGGAGCCGCCTCCCAAGGACCACCCCCTCATCCACCACCCCAGGGTGGTCCACACCGCCCACCTGGGGGCGAACACCCTCGAGGCCCAGGAAAGGGTGGGGGAGGCCATCTTGGAAAGGGTGGTGCGCACCTTGGAGGGGGACCTCTCCTACGCCCTGAACACCGGGTTTGACCCCGAGGCCCTGGAGGCCTTGAAGGGCTTCCTCCCCCTGGGGGAGGCCTTGGGCAAGCTCCTCGCCCAGATCACCCGGGGCCGCCCCGAGGCCCTGGAGGTGCGTTTCCTGGGCCAGTTTGAGAAGGATCCCGAGCCCATCGCCAGCGCCGTGGCCAAGGGCCTCCTCGCCCGGGTCCTGGGGGAGGGGGCGGTGAACCTGGTCTCGGCGAGGCCCCTCCTCAAGGACCGGGGCATCCACCTCACCACCCTGCGCTCCGAGGAGGCGGGGGAGTACACCCGGCTCGTGGAGGCCAGGCTCTCCACCGACCAGGAGGAGCGGCGGGCCCGGGGGGTGGTGATCGGGGGAAGGCCCCGCCTCGTGGGCATTGACGACTACGCCCTGGAGGTGGTGCCCGAGGGGTACATGCTGGTCTGCGTCAACTACGACCGCCCCGGGGTGGTGGGCCAGGTGGGGACCCTCTTGGGGGAGGCGGGGGTGAACATCGCCGGGATGCAGCTCGGGCGGGACGTGCCGGGCGGCCGGGCCCTCTTCGTACTCACCGTGGACCAGAAGCCCTCCCCCGAGGTCCTGGAGGCCTTGAGGGCCCTTCCCGTCTTGGAGCGGGTGGACCTGGTGGAGCTGTAGCCGCAAGGGGAGAGAAAAAGCACGAGCGGGAGTAATCGTGAAGTTTATCACATATCGCCCCTCTGAGTTCCGAGTGTTCACACTTGACCAAACTTTCCGAACCTTCTATCCTGCGGGCGTGGACCCTCACCTCGCCCGCTGGGTGGAAGAGGCGGCCCGCCTCTTTGAGGCCGGGGGCGTACCCCGGATGGCGGGCCGGGCCCTGGCCTTCCTCCTGGTGGCCGACCCCCCCGAGCCCACGGCCAAGGAGGTGGCCCAGGCCCTGGGGGTGAGCAAAGGGGCCCTGAGCCCGGCCCTGGGCTATTTGGTGCGCCTTCACCTCGTGGAGCGGTTCCGCCGCCCGGGGGAGCGGGCCGACCGCTACACCGTGCGCCCCGGGGCCTGGCGGCGGATCCTGGAGGAGCAGGCCAGGATGCTGGGGCGCTTCCGGGAGCTTGCGGAGCGCGGCCTGGCCCTCGTCGGGGAGAACCCCCGGTTGCGGGAGGTGCGGGACCTCTACGCCTTTTTGGAGAGGGAGTTTCCCCTCCTGCTCGCCAAGCTGGAGGAAGGATGACCCTTCTCGGGCTTGCCTGGCGCAACCTCCTCCGCACCCCGGGGCGGAGCCTCACCACCGGGTGCGCGGGCGTTTAGCGGGGAGAGAAGTCACAAGCCGAATAAATCGTGAATAAAATCACTAGGAGAGCCTTGTACACTGGGGGCATGCGTCTGGAGATTCCCAACCACACCGAGCGCTTCGGCGTCGTCCGGCTCCACGAGGTGCAACGCATTTTGGAGCTGGACTCCGGGCGCGTGCGGGACGAGTCCCCGGCCGTGGGGCTCCGCCGGCTGGACGACGCCGACCTCAGGGACGTCCTGGAGCAGACGGCCATCGTGGTGCCCACGCGGAACGAGCGCCTGAAGCTCCTGGAAGGCGTCCTCTCCGGGATCCCCCACGAGGCCCTCATCCTCGTGGCCTCCAACAGCAGCCCCGACCGCTTCCAGATGGAGCGGGACCTCCTGGAGGAGTTCGCCCACCTCACCGAGCGGCCGGCCCTCATCTTCCACCAGAAGGACCCCGCCCTTGCCGAGGCCCTGCGGGCAGGGGGCTACCCTCACCCCATTGGGGAGGATGGCCTCGTACGGAGCGGGAAGGCGGAGGGGATGATCCTGGCCTTGGTCTTCGCCGCCCTTTCCGGCAGGCGCTACGTGGGCTTCATTGACGCCGACAACTACTTCCCTGGGGCCGTCTGGGAGTACGTCCGGGCCTACGCCGCGGGCTTCCTCATGGCCAAGACGCCCTTCGCCATGGTGCGCATCCTCTGGCGCTACAAGCCGAAGCTCACCGAGGACGAAGGGGTGGTCTTCCGCCGCTACGGCCGGGTCTCCGAGCGGAACAACCGGGCCCTCAACCAGCTCATCGGCGGCGTGAGCGGCTTTGAGACGGACGTGGTCAAGACGGCGAACGCCGGGGAGCACGCCATGAGCCTCGGCCTGGCCCTCCGCCTCCCCTTGGCCTCCGGCTACGCCGTGGAGCCCCAGGAGTTGGTCTCGCTTTTGGAGCTCTACGGCGGGGTCTTCCCCTTGGAGGACGAGGAGGTGTTGCAGCACGGGGTGGAGATCTTCCAGATTGAGACCCGGAACCCCCACCTCCACGAGAACAAGGGGGACGAGCACATCCGCGACATGCTCCTCGCCTGCCTCGCCACCGTGTACCACTCCAAGCTGGCCACGGAGGAGGTGCGGCAGAGCGTGCTGGAGGAGCTCCAGGCCGCAGGCGCCTTGGCTCCCGGGGAGGAGCCCCCGCCTCCCGTCCTCTACCCGCCCCTCTCCAGCCTGGACCTCCAGGCGGTGCGCAAGGCGCTTCGGGGCCACCTCTCCCGCTTCCGGGTGCCATGATCGTCTTCACCGACTTGGACGGAACCCTCTTGGACGAGCGGGGAGAGCTCGGCCCCGCCCGGGAGGCCCTGGAGCGCCTCCGGGCCCTGGGGGTGCCCGTGGTCCCGGTCACGGCCAAGACGCGGAAGGAGGTGGAGGCCTTGGGCCTCGAGCCCCCCTTCATCGTGGAAAACGGGGGAGGCCTCTACCTCCCCCGCGACTGGCCCGTGCGGGCGGGAAGGCCCAAGGGGGGCTACCGGGTGGTTTCCCTGGCCTGGCCCTACCGGAAGGTGCGGGCCAGGCTAAGGGAGGCCGAGGCCCTGGCGGGGCGGCCCATCCTGGGCTACGGCGACCTCACCGCAGAGGCCGTGGCCCGCCTCACGGGGCTTTCCCCGGAGGCGGCGCGGCGGGCCAAGGCGCGGGAGTACGACGAGACCCTGGTCCTCTGCCCCGAGGAGGTGGAGGCGGTTCTTGAGGCCCTGGAGGCCGTGGGGCTGGAGTGGACCCACGGGGGGCGCTTCTACCACGCCGCCAAGGGGGCGGACAAGGGCCGGGCGGCGGCCCGGCTCAGGGCCCTGTGGCCCGACCCCGAGGAGGCCCGCTTCGCCGTGGGGCTTGGGGACAGCCTGAACGACCTTCCTCTCTTCCGGGCCGTGGACCTGGCGGTCTACGTGGGCCGGAGGGACCCCCCGGAGGGGGTCCTGGCCACGCCGGCGCCGGGCCCCGAGGGGTTCCGCTACGCGGTGGAGCGCTACCTCCTCCCCCGGCTCAGCCGGCGAGGAGGGAGCGGGCCCTGAGGGCCAGGTGGACCCGGGCCAGGGTCTCGGGGGCGCTCAAGGGGCCGATCCGCTCCTCCACCCGCTTCAGGCGGTAGCGGAGGGTGTTGGGGTGGACGTGGAGGGCACGGGCCGCCTCCTCCAGGGTGGCGCTTTCCATGTAGACCTCCAGGGTGCGGAGAAGCTTAGGGGGGAGGGGGAGGAAGCGCTCCACCAGGGCCTTGAGGTCCTCAGGGGATTGCTGCAGGAGGACGAAGGCCACGGGGTCAAGGCCCGCGAAGGAGAGGGCCTCGCCGGGACGGGCGGCCTTGAGGGCGATGAGGGCCTCGCGGTAGGCCTCCTGGACCTCGCCGCCGGCGTGCACCGCCGAGTAGCCCAGGCGGCTTCCTGGGGGAAGGGCCTGAAGGAGGCGCTCCGCCTCCCGCCTCGGGTTGTGCACCTGCCACATGGCGGCCACCCGGTTTCCCCGGGCCGTGAGGAGGTAGGGGACGCCGAGCCGGTCCAGGTAGGCCCCAACGCGGCGGCGGAGCTCCAGGGTGGCCTCCCGCCTCCGCTCTTCCGCCAGGCGGTGCCGCCCCAAGACGGCGGGCGGCTCCACCAGGGCGAGGACCCACTCCACCCCCTCCACGAAGCCGAAGGCGAAGAGCCTTTCCGGGTCGGCCTCGCCCAGGATGAGCCCTTCCAATAGGGCCCCCCCCAGGGTCTCCTCCTGCATGCGCTCCACGCTCCGCTCCCGGGCGCGGAGCCTTAAGAGCCGCGCCGCCACCTCCAAAAGCCCCCAGGCCCGGAGGAGGTCTTCCTCCTCCCCGTAGGCCACGAGGAGGCCCTCCCCCGCCTCGAGGGCCGCCCAGCCCCGCCCCGTCCCCGGCTCCTTGGGGTGCCGGGCGGGGACGGGCCCGGCGAAGCCCAGGACCTCCCCCCAGGGGGCCACGTGGGCCAGGGCGAGCCCCGTGGCCTGGTGCAGGACCTCCAGAAGGGCGCGTTCAGGGAGCTTCAGGAAGAGGTCCAGTAACCCCGCCAGGGCCATCCCGGGGGCCAGGGCGAAGAGGCGGAGGGCGAGGGCCCGCTCCAGGCTTTCCCGCTTGAGCCAGGGGGGGTAGAGGGCGAAGCCCAGGCCCTCCCGCTCGGCGAAGGCCAAAAGCTCGGGGTCCGGCTCCGGGAGGAGGAAGCCCGCGGCGTTGCGGTAGCGGTAAAGCCCCTCCTGGGGCCGGAAGAGGAGGAGGGCCCCTTCGGGGGAGAGGAGAGGCCTGGGCGCCGGGAGGAGGTAGAGGACGGGCCGGGGGGAAGGGCGGAGGACCTCGAGGCCCAGCCCCCCCACCAGGGCGTCAAAGGAGGTGTCTTTGGGAACAAAGTTTCCCTCTTTCATTGTTGTTTTCCACGATACCACGGCCCCTAAGGGATGCGGGGGCGGGAGGTTTTGTGCGAAAAGACAAACTCTTCCGCGTTTTTGTCTAAGCCGCCGGTTGCCCCCGGCGGCCCGCCCCCGCATCCTGGGAGGCGAAAGGAGCCCAGCATGTTCCGCGGTTCCATACCGCCCCTACCCACACCCTTTCGGCGCGGCCGGTTGGACGAGGAGGCCCTAAGGCGCCTCGTGGAGCGGGTCGTCCAGGGGGGCTCCCACGGCGTGAGCGTGGGGGGCACCACGGGCGAGCCCGGCACCCAGACCCTGGAGGAGAGGAAGCGGGCCATAGAGGTCGTCCTGGACCAGGTGGCGGGCCGCGTTCCCGTGATCCCGGGGACCGGGGCGCTTCGCCTGGAGGAGACCCTGGAGCTCACCCGCTTCGCCAAGGAGGCCGGGGCCCAGGGGGCCATGGTCATCGTCCCCTACTACGTCAAGCCCAACCAGGAGGGGCTTTACCGCTACTTCGCCGAGGTGGCGAGGACCGTCCCCGACTTTCCCCTCCTCATCTACAACATCCCGGGAAGGGCCGGGGTGGAGATCGCCCCCAAGACCGTGGGGCGCTTGAGGCGGGACTTCCCCAACATCGTGGGCCTCAAGCACTCCTCCAAGGACCTGGAGTACCTCTCCCACCTCTTTTTGGAGGCGGGGCGGGACTTTCTCGTCTTCTGCGGCCTGGAAAGCCTCACCCTCCCCATGATGAGCCTGGGGGCGGTGGGGACCATCGCCGCCACCGCCAACTGGCTCCCCAAGGAGGTGGCCCTCCTCTGCGAAAAGGCCCTCGCCGGGGACTACCAGGGGGCGCGGGAACTCCACTTCCACCTCCTCGAGGCCAACGAGGCCATCTTCTGGGACACGAACCCCATCCCCTTAAAAACCGTCCTCTCCTGGATGGGGCTACTGGAAAAGGAGTGGCGGCCCCCCTTGGGCCCCACCACCCCGGAGGTGGAGGAGAGGCTCAGGCGGATGGCCGAGCGCTACGGCCTCCTCCCCAAGGAGAAGGAGGCGGCGTGAAGCTCGCCCGGTTTCTCGCCAAGGGAAGGGTCCACCAGGGGGTTTACCGGGAAGGCCTCCTCCTGGACGAGGCGGGGGAGGCCCACAGGCCCGAGGACGTCACCTGGCTCCTCCCCTTCACCCCGGGGAAGATCCTGGGCGTGGCCTTGAACTACGCCGATCACGCCGAGGAGCTCGGCCTCTCCCGCCCCGAGGAGCCCGCCCTCTTCTGGAAGCCCAACACGAGCCTCCTCCCCCACAAGGGGGTGGTCCTCTACCCCAAGGGGGCGAGGTTCGTCCACTACGAGGTGGAGCTCGCCGTGGTGGTGGGCCGCCCCATGAAGCGGGTGAGGGCCAAGGACGCCCTGGACTACGTCCTGGGCTACACCATCGCCAACGACCTCGTGGCCCGGGACTACGTGACCAACACCTTCCGCCCCCCCATCCGGGCCAAGGGGCGGGACACCTTCCTCCCCCTGGGGCCCTTCCTCGTGGTGGAGGAGGTGGAAGACCCCCAGGACCTTTGGCTTCGGGCCTACGTGAACGGGGAGCTCAGGCAGGAGGGGCACACCTCGAGGATGCTCTACTCCGTGGCGGAGCTTCTGGAGTTCATCTCCGAGTTCATGACCCTGGAGCCCTACGACGTCCTCCTCACCGGCACCCCCAAGGGGATCAGCCAGGTGCGGCCCGGGGACGTGATGCGTTTGGAGATTGAGGGCCTTGGGGCCCTGGAGAACCCCATAGAGGAGGAGCCATGAGGTACGCGGACCGGGTGGCCGGGATTTCCTGGGAGACGATTGAGGAGGTGCGCCGGCGCCTCAAGGAAAGGCCCGCCCTCCACTTCATCGCCGGGGAGTTCGTTCCCTCGGAAAGCGGGGAGACCTTCCCCTCCCTAGACCCCGCCACGAACGAGGTCTTGGGCGTGGCGGCGAGGGGCGGGGAGAGGGAGGTGGACCGGGCGGCCAAGGCGGCCCACGAGGCCTTCCAAAGGTGGAGCCGCACCAAGGCCAAGGAGAGGAAGCGCTACCTCTTGAGGATCGCCGAGCTCATAGAGAAGCACGCGGACGAGCTCGCCGTGATGGAGTGCCTGGACGCGGGGCAGGTCTTAAGGATCGTCCGGGCCCAGGTGGCCCGGGCGGCGGAGAACTTCGCCTTCTACGCCGAGTACGCCGAGCACGCCATGGAGGACCGGACCTTCCCCGTGGACCGGGACTGGCTCTACTACACCGTGCGGGTTCCCGCGGGGCCCGTGGGGATCATCACCCCCTGGAACGCCCCCCTGATGCTCTCCACTTGGCGCATCGCCCCCGCCTTGGCCTTTGGGAACACCGTGGTCCTGAAGCCCGCGGAGTGGAGCCCCTTCACCGCCACGAAGCTCGCGGAGATCCTAAAGGAGGCGGACCTCCCCCCGGGGGTCTTCAACCTGGTCCAGGGCTTTGGCGAGGAGGCGGGGGCGGCCTTGGTGGCCCACCCCCTCGTCCCCCTCCTCACCCTCACCGGGGAGACGGAGACGGGGAAGATCGTCATGCGCAACGCCGCAGACCACCTCAAGCGCCTCTCCCCGGAGCTCGGCGGCAAAAGCCCCGCCCTGGTCTTCGCCGACGCCGACTTGGAGAGGGCCCTGGACGCCGTGGTCTTCCAGATCTTCTCCTTCAACGGGGAAAGGTGCACGGCAAGCTCCAGGCTCCTCGTGGAGGAGAAGATCTTTGAGGACTTCGTGGGGAAGGTGGTGGAAAGGGCCAGGGCCATCCGGGTGGGCCACCCCCTGGACCCCGAGACCGAGGTGGGGCCCCTGATCCACCCCGAGCACCTCCAAAGGGTCCTGGGCTACGTGGAGGCGGGGAAGCGGGAAGGGGCGAGGCTCCTCGTGGGCGGGGAGCGGGCCAAGACCTCCTTCCGGGGGGAGGACCTCTCCCGGGGGAACTACCTCCTTCCCACGGTTTTCGTGGGGGAGAACCACATGAAAATCGCCCAGGAGGAGATCTTCGGGCCCGTCCTCGTGGCCATCCCCTTCAAGGACGAGGAGGAGGCCCTAAGGAAGGCGAACGACACCAAGTACGGCCTTGCCGCCTACGTCTTCACCCGGGATCTGGAAAGGGCCCACAGGCTCGCCTTGGAGCTCGAGGCGGGGATGGTCTACTTGAACAGCCACAACGTCCGCCACCTGCCCACGCCCTTCGGCGGGGTGAAGGGAAGCGGGGACCGGAGGGAGGGCGGCACCTATGCCCTGGACTTCTACACCGACCTCAAGACCATCGCCCTTCCCCTCCGCCCCCCGCACGTGCCCAAGTTCGGGAAGTAAGGGAGGTAGCCCATGGCAAGGACCGGAGCGGAGTACATCGAGGCCTTGAAGACCCGTCCCCCCAACCTCTGGTACAAGGGGGAGAAGGTGGAGGACCCCACCACCCACCCCGTCTTCCGGGGGATCGTGCGCACCATGGCCGCCCTCTACGACCTGCAGCACGACCCCCGCTACCGGGAGGTCCTCACCTACGAGGAGGAGGGGAAGCGGCACGGGATGAGCTTCCTCATCCCCAAGACCAAGGAGGACCTGAAGCGGAGGGGGCAGGCCTACAAGCTCTGGGCCGACCAGAACCTGGGGATGATGGGGCGGAGCCCCGACTACCTCAACGCCGTGGTCATGGCCTACGCGGCGAGCGCGGACTACTTCGGAGAGTTCGCCGAGAACGTCCGGAACTACTACCGGTACCTCCGGGACCAGGACCTCGCCACCACCCACGCCCTCACCAACCCCCAGGTGAACCGGGCGAGGCCTCCCTCGGGCCAGCCCGACCCCTACATCCCCGTGGGGGTGGTGAAGCAGACGGAGAAGGGGATCGTGGTCCGGGGGGCCCGGATGACGGCCACCTTCCCCCTGGCGGACGAGGTCCTCATCTTCCCCTCCACCCTCCTCCAGGCGGGAAGCGAGAAGTACGCCCTGGCCTTCGCCCTTCCCACCTCCACCCCGGGCCTCCACTTCGTCTGCCGGGAGGCCCTGGTGGGCGGGGACAGCCCCTTTGACCACCCCCTCTCCAGCCGGGTGGAGGAGATGGACTGCCTGGTGATCTTTGACGACGTCCTCGTCCCCTGGGAGAGGGTCTTCATCCTGGGGAACGTGGAGCTCTGCAACAACGCCTACGCGGCCACGGGCGCCCTGAACCACATGGCCCACCAGGTGGTGGCCCTGAAGACGGCGAAGACCGAGGCCTTCCTTGGGGTGGCGGCCCTCATGGCCGAGGGCATCGGGGCGGACGTCTACGGCCACGTGCAGGAGAAGATCGCCGAGATCATCGTCTACCTCGAGGCCATGCGCGCCTTCTGGACGAGGGCGGAGGAGGAGGCCAAGGAGAACGCCTACGGCCTCTTGGTCCCGGACCGGGGCGCCTTGGACGGGGCCAGGAACCTCTACCCGAGGCTTTACCCCAGGATCCGGGAGATCCTTGAGCAGATCGGGGCTTCCGGCCTCATCACCCTCCCCTCGGAGAAGGACTTCAAGGGGCCCCTCGGCCCCTTCCTGGAGAAGTTCCTCCAGGGGGCGGCCCTCGAGGCCAAGGAGCGGGTGGCCCTCTTCCGCCTGGCCTGGGACATGACCCTCTCCGGCTTCGGGGCGAGGCAGGAGCTCTACGAGCGCTTCTTCTTCGGCGACCCCGTGCGCATGTACCAGACCCTCTACAACGTCTACAACAAGGAGCCCTACAAGGAGAGGATCCGCGCTTTCCTCAAGGAAAGCCTCAAGGTCTTTGAGGAGGTCCAGGCGTGAAAGAGGCCTTCAAGGAGGCCCTCGCCCGCTTCGCCAGCGGGGTCACGGTGGTGGCGGCCAGGCTTGGGGAGGAGGAAAGGGGGATGACGGCCACCGCCTTCATGTCCCTAAGCCTCGAGCCCCCCCTCGTGGCCCTGGCGGTGAGCGAACGGGCCAAGCTCCTCCCCGTCCTCGAGGGGGCGGGGGCCTTCACCGTAAGCCTCCTCCGCGAGGGGCAGGAGGCGGTCTCCGAGCACTTCGCGGGAAGGCCCAAGGAGGGAATCGCCCTGGAGGAGGGGAGGGTGAAGGGGGCCCTCGCCGTCCTCCGCTGCCGCCTCCACGCCCTCTACCCCGGGGGGGACCACCGGATCGTGGTGGGCCTGGTGGAGGAGGTGGAGCTCGGGGAGGAGGGGCCTCCTTTGGTCTACTTCCAAAGGGGCTACAGGAGGTTGGTATGGCCATCGTGAGGGTGGGGTTTGTGGAACTTTGGGTGCGGGACCTGGAGAAGAGCCTGGAGTTCTACCAGGGGCTTCTGGGCTTCCGCCTGGAGCACCGGGAGAAGAAGGCGGCCTACCTCCGGGGCTACGAGGAGCTGGAGTGGAGCCTCAAGCTCACCGAGGCCCCCTTCCCCGCGGTGCGCGCCCTGGGCTTCAAGGTGGACTCGGAAGAGGGCGTCCGGGCCCTCCAGGACCTCGCCGCCAAGGAGGGGTGGCCCCACCGCCTCGAGGCGGACTGGGGAAGGCCCGAGGTCCTGAAGGTGCAGGACCCCTTCGGCTACCCTCTGGCCTTCTACTTCAAGGCGGAGAAGCTTCCCCGGGTCCTTCAGCGCTACCACGAGTACAGGGGGCCCGGGATCCTGCGCATAGACCACCTCAACGTCTTCTCCCCCGCGGTGGGGGAGGCCACGCGGTTCTACCAGGAGGTCTTCGGCTTCCGCCTCACGGAGTACACGGAGGACGACGAGGGGAGGCTTTGGGCGAGCTGGCTCCACCGTAAGGGCAACGTTCACGATATCGCCTTCACCAACGGGGAAGGCCCCAGGCTCCACCACTTCGCCTACTGGCTTCCCGACCCCCTCGCCGTGCTGAAGGCGGCGGACATCCTGGCGGGGGCCATGCGCACCGACCAGATTGAGCGGGGCCCCGGGCGGCACGGGATCTCCAACGCCATGTTCCTCTACCTCAAAGACCCCGACGGACACCGCATAGAGCTCTACACCTCCGACTACCTCACCGTGGACCCCGACCACCCCCCGGTGCGCTGGAGCCTGAACGACCCCCGCCGCCAGACCCTCTGGGGGCACCGCACGCCCAAGAGCTGGTTCCTGGAGGGGAGCGTACTGCTGGACCTCGAGGAAAACCCCGTGCCCACGCGCCCCTCGGTCCTGCAGGGCCTCCCCGAGCACGTGACTTGACGGGAAAAAGGTCCCTTCCTAGACTGGGAGGCGAACCGAACGGCCGTTAGTTTGGTCCAAACCGGGCAAGCCCGGTGCGGAGAAAAGGAGGGTCAAGATGAAGCTCCTGGAGAACGCGGCCCTGGCCACCTACGCCCGCACCCGGGCGGGGTTTTTGCAGGTCCTTTTCGGTCTCCACCGCAAGGAGGAGGCAAGGGCCCTGGCCACCGCCCTCGAGGCCCTCAGGCGGGTGGGCCTGGGGGAGCTTGCTTGGGAGCGGGCGGACCGGCTCACGGCGGGGCAGCAGCGCCTTTTGGAGCTTGCCCGGCTCCTCGCCTCGGGGGCGGAGGTCCTCCTTTTGGACGAGCCGGGGGCGGGGCTTAGGGCCGGGGAGAAGCGGGAACTCGCGAAGCTTCTTCTGGCCCTCGCCCGCGAGGGGTACAGCGTCCTCCTCGTGGACCACGACATGGACCTCGTCATGGGGCTCGCCGACCGGGTGGTGGTGATGAACTACGGGGAGAGCTCGCCATCGGTCGGGCCCTCATGGCCAGGCCCCGCCTCCTCCTCCTGGACGAGCCTTCCTTGGGCCTCGCGCCCCTCATCGTCCAGGAGATCTTCCGCACCCTGGCCGCCCTCAAGGGGGAGGGGGTGACCCTCCTCCTCGTGGAGCAGAACGCCAAGATGGCCCTTTCCCTGGCGGACCGGGGGGTGGTCCTGGAGGCGGGGGAGGTGGCCCTTTCGGGGCGGGCCGAGGAGCTTAGGGCAAACCCCCGGGTGGTGGAGGCCTACCTGGGGGCGGCGCGGGAGGTGGAAGGGGGATGAGGGACCCCTTCATGGAGGCCTTGGGCCTAAAGGTCCTCCACCTCGCCCCGGGGGAAGCGGTGGTGGCGGGGGAGGTGCGGGCGGACCACTTAAACCTCCACGGCACCGCCCACGGGGGCTTCCTCTACGCCCTGGCGGACAGCGCCTTCGCCCTGGCCAGCAACACCCGGGGGCCCGCCGTGGCCCTCTCCTGCCGCATGGACTACTTCCGTCCCCTTGGGGCGGGGGCGCGGGTGGAGGCGAGGGCGGTGGAGGTGAACCTCTCCCGGCGCACGGCCACCTACCGGGTGGAGGTGGTCTCCGAAGGCAAGCTCGTGGCCCTCTTCACGGGAACGGTCTTTCGCTTGGGAGGTGATGGGGATGATGTACCAGCCGGAACTGGAAACCTTGCCCCGCGAGAAGCTTAGGGCGCTTCAGGAAGAACGGCTCAAGCGCCTGGTGGTCTACGTCTACGAGCGGGTCCCCTTCTACCGGAGGCTCCTTGACGAGGCCGGGGTGGACCCCAAAGGGTTTAGGGGCCTCGAGGACCTCCCCCGGATTCCCTTCACCAAGAAGACGGACCTCCGCGACCACTACCCCTTCGGCCTCTTCGCCGTGCCGAGGGAGGAGGTGGCCAGGATCCACGCCTCTAGCGGCACCACCGGCAAGCCCACCGTGGTGGGCTACACCAAAAACGACCTCAAGGTCTTCGCCGAGGTGGTGGCCCGCTCCTTGGCCGCGGCCGGGGCAAGGCCCGGGATGATGCTCCACAACGCCTACGGCTACGGCCTCTTCACCGGGGGCCTCGGCCTCCACGGGGGGGCGGAGGCTTTGGGGATGACGGTGGTGCCGGTCTCCGGGGGGATGACGGAAAGGCAGGTCATGCTCATCCAGGACTTCCGCCCCGAGGTGATCTCCTGCACCCCTTCCTACGCCCAGACCCTGGCGGAGGAGTTCAGAAAGCGGGGGGTCTCCCCGGAGGAGCTCTCCCTGGAGTACGCCGTCCTGGGCGCCGAGCCCTGGACCGAGGCCATCCGCAAGCAGGTGGACGAGGGGCTTGGGGTGAAGAGCACCAACATCTACGGCCTCTCCGAGATCATCGGCCCCGGGGTTTCCAACGAGTGCGTGGAGGAGCGCCAGGGCAGCCACATCTGGGAGGACCACTTCCTGCCCGAGGTGGTGGACCCGGACACCGGGGAGCCCCTCCCCGAGGGGAAGGTGGGGGTTCTGGTCTTCACCACCCTCACCAAGGAGGCCATGCCCCTCCTGCGCTACTGGACCGGGGACCTCACCTTCCTCACCTACGAGGCCTGCACCTGCGGCCGCACCCACGTGCGCATGGGGCCCATCCTGGGGCGCACTGACGACATGCTCATCATCCGGGGCGTGAACGTCTACCCCACCCAGGTGGAGGCGGTGCTTCTGGCCATCCCCGAGGTGGAGCCCTACTACCAGATCGTGGTGCGGCGGGAGGGCACCCTGGACGAGGCCGAGCTCAAGGTGGAGGTCTCCGAGCCCTTCTTCCGGGAGATCGGCCGGGAGGTCCTCTCCGACGAGGTGGTGGAGGCGGACCACCGGCTCCACGCCCTAAGGGAGCGGATCGCCCGCAAGATCAAGGACAACGTCGGCGTCACCCTGAAGGTCACCCTCCTCCCCCCGGGCCAGGCCCCGAGGAGCGAGGGGGGGAAGCTCAGGCGGGTCCTGGACCTGAGGAAGTAGCCATGCGCCCCATCCCCGAAGGCTACGAGGCGGTCTTTGAGACCGTGGTCACCCCGGAGATGACGGTGCGCTTTGAGGAGCTGGGCCCCGTCCACCCCGTCTACGCCACCTACTGGATGGTCAAGCACATGGAGCTCGCCGGGCGCAAGATCATCCTCCCCTTCCTGGAGGAGGGGGAGGAGGGGATCGGGAGCTACGTGGAGGCCCGTCACCTGGCCTCCGCCCTCCCGGGGATGCGGGTGAGGGTCGTGGCCCGCCACGAGAAGACCGAGGGGAACCGGGTCTACGCCCGGGTGGAGGCCTACAACGAGCTCGGGGACCTCATCGGGGTGGGGCGCACGGAGCAGGTGATCCTCCCCAAGGCCAAGGTGGAGGCCCTCTTCCGGAGGCTCAAGGAGCGGTGGGAGGCGGAGCGGTCGCCCTCGTAGGGGGACCCCCCGCCTCCTCGGCGTGCGTCCCTCTGTCCCGGCTCAGGAACCCTTCGCCAAGGCCCCCTTTCGGGCCACCAGGGTGAGGACGGTGTAGGTGGCGACCGGCTTCCCTTCCTGGTTCACCACCTCCGCGGCCCACTCCACCACGCCCGTCTTTTCGTCCCGGGGGCGCTTGCGCTTCACCGTGAGGCGGACCTGGAGGGTGTCCCCGGCCCCCACGGGCTCCAGGAAGCGCAGGCCCTCGAGGCCGTAGTTGGCGAGCACCGGGCCCGGGGCGGGGTCCACGAAAAGCCCCGCTGCGGCGGAGAGGACGAAGTAGCCGTGGGCCACCCGCTTCCCGAAGAGGCTCTCCCTGGCGGCGATCTCGTCCGTGTGGGCGTAGAAGTGGTCCCAGGAGAGGGCGGAGAAGAGGGCGATGTCCGCTTCGGTGACGGTGCGGCGGTGGGTGGTGAGGGTCTCGCCCACCTCGAGGTCCTCGTAGGCCTTGCGGAAGGGGTGGACCTCCGCGGGCTTTTCCGCCCCCTTGGCGTACTCCCCGGTGAGGGCGGAGAGGAGCCAGGGGTCGGCCTGGAGGGCGACCCGCCCGAGGTGGCGCCTCACGGAGAGGAGGCCGCCGAGCTCCTCGCCCCCTCCCGCCCGCCCTGGCCCGCCGTGGAGGAGGCGGGGGAGGGGGGAGCCGTGCCCCGTGGAGGAGGCCGCGGTGCGGGCGTTCAGGAGGTGAAGCCGCCCCACGTAGGGGGCGAGGGCCAGGAGGTAAAAGCGCGCCTCCTCGGGGTCGGAGGTGGCGAGGGTGGCCACGAGGCTTCCCCCGCCCAAAGCGGCAAGCCTCGCCGCCTCCTCCCGGCTTCCGTAGGGGAAGAAGGTGGCCACGGGGCCGAAGGGCTCCACCTGGTGGAGGGCCCCGGGCCAGGGGTCCTCGGCGAGGAGGAGGGTGGGGGGGAAGAAGGCCCCGTCCTCCCGCCCGGGGTGCCTCCAGTAGACCCGGGCCCCCGCCTCCAGGAGGGCCGCCACCGCTTTTTCCACCTCCGCCTTCTGCTCCAAGGAGGCCAAAGGCCCGAGGTCCACGCCCTCCTCCCGGGGGTCGCCGAGCCTTAAGGCCTCGAGGCGCTTTCGGGTGGCCTCGAGGAGGGCCTTAAGGCGCTCCCTTGGCGCAAAGACCCGGCGGATGGCGGTGCAGCGCTGCCCCGTCTTGATGACGAGCTCCTGGGCGATCTCCTGGGCGAGGCGGGAAAGCTCCTCCTCCGTGGCCTTTTCCCCCAGGATGGCGGGGTTTAGGGAGTCGGCCTCGGCGTTGAAGAGGGCCCCCCGCTCCAGGAAGGCCGGGTGGCGGCGGAGGCGGTCGGCGGTGGCCTTGGACCCGGTGAAGAAGACGCTGTCCCGGTGGTCCAGGGCGTCAAAGAGGTCCCCCACGCTTCCCACGAGGAGCTGGAGGCTCCCTTCCGGGAGGAGGCCCGACTCCAGCATCGTCCGCACCAGGGCCTCGGCCACGTGGGCCGTGGGGGTGGCGGGCTTCGCCAGGGTGGGGACCCCCGCGAGGAAGGCGGGGGCGAACTTCTCCAAGAGCCCCCATACGGGGAAGTTGAAGGCGTTGATCTGGACGGTGATCCCCCCCTTGGGGGCGAGGACGTGCCTCCCCTGGAAAGAGAGGTCCTTGGAGAGGGGAAGGAAGTCGTCCTCGGGGAGGAGGTTGCCCTCGGGGAGGTTGCGGGCGAGGGAGCTATAGGCGTAAAGGACCCCGATCCCCCCGTCCACGTCGTACCAGGCGTCCCGCCTCGTCCCCCCCGTGGTGGCGTAGAGGCGGTAGAGGGCCTCCTTCCGCTCGGAGAGGTACTGGGCCAGGGCCCTAAGCCGCCTTCCCCGTTCCTGGAAGCCCAGGGCCAAAAGGGCCTTTCCGCCCACCTCCCGGCCCCAGGCCACGGCCTCCTTCACGGGGAGGCCCTCCGCCGTCACCCGGGCGAGGACCTCCCCCGTGCTCGCGTCCCGCACGGGGACGCCCTCGCCCTGGCCTTCCCGCCACTCGCCCATGAGGTAGCTTTGGAGCTTCATCGCGCGTCCTTTCCCTAGACGGTCTTAAAGGCCTCAAAGACCTCGCCGCAAGCGGCGCACTGGTAGAGCGTCTTGCAAAGCGTGGCCCCGAAGGGGTTCTTGAGGACCACCTCCCGGCTTCCGCACCGGGGGCAGGGAGGGTCTTCCCCGGCCATGGGGAGGGGAAGGGGCGGGGCGACGCCGTAGCCGAGAAGCTTCTCCCGGGCCTCCTCGGTCATGGCCTCGGTGCTCCAGGGGGTGCGGGCCTCCTCCACCTCCACCTCCTCGGCCCCCGCCTCCTTGAGGGCCCCCACGATCTCCTCCCGGATGAGCTGGATGGCCGGGCAGCCGGAGAAGGTGGGGCGGAAGCGCACCTTGACCCTTTTCCCCTCGGCCTCCACCCCCAGGACCATCCCCATCTCCACGATGTTGAGGACGGGGATCTCCGGGTCCTTCACCCCCTTTAGGGCCTCCCAGTACCGCTCTACCACGCTTTCGCCTCCCGGTCCCAGCGGGCCACGGACTGCATCTCCGCGAGGAGGGACCATAGGTACTCCGTGTGCTCCTTCCGGCTCTTGGGCACGTACCCCCCTTCCGGCACCTTGAGCCCCGAGCGCTCCAAATGGCGGGTGGCCTCCTCCAAGTAGCGGTCCCGAAGGGCCTTTAGGTCCGGCACGTACCCCGCCGCCCAAAGCTCCTCCTCCCCCGGCAAGGGCACGAAGAGCTGCTTGGCGTAGGGGAAGAGGGCCTCCAGGGCCTTCTGGGCCCGGGCGTGGCTCTCCTCCGTGCCCAGGCCCAAGCGCTCCACCCAGAGGGCGGAGTGCTTCAGGTGGAAGCGCTCCTCCTTGAGGATCCTCTCGGCCGCCTCCGCAAGGGGGGGGTAGGCGCTCTTCCTTGCCTCCTCCAGCCAGAGGTTCTCGTAGAGGTCAAAGAGGTACTGCCGGACCATGGTGAAGGCCCAGTCCCCCTTGGGAAGCTCCACCAAGACGGCGTTTTGGTACTCCAGGGGGTCGCGGAAGAAGACGAGCTCGTCGGGGTCGGACCCGTCCAGCTCCCGCCTTAGCTCCAGGTAGAGCTTGGCGTGGCCCAGCTCGTCCTGGGCCAGGTTGGCGATGGCGATGTCCTCCTCGAGGATGGGCGCGTGGGCCACCCACTCCGAGAGGCGTTGGGCGAGGACCACCTCGTCGTCGGCCAGGGCCGTGAGCTTCTCCACCAGGAGCTCCTCAAGCATGGCGCTCCTCCTTGGCGGTGACGAGCCCGTAGTAGCTCTGCAGGCGGTAGGTCTTCTCCCGGGCGGGGGCGAACCAGCTCTCCACCACCTCGGGCGTGGGCTCGGTGCCCACCACGAGCCTCTCCGGAACCGCCCAGAAGGCCACCCCCTGGGCCTCGAGGAGGGCCTGCTTCACCGCCTCCCCTGGGCTTTCCGCCAGGAAGCGGCCCACCAGGTCCCCGTAGACCATGCTCCGGCGGTGGCTCTTCTTGGCGAAGACCCAGTAGGCCTCTTCTTCCCCCAGGGGCCCTTCCAGGGCCTTGGGGTCTTTCAGGGCCTCCTGGGTCACGTGGAAGAAGGCCTCCGCCGGGGCCACGAAGAGGGCGTAAGCCGAAGGCCTCCGCACGAAGACGTGCCGGGCCACGAGGAGGGCGTGCTCGGGGTCCGTGGCGTGCACCGAGCCCACCATCTGGGGCAGGCTCCTTTCCGTGTCCTGCTTGATCACCTCAAACCGGGGCCACTCCGTCCCCCACATGGCTCCTCCCTAGTCCGCCGCCTGGGCGAGCCGCCTCTTGGCGTAGGCCTCCATGGCCTCCCGCACCCAGCGCCCCTCCTCGTGGGCCCTCCGCCGGGCCTCGAGGCGGTGCCGGTTCATGGGGCCTTCCCCCCCGATCACCTTCCAGAACTCGTCCCAAGGGATGGGGCCGTGGATCCAGTTCCCGGTCTTCTCGTCGTAGCGGAGGTCGGGGTCGGGGATGCTAAGCCCCGCATCCAGGAGCTCGGGGACGTGCTCGTTCAGGAACTCCTGGCGGATCTGGTCGTTGGTCTTGGTCTTGATGCCCCAGCGGAGGAGGAGGGGGGTGTGGGGGGAGTCGGTGTCGTGGGGGCCGGCCATCATCAGGGTGGGCCACCACCAGCGGTTCAGGGCGTCCTGGACCATCCGCCTTTGCTTCGGGGAGCCTTTGGCGTAGAGGAGGACCGCCTCCTTCCCCTGCTTGTGGTGGAAGGTCTCCTCGGCGCAGATGCGCACCATGGCCCGGGAGTAGGGGCCGTAGGAGCACTGGGCCAGCATGGTCTGGTTCTTGATGGCCATGCCGTCCACCAGCCAGCCGATGATGGCCACGTCCGCCCAGGTGAGGGTGGGGTAGTTGAAGATGTTGGAGTACTTGGCCTTCCCCGAGAGCAGGGCCTCCACCATCTCCTCCCGGGTGATCCCCAGGGTCTCGGCGGCGTGGTAGAGGTACTGGCCGTGCCCCGCCTCGTCCTGGACCTTGGCCAGGAGGATGAGCTTGCGCCTCAGGGAGGGGGCCCGGGTGATCCAGGCGCCCTCGGGGAGCATGCCCACCCACTCGCTGTGGGCGTGCTGGGAGATCATGCGGATGAGCTGCCTCCGGTACTCCGCGGGCATCCAGTCCCCGGGCTCAATCTTCTCCCCGCGGGCGATCCGGGCCTCAAACTCTTCTAGCCTTTCCTGGTAGTCGGGGTCCTCGGGGTAGCCGATCCTAAGCTTCACCATCTTCGCCTCCTTCCTCACGGCGTTCCCCTTCCGGGGAAGCCGCCACGCCAAGGGCCTTGAGGACCAGCTCGGCGTAGGCCTCTGCGAGCGCTTCCAGGGAGAGGGGGCCGTCGGGCCGGTACCACTGGTAGGTCCAGTTGAGGGCGGAGAGGACGAAGAGGGTGGCGAGCCGCACGTTCTCCACCCGGAAGACCCCCGCCCGCACCCCCTCCTCCACCACGGCCTGCACCCCCTCCTCGTAGCGGCGCCTCAGGGCCTTGGCCTCCTCGAGGAGGGGAGGGGAGAGGTGCTTCCACTCGTGGAAGAAGACCGTGGCCCGGGGAAGCTCCTCGGCGATGACCCGGAGGTGGCCCTTGACGAGGGCCTTCATCCGGGTCACGGGGTCTCCCGAAGGAAGCTCCTCCAAGACCTTCTGGAACCTCTCCGCCGCCTGGCGCACCACCTCCAGGAGGAGCTCCTCCTTGGACTGGATGTGGGCGTAGAGGCTCCCGCCCTGGAGGTTCAGGTGGCGGGCGAGCTCCCGCATGCTGGTGGCGTGGTAGCCCCTCTGGCTGAAGAGGTGCCCGGCGATGGTGAGGATCTGGCTCCGGCGGTCCATGGCTAACGGTCGTTTGTTAGTTTCGCACAACCTGGGCGAAGGGTCAAGTGTCCCCGCCACCCTGGCGGAACCTCCACGCCGGCCCAAGCCCGCTTGGGGCGGGGTTCAGAGCTCGGGGAGCCTCGAGGCCGCCTCCCGAAGGCGCTCCCGGGAGGCGTGGAGGTAGATCTGGGTGGTGGCGATGGACTCGTGCCCCAGGAGGTCCTTTACCGCGTCCAGCTCCACGCCCCGCTCCACGAGGAGGGTGGCGTAGGCGTGGCGGAGCTTGTGGGGGGTGAAGCGCCTGGGGTCCAGGCCCGCCCTGAGGGCGGCCTCCCGGAACTTGGCCTCCACCCAGCGGGCCGAGGGGACGTGGCCTTTGCGCCGCCCCTGCGAGAAAGTGAATATGTTCACATTTCCCTGCGGCCGTCCCAAGGCCTCCAGGACCTCCCGGGCCGTCTTGGAGAGCGGCACGAGCCTTTCCTTGTTCCCCTTGCCCACCACCCGCACCGCCACGGGGCTTCCTCCCTCGAGGACCACGTTCCGCCCCTTCAGGGAGAGGGCCTCGGAGATGCGGAGGCCCGTGCCGTAGAGGAAGCGGGCCAGGGCCTCGAGGAGGGCCGCCTCCTTCTCCTCGCGGAAGGCCTCGAGGAAGCGCTTGAGCTCCTCGGGGCCCGGGTGCAGGGGAAGCCGCCTCCCGGCCTTGGGCCGGCCGATCCCCTCCGTGGGGTCCGAGGCCGCCTCGCCCTTCACCTCCCGCAGGTAGCGGTAGTAGCTCCTCAGGGCGGCCAGGAACCCCTGGACGCGCCTTGGGGCCCAGCGCTCCCTAAGGAGAAGGGCCCGCACCGCCTCGGGGCTTGGGGAGAGGCCCTCCGCCTCGAGGAAGCGGAACCAGAAGGCGAGGTCCTGGAGGTAGCGGCGCACCCCCCTTGGGGAGTAGCCCCGCTCCAGGAGGAGGTACTCGGCGTAGGGGGCGAGGGGCCAAAGGGCCTTCTCGGGCCGTTTGAGGCCGATGGTTTTCCAGATCACGTGGGCTGCGGGGCCTTCCGGCATGGGGGCATTATACATGCGCGAAATGTACCTTTCGCGAAGATAGGGGGGCCGGAGGAAAATCCGCCCTCAGGCGAGGGCCTTCCCCGTCTTTGGGTGGAAGAGGCGGACCCGGCCCGGGTTAGGCCGCACCCAGACCTCCTCCCCAAAGGCCACGGAGAAGTCCGGGTCGGCCAGGGCCCGGAAGGTCTCGCCCTCCCGTTCCAGGGTGAGCTGGAGGTGGGGGCCCAGGGGCTCCACCACCAGGACCCGGGCGCGGAAGGCTCCTTCCGCCTGCTCCTTGGACACGCGGAGGTCCTCGGGTCGGACGCCCAAAAGTACCTCCCCCTCCACCGGGCTCGGCACGGCGAAGCCCTCGAGGACCACCCTCCCCCCCAGGGCCCCGGCCCGAAGGAAGTTCATGGGGGGGTTGCCGATGAACCCGCCCACGAAGGTGTCCGCCGGGGCGTGGTAGATCTCCGTGGGCGTGCCGAGCTGGACGATTTCTCCCTGGCGCATCACGGCGATGCGGTCGGCCAGGCTCATGGCCTCCACCTGGTCGTGGGTCACGTAGAGGGTGGTGGTCCGGGTCTCCTTGAGGAGCCGCTTGAGCTCGGCCCGCATTTCCAGGCGCAGGAGGGCGTCCAGGTTGGAGAGGGGCTCGTCCATGAGGAGGACCTCCGGCTCCACCGCCAAAGCCCGCGCCACCGCCACCCGTTGGCGCTGTCCGCCGGAAAGCTGGGCGGGGTAACGGTCCAGAAGCTCCTCAATGTGGAGAAGGGCCGCCACCTCGCCCACCTTCCTCCGGATCTCCTCCTCGGGGCGCCGCTTCATCCGCAGGCCGAAGGCCACGTTCTCGTAGACGGTGAGGTGGGGGAAGATGGCGTAGTTCTGGAAGACCATGGCGATCCCCCTAAGCCTCGGGGGCAGGTGGGTAACCCGGCGCTCCCCGATGTAGACCTCCCCGGAGGTGGGGGCCTCGAGGCCCGCCACGATGCGGAGGAGGGTGGTCTTCCCGCACCCCGAGGGCCCGAGGAGGACGAGGAACTCCTGGTCCCGGACCTCGAGGTCCACCCCCTTCAAGGCCTCCACCTTGCCGAAGCGCTTGCTGACCTTTTCCACGCGGATCCCGGCCATGATGCCCTCCTAGCGGCTCGCGATGCCCCAGAGGGTGAAGAGGTAGCGCCGCACGGCGAAGATGAAGACCAAGGCGGGCACCACCAGGAAGAACCCTCCGGCGAACTTAAAGGGCAGGGGCGACTCGTCCAAGAGGGAGAGGAGGAAGGCCGTGAGCGTCTTGTTCTGCAGGGTGAGGACGCTTGCGGCGAAGACCTCGTTCCAGGAGGTGATGAAGGCGAAGATGGCGGTGGCGGCGAGGCCCGGCAGGGCGAGGGGCAAGACCACCTTGAGGAAGGCCTGGCTCCGGGTGCACCCCAGGGTCCAGGCGGCCTCCTCCAGCTCCTTCGGGATGGAGAGAAAGAGGCTTGCGCTCACCATCACCGAGAAGGGCAGGGTGAGGGCGGTGTGCACCAGGGCCACCCCCAAGGGGGTGTCGTAAAGCCCCACCCGCAGGAAGAGGACGGCGAGGGGCAGGGCCAGGACCACGATGGGAAAGGCGCGGGTCAGGATGAGGAAGACCCGGAACAGGTCCCGCCCGAAGAAGGGGTAGCGGGCGAGGGCGTACCCCGCGGGCGCCCCCAGGAGGAGGCTGAAGAGCATGGTGAGGCCCGCCACGGCGAGGCTCGTGGCCGTGGCCCGCCAGACCCCCTCCACCCCGAAGAAGAAGCGCAGGGTGTCCAAGGAGACCTCCCGGGGCCACAAGGCCTTGGGCCAGGCGTAGACCGCCTCCCTGGGAGCGAAGGCGCTCAGGGCGATGAGGTAGATGGGAAGGAGCACCCAGAAGGTGAAGACGAGGGCGAGAAGCCAGGGCCATACCCGGCTCATCCGTACACCTCCTCCCGGACGCGGAGGGCCCGGAGGTAAAAGAGGGTGGCGGCCACGGAGACGAGGAGGATGAGGACGGCGTAGGCCGCCGCCACCCCCGGGTTCTGGTAGTCGGCGTACCAGAAGTAGGCCTCCCCCGCCAGCACCGGCAGGTTCCGGCCGGAGAGGGCCACCACCACGGCGAAGACCTCAAAGGCGAGGACCGTGCGCAGGATCAAGGCCGTCTGGATGCTGGGCTTGAGGAGGGGGAGGGTCACCTTCCGGAACCGGACCCAGGGCGTGGCCCCGAAGACCTCGGCCGCCTCGTGCAGCTCCCTGGGGATGAGCTGGAGGCCCGCCACCAGGATGACGAGGACCAAGGGCGTGGCCCGCCAGACCTCCGCCGCCACCACGGCGAGGAAGAGGGCCGTGGGGTGCTCGTAGGTGAGCCAGCCCACGGGCTCCTCCAGGACCCCGAGGGCGTGGAGGAGGGTGTTGAGGTAGCCCCGCTCGGTGAAGATGGAAAGCCACACGATCCCCGCCGCCAGGTCCGAGATCCCGAGGGGCACGGTCCAGAAGTAGAGGAAGAGGTCGCGCCCGCGCCCGAGGCGTTCCAGGAGGAGGCCCATGGCCAGGGCTAAAGCGAGCTGGAGCGGGACCACGATGGCGGTGAGGAAGAGGGTGTTCCGCAGGGCGTCCCCAAAGTAGAGGTCCTGGGCCATCCTGCGGAAGTTGCCCAAGCCCACCCCCTCCCCTTCCCGGAAGGCGAGGACCAGGGCGCTGAGGAGGGGCCAGCCGAAGAAGACCAGGAGGAAGAGGACGGAGGGAAGGATCAGAAGGTAAGGAAGGTACCGGTCCTTCATCGCGTCCAGAAGAGGGCCAAGGCGGCGCTCCAGGAGAAGCCCTCACCCCCCCTCCCCTGCCCCGTAAGGGGGTCGTAGTACTCCCGGAAGCCCTCCCGCTCCATGAGGGCGAGGGCGTCCGCCTTGAGCCTTGCCGCCAGGGCGGCGAAACCGTAGTCCCTAAACCCCTCGGCCACCATCCAGTTGACGTTGATCCACACCGGGCCCCGCCAGTACCGCCCGGGTTCAAAGAAGGGGCTCGTGGGGTCCACGCTGGGAAGGAGGTAGCGCGCCTTTTCCCCCCAGCGCTCCGCCTCTTGGGCGAGGAGGCTTGCCCGCCCCTGGTGGGGCGTTCCGGCGAAGAGGGGCAGGAAGCCCGCGGAGGTCTTCACCGCGATGGGCTCCCCGGCCACGAGGTCCCAGGAGAAGTAAAACCCCGCCTCCCGGTCCCAGAGGGCCTCGAGGCCCACCTCCCCCCGCACGATCCACTCCTCAATCTCGTAGGGGTCCTCCTGAAGGAGGACGGCGAGGGCGTAGAGGTCCCGGTTGGCCCGCTGGAGGATGGCGTTGAACCCCACGTCCACCACCTTGAAGGGGGACTGGCGGTAGATCTCCCGGGGGTCGTACTCCAGGCGGCGGAAGAGGTAGAGGAGGGAGAGGTAGCGGTCGTAGTCCTCCTTCCTGGGCCGCTCCTCGGGGTTCACGTGCTTCACGTCCCGCCGCTCGTAGGGGGGGAGGTTCTCCACGGGCACCCGGCTCAGGGGCTTGTCCCAGGCTGGGCTGTTGTCCATGCCCGACTCCCAGGGGTGGACGATGACCACGAGGCCGGTGCGGTAGGGGTCGCGGGCGTGGTAGAGCCAGCGGTGGAAGGCGAGGAGCTTGGGAAAGAGGTACCGGGCCCGCTCCCGGGCCCGGTCCCGGTCCGGGTCCTTCTCGTAGAGGTAGCGGACCACCGTGGCCACCACCGGGGGCTGGGTGATGCCGGAGGTGGCGGGCTGGGCCCGGGCCTCCCGGCCCCAGACGTCGGGGCCGGGGAAGTAGTCCCGGCTCTGCTCGTGGAAGACGATGTGGGGGAGCATCCCGTCCGGGCCTTGGCCGTAGTCAAAGAGGCAGAGGAGCTCCTGCCAGGCCCGCTCCCAGTCCACCTGGGTCCACCCCAGGGCGATGAAGGCCGAGTCCCAAAGCCACTGGTAAGGGTAGAGCCCGTGCGCGGGGACGGTGAAGGCCCCCCGGCTGTTGCGCTGGAGGACCTCCACCGCCTTCGTCCTCAAAGGCGCCACGGGCTCAATCTATCACTCCACGGGGCAGGCGCCCGTGCTCGGGGCGTCGGGCGGCCAGCAGGGGGCGCCCGTCTCCCGGAGGATGCGGGCGAGGTTCTGGGCCTCGAGGTCCAAGGCCCGCCGGATCTCCTCCCCCCGGAGGACGATCCGGGTGAAGGCGTCCCGGTAGACCTTGTTGAACTCCCCGCCCTTGTCCCCAAGCCCCACGGGGAGGAGGCTCGGCAGGGCGTCCTTGGCCGAGGACTGGGCCGAGACCGCCTCGGCGAGGAGCCGGATCCCCTCGGGCAGGTCCTCCCCGTAGCGCGCCCGCACCACGGGGAAGAAGCCCACCTCCTTGAGGGTGAGGAGCTGGACCTCGGGCCGCGTCAGGTAGTCCACGAGCGCCTCGGCGGCCCGCTTGTCGGGCGCGGTCTTGGGGATGGCGAGCCCCGCCACCACCGGCATGAACCCCCGCCCCTTGGGCCCTGCGGGGGCCGGGAAGGCCACGAAGTCCTGGGGCCTCTGCACCAGGGCGTCCTTGAGCCGCGCCGTGTGGTCCCAGGCGATCCAAACCTCCCCGGAGAGGAGGGGCTCCTGCATGAACTCGTAGGCCGTGGACCTGGGGTTGACGTAGCGCCAAAGCTCCCGGAAGTCCCGCCACATGGCCTCGGCCTCGGGGCTCTTGAAGCGGCGCACCTGGCTGCCCGTGTAGGAGGGGTAGAGGTAGCCCTGGAGGAAGCGGTGGATGAGCCCTCCAGGCCCCGCGGGGAAGCCCAGGCGGCGCTGGCCCGTGGCCTCCTGGATCGCCTTGGCCCAGTTCTTGAGGTCCTCGTAGGTGAGGGCGTTGAGGTCGGCTCCCGGGGGAAGGTACTTCAGGGCCTCCTTCCGGGCCACCATGACGTAGGTGGCCTGCATCCAGGGGAGGTACTGCTGGTTCGGGGTGCCCATCCGCCCGAGCTCCACGAACGCCTGGGGGAAGCCCCGGTCCTGAAGCCGGGCGTAGAGGCCGTCCAAAGGCTCCAGAAGCCCCCGGCTCACCAAGGGGGGAAAGTCCCCGTGGAGCCCGCCCAAAACCCCCACGGTCCCCCGGCCCGTCTGGGCCTCGGCCAGCACCCGGTTGAGCCAAACGGGGTAGTCCTCGGGCACGAACTGGACCTGGCCGGAGAAGCCCTTCAGGATCACCTGCCGCATCTTCTGGGCCTCTTCAATGGGCCTGAGCTGGGTGGAAAGGAAGACCACCCCTTGGGCCAGGCCCAGGCTCGAGGCCAAAAGGAAGGCCAAGAAACCCGCTTTCCGCACGCTCCACCTCCTTTCTTTGGGGGAGAGCATACCCCCCTTTCCCGCCCCCCGTCAAGGCTTTTGAAACCCCCTCCACGGGAAAGTGAAGAAGCGGGCCCCGGGAGCCTCCCGGGGCCGCCCCTAGCGGTCTTTAACTGAACTCCCGCTCCAAAGCCTTCAGCCGCTCGGCGATCCCCGTGTACTCCAGCTCCTCCATGGGAAGCATGGCGGGGCCGTAGAAGCCCTGGCGGCGCATCTCCTGGGCCTTCTCCACCACCTTGGCCCGCACCGCCTCCCACACGGGGTCGGCGAAGAGGTCCACGGGCTCGGAAAGCCGCCCCTCCCGCAAGGAGAAGGCCAGGCCGCACACCATGGGCACGCAGAAGAAGGTGGAGGCCGGGGTGTTGGCCCGCACGGGCATCAGGGGCATGTGGTGGCTTCCCCGGGTGTCCCCCGCCACGTAGGGGGCGAGGGCGAAGACGGGGCCGAACTCCTCCGTGGCGGGGAAGATCTTCTGGGTGCGGACGATGGCCACGGGGTCGTCCTTGCCCACGTAGCGCCCGGCGATGTTCCTCAGGCGCGTGGTGCTCACCACGGCGGCCTGCTCCCCGTGCTTCCGGGACCAGATGGACTCTATGGCGAAGCGGTGGGAGTCGCGAAGGAGGGTGGCGATGTCGTAGAGGCGCTCGGGGGCGTCCAGCTCAATGTAGCTGTCCCGCTCCGTCTGGGCCAAGTCCATGATGCGGAAGCGGAAGCCGGGCCTAAGCTCCGGGGAAAGGAGGAGGCCCGAGGAGTACATGGGGTCGGCGAAGGCCAGGTAGAGGGGGAGGTTGAAGGCCCCGGGCTCCGTCTTGTCGGCGGCGAGGACCATGAAGGGCTCCGCGGGGCGCTCGGTGAACTCCATCTCCGCCACCTGGGGCCCAAGGCCGTGGAGGTTCCCCGTGAAGGCGTCCTTGAGGAGGTCCTGGCCCGCCCCGTAGAGGCCTTCGGCCTTGGCCACCTCGGTGCCCTCGCGGAAGGCCTTCCAGGCCAGGGCGTGCACCTCCTGGTTCCGCACCCCCCGGGTGTGGGATAGGAGGAGGACGATGTCGTCGCCGATGTGGAAGACGTAGGCGTCCAGGAGGAGGCGGCCCACCTCCTCCCGAACCACCTCCTCCACCTTGGCGAGGACCTTGCGGCTGGGCAGGGTGTGCCCGCCCACCGAGCCGATGTCCGCCTTGAGCACGCTCAAGGTGACCTTCATAGTCTCACCTCCTTCGTTTCCATGTTTCCACACCCCGGGGCCCCGGCGCAAGGCCGCTCCCTTTCGCTTTACCGGGCAAAGCGCTTACCCCCTGTGGTACCATGGGGGTATGGCCGAGGCCTTCTGCCCCGTCTACGCGGCCCTGAACCTCCTCCAGGAGAAGTGGACCCTGCACATCATCCGGGCCCTCCTGGAGGGGCCCAAGGGGTTCAACGAGCTTTCCCGGGCCGTGGGGGGCGTGAACCCCGCCACCCTCTCCCAGCGCCTGGACCAGCTGGTCCGCCTGGGGGTGGTGGAGAAGCGGGTGGAGTCCTACATGCCGCCCCGCACCCGCTACAGCCTCACCCCGGCGGGCGAGGAGCTGGAGGAGGTGGTCCAGGCCATAGAGCGCTGGGCCAGGCGGCACCTCAAGGCCCCGGACCCGGCCCGGTAGGCTACTCGGAAAACTCCCCGGCGAGGTACTGCAGGTAGGCCGGGAGGCCCATGCGGCTGAGGAGCTCCCGCTGCGTCTCCAGCCAGTCCACGTGGGCCTCCTCGTCCTTAAGGATCTCCGCGATCATCTCCCGGGTGCCGTTGTCCCCGAGGCGTTGGGCCAGGTTCATGGTCTCGTTGTACCCCTTGACCGCCTGGACCTCCCCCTCGTAGTCCTTGAAGAGGATCTCCTCCACGTTTTTGCCGATCCTGATCTCCCCGATGCGGCTCACCTCGGGGAAGCCCTCGAGGAAGAGGATGCGCTCCATGTGCCGTTCGGCGTGGCGCATTTCGGTGATGGTGTGGGCCTTGAGGTGGCGGGCCAGGGCCTTGAGGCCCCAGTTCTCCGCCAGCTCGGCGTGCACCATGTACTGGAGGATGGCGGCGGGCTCCTCGGAAAGCCTTGCCTGAGGCTATGAATCACCTCGGGGTGGCCTTGCATAGGACCTCCTCCCCTACTCCACACCCACGGGAAGGAAACCGAGGCGCCACCCCTGGAAGAGGCTGTGCCTGGGGCGGTCTTCCAGGGGGAAGTCCTCCCGGAAGTGGGCGCCCCGGCTCTCCTCCCGGGCCAAGGCCGCCCGGGCGAGGAGGCGCATGAGGAGGAGGAGGCTTCCCGCCTCGAGCCGGTCCCTGCTGGCCTGTTCCACCTCCTCCAGGGGCACGGCCTCCGCCCGGCGGAGGAAGGCGAGGAGGGTTTCTTTCCGCCGCACCACCCCGAGGGCCTCCCCCGCTTCCTCCCTTAGGGACGCCACCGCCTCGGGTGGGGCGGCGAGGGCGGGGAGGGGGGTGGCTCTTGGGGGAAAGGCCAGGTCCTCCAGGGCCCTTAGGGCGGCCCGCCACCCCACCACCAGGCCCTCGAGGAGGCTGTTGGAGGCCAGGCGGTTCGCCCCGTGGAAGCCGGTGGAGGCCACCTCCCCCGCGGCGAAGAGCCCGGGGATCCCCGTGTGGCCGAAGGCGTCGGTCCTCACCCCCCCCATGGCGTAGTGGGCCGCCGGGGCCACGGGAAGGGGCGCCCTCAGGGGGTCCAGGCCCAAGGCCCGGGCCTGGGCCACCACCGTGGGGAAGCGCTCCTCCAGGTGGGGGATTGGCCTCAGGTCCAGGTAAACCCCGCCCGTGCGCTCCCTCTCCCGGAAGACGGCCCGGGCCACCACGTCCCGTGGGGCGAGCTCCGCCAGGGGGTCGTAGCGGGGCATGAACCGCTCCCCGTGGGCGTTCAGGAGGAGGGCCCCCTCCCCCCGGCAGGCCTCGGAGACCAGGGCCCCGTTGGGAAGGGCCGTGGGGTGGAACTGGACGAACTCCAGGTCCCGGAGCACCGCCCCCGCCCGCCAGGCGAGGGCCATCCCGTCCCCCGTGGCCCCGTGGGGGTTCGTGGTCACAGGGAAGAGGCGGCCAAACCCTCCCGTGGCGAGGAGGACGGCTCCAGCCCGGACCTCCCAAAGCCCCCCCGGCCCCCAGAGGAGGGCCCCGGCCACCCGGTTCCCGGAGACGAGGAGGCTCAGGGCCTGGGCGGGGACCACGGGGGTGGAAAGCCGCTTAAGGAGCCCCTCGAGGAGGAGAAGCCCGCTCCGGTCCCCGCCCAGGTGGAAGACCCTCGCGCGGGAGTGCCCCCCTTCCCGGGTGGGCTCGGGGTGGAAGGGAAGGCCGAAGGCGCGAAGCCTCTCCAGGTGGCGGGGGGCCTCCTCCAGGATGGAGCGGGCCACCCCTTCCTCCACGAGGCCCCGGCCGGCCACGAGGGTGTCCCGGAGGTGGGCCTCGAGGTCCTCCTCCCCCACGGGAAAGGCCACCCCCCCTTGGGCCCAGGGGGTGGAGCCCGCGGGGAGGGGGTCCTTGCTCACGAGGAGGACCCGGGCCCCCCGCTCCTCCGCGGCCAAGGCGGCGTAGACCCCCGCCACCCCGGCGCCCAGGACGAGGAGGTCTGTGCTACGGCGCTCCATCACCCCACGGCCACCATGGCCTCGAGGGCCCGGCGCGCCCTCCCCGCCACCTCCTCGGGCACCCGGACCACGTGGCGCATCTCCTTCAAGGAGAGGTAGACCTTCTCCAGGGTGATCCGCTTCATGTACTCGCACACGGCGTCGGGCTTCACCGGGAAGAAGGCTTTTTCCGGGGCCTCCTTCTTGAGGCGATGGAGGATCCCCACCTCCGTGGCCACCACGAACTCCCGGGCCTCCGCCCCCTTGGCGTAGCGCACCATCCCCTCCGTGGAGAGCATCTTGGCGTCGGGCTTGAGGTAGAGGCACCCGCTGCCGCAGCCGCACTCCGGGTGGATGAGGAACTCCGCCCCCGGGTGGGCTTCCAGGAGGGCCTTCAGGTGCTCCTCCCGGATCCCCGCGTGCACGTGGCACTCCCCGGGGAAGAGGTCCAGCCTCCTCCCCGTGACCCGGGCCACGTGGGCCCCCAGGAACATGTCGGGGACGAAGTAGATGGGCCGGTCCTGGGGAAGCCGGGAGACCACCTCCACGGCGTTCGCGCTCGTCACGCAGACGTCCGCCAGGGCCTTGACCTCCGCCTTGGTGTTCACGTAGGCCACCACGATCCCGTCGGGGTGCTTTGCCTTCCAGGCCAGGACGTCCTCGGGCCGGATGCTGTCGGCGAGGGAGCAGCCCGCCTCCAGGTCGGGCAGAAGCACCGTCTTCTCGGGGTTCAGGATGGCGGCGGTCTCCGCCATGAAATGGACGCCGCAGAAGACGATGACCTCGGCCCGCGTTCTTTGGGCCTCTCGGGCGAGGCCCAGGGAGTCCCCCACGAAGTCCGCCACCTCCTGCACCTCGGGGAGCTGGTAGGAGTGGGCCAGGATGACGGCGTTCCGCTCCCGCTTGAGCCTGAGGACCTCTTGCGCCAGGGCTTCCCCACGCATCCTACCCATTATGCGGGGCCTCCTGAGGTGGTGGACCAGGGCCCGAACCGCCTCCACGCCCTCATGGACGCACCACCAGGAGGGAGAGGTCCAGGGCCTTGGCCGAGTGGGTGAGGGCCCCCACGGAGACGTAGTCCACCCCGGCCTCCGCCGCCGCCTTCGCCCTTTCCAGGGTCATGTTCCCGCTCGCCTCCAGGGGAACCCTTCCCCCCACGCGGCGCACCGCCTCCCGGAGGGCCTCGAGGGGGAAGTTGTCCAGGAGGATGAGGTCGGCCCCGGCTTCTAGGGCCTCCTCCAGCTCCTCCAGGCTTCGCACCTCCACCTCCACCTTGAGGTAGTGGGGGGCGCGGGCCTTGGCCCGCCGCACCGCCTCGCCCACGCCCCCCGCCGCCCGGACGTGGTTCTCCTTGAGGAGGATCCCGTCAAAGAGGCCATAGCGGTGGTTCCTCCCCCCGCCCACCCGCACGGCGTACTTCTCCAGGGCGCGAAGCCCCGGGGTGGTCTTGCGGGTGTCCAGGATCTGGGCCTTGGTGCCCGCGAGGGCCTCCACGTAGGCCCGGGTCAGGGTGGCGATTCCCGAAAGCCTCTGCAGGAGGTTGAGGGCGAGCCTCTCCCCGGCGAGGATGCCCCGCAAGGGCCCCCGGACCCGGGCCACCTCCGTCCCCTCCGCCACCCTCGCCCCCTCCGCCACCAGGGGGGTGAAGGCGGTGCGCGGGTCCGCGAGGGCGAAGACCCGCTCCGCCACCCAAAGCCCCGCGAGGACGCCCCCCTCCTTGGCGAGGATCACGGCCTCGCCCTCGAGGTCCTCCGGAACCACCAAAAGGCTCGTGAGGTCCCCCTGCCCCAGGTCCTCCCGAAGCCAGGCCCTCAGGGCCTCTTCCAAGCCGCCTTGCCAAAGCGCCTCCCCGACCACGCCCCCCATTGTAAGGAGGAGGCTTTTCCCCTTCGGCCTCCCGCCCTAGCCTGGAGGGGATGGGAAACCGCCTAAAGGCCGCAAGAAGCCCCTACCTCCTCGCCCATGCGGAGGACCCCGTGGACTGGTACCCCTTCGGCGAGGAGGCCTTCCGCAAGGCCCAGGCCGAGGACAAGCCCATCTTCCTCTCTGTGGGCTACGCCAGCTGCCACTGGTGCCACGTGATGCACCGGGAGAGCTTCCAGGACGAGGAGGTGGCCCGCCTCCTCAACGCCCACTTCGTCCCGGTGAAGGTGGACCGGGAGGAACGGCCCGACGTGGACGCCGCCTACATGCGGGCCCTCGTGAGCCTCACCGGCCAGGGGGGCTGGCCCATGAGCCTCTTCCTCACCCCCGAGGGCAAGCCCTTCTTCGGGGGCACCTACTTCCCCAAGGAGGACCGGATGGGCCTTCCCGGCTTCAAGCGGGTCCTTGTGGCCGTGGCCGAGGCCTGGGCGGGGAAGCGGGAGGCCATTCTGGAAGAGGCGGAGCGGCTAACCCGGGCCCTATGGAAAAGCCTCAGCCCGCCCCCGGGCCCCCTTCCCGAGGGCGCGGAAGAGGAGGCCCTGGACCACCTGGAGCGGGCCTTTGACCCCGAGTGGGGAGGGTTCCTCCCCGCCCCCAAGTTCCCCCAGGGGCCCCTCCTCCTCTACCTCCTCGCCCGGGCCTGGGAGGGGGAAGAGCGCGCCGCGCGCCTCCTCCGCCCCACCCTGAGGGCCATGGCCCTCGGGGGGGTGTACGACCAGGTGGGCGGGGGGTTCCACCGCTACAGCGTGGACCGCTTCTGGCGGCTACCCCACTTTGAGAAGATGCTCTACGACAACGCCCTCCTCGCCCGGGTCTACCTCGGGGCCTACAAGCTCTTTGGCGAGGACCTCTTCCTGCGGGTGGCCCGGGAAACCCTGGACTGGCTCCTTTCCATGCAGCGCCGGGAGGGCGGCTTCCACACCGCCCTGGACGCGGAAAGCGAGGGGGAGGAGGGGCGCTACTACACCTGGACCGAGGCGGAGCTTAGGGAGGCCCTAGGGGAGGACTTCCCCCTGGCCCGGCGCTACTTCGCCCTGGGGGAGGACCTGGGGGAGAGGTCCGTCCTCACCGCCTGGGGCGAGGCCGAGGCGAGGAAGGCCCTGGGGGAGGGGTTTTTCGCCTGGCGGGAAGGGGTGCGGGCGAAGCTCCAAGGGGCCCGCAGGCGGCGCATGCCTCCTGCTTTGGACGACAAGGTCCTGGCGGACTGGTCCGCCCTGGCGGTGCGGGCCCTGGCGGAGGCGGGGAGGCTTTTCGGGGAGGAACGCTACCTCGAGGCGGCCAAGAGAGGCGCCCGCTTCCTCCTCGCCCACATGTACCGGGAAGGCCTCCTGCGGCACACCTGGCGGGGGAGCCTGGGGGAGGAGGCCTACCTCTCGGACCAGGCCTTCGCCGCCCTGGCCTTTTTGGAGCTCTACGCCGCCACGGGGGAGTGGCCCTACCTGGACTGGGCGCAGAGGCTTGCGGAGGCGGGTTGGAGGCTCTTTAGGGAAGGCCCTTCCCTCCCCCTCCCCGCCAAGGAGGTGGAGGAGGGGGCCCTCCCCTCGGGGGAAAGCGCCCTGGCCGAGGCCTTGGTCCGGCTGGGGGCCGTTTTCGGCGGGGACTACCGGGAGCGGGCGGAGGAGGTCCTGGCGGAAAAGGCCCGTTGGCTGGCCCGCTACCCCCACGCCCTCCCGGGGGCGCTTCTGGCCAAGGCCCTTTGGGAAAGGGGCACGGAACTTGCCCTGCCCCTGCCCTCCCCTCTCCTCGAGGCCGCAAGGGGGGCCTTCCTGCCCCTCACCCAGCTGGTCCTGGGGCCCGCCGGGGCGCTTCCCGCCCTCGAGGGGCGGGAAGCGGGGAAGGCCTACGTGTGCCGGAGGGGGGTCTGCCTCCTCCCGGTGGACCGGTGGGAGGAGGTGGAGGCCCGGGTGCGGGGGGATGATTAGTGAAACTTTTCACGATTACACCCGCTTGTGCGTTCTTTCTCCCCCTAGTCGCTTGACCCCGCCCCCGCCTTCCGGCTAAGCTACTACCGACCGTTCGGTAAGGAGGACCCCATGCCCGAAGCCTGGATCGTGGAAGCGGTTAGGACCCCCATCGGCAAGCACGGAGGGGCGCTGGCCTCGGTGCGCCCCGACGACCTCCTCGCCCACGCCCTCTCCGCCCTCGTGGACCGCTCCGGCGTCCCCAAAGAGGAAGTGGAGGACGTCTACGCCGGCTGCGCCAACCAGGCGGGCGAGGACAACCGCAACGTGGCCCGCATGGCCCTCCTCCTCGCCGGCTTCCCCGTGGAGGTGGCGGGCTGCACGGTAAACCGCCTCTGCGGCTCCGGGCTGGAGGCCGTGGCCCAGGCGGCCCGGGCCATCTGGGCCGGGGAGGGCAAGGTGTATATCGGAAGCGGCGTGGAATCCATGTCCCGTGCCCCCTACGCCGTCCCTAAGCCCGAGCGGGGCTTCCCCACCGGCAACCTCGTCATGTACGACACCACCCTGGGCTGGCGCTTCGTCAACCCCAAAATGCAGGCCCTCTACGGCACCGAGAGCATGGGCGAGACCGCCGAAAACCTGGCGGAGATGTACGGGATCAGGCGGGAGGAGCAGGACCGCTTCGCCCTCCTCTCCCACCAGAAGGCGGTGCGGGCCTGGGAGGAGGGACGCTTCCAGGACGAGGTGGTCCCGGTGCCGGTGAAGCGGGGCAAGGAGGAGATCTTGGTGGAGCAGGACGAGGGCCCCAGGCGGGACACCTCCCTGGAGAAGCTCGCCGCTCTCCGGCCCGTCTTCCGCGAGGGGGGCACGGTGACCGCAGGGAACTCTAGCCCCCTAAACGACGGGGCGGCGGCGGTGCTCCTCGTCTCCGACGACTACGCCAAGGCCCACGGCCTGAGGCCCTTAGCCCGTGTCCGCGCCATCGCCGTGGCCGGCGTACCCCCAAGGATCATGGGGATCGGCCCCGTGCCCGCCACCAGGAAAGCCCTGGAGCGGGCGGGGCTGAGCTTCTCGGACCTCGGCCTCATTGAGCTCAACGAGGCCTTCGCCGCGCAGGCTCTCGCCGTCCTCCGGGAGTGGAGCCTTTCCATGGAGGACCAAAGGCTCAACCCCAACGGCGGCGCCATCGCCCTGGGCCACCCCCTGGGGGCCTCCGGGGCCCGCATCCTCACCACCCTGGTCCACGAGATGCGGCGGCGAAAGGTCCAGTTCGGCCTCGCCACCATGTGCATCGGCGTGGGCCAGGGCATCGCCGTGGTGGTGGAGGGGATGGGCTGAGTCTTAGGCCCCTCCCCGGGGGCTGAAGGGGGTTCTTTGGCCATCTTGTACTTTTATTCACGATTTCACCCACTCGTGAAGTGTATCTCCACACCAGGCCGGGCCTGCCCCAGGAGCCAGAGGTCCCGGGGGTCCACCAGGGCGGGCTTGGCGTACCCCCCGAGGCTCCCCTTGTCGGCGAGGAGCACCAGGGGCCTCCCCGAGGGGGGCACCTGGACCCCGCCGAGGGGGGTGGGCTCGGAAAGCCCCTCCCCGCCAGGGACCTCCGGCCCCAAAAGCTCCACCCCCACCCGGTCCGCCCGCGCTACCCGGAAGGGGCCGGAGCAAAGGGCCCTAAAGGCCTCCCCCGCAAACTGGGGCCCGGGGAGGAGGCGGAGGCGGAAGGCCTCGGGGAGCGGGCGCTGGGGGAAGGCCCTCCCGGGGCGGACCGGGCGAAGCGCCTCGAGGCCCAGGACATCCCCTGCCCACAAGGGCCTCCCGATCCTCCCCCGGAGGTCCGGGGAGGCGGAGCCGAGGAAGGGCCGGACCTCGAGGCCCCCCGCCACCGCCAGGTAGCCCCGCACCCCCGGGCCCCGGGGGCGGAAGCGGAGGGTCTTGCCCCGGGGCCAGAGGAAGCTTTGCCCCGGGGGGATCTCCTCCCCTTCCAGAAGGGCGACGAAGCCGTAGCCCGCGAAGGCCGCCACCAGGTCGCGGAGGGCGGTGAGGACGGGGCCTTTGTAGGCGAACTCCAAGAGGGGCGCCCCCGCCCCGTTGCCCACGAGCCGGTTGGCCAACCGGGCGGAAGGGGCGTCCAGGGGACCGGAGCGGGCGAGGCCGAGGTGCCCCCCGAGGAAGCGGCCCCCGTCCACCACCAGGTCCATAAGCCCGGGCTCCTCCACGAGGAGGGCGGGAAGCCTGGGCTCCTCGGGGAGGAGCTCCAGGGGGCGGGGCTCGGGCGGCGTGGGCCCCTCGGCCTCCAGGAAGCGCACCCGGTCCCCGGGGCGGAGGAGGAAGGGCGTCTCGCGGTGGGGGTCGTAGACGGCCACCAGGCTGGTCCCGAGCAGGTTCCAGCCCCCGGGAGAAGGAAGGGGGTAGATCCCCGTCTGCACCCCCGCCACGGCCACGGCGTGGGCGGGCACCCGGGGCCTCGGGTGGGGCTTCCGGGGAAGGCGCAAGGCGGGCTCCACCTCCGCCAGGAAGGGGAAGCCTGGGGTGAACCCCAGGGCGTAGACGCGGTAGAGGGGCTTTTGGTGGAGGGCCTTCACCGCCTCGAGGGAGAGGCCCAGGCGGGAGGCCACCTCGGGAAGGTCCTCCCCGTCGTAGCGCACGGGGATCTCCACCACCCGCCCCTCCTCGGCCCGCTCCTGGGGAAGCCCCTTAAGAAGGCGCAAAAGCCGCCCTCGGGAAAGCCGCCTGGGGTCGTACTCCAGGTAGAGGACGCCGTAGGCGGGCACGGCGTCCAGAAGCCCCGGAGGGGGGGCACGGAGGAGGGCCTCGGCCAGGGCGAGGGCCCTGCGGTTCGCCTCCTCAGAGACCCCCTCGCCGAAGCGCAGGTAAAAACCCCGGACCACCCCCTCACTCTACCGGAGCGGGCCTCCCCTTGAGCTCCCGGTCGGGAAGGAGGAGGACGAAGACCAAGGCCCCAAGAATGACGAGGGCTACACTTTTTGAACCACCGCACCCCCCCTGCTCTCCAAGCCTAGGCCGTGGTAGCATGGGGCGCAACAATGCACTGGCCCCTCTACGTCGCCCTGGCCGCCCTCGCCCTGGGAGCGGCGCTTGCGGGGCTTCGGGAGAGCGCCGCCGTCCCCTGGTTCATGGTGGCCGTGGGCCTCGTGGCGAGCGTCTTCGGGCTCGGGGCGGGGCTTGCCGCCCTGGGCCTCGCAAGCCTCCTCCTCTTCTTCCAAGGGGCCATGAACCCCTCCTCCCTCGCCGCCCTCCTCCTCGCCGCCCTTCTTGCGCACCAGGTGGGGGAAAGCCTCCGCCGGGCCCACCGCCGGGCCAAGTACCTGGCCCAGACCCACAGGCTCCTCGCCGAGGCCCTGGAGGCCCTCCCCAAGGCCCAGAACCGGGAAGAACTCCTGAAAAGCCTCCCCGAGCGCCTCGCCCGCCTCGGGGAGCGGGGGCACGTGGGGGTGTGGGTGCCCGAGGGGCAGGGCCTCCGCCTCCTCGCCGCCCGCCCCCCCCTCTCCGTGGAGACCATCCCCTACGGGGGCGTGGTGGGCCGGGCCTACCGGGAGGGGAGGCCCGTGTACGTGCCGGACGTGCGCCGGGACCCGGACTACATCGCCCCCCCGGACCACAAGGCCCTCGCCGAGCTCGCCCTTCCCCTCCGGGAGCGGGGGGAGGTGGTGGCCGTCCTCAACCTGGAGCGGGACCGGCCCTTCCCCGAGGAGCTCCAGGAGGGCCTTAAGCGCTTCGCCCAGGCGGTGAGCCTCCAGCTTTCCCGCCTGGCGGACGAGGAGGAAAGGCGGCTCGTGGCGGAGCTCTCCCTCGCCCTGCAAAGCGCCTCCCGCCTCGAGGAGGCGGCGGCCAAGGCCCTGGCCCTCCTGGTGCGGGCCTTGGGCCTCGAGGCCGGCGCCTTCTGGGAGGTCCGGGGCGCCCGCATGGTGAACCTCGCCGCCCACGGCGTGGAGGAGCCCGCCCTCCGCAAGGTCCTGGAGGAGGGCCTCCCTTACGGCGTAGGCCTCGCCTGGCGGGTCTACGAAACGAGAAGCCCCCTCTTCACCGCCCGCTACGCCGAGGAGGACCGGACCGTCCCCGCGCTAAAAGCCCTGGACTGGCGCACCTTCGCCGCCCTCCCCGTCCCCACCCCGGGGGCGCCCCGGGCGAGGCGGATTTTTGTGGTGGGCCAGAGGGCGGAAAGGCTTTGGCGGAGAAGCGAGGTGGACCTCCTCCTCCTCGCTTGCCGTACCCTGGGCCTCGGTCTGGAACGCCTCACGGAAAAGGCCCGGCACGAGGCGGTCAACCGGATCTTCCTGGAGCTTTTGGAAAAACCCCCGGAGGAGCTCTACCAGGCGGTCCTGGAAGAGGCCATCCGCCAGGTCCCGGGAGCGGAGGCGGGAAGCCTCTTGGTCTGGGAAGACGGGGCCTACCGCTACAAGGCGGCCTTTGGCTACGACCTGGAGGGCCTAAAGGCCCTGGCCTTCACCCGGGAGGCCCAGCTCAAATGGTACGGCCTGGGGGAGGAAAAGGCCCGCCAAGGGGAGCCCCGCCTCCTCAGCGTGGAGGAAAGGCCCATCGCCGAGATCAGCCACGAGACCGCCCCGCCCGAGGTCATAGACGCCGCCGGGAAGGCCGAGGAGATCCAGGCCAACCTCTGCCTCCCCATCCCCTACAAGGGGGAGGTCCTGGCCTACCTCAACCTGGAGAACCTCCACGACCCCAAAGCCTTCGGCGAGGACTCCCTGGAGGCCGCCCGCTTCTTCGCCACGCCCCTCGCCACCCTCCTCCACGAAATCCGCACCCGGAAGCTCCTGGAAGAGGCCGCCCTCACCGACCCCCTCACGGGCCTGCCCAACCGCCGGGCCTTTGACCGCTTTCTGGAAGAGGAGCTCAAGCGGGCGGAGCGCTACGGCTACCCTCTCGCCCTCGCGGTCATGGACCTGAGGGGCTTCAAGCAGGTGAACGACCGCCTGGGCCACGCCGTGGGGGACCTCGCCCTCATGAAGGTGGCCGAGGCCCTGCAAAGGGAGAAGCGGAACGGGGACCGGATCTTCCGCTGGGGCGGGGACGAGTTCGCCGCCCTCTTCCCCCACACCGGGAAGGAAGGCGCCCTCAAGGCCGCCTTCCGCTACGCCCGGGCCATAGAGGCCCTCTGCTTCGGGGGGCTCTGCCTGGGGGTGAACATCGGCCTCGCCGCCTTCCCCGAGGACGGCAAGACCCCCGACGAGCTCCTCTCCGCCGCCGACAGCCGCATGTACCAGGCCAAGGCGCAAGGGCTCGCCGTCTTGGCTTGAGTCCGGGGAAGACCAGGCCCATTTCGCCTCAAGGAGGAGGCGGACGACGGGTACGCCACCCAGCTCGCCGGGTGGGCGGCGGAGGGCGTGGCGCCCCAGATCGCCAACCCCGACCTCAAGCGGGTGCCCATGGCCAAGGGAGGGTACGGCCGCTGGCTTCGGGCCTTCCTGGAGAACCGGGCCGTCTCGGGCCCCGTGCGGACCTTCCCCCAGGCGGAGCGGCCCCTCCTCGAGGCCCAGGACATCCGCAGCCTCCTCGCGGTTCCCGTCTTCTGGGAGGGGAGGCTTTGGGGCTTTTTGGGGGTGGACGAGGGTCCTCCTCCTCGCCTGGCCCGGGGGGCGCCTTCCCACCCCGCCCGAGCTGGAGAGGATCCAGGTCGGCCCGCATCTTCGCCGTGGCGGACGTGTACGACGCCCTCACCTCGGACCGGCCCTACCGCAAGGCCTGGCCGAAGGAGAAGGCCCTGGCCTACATCCGGGAAGAGGCGGGCAAGCAGTTTGACCCCGAGGTGGTGGAGGCCTTTCTGAAGCTCATGGCCGAGGAGGCCTAGCCCGCAAGCCACCGGGCCCGCCAGGCGGCGAGGCCCTCCTCGGGGAGGCCCGCCCCCCGGACGGTGCAGGCCAAGGCGGAAAGGGCCACGGCCGCCTCCAAAGCCTCCCGCAGGCCCTCGAGGTCCAGGCCCTCCAGAACCCCCCTCCCCCCGCCCCGCCTGAGGAGGAGGGCGAGGAGGCCCGCCGTGAAGGTGTCCCCCGCGCCCACGGTGTCCACCACCCGCACCCGCACCCCGGGAACCCGCACCTCCCCTTCCCCGAGGAAGGCCAAAGCCCCCTCGGGCCCCAGGGTGAGGACCTTGAGCCTGGGAGGGAGGCGGCGCACGGCCTCCAAGGGCGCCTCGGGGAAGAGGAGGCGGGCGTCCTCCAAGGAGAGCTTCAAAAGGTCCACCCGCCCGAGGTAGGCCTCCACCCGGGCCCTTTCCTCGGGCGAGGGGAGGCCCCTGAGGTTGGGGTCGTAGGAAAGGAGGGCCCCCGCCCTCGCGGCCTCCTCCAAAAGGGCGGCCACCCCTTTCGCGGTGCGGGCCTCGAGGGCGAAGAGGGAGCCGAAGTGGAAGGCCCCCACCCCCCGCAAGGCGCCCGCCTCCGGCAGGAAGGGGGCCTGGAAGGGGCGGTGGAAGCTGTAACGGGCGTTCCCCTCCGGGTCCAGACGGACGAGGGCCAAGGGCATGGGGCCGGGGTGGCGCCGAAGCTTCGGGTTCAGGCCCCTCCGGGCCATCTCCGCCTCGCTCCAGGCGGAAAGCCAGTCCTCCCCCACCTCGGAAAAGAAGCGAACGGGGTAGCCGAGCCGGGCGAGGACCGTGGCCGTGTTCAGAACCGAGCCGCCTAAGGACCCGGTGAAGGTAAGGGGGCTTTCCCCCTCCAGGACCAAGTCCACCAGGCTTTCCCCCACGAGGGCGATAGCGGGCTTCTCCACCATGCGCCTATTATGGAGGGAAATGCGCCCCTTCCGGACCGCCTGGCTCGCCCTCCTCCTCGCGGCCTGCGCCCCCGCCCTCCTCGCCGTGGACCCGGGCCGCCTCCCCGAGCCCGAGGACTGGGACCCCAAGCCCGCCCAGCTGGAGTGGTGGTACGCCTCGGGGTGGGTGGAGCCCTACGCCTTCCACTTCGCCTTCTTCAAGGCCTACGCCCCGCCCTCCTACCGCATCCTGGGCCTCCCCGGGAGCCTCTTCGGGCCCTTCCACGCCGCCCACCTCGCCCTCACCGACCTCCGCACCGGGAAGCGGCGCTTTCTGGAGGTGGCGGACCAGGACCTCTTCGCCAAGAGGGGCGAGGCCCTGCCCGGCCCGCGGCTGGCCCTCATGGGGTGGCGGTTTTACCGGGAGGGGGAGGGGTTCCGCCTCGAGGCGCCGGGCGTGGACCTCCGCTTCCGTCCCCTGAAGCCTCCCGTGGTCCACCCCCCCTCGGGCACCGCGGAGACGGGGCGGATGCACTACCAGTCCTACACCAGGGTCGCCGCCTGGGGGGAGGTCCTGGGGGAGGAGGCGCGGGGGGAGGCCTGGCTGGACCACCAGTGGGGGGAACAGCTCTCCGGGCTTGCCGCCACCTGGGACTGGTTCGGCCTCCACCTCTCCGACGGCTCCGAGCTCATGGCCTACCGGGTCAAGGCGCCCTCGGGACGGGTGGTCCAGGTCCTGGCGAGCCGGGTGGACCCCCTGGGCAACAGGGAGGACCTCGCCCTGGACTTCCTTCCCTTGGAGACCTGGACGAGCCCCTCGGGCCGCGCCTACACCCTGGTCTGGCGCCTGGAAGGGCCGGAACTCACCTTGGTCCTGAGGCCCCTCTTCCGCGAGGGGGAGATCCTCTCCCGCACCACCCGGGTGGCCTACTGGGAAGGGCCCGTGGCGGGGGAGGGCCGCTTCAGGGGCTACCGCGTCCGCGCCCGCGGCATGGGCGAGTTCGTGGCCGGGGCCTTCCGGCCGTAAGGTTTTTTACACGGTTTTCACATCCTCCCCCTACCTTGGAAGCAGAAAGGAGGTGGGTTGAAGTGGCCCTCTTCGGCAGTCTGGACTCCATGCCCCTTGAGGAGCTCCTCCTCGTCCTCAAGTCCAAAGAGGGGGCGCTGGAGATCTGGAACGTGAAGGGCCTCCCCGCCACCACCCTCTACCTCAAACCCGGCCGCATCCGCTCCATTGACCAGCGGGGGAAGCCCCTCCCCCCGGAGGCCGCCAAGGCGGTCCTCCTTACCCTGCTGAAAGCGCGGGAAGGAAGCTTTGAGTTCCTCCCCAACCTCCGTCCCCGGCACCGGGTGCGCCTCAACTGGCCCACGGAAAAGGCCCTCCTTTCCCTGGTCACCCTTCACGACGAGCTTGACCGCTACCGGGACCAGCTTCCCGACCCTCAGACCCGCTTCCGCCTACAAGGAAGCCCCCCGGAAGACGCCCGGTACCGAGGCTTTCTGGAAAAGGCCGCCCCTTACCTGGAGCGAGGGACCACGGCGCAGGAGCTCGCCCAGGCCCTCGCCTCACCCGTGGACCTGGTCCGCCTTTACCTCCTGAAGCTGGAGCGCTTGGGCGCCCTGCGGCGGGAGGCCCAAAAAGGCGCGGCCCCGCTACTTTTCGGCAAGGGAGGCGCCGCATGAACCCCACGGTGCTCGTGGCCGAGGACGACCCCGTCCAGCGCCTTCTCCTCCGCCGGGCCTTGGAGCCTCTCGGCGTGGAGGTGCGCCTCGCCCGCCACGGCAGGGAGGCCTTGGACCTGGCCCTGGAGGCCCCGCCCCATCTGGTCCTCACCGACCTCCACATGCCCCACATGGACGGGCTGGAGCTCACGCGAAGGCTCAAGGCCCTGGACCCCTTGCTCCCCGTGCTCCTCTTCACGGCGGACCGGGACCACGAGACCCGGCTTAGGGGCCTGGAGGCGGGGGCTGACGACTTCCTGAACCGCCCCTTTGACCTCACCGAGCTCCGGCTCCGGGTGAAGGGGCATCTGGAGCGGAGGCGGCTTCAGGAGAAGCTGGAGGACCTGGAGCGGGCCCTCCTCGCCCTGGTGCGGGCGGTGGAGGCCAAGGACCCCTACACCGCAGGCCACGCGGAGCGGGTCGCCCGCTACGCCCTCCTGGGGGCGCGGGAGCTTGGGGCCGGTGAGGAGGAGCTCCGGGACCTCCACATGGGGGCGCTCCTCCACGACGTGGGCAAGATCGGCCTGCCCGACCGCATCCTTCGGGGAGAGGCCCCGCTTTCGGCAGCGGACTGGCGGCTCATCCAAGCCCACCCCGTCAAGGGGGACGAGATCCTCACGCCCCTGAAGGCCCACCCCCGCCTCCGTCCCTATGTGCGCTGGCACCACGAGAAGCTGGACGGCTCCGGCTACCCCGACGGCCTCACGGAGATCCCCCTCCTGGTCCAGGTCCTGAGCGCCGCCGACATGTACGACGCCCTCACCAGCCGCAGGACCTACCGGGAGGCCGTAAAGCCCGAGGAAGCCCTGGAGGCCCTGGAGCGGGAGGCCCGGGAGGGGAGGCTCGCCCTCGAGGCGGTGCGGGCCTTGCGGTCGGGCCTCCGGCGCGGGGCCTCAGAGGCCAAAGGACACGTACTTCACCTCTAGGTACTCCAAAAGGCCCCACTTCCCCCCTTCCCGGCCGAGCCCCGAGCGCTTCACGCCGCCAAAGGGGGCCTGCGGGGTGGAGGGCACGCCGTCGTTCACCCCCACGATGCCGTACTCCAGGGCCTCCGCCACCCGGAAGGCCCGGGAGAGGTCCCGGGTGAAGACGTAGGCGGCAAGCCCCACGGGGAAGCCGTTGGCCCAGCGCACCGCCTCCTCCTCCTCCCGGAAAACGGTGAGGGGGGCCACCGGGCCAAAGGTCTCCTCCCGGAAGAGGAGGCTCTCCGGCTTCACGTCTAAAAGCACCGTGGGGGCGAAGAAGAGCCCCTTGGCCTCCCCTCCCGCCACGAGCCTCGCCCCCTTGGCGAGGGCGTCCTCCACGTGGGTCCGCACCTTCCTAAGGGCAGCCTCGTTCACCAGGGGGCCGATGTCCGTCTCCTCCGAGAGGGGGTCCCCCACCTTCAGGGCCTGGACCCTCCGGGCGTAGGCCTCGGCGAAGGCCTCGGCCACCTCCGCCTGGACGAAGATCCGGTTGGCGGCCACGCAGGACTCCCCAGCGTTGCGGAACTTGGCCCGAAGCGTCTCCTCCACCGCCCTATCCAGGTCGGCGTCGGCGAAGACCAAAACGGGCGCCCCGCCCCCAAGCTCCAAGGAGACCCGCTTCAGGGTCTTGGCCGCCTCCTCGTAGAGCCTCACCCCCACCTCGGTGCTCCCCGTGAAGGTGAGCTTGCGGACCCTTTCGTCCTCCAGGAAGGGGCGGGAGACCTCGGCGGGCCTGGAGGTGGGGAGGACCTGGAAGACCCCAGGGGGGCCCCCCGCCTCCAGGAAGAGCTTGGCCAGGTAGAGGGCGGTGAGGGGGCTCTCCTCCGCGGGCTTCAGCACGAAGGTGCACCCCGCCGCCAAGGCCGGGGCCACCTTGCGGGTCACCATGGCCGCGGGGAAGTTCCAGGGGGTGATGCCGTAGACCGGCCCCACGGGCTCGTAGCGCACCAGGATCCGCTTGTGGGGAAACTGGGAGGGGACCGTCTCCCCGTAGACCCGCTTCGCCTCCTCGGCGTACCACTCCACGAACCCCGCGGCGTAGGCCACCTCGGCCCTCCCCTCCTTGAGGGGCTTCCCCATCTCCAGGGCCATGAGCCGGGCGAGGGGCTCCTTGTGCTCTAGGATGCGCTCGTACCAGCGCCTGAGGACCTGGGCCCGTTCGTAGGCCGTGGCCCGGCTCCAGGCGGGGAAGGCCAAAACCGCCTCCTCCAAGGCCTCCCGCGCCTCCTCCTCCCCGCAGTCCGCCACCTCGGCCACCCGCTCCCCCGTGGCCGGAGAGACCACGGGGAACCTCCGCGCCAAGCGCCGCCACGCCCCGCCGATGAGGGCCTCCGTGGGTGCTTCCTTGACCTCCATACCTTAAGCCTACCCGAGGAAAGCGCCCCCCACCGTAACGCGGCCCCTTAGATCCGGAAGACCTTAGGGGGAAAAAGGCCCTGAGGACCACCTCCCCGGGCCTGGGCCGGCCTTCCAGCCAGGCCACGCCCCCCTTCTTGAAGAGGAAGCGTTCCGCCAGGGCCTCCCGGGCCGCGTCCTTAAGGCCCCGGACCACCTTGCGGCCCGGGCCGCCGCCTTCCGGGCCGGGGGGGAGTGGCGGGTCTACCTCACCAGCGCCGACGCCATGCCCCGCAACTTCCAGAACCGCTTTGAGCTCCTCTTCCCCGTCCTGAACAAGGAGGCCAAGAAGAAGGTCCTCAAGGTGCTCAAGCGCCAGGTCCGGGACGACCGCAACAGCTTCCTCCTCACCCCCGAGGGAGAGGAGCGCCTCTGGGGAGGCCGCCACGACGCCCAGCACCTGGAGCTATGAGGGGAGGGCCGCCAAGGCCTCCTCAAGCTCCGCCTCGCCGAAGGCGTGGACCCGCCCGGCGCGCAGGTAGACGAGCCGGGCCTCGGCCCTCACCCCCCAGGCCTCGAGGAGGGCCCGCCGGTAGAGGGCGAGCTGGAGGCGGTAGGCCTCGGGCCGGACCTCCCGGTCCGTCTTGTAGTCGTCCAGGTACCAGCGGTCCCCCACCCGGTAGACCCGGTCCAGCACCCCGTGCCAGACCGTCCCCTTGAGGGGGAGGACGAGGGGAAGCTCCCGGTAATCCTCCGCCCGCTCCTCCAAAGCGGGAAGCTCCCGCCCCAGCATCCCCCGGTAGCGCCGAAGCAGGGCCCGGACCTCGGCCAAAAGCCGCTCCTTCTCCCCCTCGGCGAAGGGAAAGGCCACCTCCTGGTGGAGGAGGGCCCGCATGGCCCTCCCGTCCTCCGGGTCCAGGTCCCGGGCGAGGGCGTAGTGGACCAGGGTGCCGAGGGCGCGGGCGAACCCGGAGACGGCCTCCCCCTCCAAGGCCTCGGCGAGGGGCTTGGGCTCCGCCTTCAGGTGGGCGCTCGGGGAGTGGACGAGGGGGAGGGGCCTTGGGGGAAGGAGGTGCTCGGCGTAGGGGGCTGGAGGCCCTTCCCGCCTCGCGGCGGGCGCAGGACGGGGCGGCCTCCAGCCCTGGGGCACAGGGTGGCGCGCCACCAGGGGGTCCTGGCTTTCCGGGCCCAGGCCGAGCCTTTCCAGGGCCTGGGCCCAGGGGCTTTCCCGGCCCGAGCGGCTTCCGGTGACGAGGAGGACGTCCCGGGCCCGGGAGAGGGCCACGTAGAGGAGGCGGACCGCCTCCTCCCTCTGGGCCTGAGCAAGCCTTTGGGCGAGGTCCCGGTGGGCCCGCGTCCCCGCCACGGCCACCTCCCCCTCAGGCCCCACGAGGACCGGGGAGGCCGGGCCTGGCTCCCCTCGGGCCACGTCGTAGACGGCCACCACCGGCCACTCCAGCCCCTTGGCGGCGTGGACCGTGAGGAGGCCCACCCCTTCCCCACCCTCGGGAAGCTCGCTCGCCTCGGGGTCCAGGGCCCGGAGCCTGAGCCACTCCAGGAGGGCCTCCAGGTCGGGGAAGCGCTCCAGGCCCGCAAGGAGGAGGAGGGCGTCCAGGTTGGCCCGGGCCCGGGGGGAAAGCCGAGAAAGAAAGACCTCGTCCCGCACCAGGGCCTTGAGGGCCTCGAGGGGCCGCTTCCCGGCGAGGCCCCTCAGCCAGGCCACCCGGTCCCGCACCGCCTGGGGGAGGTAAGGAAGCGGGTCTTCCCGGAGGAGGGCCTCCTCCACCTCCCCAAGGTTGAGCCCCACGAAGGGGCTTCGCAGAAAGGCGAGGAGGGAGCGGCGCTCCTCGGGCCCCGGGGGCCCCTCGAGGAGGGCGAGCCGCAGGGCGTGGTAAAGGTCCCGGACCTCGAGGCGGTTGAAGAAGCTCTGCCCCCGGCGAAGGACGTAAGGCACGCCCCGGGCGCGGAAGGCCCGCTCCAAAAGGGGAAGGCTCGCGCGGCTCCGCACCAAGACGGCCATCTCCCCGAAGGCGTAGCCCTCCGCCTTTAGGGCGAGGAGGCGGCGGGCGAGGAGGTCGGCCTCAAACCGCCTCCGCTCCTCAAGCCCCGCCCCCCCCTCCACCCAGTGGACCTCCACCCGGCCCTCGGCTTCCCTGGTGGGGCGCACCGCCACCCGCTCCCCCTCGGGGAAGAGGGCCACGAAGCGGTTCAGGAAAGCGGCCACCCTCCGGGCGTGGCGGCGGGTCTCGTCCAGGACCAAGACTTCCTCCGCCCGCCCCAGGGCCTCGCGGAAGACCTCCAGCCGGGCGTTGCGGAAGAGGTAGATGGACTGCTTCGGGTCCCCCACGGCCACCACCCGGGCCCCCGCCTCCTCCAGGGCCCGGAAGAAGCGCCCCTGGAGGGGGCTCGTGTCCTGGTACTCGTCCACGAGGACGTGGGGAAAGCGCTCCACCACCCGGGCGAGGGCCTGGGGGTGGCGGAGGAGGCGGAGGGCGAGGGCCTCGAGGTCCCCCGGGCCCAGGACCTCCTGGGCCCGGCGGCGGTACCGGGCCAGGGCCTCCGCGAAGAGGCGCACAAGCCCCTCCGCCCCCTCCAGAGGCCTAAACGCCTCGGCCAGGGTCCGCCCCTGGTAGAGGCGGCGGAGGAAGGCCTCAAGCCCCGGGTCCTCCCCCAGGAGGTAGAGGAGGCTTCGCGCCTCCTCCAGGAAGAGGGCCTCGGCGAGGAGCTCGTCCACCACGGCGAAGTCCGGGTCCAGGGAGAGGAAGGGGGCCGCGTGGCGCAAGGCCTCCGCCATGAAGCCGTGGATGGTGCCGAAGACCGCCCCGTGGACCTCCCGGACCGCCCCGCCAAGGCCCGGCTCCTCCCGGGCCAGGGCCTCCACCCCCTTCCTCGCCCGGGCCCGAAGCTCCTCCGCCGCCTTGCGGGTGAAGGTGACGGCGGCGATGCGCCGCAGGGGCACACCCCCCTTCACCAGGGCCAAAAGCTCCTCCACCAGGGTATGGGTCTTCCCCGTGCCCGCCGAGGCCACGTAGAGCTTCACTCCTCCTCCTTCCGGCAAAGGTCGGCGAGGCCGCAGGCGTGGCAGTGGGGCCCGGGCCTCGGGGGAAAGGCGCCCCAGGACCGGAGGGCCTTCTCCAGAAGGGGCTCCACCTCCTTGAGGGCGGGAAGCGCATCCCCCTTGCGGTAAACCCCCTTCCCCACGGGCCTGGGCCTGCCCAGCCAGGGCCAGGCCCAAAGGTGAACGGCCTCCACGTCCTCCCGCTGAAGGAGGGCCTTGAGGGCGAGCCACTCCGTCCAGCGCCGCTTGGGGCTCAGGTCGGGCTCGGCCCCCTCGCCCAAGAGGCGGTAGAGGTGGACCGCCCGCCCCTCCCACCGCACCCCGTCCAGGCGGAGCCGGTAGCGCCGCCCGGGCCAGAGGACGTAAAGCCTCAGGCCCTGGAGGTGGGCCCCGTGGGCGCGAAGCCAGGGCCCCACCCGCCCGTCGGCGAAAAGCCCCCCCAAGGCCCCCAGGTCCACGGGGGAAGGCAGGGCGCGCCAGGGGCTTTCCTCCCCGTCCCGGAGGGGGTAGCGCTCCAGGTAAGCCCTAAAGGGACACTCCAAATAGCGGCGGAGGGCCTCCACGTGGGGCGGGGAGGCGGGCGAGGTGGGGTGGGCGGGGCGGAAGGGGGCCTGGGGCAGGGCCTCGAGGCGGCTCGCCGGGGGCAGGGCCTCGGGCCGCTCCCCCGCCGCCAAGGGCTCCACAGGCCCCCCGGGCCCGGCCTCGGGGTAGAGGAGGACCACCTCCTCCCCCCGGGTGGAAAGCTCCTCCAAAAACAAGGGGTCAAGCCCGCGAAGCCGCCGGGGAAGGCCCTTCAGGAGGCCCTGCTCCCGCAGGTCCTCCAGGAGGAAGTAGTCCTCCCGCTCCCCCAGGGTGTACCGGCCCGCCACCCACTCCAGCACGTAGGCCCTCCGGGCCCGCACCCCCGTGGCCCTCAAGGGGGGGAGGACGGCCACGCCCCGGCCCACCTCCGGGGGCAGAACCTCGTCCAGGAGGAGGCTCCGCCACCAGGCCAAAGGCTCGCCCCGGTCCACCCGGAGGGCCATGCGGAAGCGGGAGAGGAAGACCTCCTTGGCCTCCACCCCCAAGGCCTCCAAGGCCGCCTCGGCCCAGGCCTCGAGGTCGGGGCCCGGGGTGCGCAGGCGCAGGAAGGCCTCCCACTCCGCCTCCAAACCCTCCCGCTCCGCCAAGGCCCTTAGGGCCTCCTCCCCGGCAAGCCCGAGCCTCAGCGCCTTGCGCCCCAAAGCGGAAAAGCCCAGGGCAAGGAGGTCCCGCCCCGTGGGGAAGGGGTTGAGGAGGGCGAAGACCCGCTCCCCTTCTTCCGTCTCCGCCAGGGCGCGCTCCCGGCCGTCCTCGAGGGGAAGGCCGTATTCGTCCTTAAGGAGCATGAGTCCCCCGATGCGCTCCGGCGGGGCCACCACGAGAACGTCCTCCGGGGCAAGCCCCTCCCCCCCGAGCGCCTTTGGCGCCAAGGCCCGCTTCAGGGCCCGGAGGAGGTAGCGGGCCTCCTCCACGGGGTTGGCGAGGCGGAAGACCCGGCGGGCGACCGGCCGGGCCTCGAGGACGCGGTGGGGGGTGCACCCCTCGGGGAGCACCTCCAGGGTAAGGAGGACGGGAACCCGTTCGGAAAGCCGCCGGAGGAAGCGGAGGTCCAAAGGCCCCACCTCCCGGAACCCGTCCACCACCACGAGGTCGGGCCAGGGGAAGAGGCGCAAGGGGGCTTTTAGGGCCCGGTGCCGGAAGTCGTCGTAGTCCAGGCTTCCCGCCTTCAGGCGCTCGTAGAGGCGGTAGACCCGCCTAAGCCGCCCGGCCTCCCCCTCCTTGGGCAGGGCGAAGGGGGAGATCCCGTACCGCTTCAGCTCGGCGATGGCCCGGGCGAAGAGCCGGGCCTCCCCCGGGGCCACGGGCCCCTCCCCGGCCCGGCGCAAGGCCTCCCCCACCAGGGCCACCCGCCCCGCTCCGGGAAGGAGGGGCTTAAGCCACCCCGCCTCGGCCAAAACCCGGTAGTAGAGGGCCTGGAAGGAGAGGAACTCCAGGCCCAAAAAGGCCCCTTCCTCCGAAAGCAGCCGGTAGACATAGGCCCGCTGGTGGGGAAGCCCCACCCAGAAGACGCGGCCCCGCCTCCCAAGGACCTCCAGGGCCCACGCCAGCGCCAGACGGGTCTTCCCCGAGGCGGGCGGCCCCTGGACGATATGGAGGCCGGGCTTCATAGCGGCTCCATTCTACCCGGCCCCCGGCGGAAGCCGCGGTGGGGAACTTAGCGGGCGGCGTAGAGGGCGAGGGCGAGGAAGAGGAGGCCCCCTAGGCCGAGGACGAGGAGGGCCGCCCTGCGGCTTTTGGGAAGGAGGACGCCGAGGAGAAGCCCCGTGAGGCTGACCAAGGCGAGGAACAGGGCGGAGAGGTCTAGAAAGAGCTTCCACCCTCCGGGCGCGTCCCGCCCCTTGTGCAGGTCGTTGAGAACGGCCACGAGCCCGTAGTCGGTGACCACCATGCGGTAGGCCCCCGTCCTGGGGTCCACCTGGGCGTCGGCGGCGTAGCCGGGGGCGCGGAAGGAGATCCAGACCTCCTCCCCCGCCTCCCCGCGGTCGGCGACCCGCCCTCTGAGGCCCAAGGCCCTAAGGTCCTCCGCCAGGCGGAGCCAGTCCACGGACCCGCCCTCGAGGTAAGGGGCCCCGGGGAGGGTCCCGGAGAGCTTCCTCGGGGCTCCTTCCCCGAACCACTCCGGGTGGTTCAGGGTGAGGCCGGTGACGGCGAAGAAGAGGAGGGTGAGGAAGGCGAGGAGGGAGAGGTAGAGGGGGCTTCCACCAGGACCTCGGCCCGCCCAGGGCCCCTGCGGGCGAGGTCTCCTCCCAGGTTCACCAAGGCGGCCCTCGCCCCTGCCCTCAGGGCGGCCTCCGCCCCTTTGTCGGCGATGTACCCCTTGGCCAGGCCGTCCAGGTCCAGGGGCGCCAGGACCTCCACCTCCTCGCCCACGAAGCGGAAGGCCTCCCCGCCGTGGGCGGGCGCCGGGTGGAAGGCCCCGCCCGTGGCCTCCTTCAGCGCCAAGGCCGCGGCGAGGACCTCCCGCATCTCTGGGCTCGGCCTCCCGCCCCCCTGGCGCACCAGGCGGGTGAGCTCGCTTTCCCGGTGGCGGCTGAAGACCGCCTCCAACCGCCTCACCTCCCGCAGCACCGCCCCGAAGGCCCTCCGGGCCCGCCAGGGAGGGGCGAGGAGCTGCACCTCCAGGAAGCTTCCCAAAACCCCTTCTCACCTGGCCCCGTACCGGCCCATGGAAGGGAGGGTAGGGCAGTCCGGTTAGACGGCCGTTAGGCGCCCGCACCTGGGTTTCGCAGCATGGGGTGGCCTCAGCGCCCCCAGGGTAACCCCCGCCTAACCGGGCCGGGCCATACTGGAAGGGTGCAGGTGCTTCTTCTGGAGGACGAGCCCCGCCTGGGGCAGGCGGTGGCCCGGGCCCTCGCCGCCCAGGGCTACGGGGTTCGCTGGGCCAGGAGCCTGGGAGAGGCCCGGGAGGCCTTCCTGGAGCTGGAGCCCGACCTCATGGTCCTGGACGTGCGCCTTCCCGAGGACGAGGACGGCGGCTTCCGCTTCGCAAAGGAGGCGCGGGAAGCGGGCTACAAGGGGCCCATCCTCTTCCTCACCGCCCGGGACGCCCTCGAGGACCGCGTCCAGGGCCTGGACCTGGGCGGGGACGACTACCTGGTGAAGCCCTTCCACCTGGAGGAGCTTTTGGCCCGGGTGCGGGCCCTCCTCCGCCGGGCCTCGGAGGTGAAGGCCTCCCGGGTGCGGCTTGGCCCCTTGGAGGTGGACCTGGCGGGGCGGGGGGTCTACCTGGCGGGCAGGCGGGTGGACCTCTCCCTGAAGGAGTTCGCGCTCCTGGAAACCCTCCTCCTCCACCCGGGCCGGGTCTTCGCCCCCGAGGAGCTCGCCGAGCGGGTCTTCGGCGACCCCGAGAAGGTGGGGGCGGTGAAGGTCTACGTCCACTACCTCCGGCAGAAGCTCTTCCCCGAGGTGGTGCGCACCGTGCCCGGAGGGTACCGGCTCGGCCATGAGCCTTAAGGCGCGGCTCGCCCTCTTCTTCGCCCTTTCCATCGGGCTCGCCCTCTTCTTCCAAGGGGCCTTGAGCTACGTGGCCTTCAAAGGGCTCATAGAGGCCGACCTGGACCGCTCCCTCCTCTTCTACGCCCGCGCCCTCGCCGAGGGACGGCCTGGCCCCAGGGGCGAGTTCGCCTTCCGCCTGGTCCAAGGCGGGACAAGGACCCAAAGCCCCGGCTTCCCCGACCTACCCCCCCTTGCCCCGGGGCGGTACTGGAAGGAGGGGTGGCGGGTCTGGGTCATGGAGGCGCCTGGGGGCACCCTCACCCTGGCCCGGTACGAGCCTGAGGCCCTCCTGGCCCTCTCCCGCTTCCGCCTGGTCCTCTTCGCCTCGGGAGCGGCCCTCACCCTGGCCTTTGCCCTCCTCGCCGGGCACCTCGCCGGGGTGGCCTTGAGGCCCCTCTCCCGCCTCACGGAGGTGGCGCGGCGGGTGGCCGACTCCCAGGACCTCTCCCAGCGGGTGCCCCCCGAGGGAGGCGGGGAGCTCAAGACCCTGGCCGAGGCCTTCAACCACATGCTGGAGCGCCTCGAGGCCTTCCTGGAGCGGGAAAAGCGCTTCACCCGGGACGCGGCCCACGAGCTCAGGACCCCGGTGGCCGCCGCTTTGGCCCAGCTGGAGGCGGCGGAAGGGGGCTACCTGTCCGAGGGCGAGGCCCTTCAGGCGACGAAGGAGGAACTCCTCCGCATGAAGCGCCTGGTGGAGGCCCTCCTCGTCCTGGCGAGGGAAGGCCGGGTGACGCCCGTGCCCTTGGACCTTGCCGCCCTCGCCCGGGAGGAGGCCAGGGCCTTCGGGGTGCCCTACCGGGGGCCCGAAACCCTCCCCTACGAGGGCGACCCCCTCCTCCTCGCCCAGGCCCTGCGGAACCTCCTCAGAAACGCGTTCCTCCACGGGGAGGGAAAGGGAGTGGAGGTGCGGCTTTCCCAGGAGGGGGAGGACCTCGTCCTGGAGGTGAGGGACGAGGGCCCGGGGATGCCCGAGGAGGCCCTGAAGGAGGCGGGCAGGCCCTTTTTCCGGGCCTCCCCCAAACCCGGGGAGGGCCTGGGCCTCTCCGTGGCCAAGAAGGTGGCCGAGGCCCACGGGGGTGCCCTCGTCCTCGTTCCCCGCAAGCCCACCGGGCTCACGGCCCGCCTCCTCCTGCCGGCTAACCCCCGGCTAACGGGGACGCCCTAGCCTTGGGCAGCGAGGAGGTGGTCGTTTGCGCAAGGTGTGGTGGATCCTTTTCCTCTCGTCCGCCCTGGCCCAGGGCGCGGAACTGGCCTCTTGGGTGCGGGAAAGCCCGGGCTACGCGGCCCTAAGGGCCCAACGCGCGGAGGCGGCGCTCGCCCTGGAGGCGGCCCGGGCCGGCCTTCTGCCCACCCTCGCCCCCCAGGTGGACTACGCCAAGACAAGCCTTTCCGAAAACCTCTCCCTAGGCCTTGGGGGAAGCCTCGCCGTCCTACCCTGGAGCGACGCCCAGGACGCCTTGGCCGCAGCAGCGCGGGCGCTAAAGCAGGCGGACCTGGAACTCAAGGCAGAGGGGAACGCCCTCTTCCTGGAGGCCTTGGGCCGCTACCTCGAGGCCTGGCTGGCCGAGCTGGACCTGGCCCTGGCCGAGAAACGGGTGGCCCTAAACGAGGCCCAGCTCGCCGCGGCCAAAGCCCAGGAGGCCCAGGGACAGGCCACCTTCAAGGACGTGCTGGAGGCGGAAAGCGCCCTGGCGGAAGCGAAGGCGAGCCTCTTCGCCGCCCAGAACGCCCGGGCGCTGGCCTCGGCCCGGCTGGAAAGGATCCTGGGGCGGGCGGTGGCCCCGAAAGCCCTCCCCCTTCCCCAGGACCCCCCGAGCCTGGAAGAGGCTTTGGCCGCCCTGGAGAACCGCCCTGACGTCGCCCTGGCCAGGCTCCGGCTGGAGGAGGCCGAGGCGGCCCTGGCCCAGGCCTCCAGGGACCGGGCCCTTCCCCAGGGAAGCTTTTCCCTGAGCCTGGCCCAAGGCGGCTTGGACCTCAGCCTCAGCCTGGACCTGGGGGCGGGCGCCCTGGGCTACGCCCTGGGGTACACCGCCTTGGGCGCCGCCGAGGGCACGAGCCTCCGCGCCGGGGCCAGCCTTCCCCTCTTCGCGCCCGTCCAGGAGGCGAACCAAAAGGTCCTGGAAAACCGCGTGGCCCAGGCCAAGCTCGCCCTGGAAGCGGCCCTGAAGGACGGGGAGCTGGACCTCAGGCAGAAGCACCAGGCCCGGCTCCTCGCCGAAGCGCAGCTCGCCGCCGCGGAAACGTCCCTCAAGGCGGCCGAGGCCTCCTTGGAAACGGCGAAGAAGCGGCTTCAGGCGGGGACGGGGACCCGGCTCGAGGTCCTCCAGGCCGAGGTGGGCCTCCTCCAAGCGCAAAGGACCCTGGAGCAGGCGAAGGCGAACCTCCTCCAGGCCCACTACGCCCTCATGGACGCCATGGGAATAGACCTTTTGGGAGGTGAACGGTGAAGCGTTGGTGGCTTTTCTTGTTTTTCGGACTGGCCCTGGCCCAAGGCGCCCTGGACGCGAGGGAGGCGCTCCGCCTCGCCCTCGCGCAAAACCCCACGTACCAAAACGCCCGGGAAGCCCTGCAGACGGCCCAGCTTGAGCTGGAAGCCCTCAGGGCGGACCCAAGCACCCTCATCCTTCCGCTGACCCAGGCGGAGCACGCCCTCGCCCTCGCCGAGGTCCAGGCCAAGGCGGCGGCCCTCTCCCTGCTTGAGGAGGTGCTCTCCGCCTACACCGCCCTCGCCGAGGCCCAAGGCCAGGAGGCGGTGCTCCTCAAGAAAAAGGCGCTGCAAGAGCGGAACCTGGCCGTGGCCCGGGCGAAGCGGCAGGCGGGCAACGCCACCGAGCTGGAGGTGATCCAGGCCGAGGCCGCCCTCCGGCAGGCGGAGGAGGACCTGAAGGCCGCCCTCGCCCTCCGTCCCGCCCGGGTGAAGGCCCTGGAGGCGGCGCTGGGCATAGCGGTGGACGAGCCCCGGCTCGCCCCCCTCCCCGAGCCCCAGGCTTTGGGGACGGAGCTTGAGGCCCTGCGGGAGGGCCTAGAGGAGCGGCTTCCCGCCCTCGTGCAGGCCCGTCAGAACCTGGCCCTCGCCGAGCTGGAGGTGCGCCTCGCCGACAACGACTACACCCCCCGGCTCACCCTGGAAAAGGCCCGGGCGAACCTGGAGAGTGCCCGCCGCGCCCTGGCGAACGCCCTGGCCCAGGCCGAGGCGAACCTGGAAAGCGCCTACGCGCAGGCCCAGGCCGCCTGGGGGCAGGTGGAGCTCGCCCGGGAAAACCGGAAGGCGGCGGAGCGCAGCCTGGAGAACGCACAAAAGGCCTTCGCCGCGGGAACCTTAAGCCAGGTCCAGCTCCTGGAAGCGGAGGTGGCCTTGGCGGAAGCGGACTTTGCCCTCCTCCAGGCGAAAAACGCCTACCTGAGGGCCTTGGCCGCCCTGAGCGTGGCCGCCGGGGTTGACCTCACGGGCCTCTTGGAGGTGGAGTGATGCGCGCCCGGCGGCTCCTCTGGATCCCCCTTCTCGCCGTTCTGGTCGCCCTCGGCTTCTTCCTCCTCCGCCCGAAACCGGAGGAAAACCAGGCGACCGCCTTCCAAGTGGTGGAGGCGACGCGGGGCGACCTCCGGGTGACCGTCTCCGGCTACGGCTGGCTCTCCCCCTGGGAGACCCTGGAGGTCCGCCCCGAGATCACGGGGACCCTGGTCTGGCTCGCCGAGGAAGGCCAGGAGGTGCAAGAAGGCGAGGTCGTGGCGCGGCTGGACCCCACCCCCTTCGCCCGGGCCCTCGCCGAGGCCGAGGCGGAGGTGCGCCGCCAGGAGGCCAACCTGGAAAACGCCCGCCTCGAGGGGCAAAGCGCCCTCGCCTCGCTTACGGCCTCGGTGAAAAGCGCCGAGATCGCCTACGCGAACGCCAAGCAGGACCTGGAAACCGCCCGGCAGAACCTCGAGGCCACCCGGATCGTCTACGAGGCGGGCGGGACGAGCCGCCAGGACCTCCTCGCCGCCGAGGCCGCCTACGCCGCCGCCGAGCGGGCCCTGGAGAACGCCGAGGCGGCCCTGGCCGCCCAGCGGAAGGCCTTGAACCTCCGCGAAGCCCAGCTCGCCAAGGAGCTTGAAGCCCTGCAGGAGGCCCTCCGGCAAGCCCAGCTCACCCTGGCCTCCGCGAGGGAGGACCTAGAGGCGGTGGAGGTCAAGGCTCCCTTCTCCGGGGTCGTCCTGTCCCAAGAGGCGAGCCTCGGCGCCCAGGTCTCCCCAGAGACCGCCCTCCTCACCCTGGGCGACCTCTCCGCCTTCCGCCTCGTGCTCCAGGTGGACGAGACCGAGATCGGAAAGGTCCAGGTGGGGCAGAAGGTGGCCGTCACCCTGGACGGCCTCCCCGGCGAAACCCTGGAAGGGGAGGTGGTGGCCAAAAGCCCGAAGGCAGAACTGGTCAACAACATCCCCGTCTTTGAGGTCACCGTCCGCCTCCCCGCCGACCCCCGCCTCCGCCCCGGGATGAGCGCCGACGGGGAGATCGTCGTCCAGGAGGCCAAGGACGTCATCCTCCTGCCCAAGGGGGCCGTGCGCCGGGGGCCCAGGGGAGCGTCCGTCACCGTCCTGCGCCCCGACGGCTCCACGGAGACGGTGCCGGTGCGCCTGGGCCTCGAGGACAGCACCCGGGTCGCCGTCCTCGAGGGCCTCCAAGAGGGGGACCAGGTGGTCCTCCCCCAGGGAACAGGGGGCTCCCGTGGCACGGGAAGCCCTGGCTCCGCTCGGCCCGGCCCCACAACCCCCATCCCCTTCGGGCCCCCGCCCGGGAGGTGAGGATGCTCCTCGCGCTCAAAGGGATCCGAAAGGTCTACCGCATGGGCGAGGTGGCCTTTTCCGCCCTGAAGGGCGTGGACCTCGAGGTGGAGGAAGGGGAGATGCTCGCCATCATGGGCCCCTCGGGCAGCGGGAAGAGCACCCTCCTCCACATCCTGGGCCTCCTGGACCGGCCGACGGAGGGGGAGTACGTCCTCATGGACCGGCCGACCTCGAGGCTCGCCGAGGACGAGCGGGCCTTCCTGAGGAACCGCTTCCTCGGCTTCGTCTTCCAGGCCTTCTTTCTCCTCCCCCGGCTCTCCGCGCTGGAAAACGTGGAGGTGCCCCTGGCCTACGCCGGGGTGCCTCCCGGGACGCGGAGGCGGCGGGCCTTGGAGCTTTTGGAGCGGGTCGGGCTTTTGGAAAAAGCGAACAACCTGCCCAACCAGCTCTCCGGCGGCCAGCGCCAGCGGGTGGCCATCGCCCGGGCCCTCGCCCTGAACCCGCCCCTCCTCCTCGCCGACGAGCCCACGGGGGCGCTGGACACGCGGACCGGGGAGGAGATCCTCGCCCTCTTCCAGGAACTGAACCGAGAAGGCACCACGGTGATCTTGGTAACCCACGAGCCCCACGTGGCCGAGAAGACGAACCGGATCGTCCGGGTCCTGGACGGGGAGATCGTCGCCGACGAAAGGAGGCACCATGGCTGAGGAAAAACACGTCGGGCTCAGCCTCGCAGAGACGCTCCGCATCGCCTGGAAGGCGATCGCCGCAAACCCCCTTCGCTCCGCCCTGACCGCCCTCGGCGTGATCATCGGCGTGGCGGCGGTCGTGGCCCTCACCATGGTGGGCCAGGGGACGACGCGAAACGTCACCCAGCTCCTGGAGGGCCTCGGGACAAACCTCCTCACCGTGGGGCCGGCCCAGGGGAGCCGGGGCCCGGGAGGCGGCCTGGTGCGGGCAGGGGGTCCCGAGACCATCCCCCTCTCCGACGCCTACGCCATCCAGGAGGCCTTCGCCGAGGAGGTGGTGGGCGTGGCCCCGGTGGCCCAGGAGCGGTTCCAGATCCGCAGTGGGAGCACGAACTTCCAGGCCACGGTGGTGGGCACCTGGCCGGACTTCGCCAAGGTGCGGAACGCCGAGCCCGAGAAGGGGAGCTTCTTCACCTGGGACGACGTGACCGCCAAACGGCGGGTCGCCGTCCTCGGCTACGGCGTCGCCGAGGACCTCTTCGGAACCGACGACCCCCTGGGGCAGCGGATCCGGATCAACGGGATCCCGTTCACCGTCATCGGCGTCCTCCCGGACAAGGGGGACCAGGGCTTCGTCAGCACGAACTACCAGGTCTTCGTGCCGCTTTCCACCTACCTGCAACGCCTCGCCAGGCCCGAGGCCGGGGAAGCCAAGGTGAACACGATCTACCTCCAGGGCGCAAGCCGCGACCGGCTCAAGGACCTGCAGGAACGGCTCACCCGCTTCCTCGCCGAGCGCCACGGCCTGACCGACCCAAACGACTACGACTTCTCCGTCGCGAACCAGCAGGACGCCCTGGAGAGCGTGAACGCCACGACGAGGACCCTCACCCTCTTCCTCGGGGGGGTCGCGGCGATCAGCCTCCTCGTCGGAGGGATCGGGATCATGAACATCATGCTCGTCTCGGTCACCGAGCGGACGCGGGAGATCGGCGTGCGCAAGGCCCTGGGGGCGCGGCCCCGGGACATCCTGGCCCAGTTCCTCGCCGAGTCCGTCGTCCTCTCGGTCGGCGGGGGCACGCTCGGCGTCGTGCTGGGCCTGGGCCTCGCCGGGGCCGTGGGGCGGGCGCTCACGGTCACCCCGGTCTTCTCGCCGGGAAGCGCAGCCGTGGCCTTCTTCTTCGCGGTCCTCGTCGGGATCTTCTTCGGCCTCTACCCCGCGTGGCGGGCCGCCCGTCTGGACCCCGTGGAGGCCCTGCGCTATGAGTGACGCCCTTTCTCCCGGGCCCGGATGACCCAAAAGAAGCCCCCAGGGAACCTCTTGCCGGGGCCCCATGCCGGCGCAGGTCGGCATGGGGTGGCCTCACCCGCCCCGCTCTGGCCTCCATCCGGACCCCATGAAGCCAAAATCCCTCGGACCCCAAGAGCCCTGGAGGACGGGGAGTTGACGCGCTGGGGAAAGGGCGCTTAGCCTCAGGGAAGAAAGTATGCGCTTGCTTTCGGAGGGGGACCCCATCCAGCGCCGCCTCTTCCAAGCTGCCTTGGAGCTCCTCGCGGAGCGGGGCTACCGCGGGGCCACCACCCGGGAGATCGCCCGGCGGGCGGGGGTGAGCGAGGTGACCCTCTTCCGCCACTTCGGTTCTCATCTCCACCCTCGCGCGGACCCAGGTGCAGGCCGTCTTCGGAACCTACGCCTACGGCTTCCCCGCCATCTTCCTCTCCGGCTTCGTCTTCCCCATAGAGGGCATACCCCCCTTCTTCCAGGCCCTCTCCTACCTGGTCCCCGCCCGCTACCTCATTGAGGTCCTGCGGGGGGTGATGCTCAAGGGGGTGGGGTGGGAGGTCCTCTGGCCGGACCTCCTGGCCCTGGCCCCTTTCGCCGTCCTCGTCCTCTTCCTGGCCTCGGTCCGCTTCAGGAGGCAGGTGGCGGTATGAAGGGAAAAGCGGTTCTCCTCACGGTTCTTCTGGGTTTCGCCCTCGCCCAGGGCCGCCTCGAGGCCGGCCTCTACGCCGCGCCCCCGGGGCTCGCCCCGGCCCTCGAGGCCGGCCTCTCCCTGGAGGAGGGGGAGGTCTTCCTCCGCCTGGCCCCCTTCCGGGCCGCCTTGGGCTACGGGGGAAGCCTCGCCCTGGGGCCCTTAGGCTTCTTCGCCTTCGGCCTCCAAGGGGAGGTGGGGGAAGGGGGCCCCGGCGGGGTGGCCTACGGGGAAGGGGGCGCGGGGCCTTTCGCCCTGGAGGGGCAAATCGGCTACCGGCCCAAGCGGGCCCTTCCCCTCTTCCCGGAGGAAGGCCTTTTCGGCAGGCTCGCCCTGCGCTACCGCCCGGCCCCTAAGGAGGTCCTGGGCCTGGAGCTCGCCCGGGCCACCCCCCCCAGGCCCCTCTCCTTCGGGCTCCAGCCGGGCCTTTCCCCCTGGCGCCTGGAGGGAAGCTACGCCTTCCGGGAAGGGGCCACCTATACCTTTGGCGCGGGCCTCGCCCCGGGGCCCTACGCCCTTTTGGGTTGGAAGGGGGAGGTGGGGGAAGGGGGCGAGGTGCTGGAGCTTTCCCTCCGCCTCGGAGGGACAAACCGCCTCGAGGGGGCCCTCTTCTTAGGGGAAGCTAGCCTCTTCCTCACCCTCTCCTACCCTTGGGCGGGTAGCGTGGTGGCGTGGCTCGGGGACCTGGGCCTGGAGGCGGGGTACGAAGGCGCCCCCTACGCCTGGGTCCGCTACGCCTGGAGGTGGCCATGAGAAAGCTGGCGGCGTTTCTGGGTTTGGTCGGGTTGCTCTCCCTAGGTCTGGCGCAGTCGGCGCAGGAGATCCTGGACCGGGTGGAGAAGAACCTCTCCACCCCCTGGCAGGCCACGGTCCAAGGCCGGATCCAAGGCCCGGGCGGAGAGGAGGAGCTCCTTGCCCGGGTGTACGCCCTGCCCCAGGCCCGGCTCTTCCGGGTGGAGTTTCTGAAGCCGGGCTCCCTGGAGGGGAACTTCACCGTGATCACCGAGAAGGAGGTGTGGAACTACCTCTACCTCACCAACCAGCTGGTCATCTCCCCCAGGGAGAAGGCCAAGATCCAAGGCCTGGGCTTCGCGCCCCAGGGCTTGGGCGACCTGAAGGCCCTCTCGGAGCAGGTGGACCTCCGCCTCGAGGGCGAGGTGCGCCTGCCGGAAGGGATGGCCTGGAAGCTCGTGGGCCGAAGCAAGGAAAACCAGGGCTTCGCCGCAATGGAGCTATACATCCTCAAGGCCGACCCCAGGCCCCTTCGCTTCGTCTTCCTGGACGAGAAGGGAAAGGTCCTCGCCGACCTCAAGGTGGTGGAGTTCAAGCGGACCAACCTCACGGAGGCCCAGCTCAAGCGCTACCCCAAGGACGCCCAGGTGGTCCGCCGCTAAAAACCGGCTCCCCCCGCCCGAGGGCGGGGGGAGTTCCTTTGGTGGGCGGCGTAGGACTTGAACCTACGACCTCTCGCGTGTGAGGCAGGCCCAGAACCCCCGTCATCTTCAGTTTATTCCCTTCCAGACGCGGTTTTCTCCGATGGCCCTTCCTGGAATTTACTCCGATAGCCGGCCGTTTCCGGGTGGATAGACCGGCTGATAAACCGGCTGGAGGTAGAACCGTTCTTTCTTACGATGGACAGCAAAGCCCTAAAACTTTTTTGGTAACCCAGCCTGCTTCAAGACCGCGTTAGCCGTGTGGCGAGACTTTATCTTGCTGTCCACCACGAACTTGCGGCCCGTGATTGGGCTGAACCAAATCTCGTGGTCCCCTTTGCCCTGACGCACGGGGTAGCATCCCGCCTCCCGAAGGAGGCGCTTGACCTCTGGAGCGTAGTCGGCCATCAGGAGAAGACCAGGGGCCGGGTAGCCTCGAGGCGAAGCTCCACCGGGAGCTCCAGGGCCACCCCGTTTTCCTCAAGGAGCTCCGGCACCATGACCGCGAGCTTGGCCAGAAGCTCCTCCAGGGTGGCGGCTTCCGTGGCAAGCCCGGGGACGTCGTCGCTTTCCGCTACCCACACCCCGGCTTCCCCATCCCACAGGGCCTGTACCTTGAGGGTACGCACGTCTACCAGGATACCGCACCGCAAGGCCCAGGGGTGGGGGACGCTCCCCCCGATCAGGCTTCCTCTACCTTGGCCTGCAGCTGGTCCAGCGTCTCCCGTATCTTGTCCAAGGTGGCCCGGGGAATCCCCTCCTGGGAGCGGGCTCTAAGCTCTATCTGGAGCTCCATCTCCGCACCTTCCCTCTGCAAGGGCATTAAGACCCCGCGCAGGAAGTCGGAAAGCCTGTTCCAGGGGAGCCGGACCTTCACAGTGTATTCCTGCACCCGCTCTGGCCGAGCCTCTCCCCCCGAGGAATCGGGGGGCACTTCTTCCTCAGAAGAATCCGGCTTAGGCGCAACCCCTTCCGAGGAAGCCTCACCCTTCTTCTCCCCATCCACCACGGATTCCCTCTCGGGAGGAAGGGCCTCCTTGCGGACGAGGAAGGCCTCCTCCCAGGCGATCCCGAGCACGGGCTCCTGGAAGTAGTAGCGCTCCCCTACCCGCAGTCCGAACGTCCCCTCCGCCACCCCCTTCCGCACCGCCTCCTCGAGGACCTCCCAACCCTTCAGGACCGGAAGGTGGGGGTAGCGAAGGAAGGCCTCGTATACCTCTTGGAGGGGCTTCCCCGTCTCTCCCTGGGCCAGGGCCGAAAGCAGGTGCCGGGGGGCGATGCGCTCCAAGAGGAACTCCCGGGCCTTTAAGTATTCGTAGACCCGCTTGGCCAGAGTGGAGGCCTCCCCCACGGTGGGGATGCCCATGTCGTAGGTCTCCGGCCCTTGGCGCCCGGGCTTCGTCAGGCGGCGGTAGGCCATGAAAAGCTTTTGGGTGAGCGCCCCATCGGCTTCCCGAAGGAGTTCGTCCAGGCGGTGGCGGTTCTCCGCGGAAAGCTGGCCGTAGAGGGTGCGGTCCTCGCGTATGGACCGCAAGGCCAGGTAGCGTCGCGCCGCGCGGTGGAGGTCCCCTAGGCTGTTGGGGTCGGGCGAGAGGAGGAAGAGGGTGTTCTTGTAGGTACGGAAGGTGGTGCCCGCCTTCTCCAGAAGCTCCTCGGCGAGACTCCCGGAGGGCTCCGAGAGAACAGCGAGCTTAAGCTCTTTGGTGTCGGGCACGTCCTGCGGGGAATGGGGCTCGAGGTAGACCCTAAGCTCCCGCCCGGCGATCCTCTCAAGCCGCTCCCTTAGCGCCTGCCTGATCTGTTCGGGGTCAACGGCGTTCTCGCGCTCCACCACGATGCGGTTGAGATTGGGCTGGCTGGAGAAGTAGTAAAGCCCGGAGGCCTCGTGCAGATACCAGAGGAGTTCCCGCAGGCGCCCTAGGGCATCGCCCACCAAGGGGGGCGGAACCTCAGGGCGCAGGGCGGCCAGCCGGAGCTGAGCGGGGCTCGCCCCCTTGCGCTCGCCGCCGCTGAAGGAGTAGAGGAAGATGGCCGTGGCGAGCCCGGAGGCCACCTGGAAGCGGACGTACTCTGAGCCCATCTCCCGGTCCAAGCGCTGGGCCTTGGCCTGCCCCTCTGGGTCGGCGATGTCGGCGGCGATCACGCTGTCAAACTCGTTGCCGATGTGCTTCACCAGCTCCCGCCGGATGCTCGGATTCGCCAGGTTGACGTGGGCCGAGTGGATCAGGGGGGCCGAATGCTCGCGGCCGTAGAGGTCGGCCACGATCTCCGCCAGGAAGCGGAGCACCCCCCGCGTCCGCTGGAAGGTGGAAAGGGTTCCCCACCGCTCGTAGAGCGCGTCTATGAGCTCGGGATGGAAAGGGTAGGCCCTCCGCATGCGCTCCCGGTAGGCAGGGTCGCGGGCCTCGTCGGGCACCTCGGTCCCCAGGCGGCGATAGAGCTCAAAGTAGCGTTCGGCCACCTTCCGGACCACCCCCTCGTCCCGAATCCCCTCAAAGAGGCGCGTGCGGATGACGTCGTAGATCTCCCAGCCCTTAACGGGCTCGTAGATCGCTTCCAACCGCCCGGCGATCCGCTGAAGCTGGAGGAGGGCCCGCTCTCCTTCCTCGCCGTAGGGGGCGCTGGAGGGAATGGTCATGACCAAGGCCACCTGGGGCGCCACCTTGACCGCCTCGGTGAGCTCCTGGAAGAAGGCGAGCACCTGGGTCTGGTAGGCCCGCCCCCCCTCGAGGCTCCCCCCCTCCTTGTGCAAGGCCGTGGGGTCCACGGTGCGGGCCACGTACTCCGCCACCTCGTCCATCAGAATGAGGACCGGGCCGCCCGCCGCCCGGAAGAGCTCGTATAGCCGCTCCTTCCCCGGGGCCTGGCGGGCCTTGTCGTGCTCCTCCAGGAGGCCGTAGTGCCCAAGCTGGAGGGCAAGCTCCCCCCAAGGGGTGCGGCCCTTCAGGGGGTCTGCGGCCGTGCCCACGAAGACGGCCACCTTGGCCTCCGGGATCCTCTCCACGCCCGCCTCCTCGAGGACCCGGGCGTAAAGCTCCGTCCCCCTCGCCTCCTCGCCCGAGCGGAAGAGGTGGTAGAGGGCCACGAGGCCGTGGGTCTTCCCCCCGCCGAAGGGAGTCTGGATCTGGACCACGGGCTCGCCCCCCTTCTCCCCGGAGAGGCGGCGCACCACCGCCCCGAGGAGCCGGACCATCCCCTTGGTGGGATAGGTCTTGCGGAAGAAAGTGAGAGGGTCGCGGTACTCCAAGGGCCCACGGCCCGCCAGCACATCGGCCAGATCGGCCGCAAAGGTGGACTCGTCAAACCTGCCCCGGCGGATGTCCTCGTGGGGCAGTGCCACTTCTCGCCACGCCGGAAGCGCCATTGGCCTCATTCCTCCTTTCTCCCGGTCTTTCTCACGCTTGGGACGCTCCCTCGCCCTTTCCTCGGCGAGCACCTTCTCGATCTGCGGGTGAAGTCCAACACCTCAAGGGCGGAGGCCTGCATGTCCTCCAGATAGTCCAGGAGGGTGCGCTTCATACCTCGGCGATCTCCTTGAGGACCCGCCTACCGATGTGGGTGGGGCTTTAGGGCGTTTGGCGTGACCAGTTCTACCTTTACGCCCAAAAGCTCGCTCAAGCGGCGCTCAAGCTCGACAAACTTGAGCAGCCCCGGAGGGGGGGAGAACTCCACCAGAAGGTCCAAATCGCTCTCGGGCGTGGCCCCTCCTCGGGCGTAAGAGCCGAAGACGGCGATCCGCTGCACACCGTATTGGGCCGCCAGCTCCGCCTTGTGTGCCTTCAAGATCCGGCGGATCTCCTCCAGCGTCTTCGGTGGCCCTTTCCCCTTGACCTTCGTTGTCATGGCGACTCCTGTCTTCGCTCAGCCCATCTTAGCGGTTCCAAACCCGCGTCACCATCTCAGCCCTGCTCGGACTCAAAGAGGCCGCCCTGGCCGGGGGACCTGCCGCTCGTAGTGTCCCGCCAGCCGTAGAGGAGCCCCTGCAGGAGCTGTTTCTCCTTGTCCCCATCAGGGAGCACATCAACTACTGCCTGGGCCACCTTGCGCAAAGCGCCCTGGGGGAAGGGGCTTCCGCTTAGAAGCTTCTCCAGGCCCCGGCGGTCGCCCTTTTCCCAGAGGAGGACCGCCTTGTGGAGCACGTCCACCATGTTCTCGTGACGCTCCCGCTCCAAAAAGCCCCGGCCTCGCTCCTTGGGGCCCAGCACCCAGACGAGCCCCCCTTGCCTCTGGACGAAGCCTCGGCCGTCCCAGTACTCGGAAAGCTCTATGCCTACGCTCTGGGCGAGCTTCCTCGCCTCGTCAAACTTGACCCGGGCGTGGTTGTAGGCGAAGCGCCAGAGGACGTAGAAGCGGGCAGGGAGGTCCACCCCCCCAAGCTCGCCCTCCTCCAGGATCCGCTTCAAGGCGAACTCGCCCACCACCTTGCGCACGTACTCCAGAAGCTCGCCCACGGTCACCTCTTCGCCCGAGAGCTTCTCCACCCGGGCGTACTTCCCGAAGGCCTCCACGGCGGGGCCGATGGCGCTCATGAAGAAGTCCGCCCCCCGGATGCCCTCGTCCCAGAACTGGGCGAGCCTCTCCCGCACCCGCTCCTCAATCTCCCGCTGCACCTCGGGATAGAGGCCCACCTCGTCCGTGGTCCGCCTGCGGCAGACCATGTAGATGGAGGAAGCCAGCGCCGCCGAGTCTTGCGCCCTCAGGCGGGACTGCATCTCGGTGTGGATGGGCCAGGAGGCGGTCATGTAGAGGCCGGCATTCAAGAGTGCCTGGATGATCGCCTCCCAGGCTTCGGTCGTCTTGTGGGCGAAGACGATGACGGCGATCCCGTCGTCTTTGAGCACCCGGTGGATTTCACGGAAGGCTTGGGTGAGCCCCTCCTCAAAGCGCTTCTTGGCCGCCTCCATGCCGCCCGCCTTGCTGGCATCGGCCACGAGTTCCTCTGACTTGGGCGTGAGCGGCGTCGCGAACAGCTCTGGGTAGAGATCCCCTATGGTGCGCTTGAGCCAGAGGTAGAAGAAATCCGAGAGGTCCGCATAAGGCACACTGTCGTAGTAGGGCGGGTCGGTGAGGACGGCATCAAAGTGGGCGGAGGGGAAAGGGAGGGAGGTTGCAGAACCGTTATGGATGCTTGCTGCTTGATCACCCGAAAATGCTAGAGGCAGACAATAAAGCATGCGTTCCACCTGATCTAGGAAAGCACCGCTGTGGGCGACTATTGGGGTATTTTCCGCGTAATCCCAAGTCATAGGAAGGGCTTGACGAGCAAACACATCCACAGGACATTCTGCATCCGGCTTCCAACGTGTTAAAGAGGTGGTAAACATCAAAGTGCGATCTAGAGCCAACCCCAAATACGTCCCCACCGCCCTGGCGAACTCCGGCTCCGCGCCTTCCCGGAGCATCTCGGCGTGCGCTCGGCGGACCCTCTCGGCAAAGGTGATCAGTGCCAGCTTCTGCCGGGGGTTGAAGAGATCGCCCCAGCGAGTGAGGCCGTATCGCTGCACGCGGAAGCCAAGCGTTTCTTTAGGAGGCAACGGCTCATCCGGCACCGGGTCCATCCCCCACTCGGCCCAAAGCTCCTGGCGCTTGGTCTCCAGCGCCTCCCGGGCGGCGCGGAAGGCCTCCAGGTCCCGCTCGGTGGCGAGGCGGTAGCGCTTGCCGGTGGTACCGGGTTTGTGGAGGACCACGGCCACCATCCGCTCGCCCGCCTTCCCCTCGCGGAAAAGCCTGCGGGTGGTGCTGTCGTTGATGGTGCCGCCGCAGAGGGGGCAGCGGACGTTGGCCCGGGAGACGGTGCCCTCCTCGGGGTCAAAGTCAATGGCGCCTCCCTCCACGATGGCGAAGTCCACCCGCTTGGCCTCGGGGTTGGGGATCATCTTGAGGGCCACCCGCCTATTCGCCTTCTTGGCGAGCCAGGTCTGGCGCATGAGGGGGATCTCGGTGCCGCAGGCGGGGTTCTGGCAGGGAAGGGTCCGGGCCCAGATGTAGCCCACCGGGATGGAGCCGTCCTCGTCCTTGGGATAAAAGCGCTCAAGCTCCTTGCGGGCCTCCTCCAGCACCCACTCGCCCCAGGCCCTCACCGCCTCCACGAGGGGGGACTTTTCCTCTTGGGAGGTGGAGAGGATGGCCTGTTGCCCTTCCTCCTTACCCCAACCGGGCGGCAAGGGGATAAAGGAGACGGAGCCCGGCCGCCCGAACTTCTGCGGGTACTCCAGCACCGCCTTATTGAGGAGCACGGCCACGGGGTTGTAATCCACGGCGTAGGTCTCGCAGCCGAGGCGCAGGGCCTCCAAGGGGATGGCCCCGCCCCCGGCAAAGGGGTCCAGCACCCTGGGGGGCCTGCCACCGTGGGCCTCGAGGATGAGCCTGCGGGCCTTCTCCAGGGCAGGGTTTTCCCCCTGGACGGCTTTCCAGGGGGCGAGGCTTTTCACCAGGCCGAGGAGCTCTTCCCTATGCCGGGGGTCGTCCGGGAGCAGGGCCGCCAGGGCCGTGGCCCTCGAGGCGGCCAGGGGCCTACGGGCCCACCAGATGTGGAGGGTGGAGATGTGGCCGTGGCGGATGTTCTTCTCGCGAACGGAGTGCTCGGACACTTCCCTCAAGGGGAAGTCCACCTCAATGAGCCGAGGAGCGTCGGGTTTAGCCATTTTCCAAAGCCTCCTTCAGGAAACCCACCGGGCAGGGCAGGCCCGGAGGGGGCTGTGGTTCTAAGCGCCAAATCCTTCCCGTCCATGTTCGCACATCAGGCCAACGTTCAGGTGCACGCATTTACGTGCGGGCACGCAAAGATAAATGCGCGCTCGTATTTACGAGCGAAGCGCATACCACGTTCCCTTTCCGACACCATGGGGCGTCAGCTTCCCCTGCTCAACCATTCGTTTAAGCAGTCGAGTGGCCTGATAAGGTCCTATCCGGCAAAGCTCCGCCGCCTCCCGTCGTGTGATTCTCCCGTGGGCCCGCACGTACTCGAGAACCATCTGCTCCATTTGCTGGTGTTCAAAGCCCTTCAGGCGCACGTAGGCCGCCTCTTCCCCCAGCCGGCGATACGTGGAGGCCGAGAGGTGATACGTCCGCCCTCGCCCCGTGCCTCGCGCCTCGATCAAGCCCGTTTCCACTAGGCGCTCTAGCACAGCGCGGGCTGTAGCCTCCGTCTTCTGGATAAGCCTCGCGGCTTCTTTCGTGGTTAACTGTCGCTCCTGCCAAAGGCCGTTGAGAACCAGCAACTCGTCAAGTCTTAAGGGACGGCGTGCTTGGCCTTCCTCCACGATGAGGCGCACGAAGTTGAGGTTGGCCTCTCCCCCGGGAAGCACGAGCACAACGCTCTCGGGTGTGCTCTGCTCGTAGGAGGGGGCCGGACGCCCGTTGCGGAGCTGCTCCTCAAAGATGATGTCGATCCCCCGGCCAGTCCGTTCCACAACCCCAGCCCGCTTGAAGGCATCGGCCAGCAGAGGGTTGCGTGGCCGCGGCGGAGCGACGAGCAGGTTGCCCAAGTGAATCCCCTCCGGGAAGCCGCCGGGGTTCGAGATCTCGATGCGGTCCTCATGCCACTGAACGTGCACCGCGCCCAAACGGGTGTAATCGCGGTGAATCAAAGCGTTGGCAAGCCCCTCGCGGAACGCTCGCTCGGAATAGTTCGGCACACCAATCCTCATGAGCCCAAAGGATACCTCCTCTTCATGATTCCATGCTCGGAAGCGGGTTAGAAGCTCCTCCATGGTCCGCAAGAGTGGCCAGCGGAAGAAATCGTTGACTTCCACACGCGTTCCCCTAAGCACCTGGAAGGCCACCTCGTGGGTCGGGATGAACCGCTGCAGGGCTTCCTCCTTGCCGAAGAGCAAGAGACCCAACACACGAACCGCCCTTACCTCGTGATTGGCCTCCACGGCACCGAGGGCCTTGGCCAGCTCTACATCAGGCAAGTCCAGAAGGCTTTTGTCACCTTGGCCGCGGCTTTCCCGGATGAAACGCCGGAAGCGCTCAAACTCCAAGGGGTCCAGATCGCTCCAGGAAGCCCCCTGAACCGGTAGCGCTGAGTAATCCAGGGCTCCGCGATGGGCCAACGCCCCCTGCATCTCGTGGAAGTGGTAGGGCAAGCATTCCGGCCTTCCCGTGCCCCCAATAGCCCGCCGTTTGTAGATGCCCTCGGCCGTCCCTACGGGCATTGTTGCCGGTGGCACCGGTCGTGTCAAGGACTCTGTGTAAGAGTCTGTGTACGGGGGGCATACCGCTCCTGAAGCATCTTCTCCAGCACCTCCTTCACCTCCGAGAACCCCTTTAGTTTCCGTTCTGCCCACCTCCCTTCCTGCCTCTCCGACTCCAGGTAAAGAAGCTTGTACACCGCCTCTTCCTTAGGAAACTTGTGGTCCCGCACCTTCGTCCCCCGCCGTAGCTCCCGGATAAACCGCTCCATCAGGTTGGTGCTCCGCAAGTACGGCCAAAGCACCTTGGGGTACCCGTAGAACCGCAGGAAGGCCCCCGAATCCTGTACCCAAAGCCCCACCACCCCCGGGTACCGCGAACCCCAGGCGGCCTTCACCTCCTCCAATGCCCCAAGAGCTTCTTCCCGGCTCTCCGCCCCGTACACCCGCCTCAGGTCCTCCGCCAGCAGGGCCCGGTCCCGGGAGCGCACCTGGGACAGGCTCCACCGCACCCCGTGCACCACGCACCGCTGCCATTCCGCCTGAGGGTAGACCCTGCGGATCGCTTCAGGAAGCCCGGGCAGCCCGTCGGTGACAAAGAGCAACACCCGCCGCAGGCCCCGCTGCCAAAGCTCCCCCAGGACCCCCTCCCATCCCAGGGCGCTCTCCGTGGGCAAAAGCCAGAACCCCAGGACCCGCCTCTCCCCATTAGGGGCGATGCCCAGGGCCACATACACGCTTTCCCGTACGATCCCTTCTCCTTCCCTGAAGACCTTTAGGGAAAGCCCGTCCAGGTAGACGAAGGCCATCTCCTCGGGCAAAGGCCGGGTGCGGAAGGCTCCTGCCGCCTCCAGGACCTCGTCCGTCAGGGCGCTCAGGGTCTCGTGGGAGTAGCGGTGGCCCAGGAGCAGGCTCAGTATCTCGGCCGCCTTGCGCTGACTGACCCCGGCGGCGTACAAGGCCACAGCTACTTCCCCCACGTCCACCAGGCGGCGGGCGTAGGGCTTAAGGAAAGCCGGGTAATACCGAGATTCCCGATCCCTAGGGACCTTCAGGTCCACCTGGCCGAAGGTGGTCTCCAGCTTGCGGGGGTAGTAGCCGTTCCTGCGGCCTCCGTGCACCTGCAAGAAGGCCGTCCGGTCCAGCTCCAGAACCGTCTGCAAAACCTCGGCCACCGTCTCCCGCACCGCTTCCCTCAGCAAGATCCGCAAGGTATCCTGGTCCACGGGGCACCTCCTCGTTCCAAGGTGTGCCCCCCTATTAAACACGGACCCTTACACATAAATCCTTACACGACCGTGGCACCTCGATCACGAGCACAGGCTTGCCTTCAAGCTCAACCACCCAAACGCGGCAACTGAGGGAAGGACGCGTCCGGTTTGCGATCAAAGCCTGAATGCGCAAGGGATCTATACCCCCGGCATCCCGGGGACGGGCACCCGTCACCCGGCCATCATCCTCAACGCCAATGAGGACGTAGCCCATCTCTTGTGTAGGGCGGTTGGCCATGCATACGACCGTTTCCACCAGATCGTTTTCGGAGAGTTGCCTTCTCTCTTCCCCTTTGAACTCAAGGGTCAAGGCTTCGCCCCGTGCGATTAGTTCTCGGACTAGCTCCGGAGTCATTGGATCGGTTGCCCTCCTCTGGTGCCATTGGATTAGCTGCTCTCCGCCGCCTTCTTCCAGTCGTTGACCACGTAGCGCACCACGTCCACCACCTCTTTGGGCGCAAGCTTGGCCGCCGGGTTTTGTACCCGGTGGAGCACCGGGCGGGTGGCGGCGTGCTCCACGATGTAGAGCCAGTAGTCCTCCCCCAGGCGCTGAGCCATCACCCACTCGTTGGGGGTCAGGGCCACGGGGCCCGTGGCGGCCCGCGCCTTGACCTCAATGTAGCGAACGGCGCCTTCAGGGGACACGGAACGGATATCGTAGCCCAGGTTCTCGCGGGAAACGTCCTCGGGCGTCCACCCCGCCTCCCGCTCGTACCGCAGGGCCACCTCCATGCCGATGGCCTCCACCTCGGGGTCAGGGCGCATGGCCGCCTCCCCCTTGACAAGGGGCACCACCCGGGCCACCCCGAGAACCCGAGGGGCGGCCGCGGTGAGGCTAAGCTCCCGCCGAATCGCCTCCTCCAGCCTCTTCTTGCGGGCCTCCAGCTCCTCCTTCCGCCGCCTTTCGTTCTGGAGGGTGGCCTCGGGGATGTTCTCCCCCTGGGCCCGCCGGGTCTCGTACTCCAAAAGCTTGGCCTCGGAGTCCAGGAGCATCTGCTCCAAGGAGCGCAGGCCGTAGCGGCGCTTGACCTCGGCGTCCCGTTCCCGCCAGGCCAAAAGCTCCTGGCGGTAGGGCTCGAGGGCCTGCTCTATGGCGAAGCCCACCACCCTCCCCTCGTCCAGAAGGCCGCCGTCAAAGGAGGCCTCCCCGGGGGAAAGGGGCTTCAGGTCCCAAAGGACCGAAGGGTGAACGAGGCGGAGTTCCCCCGCTTCAGACTGGTAGACGGCAAAGAGGCGCTTGCCCGCCACCTGGTTTTGCCCGTCGCGGACCTCCACCTCCAAAAACCAGAGGAAGCCCTCGAGTTTCCCGTCGGGGTCGGCGAAGAGTGCCCCGCGCCTCAGCTCCCCTTCGGACCGGGAAAGAAGCCGCTCAATGATGGCCTCCAGAAGGGGATGCCCGGGGGCCACGAGGACCGCCTGATGCCTCCGGGCCAGCTCCTTGGAGAAGGCCAGCTTCCGGTACTCGGGGAAGACCTCGCCGTAGCGGTCCTTGAACTCCCGGGAAAGGTCCCGCAGCTCATGGGGAACGCGGGGGACGCGCCATAAGCCGTCCCCGCGCCGCTCCAGGGGCACGCCCAAGAACCTGCAGGCCCGCTCAAAGAAGCGCTCAATGTACTCCGGCACCAGGCGGTTCTCCCGGGCCCTCCGCTCCTCTCCCAGGACCTGGGTGAGGTCAATGTGGCGCACCGCCAGGGCCTCGAGGGCCGCCTCCCGCACCCGCCGGACCGCCTCCTGGTCGGGCACGGCCTCAATCTCGCAGACGATCTCGTCCAGGGTGCGCCGGTTGGCGATAGCCTCCACGATGAGTTCCTTCAGGCTCTTTCCCGGGAGCACCTCCCCCACCACGTCAAAGACCCGGTCGCTCCCCAGGGCCTCCTGGATCTCCCTGAGCTTGCGGAAGAGGGCCTCGAGGACCTTCCCCTCCCGGGTGTCCAGCGCCACCAGGTTGTAGATGTGCACTTCCTTGGTCTGGCCGTAGCGGTGGACCCGCCCCATCCGCTGCTCCAGGCGGTTGGGGTTCCAGGGAATGTCGTAGTTGACCATGAGGGAGCAGAACTGGAGGTTGATGCCTTCCCCGCCCGCCTCGGTGGACACCATCACCTGGGCCCGCTCGCGGAACTCGTGCTCGGCCCGGATGCGGGCGTCCAGGTCCATCCCCCCGTGGAGGGACACCACGGAGTACCCCCACCCCCGAAGCTTCTCCACGAGGTACTCCAGGGTTTCCCGGGACTCGGTGAAGATGAGGAGCTTTTCGCCCGTCTGCTGGAGCCTTTCGTCCTCCATCACCTCCCGGAGCTTGCGGAGCTTGGTTTCAATCTCCAGCCGCTCGGCCCGCCGGGCCAAGGCAATGAGCTCGTCCAGCTGGGCGATCTCGCGCTCCAGCTCCTCCCGGGTCTCGGCGGCGGTGAGTTGCGCCACCAGATCCTCTTCCCGCTTGAGGCGTTCCCATTCCTCCAGGTCCTCCAGGGCCTCCTCGTCTACCTCGCCCCGCTCCGCAAGCCACCGGCCCACCTCCAAAAGCTGGGCAAGCCGCTCCCGGCGCCTTTCCAGCGAGCGGCGCACGGCCCGCACGCTCGAGGCCAGCCTCCGCTGCAGGATGAGGAGCGCGAAGGCCACGTTCCGCTTCTCCCTGGCCAGGGCCTTGTTGTAGGAGGCTTCCACGTAGCTCGTGACGGCGTTGTAGAGGAGCTTCTCCTCGTCGCTCAGGTAGTAGGTCACCGTAAAGACCTTGCGGGGTGGGAAAAGGCGCCTCCCCTCAAAGTCCTTGAGGTCTTCCTTGAGCCTGCGCAGGAAAAGGGGGTTGTCCTTCCGGGCGATGGACTCGAGGAGGAGCTCCCGGGAGGCGAAGAAACCGGGCTCCAAGAGGTCCAGAAAGAGGCGGAAGTTCTCCGGGTCACCCCGGTGGGGCGTGGCCGTGAGGAAGAGGAGAAACTGGCTGGTGCGGGAGAGGAGCTCCCCAAGACGGTAGCGCTCTGTCTTGTGGGTCTTCTCCCCGTAGCGGTAGGCGGTCATCTTGTGGGCCTCGTCCACGATCACCAGGTCCCAATCGGCCTCGGCCAAGGAGGCGAGCACCTCGTCCCGCTTAGCGAAGTCCATGGAGGTGATCACCTGGGGATGTTCCCGCCAGACGTTGCGGCCCCAGTTGGCCTCCACCATCCCCCGGTCCACCACCAGGAAGGTCTCGGCGAAGCGCTCCTTCATCTCCCGCCGCCACTGGTCCTTGAGGTGGCCGGGCACCACGATCAGGGTGCGCTGGACCAGGCCCCTGTACTTCAGCTCCTTGAGAAGCAACCCGGCCATGATGGTCTTGCCCGCCCCCGGATCGTCGGCTAGCAGAAAGCGCACCCTGGGGTTCCGGAGGATGTAGAAGTAGACCGCCTCGATCTGGTGGGGTAGCGGGTCAATCTGGGAGACGTTCACGGCGAAAAGGGGGTCAAACTGCTGGGCGAAGCGGATGCGGTGCCCCTCCACCGCCAGGAAGAAGGCCTCGGGCGCTCCCCCAAAGTCCCGACCTCCGCTCGCCCGGAACCGCCGTAGGCTTCCCAAGTCCTGGATGGAGAGGACGCGGTCGTAGTACCCCTGGGTTCTCGTGCCCACGGCCTCGAGGCGGAAGAGGTCGCCCCACACCTGGATCTGGATAACCCGGACGGGCTCGGGGAAGCAATCGCCCTCGAGGACGTCCCCGGGGCGAAGGTCTTTCGGGTCTAAACCGAAGCCCATTGTGCCCATCTCCCCTGAAGGGAAGTATATCCACCCTCGCCTCCAGATCCGGCCGCAAATGACCAAGGACTCAAAAACCCCACCCGATCTGGCGGAAACCGAATGGAAATGCCAAGTTTCTAAAATAACCGCGCTTACGGCACCGGTTGCTAGGGTCAGGGTATGAACGAGAACGAGGGAAATCGGCCTCGGCTCTTGACGGTAGCGGAGTTTCGGCAGCTCGTTGGGGAGAAGCTCGTCGGGAGAGACCTCGCCTACGCATTGGCGAGGCGGCACGGCGTGCGGCTGGGCAAGCGCCTCCTCATCCCCATGCGCGTGGCCCAGGCCATCCTGGAGGGGCGGTTGGAGGAGCTCACGGACCAGACCCCCCGTAGAAACGGGGGGCGGTAGGAGGGCACCGTGCGCGGGAGGTTCCCTCAACACACACCCTACCAGCTGGCCCGGGCCTATGCCGTGTACGCCTGGATGAGGAGGTGGGCATGACCTTCCAAGACCTCCTCAAGCGGGTGGAAGGGGCCAAGCCGGAAACCCTCCCCGCCCTCCTCCCCGAGCTCTTCAGGGGCATCTACGAGGGGGGGCTTTTGGACTCCGAGGTGGAAGCCCTCTTCCTGACCCTCAAGAAGAAGACCGGGGTGAGCGTAGGGGCCCTCCGGAAGGACTGGGCCCGCTACCGGGCCACGCGGGACGCTCAGGCCCGGGAGGAGGAAGCGCCCCCCATCACCCCCGAAGCCCGGGAGGCCGCCCGGGAGCTCTCCGAGGACCCCGCCCTCCTTCACCGGGCCATCCGGACCATTGGGGAGCTCGGGGTGGTGGGGGAGGAGGAGAACAGGGGGCTTCTCTACCTGGCCCTACTTTCCGCCAGGACGGAAGCCCCCATCAGCGTCTTGGTCAAGGGGCGTTCCTCCTCGGGGAAGTCTTTCCTGGTGAAGCAGACCCTGGCCCTCATCCCCCCCAGGGGCTACTACGAGCTTTCCAGCATGAGCGCCAAGGCGTTGGTGTACGCGGATTTGGACTTCCGGCACCGCCACCTGGTGCTCTACGAGGAGGACGGGCTGAGCTCGGAGGAGGTCTTGTACCTGGTGCGCACCCTCCTCTCGGAAGGGCAAATCCGCTACCTGACCGTGGAGAAAACCCCCCAGGGGCGCATGGCCGCCCGGGAAATCGTCCGCCCCGGCCCCACCGGGCTCATCACCACGCTCACCAAGGGGCTCACCAAGGAGGACAACGAAACCCGCACCTTCTCCCTCTACATGGACGACAGCAAGGGCCACACCCTCCGGGTGGTCCAGGCCCTGGCGGAACGGGAGGCCAGGGGGGCCCTTCCCGAGGTGGACCCTACCCCCTGGCACGCTCTCTACGAGCTCCTTCCTCAGAAGGAGGTGGTGGTCCCTTACGCCCCGGCCATCGCCCGGCTTCTGGAGGCCCAGGACCTCCCCGAGGACCTGACCCGGCTTCGGAGGGACTTTGGCCGCTTCCTCACCCTGGTCAAGGTGGTGGCCCTCCTCCACCACGCCCGGAGGGAGGAGCGGGAGGGGCGTTTGGTGGCCGCCCTGGAGGACTACGCCCTGGCCTACCACTTGGCCGCGCGTCCCATGGCCCGGAGCGTCCACACCGTGAGCCCGCAGGCCCTGGCCCTGGCCGTGGCCGTGCGGGAGGTGCACGAGGCCAAGGTGGAGGAGGCCGCCGGGAAGAACATCCCCGAGGGAAGTGTGGCCGTCTATGTGAAGGACCTGGCCCGGCACCTGCGCTGGGCCAAGCGCACGGTGCAGAAGTGGGTGGACCAGGCCGAGGCCGTCGGGCTAGTGGACGTGCAGAGGGACGGAAACCGCCTGGCCATCCGCCCCGTGGAGGGGGCCCCCTTAGAGGAGGCCGCCTTCCGGCTCCTCCCCGAGCCCGAGCGGTTGGCCCGGGAGCTGGGGGAGGGGGGAAGCTACGTGCACCCCCTCACCGGGGAAACGTGCGTGCTCTTTCTCCCCCAAACCGCGTGCGCGTTCCCCTCAAAAACCGAGGAAAACGCCCTCCAGTACGAGGAAAACCAACGCGCACGCCATGCGCACGACCGCGCACGCCCCCCCGAGGAACGCCCTTCTGGAGAGGAAAAACCCCGTGCGCGTTCGGAAGTGGCTTCCCCATCGCAAGGACCGGAAGAACGCGCACGCGCCCTGGCGGAGGTGGCCCAAGGGCTTGGGGGGCGCGTCTTTCGCATCACCGCCCCCCGCCCCCGGCCCGAGGAAGACGAGGTGGAGGTGGAGCTGTGAGCCCATGGCGGAAGCTCATCACCCTGGCCCCGGCCTTGGCCGCCAAGGTGCGCGCCATGCGCCCGCCCAAGCTCCGGGTGGTGGCCGATGGCCGGGTGCTCTACTGGGCCCTGGCCCTCCCCTCGGAGGAGGACCTGGAGGCCCACGCCGCCTGGCCCGGGCAGAACGCCCCGAGCCTCGAGGCCTGGCTGGTGGAGCGGCTGGCCTTCCTGGAGGAGGCCTGGCCGGAAGTGAAGGAGGTGGAGCTTCTGGGGCTTTGGGCCGGAAACCCGCCCCGGCTTGAGCCCATCGCCCGGGCCCGGGTGAAGCGGCGTGAGGAGGTGGGGGCGTGAGGCGCGTGCGCGTTTTCCCGGGAACGCCGTCCTGGACGGGAGGGAGAACGCGCACGCACCCTGTGCCGTCCAGGACGGCACTCCTTTCCCATGCGTGCGCATCCGTGCGCATAGCGTGCGCGATGGTTTTGCCCGTGCAGGACGCGGTAAACCCCCCGTTAGGAGGGGAACGCGCACGCGCTTTCGGGGAGATAGCGCACGCACACCTGGGAGGGCAATTTTTGCGAAGGCGAACGAGGGGCAAAACGAAGATCCCCCGGGGGTAACCCCGGGGGCCTTTTGCCATGACCGTTCTCCACGCCGCTGGTGCGGTTAGCTCCACTCGCTCACGCAGTCAACTCTCACGCTACCTCTGTGCATCTCCCCCTTTCACGCGCGCCCGCCCAGCGGTTTCCCCCTGTACGGCCGGAGGAACGCCGTGGCTGGTCCCGTGGGCCGGACCGCGCCCTCCCGTACGGCCGGGAGCACGCCGTGGCTGGCCGTATGGCCGGCCTCCGCCGCCACGGTTAGACCCGTGGCCGCCACGCTCCCCCCTGTGGCCAGGATCCACCTCCTCCCGGAGGCTTCCCCCGGTGGGGGTAAGCGCCTGTGGTCGTGATCGTCAACGTCCCCTCGGGTACTCCACCTTCCCCTCGGGATCCCTCTCCCGGTTGTCGGGGCGGGAAAACCCCGCCCCCAAGTGGTGCCGAGGTCCATCTGCCGGTCCGGACTTTCGGCGTATAACGTATGCGCATCGTCCCCCAACCCACACCGCAGGGTGGACGCACCCCCACGGGAGCAGGCGGGGTTTAGCCTACTGATCCGGTCTCCCAGCCCGGTTCGGACGGGTTTTCGTTGGGCCCTCCCCGTTCCAGGGTACGGCTGTCCTACTCCCCCGCCCTACCAGAGCGCCCAGGTTAGTGGGGTGGCGGCCCCCTGGGCCCCCGGCCCGGGCCTTCCCGCGTTCGGCCGTGTGGGCACCTCTGGTCGTCCCAGAGGTGGCGGTTTATCCCCTTTACCGCGACACGCGCACCTGACCGAGGCAAGCCTCGGTAGCCCGTTCCCTACGAGGTTGCGGAGCTCGGGTAGGGCATGCGGTACGCGAGCGCGGGCGCCTAGGGTTCCTGCCTCGCCGATGGGAGGGCGGGTTGCCCCGCTACCCCTCCCACTTACACGCCGAGCTATCGGCTACCCCCCGGTTTCTCCCGCCTCCCAGCCGAAGCCAGGAGGGGGGTCCCCCAGGGTGGTTCCGAGCCCCCTCACGGAGGCCCATGCCGTGGCGTGCGGCGCCGTGTGCAGAGGGTACAGCTACCCGGTCGCCCGGGCGGACTCCCCCCTGCCCACGGGTGGGGTTTTCACCCACTCCCAACACGGCCAGCCGCCGGGTTTCCGGGGCCTACGCCCCCCCCGGCGACCCTTCCCGCGTCGCCCTTCCTCCAAACCCCCGATCCCTCGGGGTTGTCGCATTGGGATAGACCCGGACGTCTCTATCGCCCGGAGCCCCCCGTTGAGTGCCGCGCCAGCCCCCATTTCTGGAGGCACGCGGCTTCCCCGGCCACCGCCACCTGCCGCCACAGGCGTCGGCTTTCGGGCCCCGGCACCACCCGGGTTCGGGCCAGCCCAATGGTAGGGGGGAGGGCGCCGAAGGCGAAAAAACTGCCCGGCGGGTACGCAACCTCATTTGGTTTGACTAACCGCCTAAAAACCGCCCGAAACTGCGTGCATGGGGCCTTTTTTTTATTTTCAACCCCCCCACGACCGGGGTGGCACCCTGGCCACATGACCAGGGATCCGGCCGACTACCCCCTCCTCAGAGGCCAGACGGCCCTCCTGGCCCAGGCCCTGCGCCTGGTGAGCCGGGACGGGTACCGGTACTGGCAGGTCCAGACCGCCCCCACGGACCGCATCCTGGCGGCCGTACGGCGGATCGACGAACTCCACGCCGTTCACCTCGACCGGGCCGCCCGGGCGGTGAGGCGCCGCGCCCGCCTCCCCGTGGCCCAGCTCCTCCTGGCCCCGGTGAGCGTGATGCGGCCAGAGGCCCCCCCTCCCACCTGGCCCATGCTCATCGTGGCCACCGCCCCCCTCCCCGGTGAGGAGATGCGGCGGGTGGACCTCAGCGCCAACCCGCGCGCGCCCCTCTACTGGGTGGCCTGGCGGGAGGGGGAGTGGAAGCCCACCTATGTCCTAAAACGGGATCAAAGGGGGCGGTGGACCTGGTTCCTGGAGGACGGCTTCTACCGGGCCCTCCTGGAGGAGGCCCTGGCCTACGCCGCCGAGGGGGACTGGAGGGCCCTCGTGGGCCACATGAAGACCCTGGGGAACCTGCCCATGTTCAGCGGGGTGTGGAGCCAGATCCAGGAGGTTCGCGCGCGTGTGCAGCGGCTCTGGGGGGACCGGCACCTCAGGGACCCCTCGGGCCAGTGGAAGGCCCCGCCGTGGCGGAAGGTCGTGGAGGAGTGGCCCAAGGCCCCCCTCTCCCCCATCGGGATGCGCCTCTACCCCGAGGAGCCCCCGAGAACCCTCGGGGAGTGGTGGGAGATGCACCGGAGGGGAGCATGAACGAGCGTGACCTGATCCGCCACCTGGCCCACGTGGCCCACCGCTACGCCGAGATCGTGGTGGAGGGAGCTGAGCGCCACCCCCACCTGGGGCCGCTCCTTGAGGCCCTTTCCGCCGCCACAGGGAAGGAGGATCCCAGGAGCCTCCCCCCCGAGGCCTGGGAGGAGGCCCTCTGGGGCCTCCTGGTCGAGGCCATCGCCGACCGCCTCGTGGACGGTTGGGACCGGTACGGGGCCCCCAGCGCGGCCCGGGATCCCGAGGGGGGATTCGTGGCCAGCGCCGAGGGGCCAGGGGAGCCCATCGTGGTTCGGGCCTCCACGAAGCGCGAGGCCTACCGGGAGGCTCGCCGGGAGTGGGTGAAGCGGCTCCTAAACGGTTGGTGAACTTCAGTAAAATCCCTCTGCTCCGTACCCCTCTTTGGGGTTCCTTGATACTCTCGAGTCGTGCAAGGAGAAGTCCTGACCGTGGCGGAGGTGGCCAAGCTCCTCCGGGTTAGCCGCAAGACGGTGGAAAAGCTCATCTACGCCAAGAAGCTCCACGCGGTGAAGGTGGGCCGGGTTTGGCGCATCCCGAGGGCCGCCGTGGAGGCGTTCTTGGAGGGGAAGGAGTACCGTGAACCTTAGGAAGCTCTGGTCCTGGCTTCGCTTCGCCAAAGCCCTCTCCCGGGGCCGGGTGGGCAAGCGGTGGGCCCTACGCCGGGCCCGGTGGCTTTGGCGCAAGGGAAGGAAGCGTAGGAGGTGGTGATGAGAAGGCGCGGCAAAGGGGGCGGAAGCGTCTTCTACCACGAGGGCAAGGGCAAGTGGGTGGCCCAGCTCACCTGGATAGACCCCGCCACGGGCCGGAAGGTCAAGCGGGAGAAGCATTGCGAAACCCGCAAGGAGGCCGAAAGGGCCCTGGCGGATATGGTGGTCGCCCAGGCCAAAGGGCTTCTCACCGACCCCTCCAGGCTCACCACGCGGGACTTCGCCCTGGACTACCTGAAGCGCCTGGAGCGGGAGGGGCTTAGGCCGAACTCCATCCGCCTGGCCCAGGAGGAACTGGCCCACGCCCTCCCCTCCCTCAAGGATCCCAAGGCCCACGACCCCCTGGGCCGCATGCGGCTCCAGGAGGTGAAGCCGGTCCATGTGCGGGCCGCCGTGGACCGGGTGGCGGAAGCGGGCTACGCCCCCCGCACCGTGGGCCGGGTGCTCATGCGGCTCAAGGCCCTCTTCCGGGAAGCCTTACGGCTGGAGCTTGTGGCCCGGAACCCCGCCGAGGCCGTGAGGTTGCGCCTTCCCAAGGGGGAGAAGACGGCCCGGGCCCTGGAGCCCCAGGAGGTGGCCCGGCTCCTGGAGACCGCCGAAGCCTCCCGGTCCAAGGACATGGCCCTCCTCCTCCGGCTCATGCTGGAAACCGGGCTCCGCCGGGGCGAAGCCCTGGCCCTGCAATGGCGGGACATAGACCTGGAGGCTGGGGAGCTTACCGTGTGGCGGTCCTGGACAAAAGCGAGGGGCAAGGGGGCCTTCTCCGAGCCCAAGACCCCCACGGCCAAGCGCAAGGTGCCCTTGCCCCGTGGCCTCCTCCTTCGCCTGAAGGCCCGGAGGGAGGAGCTTCTGGAAAGGCTCACCCCGGAGGAGGTGGACGGGCTCTTCCTGGTGGGCGGGGTGAAGCCCGTGGACCCGGACGCGTTCAACCACTACCTGCGCCGCCTGGCGGAAAGGGCGGGCCTTGGGCGGGTGAGGGTGCACGACCTTCGCCACACCTGGGCCACCCTGGCCCTCTCCCGGGGCGTGCCCCTGGAGGTGGTGAGTGAGCGGCTTGGCCACGCCAGCCCCACCATCACCCTGAATGTGTACCGCCACCTTCTGGAGGAGGAGCGCCGGGGGTGGGTGCTGGACCTGGAAGAACTCCTCTACCCCGCCCCCCGCGCCCAAGCCTGAGCGGATAGACCGGCTGATAAACCGGCTAAAGCAAATCCCCCCACGCTACCGTGGGGGGAAGCTTTGTGTTCTGATGCTGGTGGGCGGCGTAGGACTTGAACCTACGACCTCTCGCGTGTGAGGCGAGCGCTCTTCCGCTGAGCTAGCCGCCCGCAACCGCTAGATAGCCTAGCATGCCCCCCTCCCCCTGTCAAGCAAACCGGCGTGGCCAGGCGCCTTTTCAAAGGGCACATTGTGTCCTCCGCCCTTTAATATCCACAGGCTCAAGGGTATAGTGCCCCCGGGAGGTGGTTATGGGGTACGCCCATCCCGAGGTTTTGGTGAGCACCGACTGGGTCCAGGAGCACCTGGAGGACCCCAAGGTACGGGTCCTCGAGGTGGACGAGGACATCCTCCTCTACGACACCGGGCACATCCCGGGGGCCCAGAAGATTGACTGGCAGCGGGACTTCTGGGACCCGGTGGTCCGGGACTTCATCAGCGAGGAGGAGTTCGCCAAGCTCATGGAAAGGCTCGGCATCTCCAACGACACCACCGTGGTCCTCTACGGGGACAAGAACAACTGGTGGGCCGCCTACGCCTTCTGGTTCTTCAAGTACAACGGCCACAAGGACGTGCGGCTCATGAACGGCGGGCGGCAAAAGTGGGTGGAGGAAGGCCGCCCCCTCACCACCGAGGTCCCCTCCTACCCCCCGGGGCGCTACGAGGTCCCCTACCGGGACGAGTCCATCCGGGCCTACCGGGACGACGTCCTGGAGCACATCATCAAGGTGAAGGAAGGCAAGGGCGCCCTGGTGGACGTGCGTAGCCCCCAGGAGTACCGCGGGGAGCTCACCCACATGCCCGACTACCCCCAGGAGGGGGCCCTCCGCGCCGGCCACATCCCCGGGGCGAAGAACATCCCCTGGGCCAAAGCGGTGAACCCCGACGGCACCTTCAAAAGCGCCGAGGAGCTCCGGGCCCTCTACGAGCCTCTCGGGATCACCAAAGACAAGGACATCGTCGTCTACTGCCGCATCGCCGAGCGGTCCAGCCACTCCTGGTTCGTCCTCAAGTACCTCCTGGGCTACCCCCACGTGAAGAACTACGACGGCTCCTGGACCGAGTGGGGCAACCTGGTGGGGGTGCCCATCGCCAAAGGCGAGGAGTAGGGCTACGTCTTCTTCAGCGCCTCTTCCGCCAGCCTCCGGCCTGTGGGGGTGTCCGCCAAGCCCCCCAGGCCGGTTTCCTTGAGCTCCAGGGGGAGGAGGCGGCCGATGCCCGCCATGGCCAGGACCACCTCGTCGGGCGGGATCACGCTCCGGATCCCCGCAAGGGCCATGGAGGCGGCGCTCACCGCGTGGACGGCGTAGAAGCCGTTCCGCATCACGCAGGGCACCTCCACGAACCCCCCCACGGGGTCGCAGACCAAGCCCAGGGTGTTCTGCAGGGCCAAAGCCGCCGCGTGGGCGCAGGCCTCCGGGGTGCCGCCTAAAAGCTCGGTGACGGCCGCCGCGGCCATGGCGGCGCTGGAGCCGATCTCGGCCTGGCATCCCCCGCTCGCCCCGGCGATGTGGATCACCCGGCCGATCATCTTCGCCACCCCCCCAGCGAGGACCAAGGGCATGAGGAGCTCCTCGTCGGGGATCCCCAGGTGGTCCGCCACGCCCAGAAGGGCCCCGGGAAGCGTCCCCGCGCTCCCCGCCGTGGGGGCGGCCACGATCCGCCCCATGCGGGCGTTCTCCTCGTTCACGGCCATGGCGTAGGCCTGTACCCGCTTGAGAAGGGGGTCTTGCAGGGGGTCAGGGGCCTCCCAGAGGGTCTTGGCGTTCTTCCCCACCAGGCCCGCCACGCTGGGGGCATCGGAAGCGAGGCCCCGCCGCACCGAGTCCCGCATCACGGCGAGGCGCTCCCTTAGGCGCGCCAGGATCTCCTCCGCAGGCGTCCCCGTTTCCTCCACCTCCTCTGCGAGCACGTGCTCCGAGGCCCGGCCGGAAAGCTCGGCCAGCTGGTTCAGGGTAAGGGGCATGCCCTAAGTATACGCCGGGGCTTAGGATGGAAGCGTGCGCCTCCTTGTGGCGGACGACCACCCCCTCTTCCGCCTGGGGCTCAAGGCGGCCCTCGAGGCGGAGGGCCTCGAGGTGGTGGCGGAGGCGGGCACCGGGGAGGAGGCCCTGGTCCAGGCCCTGGAGAAGGCTCCCGACGCCGTCCTCCTGGACCTGCGCATGCCGGGGATGGACGGCCTCACCTGCGCCCGGCGCCTGCGGGAGATGGGCTACCGCGGCCTCGTCATCCTCCTCACCACCTACCAGGAGCCCGCCCTCCTCCTGGAGGCCTACAAGGCGGGGGCCGACGCCTACCTCTCCAAGGAGCTCTCGGCCCCGGAGCTCAAGCGGCGGCTTCTCCGGATCCGTCAGGGCGAGGAGCGGCTCACCGCCCCCGACATCCCGGCCCTCACCCCGCGGGAAGAAGAGGTGCTCCGCCTCCTGGCCGAGGGCCTTTCCACCAAGGAGATCGCCCGGGCCCTTCGCCTCTCCCCGGAGACGGTGCGGAGCCACCTGGAAAGCCTCTACGCCAAGCTGGAGGCCCGCAACCGGGTGGAGGCCCTCTCCCGGGCCCGGTCTTTGGGCTTCCTTCCCTAAGCCGAAGGGGGGCGGNCAAGCCGACCCCCACCCCGCGCTCCCTTTACTCCTGGGAAGCCTTGGGCTCCTGGGCCTTCTGGGCCTCCTCCTTGGCGGCCCGCTCGGCGGCCCGGTCCTGGTCAATCCGCTTCCGGTCGGCCCGGAGCTTGCGGCGGATCTCCCGGTCGGAGAGGTTGCGGATGAAGTAGAGCTTGGCCCGGCGCGCCCGGCCCCGCTGGACGATGTCAATCTTCTGGATGAGGGGGGAGTGCAGGGGGAAGATGCGCTCCACGCCCACGCCGTAGCTCACCTTCCGCACGGTGAAGGTGGTGTTGAAGCCGTTGCGGCGGATGCGGATCACGATGCCCTCAAAGTCCTGGATGCGGGTGCGGTTGCCCTCCTTGACCTTGTAGGACACCCGGACGGTGTCGCCGGGACGGAACTCGGGAAGGTCCGTGCGAACGTAGCGGGACTCCACCAACTTGATGAGCGCTCCTCGGTTCATGCTCCCTCCTTCCCCAGAGGAACCCTCGGCGGGTTCATGGGCAAACAGCCCCAAGTTTACTCCTCCCGGTCCATTTCCGCAAGCAAGCGGGCCTCCAAGAGGCTAAGGGGCGCCCGGGCGACGAGCTCGGGCCGCAGGGCCAGGGTGCGGCGCAAGGCCTCCTGCCGCCGCCACCTCTCCACCTCCTGGTGGTGGCCCGAAAGGAGGACCTCGGGCACCCTAAGCCCCCGGAACTCGGGGGGACGGGTGTACTGGGGGTAGTCCAGAAGGCCGCGGACGAAGGAGTCCTCCCGGTGGCTTTGCGGGTCCCCGATCACCCCGGGGACGAGGCGGGCGGTGGCCTCGAGGACCGCCAGGGCCGCCACCTCCCCTCCCATGAGGACGTAGTCCCCGATGGAGAGGATCCGGGTGGCGAAGGCCTCCACCCTGGCGTCAAACCCCTCGTAGCGGCCGGCCAGGAGGACGAGGTGCTCCTTTCCGGCGAGCTCCTCCGCCACCTTCTGCGTGAAAGGCCTCCCCGCCGGGGAGAGGAGCACCACCTCGTCCGCCGGGAGGGCCCGCTCCAGGGCCGCCACCGCCACGTCGGGACGGATCACCATCCCCGCCCCGCCGCCGTAAGGGGTGTCGTCCACCGTGCGGTGCCGGCCGAGGCCGAAGGCCCTGAGGTCCACCACCTCCACCCGGATCAGGCCCCGCTCCAGGGCCTTCTTCAGGAGGGACTCCTCCAGCCAGGGGCGGACGAGGTTGGGGAAAAGGGTGATGACGGTGTAGCGCATCAGTCAAAGAGGCCGGGGATGGGGTCCACGTGGATGCTCCCCTCCTCCACCCGCACGTAGGGGGCCTGCAGGGGCACGAGCCGCTCCGCCCGGTCCCTGAGCCTCTCCCCTACGCCCCGGATGATGAGGACGTCCTGGGCCCCGGCGTCCAGGATGTCCACCACCTCCCCCACCTGCCGCCCCTCCACGTACACGGGCAGGCCGATGAGGGCGAAGTAGTAGTACCGACCCTCCTCCAAGGGGGGGAGGTCGGCCACCTCCGCGTAGACGCGAAGCCCCACCAGGGCCTCGGCCAGGGTGCGGTCGGTGACGCCCGCCAGGTGGACCACCAGCTCCTCCCCCACCCGGTAGAGGTCCTCAATGGCCCGCCACCCGTGGCCTTCCACGTAGACCCGCTCCAAATGGAGCACCACGGGCTCTCCCCGGAACCTGAGGCCCCCTTTCAGGGCGTAAGGGGCGCCGAACCGGCCGATCTCCACCAGGCGCATACCCTCATTATGCCAGGTCCTTCCGCCGCGGCGTCAGCGCACCTCCACGCCCACCTTGCGCTTGGCGTACGCCCGGACCACGGTGCGGAGGGACTCAATGACCCTCCCGCCCTTGCCGATGAGCCGCCCCTTGTCCTCCGGGGCGACCTCCACCAGGTAGACCGTGCCCTCCTTGCCCCTACGCACCTGGACCCGCACCGCCTCGGGGCGGTCCACCAGGTAGCGCACCAGGTACTCCACCACGTCCTTCATACGTTCATGCTAAACGAAAGGCCCCGGGGACTTCCCGGGGCCTCGGCCGGCCTTTTCCTCAGGCGCCCTCCCGGGCCTCCTGCCGGAAGACCCCCGCCTGGCGGAGGAGCCTGCGGGCGGTGTCCGTGGGCTGGGCGCCCACGGAGAGCCAGTACCGGGCCCGCTCCACGTCCACCTTGAGCCAGTCGGGCGTGGTCTTCCGGGGGTCGTAGTAGCCGATTTTCTCAATGTACTTGCCGTCCCGCTTCCTGCGGGCGTCGGTGACCACGATGCGGTAGTGGGGGTTGTGCTTGGAACCGAACCGAGCCAGACGGATCTTGACCATGCGCTTACCTCCTGAACATTCCCATGAGTCCCCGGCCCTTGCGGCGCTCCAGGGACTTCATCAGGGCCTTGGTTTCCTCAAAGGCCTTGACCAGCCGGTTGACCTCCTGAACCGTGGTGCCGCTTCCTTTGGCGATGCGCCGCCTGCGGGAGGCGTTGAGGATCCGGGGGTCCTTGCGCTCCTCCGGGGTCATGGAGAGGACGATGGCCTCCAGGCGCTTGAAGGCCCGCTCGTCCACCTGGAACCCCTGGGGCAGGGCCCGGCCCACCCCGGGAAGAAGCTTTAGGAGCTCGGAGAAGGAACCCAGCCGCTTGAGGTTTTGCATCTGCTTGAGGAAGTCCTCCAGGGTGAGCTCCTTGGCGGACTTGGGCGCCTCGGCCTCGAGGCCCGCCTGGCGCACCTTTTCCGCCAGGGTGGCCACGTCCCCCATGCCGAGGATCCTGCCCGCGAGGCGGTCGGGGTAGAAGGGCTCCAAGCCCTCCGGCCGCTCGGAAACCCCGGCGAAGTAGATGGGCTTGCCCGTGACCCGCCGCGCGGAGAGGGCGGCCCCGCCCCGGGCGTCCCCGTCCAGCTTGGTGAGGACGAGGCCCGTGACCCCCACCCGCTCGTCAAAGGCCTGGGCCACGGAGAGGGCCTCCTGGCCCGTCATGGCGTCCAGGACGAGGAGGACCTCGTCGGGGCGCAGCGCCGCCTTGAGGCGCACGAGCTCCTCCATGAGGCGCTCGTCAATCTGGAGGCGGCCGGCGGTGTCCACCAGGACGAGGTCCCGCACCTCCAGGCGGGCCCGCTCCTCCACCCGCCGCCGGATGGACTCGGGGCTTTCCCCGTCCTGGACCTCGAGGACCGGCACCCCCACCTTCTCCCCCAGGACGCGGAGCTGCTCCCGCGCCGCCGGGCGCTGGGTGTCCGCCGCCACCAGGAGGGGACGCCGCCCCTTCCCCTTGTAGTAGAGGGCGAGCTTGGCGGCGGTGGTGGTCTTCCCCGACCCCTGGAGCCCCACGAGGAACCAGACGTTCCGGTCCTTGAGCTGGGGGTGCTTGGGCTCCCCGCCCAGGGCCTCCTTCAGGGCCTCGTAGACCGTGGCCAGGACCACCTCGGCCGGGGTCAGGCTCTCCAGGACCTTCCGCCCCAAAGCCCGCTCCCGCACCTCCTCCACGAAGGCCCGGGCCACCTCCAGGTTCACGTCGGCCTCAATGAGGGCGCGGCGGATCTCCCGGAGGGTCCCCTTCAGGTCCTCCTCCGTGATCCGGCCCCGGCCCCTGAGCCGGTCAATGGCCTCCTGGAGTCGTGCGGCTAGCTGCTGGAACATATGGCTCCCCGGCCCTTAAGGCCGGGGTCCAGGATAGACCAAGGGGGTTGAGCGTGTCAACCGCAATTTTTCTGATGTGTTTACCGGGCCTCGAGGGCTAGCCCGCCCCGCCGCCGAAGCCCTCGGCGATCTGAACCAGGACCGCCTCCCCCCGGACCGTGAGCGTTCCGGCCGCGTAGAGCTCCGTCTCCACCACCACCTTCCTCCCCTTCACCTCCTGGGGCCGGCCCACGAGGCGGAGGTCCGGCCCCAGGGGGGTGGGCTTGAGGAAGTCCACCTTGAGGCTCGCGGTGACGAAGCGGAGAGGGGTGGCCTCCAGGGAAAGCCCCTCGGCCTGGGCCTTGGCCGCGGCCGCGGTGGCGGTGGAGTGGCAGTCCACCAGGGAGGCGAGAAGCCCCCCGTAGACGAAGCCGGGGATGGCGGTGTGGTAGGGGCGGGGCGTGAAGCGGGTCTCGCTCTCCCCTTTCTCCGGGTCCCAGTAGGTCTGGATGTGGAGCCCGTGGGCGTTCAAGTAGCCGCACCCGTAGCAGTGGGCCCACTCCGGGGGGTAGTAGAGCTGGATGGCCTTCATGCGAGCCCCTGGGCCTTCCAGCGCTCCGGCACCGCTCGCCTCAGGAAGTCCACGATCTCCTGGGTGCTGGTCCCGGGACCGAAGACGGCGGCCACGCCCAGCGCCTTCAGCTTGGGCACGTCCTCGTCGGGGATGATCCCTCCGCCGAAGAGGAGGATGTCCGAGGCCCCCTGCTCGTCCAGAAGGCGCTTCACCTCGCGGAAGTAGTGCATGTGGGCCCCGGAGAGGATGGAAAGCCCGATGGCGTCCACGTCCTCCTGGATGGCGGCGGAGACGATCATCTCCGGGGTCTGGCGGAGCCCGGTGTAGATCACCTCCATCCCCGCGTCCCTCAGGGCCCGGGCCACCACCTTGGCCCCGCGGTCGTGCCCGTCCAGGCCCGGCTTGGCGATGAGCACCCGTATGCGCCGATCCACGCCCTGCATCTTACCCCTCCTACACGTAGGCCGGCTCCTGGTAGGTGCCGTAGACCTCCCGAAGCACGTCCATCATCTCCCCCAGGGTGCAGTAGGCCAGGGCGCACTCCACGAAGTGGGGCATGGTGTTCTGCCCCTCTACCGCAGCGCGCCTTAGGCCCTGAAGGGCCTCCTCCACCCGCTTGGGGTCGCGCTCCCGCCGCACCCGGGCGAGCCGCTCCGCCTGGACCCTTTCCACCTCGGGGTCCACGAGCTGGATGGGCACCTTCAGGGGAATCTCGTCGGTGAAGGCGTTCACCCCCACGATGATCCGCTCCTTCCGCTCCACCTCCTGCTGGTAGCGGTAGCTGGCCTCGGCGAGCTCCCGGAGGAAGTACCCCTCCTCAATGGCCCGCACCACGCCCCCCATGCGGCGGATCTCCTCAATGATCTCCATGGCCTGCCGCTCCATCTCGTCGGTGAGCCACTCCACGTAGTAGCTCCCCGCCAGGGGGTCAATGGTGTGGGTGACCCCGGTCTCGTAGGCGATGATCTGCTGGGTGCGCAGGGCGATGGTGGCGCTCTCCTCCGTGGGCAGGGCCAGGGCCTCGTCGTAGGCGTCGGTGTGGAGGCTGTTTGTGCCGCCGAGGACCGCCGCCAGGGCCTGGATGGCCACCCGGGCGATGTTGTTCAGGGGCTGCTGCGCGGTGAGGGAGACCCCGGCGGTCTGGGCGTGGGTGCGGAGCATCCAGCTTTGGGGGTTCTTGGCCTTGTAGCGGTAGCGCATCTCCTTGGCCCAGATGCGCCGGGCCGCCCGGAACTTGGCGATCTCCTCAAAGAAGTCGTTGTGGACGTCAAAGAAGAAGCTGATCCTTGGGGCGAACTCGTCAATGTCCAGGCCCCGCTTGAGGGCGGCCTCCACGTACTCAAAGCCGTCCGCCAGGGTCCAGGCGAGCTCCTGCACCGCCGTGGAGCCCGCCTCCCGGATGTGGTAGCCGGAGACGGAGATGAAGTTCCACTTGGGGACGTTCTTGGGCCCCCACTCAAAGGTGTCAATGACCAGCTTCACGCTGGGCTCGGGGGGGAAGATGAACTCCTTCTGGGCGATGTACTCCTTGAGGATGTCGTTTTGGATCGTGCCCCCGAGCTTCTTCCAGTCGTAGCCCCGCTTCTTGGCCACCGCCAGGTACATGGCCCAGATGGCGTTGGCGGGGCTGTTGATGGTCATGGAGGTGGTGACCTCCTCGAGGTTGATCCCCTCAAAGAGGATCTCCATGTCGGCGAGGCTAGAGACCGCCACCCCGCACTTCCCCACCTCCCCCTTGGAGAGGGGGTGGTCGGAGTCGTAGCCCATGAGGGTGGGGAGGTCAAAGGCCACGCTGAGGCCCGTCTGCCCCGCCTTCAGGAGCTTCTTGAAGCGCTCGTTCGTCTGCTCGGCGGTGCCGAAGCCGGCGAACATGCGCATGGTCCAGAGTTTGGACCGGTACATGGAGCCGTAGACCCCCCGGGTGTAGGGGAACTCCCCGGGGAAGCCCCGCTTCTCCTCGTACTCCGGGTCCAAGACCCCGATGTCCTCCGGGGTGTAGAGGGGGTCGGGGGCGATATTGGAGAGGGTGCGGTGGGCCACGGGGCGCTCGGGGATCTTCTCCAGGCTCTTCCTATAGGTTTCCCTGAGCCAGTCGTGCTTCCTGCGCATGGGGGCCTCCTTTGCCCCATAGTTTACGCTTTTTTGCCGGGCAGGAAAAGAGCGTCAGGGGTTTGTCCGCTTCCGCTCGCCCTCGGGCTCCACGTGGATGGTGGCCTGAAGGCCGGGAAAGGCCTGGGCCAGGGCCCTTTCCAGCTCGTCGCAGAGGCGGTGGGCCTCCTCCACGGGGGTGTCCCCCCGCACCACGAGGTGGAACTCCAGGAAGCTCCTGGGGCCGGCCCTTCGGGTCTTGAGGTCGTGGACCTCGAGGGCCCGGCCCCGGATGCGCTCCTGGAGGAAGGTGTGGATGCGCTCCACCTCCTCCGGGGGAAGGCCCTCGTCCATAAGCCCTCCCACCGACTCCCGCACGATGCGGTAGCCCAGGAAGAGGATCTGGCCCGCCACGGCGAGGGCGAGGAGGGGGTCCAAGACCCAAAGGCCCGTGAGCCCGGCGAGGCCCACGCCCAGGACCACCCCCAAGGAGGTGAGGACGTCGGAGAGGACGTGGTACCCGTCGGCGGTGAGGGCGGGGGAGCGGTGGCGGCGGCCCTCCTTCAGGAGGTGGTAGGCCAGGAGGCCGTTGAGGAGGGAGGCGAGGAGGCTCACCCCAAGCCCCAAGCCCAAGCCCTCGAGGGGCACGGGGTGGAGGAGGCGGGGCAGGGCCTCCTTGGCGATCCAGAGGGCGGCCAAGACCACCAGCACCCCTTCCAGGACGGCGGAAACGTACTCGGCCTTGGTGTGGCCGAAGGGGTGGTTCTGGTCCGGCGGCTTGCGGGCGACCCGGAGGGCGAGGAGGGCGGCGAGGGCCGCGGCCACGTTCACCAGGGACTCGAGGGCGTCCGAGAGCAGGGCCACCGAGCCCGTGAGAAGGTAGGCGAGGGCCTTGAGCCCCAACACGAGGAGGGCGACGGCGAGGCTCAACCGGGCGGCGCCTTCGGCCATTTAGACCCCTTCTTCCACCGCCTCCTTCTTGGGCTTGAGGAGGGGGAAGAGGAGGACGTCCCTTAGAGAGGGCTGGTCGGTGAGGAGCATGGCGAGGCGGTCTATCCCGAGGCCCAGCCCCGCCGCCGGGGGCATCCCGTACTCCAGGGCCAGGAGGAAGTCCTCGTCGGGCTCGGGGGCCTCCTCGTCCCCCTCCTTGCGGCGCCTCGCCTGCTCCAGGAAGCGCTCCCTTTGGTCCAAGGGGTCGTTGAGCTCGGAGTAACAGGGAGCAAGCTCCATCCCCCCGGCGTAGAGGTCCCAGCGCTCCACGAGGCCCGGCTTCTCCCGGTGCCTTTTGGCCAGGGGGCTGATGGCCAGGGGGAAGTCAAAGACAAAGGTGGGGTCCTGGAGCTCGGGCTCCACGTAGATGCCGAAAAGCTTGTCCAGAAGCTTGTAGTTCGGCACCTGGGAAAGCTCGGGGTGGTGGGCGTCGGCCCAAAGCCTTAGGCGCTCCAGGTCCAGGGGGTCAAAGGGAAGGCCCGCCTTCTCCTTCAGGGCCTCCACGAAGGAGATGCGCCTGAAGGGCGGCTTGAAGTTCAGCACCCGCCCTTGGTAGGGGACCTCGTGGCTCCCGAAGAGGTGGAGGACGAGGCCCGAAAGGAGCTCCTCCACCAGGCCCGCCATGTCCTGGTAGTCGGCGTAGGCCCAGTAGGCCTCCAGCATGGTGAACTCGGGGTTGTGGTTGTGGTCAATGCCCTCGTTGCGGAAGTTGCGCCCGATCTCAAAGACCTTCTCGTACCCCCCGACGAGGAGGCGCTTGAGGTAGAGCTCCAAGGAGATGCGGAGGTAGAACTCGTGGTCTAGGGCGTTGTGGTAGGTCTTGAAGGGCCTGGCCTCCGCCCCGCCCGTGGTGGGCTGGAGGATGGGGGTCTCCACCTCCAAAAACCCCTTGGCCTCAAAGAAGCGCCGGATGTAGCGGACGATCTCCGAGCGGCGGCGGAAGACCTCCCGCACCTCGGGGTTGACGATGAGGTCCAGATAGCGCTGGCGGTAGCGGACCTCCTTGTCCCGGAGGCCGTGCCACTTGTCGGGGAGGGGGTGGAGGCTCTTGACCAGGGGCGTCCAGTCCAGGACCTTGACCGTCACCTCCCCCGTCTTGGTGGTGAAGGGGTGCCCCCTCACCCCCAGGATGTCCCCCACGTCCAGCTTCTTGAGGAGCTCGTATTTGGGCGTGAGGTCCCTCTGGAAGTAGAGCTGGATCCTTCCCGTCTCGTCCAGGAGGTGGGCGAAGGTCACCTTGCCCATGCGCCTCAAGGCCACGAGGCGCCCGGCCACGGCCACCTCCTCCTCCGGCCACTCGGACTCAGGGGGGGCGCCCCGCTTGGCCTTGAGGATGGCCTCGGCGCTGTGGGTCTTGGGGAAGCGGTAGGGGTAGGGGGCAAACCCCGCCTCCACCAAGGCTTCCAGGTTGAGCAGGCGCTGGCGGGTCTGGTCGTTCATGGCCTCAACCGTGGATGGCCACCACCCGGAACTCCCGCCTGCCCTTGGGGGTGTCCAGGGAGAGCACGTCCCCCACCCGGTGGCCCAAAAGGGCCTTGCCCATGGGCGAGGCGTCGGAGATCTTCATGGGCGTGTCCAGGACGTTGGCCTCCGCCGGGGAGACCACCTGGACGGAAAGCCGCTCCCCGGAAAGGGGGTCTTCCAGCTCCACCACCGAGCCCAGGCCGATGACCTCCCCGCTTCCCTCCTCCAGGATCACGGCCCGGGAGAGGATGTCCTCCAGGGAGTCAATCCGGGCCTCAATCCGGGCCTTCTCCTGCTTGGCCGCCTCGAGGCCCGAGTCGTCGTAGTCGTCGCTGGACTCCATCAGCTCCTGCAGGATCTTGGTGGCCTCCTGCAGGCGCTCGCGCTCGCGCTCCAGCTGCTGCATGAGCCGCTCGTAGCCGGCCTTGGTGAGCTTCACCTCGCGCGCCATAGGTCACCTCGCTAACCCCCACTGGCAAACGGGAGGCCGGCGGCTGCCGACCTCCGCGCGGCCCTGGGGCCTTTCTCAGGAGAGTATACCCCGAAGGAGGATCTCCCTCAAACGCCCGGGTGGGGCGTGGCTGGCGCAGCGGGCCGTGTCCTGGCAGAGGACCAGGTAGCGCAGGTGCCTCGGGTCCCCTCCCACGGTGTGGCGGAAAAACCCGGCCGCCTGCCCGGAGAGGTGGCGGTGGCAGGCCTCGCAGACCTGGGGGGTGGCGGGGCTTCCCGGGAGGGGTTCCAAGACGAGCTTGAGCTCGGGCGGGCCCTTCTCCAGGATCACCACCCGGCCCTCCTCGTCCCGGTAATAGAGGATCTCCCCTATGGGCAGGAGGTCGGGGGAGGTTCCTGGAAAGAGCTCCAGGATCAGCTCCCTCTCCTCGTATTCCATACCCCTAGCTTAGCCCAAGCCGGGCCCAAAGCGCGGGGAGGAAGAGGTAGACCCCGAGGCCGAGGGCGAAGAGGCTCGCCAGGAAGACGGCCGCCGCGGCGGTGTCCTTGGCCCGCTTGGCCAAGGGGTGGTAGACGGGGCTTGCCAGGTCGGTGAGGGCCTCGAGGGCCGTGTTGACGAGCTCCAAGGAGAGGACCAGGGCGGCCACGAGGAGGATGGGCACGAGGTCCACCCCAAGCCAAAGGCCGAGCCCCAAGGCGAGGAGGCCCAAGGCCACCTCCACCCGGAAGTTCCGCTGGACCCGCCAGGCGTAGGCGAGGCCCTCCCACGCGTAGCCGAAGGACCGGAGGACCCCTTTTAGAGGGCGAGGATCCTCTCTTGGACGCGGCGGAACCCCTCCCAATCCTCCTCCTTCTGATGGTCGTGGCCGAGGAGGTGCCAAAGCCCGTGGGCGGCGAGGACCAGGACCTCCTCCTCCAAGGAGGCTCCCCGGGCCTCGGCCTGCCTCCTCGCGGTGTCCAGGCTGATCCAGATGTCCCCGAGGTGGGGGGGAACGAAGGGGTCCCCCGGCTCGTAGTGGGGGAAGGAGAGGACGTCCGTGGCCTCGTCCTCCCCCCACCACTCCCGCTTCAGGGCGCGAAGGCGGCGGTCCCCGGTGAGGATCACCGTGACCCCCTTGTCCCCCACGCCGAGCTCCTCCATGAGGGCGGCCAGGGCCCGCCTGAGCCTAGGGACAAGCCCCCGGGGAGGGCGCTTATTGCGCACCACCTCCACCACGCTCCGCCTCCTCGTAGGCCTTGATGATGCGGGCCACCAAGGGGTGGCGCACCACGTCCGACTCCTTGAAGTGGACGAAGGCGATCCCCTCTATGCCCTTGAGGATGCGAATGGCCTCCACCAGGCCGGACCGCTGGTGCTTGGGCAGGTCAATCTGGGTCACGTCCCCCGTGATGACCATCTTGGAGGAGAAGCCCATGCGGGTGAGGAACATCTTCATCTGCTCCGGGGTGGTGTTCTGGGCCTCGTCCAGGATGATGAAGGCATCATTCAAAGTTCTTCCACGCATAAAGGCCAAAGGCGCCACCTCAATGATCCCCGACTGCAGGTACTGCTCAAACCGCTCCGCGTCAATCATGTCAAAGAGGGCGTCGTAAAGGGGCCTGAGGTAGGGGTCCACCTTGGCCTGGATGTCCCCCGGCAGAAAGCCCAGCTTCTCCCCCGCTTCCACCGCCGGGCGGGTGAGGATGATGCGCTTCACCCGGCGCGCCCGAAGGTGGCTCACGGCCATGGCCACGGCCAGGTAAGTCTTCCCCGTGCCCGCGGGGCCGATGCCGAAGGTGATGTCGTGCCGGGCGATGGCCTCCACGTACCGCTTCTGCCCCGGGGTTTTGGGGCGCAGGCGGCCCGGGAGCTGGAGCTCCAGCTCGGGCTCGGTGGCCTGGTAAAGCCCCTCCCCTTCCGCCGCCAGGCGGACCGCCTGCTCCAGCGTGGCCTCGTCCAGCTCCGCTCCCTGGCGCAGGAGGGCGAGGAGGTCCCGGAGGGCCCTCTCCGCCTTCTCCACGGCCTCGGGAGGCCCCAAGACCTCCACCTGCTCCCCCCGGGAGACGAGGCGGACCTCGTCCCCCAGGTAGGTCCGGAAGAGGCTCCGCAGGCGCTTCAGGTTGCGGTCGGCCTGGCCCAGAAAGGCCAGGGCCTCCTCGCTCCCCAGGGGGATCACAACCCTTTGGGCTTCTTCAGGATTTCGTGCCATATCATTCCCTGGACCACGTCCTTGGCGCGGGTGCCAAGCCGCCTTCCCTTGGGCCGCTTGGGCGCCTCCCCGGAAGACACCACCGGCTCCGCCTCCTGGAGGCCCGCCTCCCGGGGCCGGGGGGGCGGGACCTGGAGCGCCTCCAGGGAAGGCTCAGACGGCCGCGGAGGGGGCGGAGGGGGCGGGGGCGCCTCGAGCTCCCCCTCCACGGGAAAGGGGAGGTCGGGCGGGGGGTTCCGGCGGAAAAGCCCCTGGAGGGCCGGGAGGACGATGAAGAAGAGGACGAAGAGGAGGCCCAAAAGGTCGTCTAAGCTCATTCCTCACCCTCGGGCTTCGCCGCGCGGCTGATGGACTCCCGCATGTCGGTGTCGGCCTCGATGTTCTTCAGGCGGTAGTAGTCCATCACCCCAAGGTGGCCTTTCCTCAACGCCTCCGCCAGGGCCAAGGGCACCTGGGCCTGGGCCTCCACCAGCTTGGCCCGCATGGCCTCCACCAGGGCGCGGTTCTCCTGCTCGGCGGCCACGGCCATGGCCCTCCGCTCCTCGGCCTTGGCCTGGGCGATCTTCTTGTCGGCCTCCGCCTGGTCAATCTGGAGCTGGGCGCCGATGTTCTTGCCCACGTCCACGTCGGCGATGTCCACGGAGAGGATCTCAAAGGCGGTGCCCGCGTCCAGCCCCTTCTCCAGCACGGTCTTGGAGATGCGGTCGGGGTTCTCCAGGACCTCCTTGTGGGAGTTGGCGCTGCCGATGGTGGTGACGATGCCTTCCCCCACCCGGGCGATGATCGTCTCCTCCCCCGCCCCGCCCACCAGGCGGTCAATGTTGGCCCGCACCGTGACCCGGGCGGTGGCGAGAAGCTGGATCCCGTCCTTGGCCACGGCGGCCACCATGGGGGTCTGGATGACCTTGGGGTTCACGCTGACCCGCACCGCCTCCAGGACGTCCCGGCCCGCGAGGTCTATGGCCGCCGCCCGGTCAAAGGTGAGCTTGATCCCCGCCTTGTCGGCGGCGATGAGGGCGTCCACCACCCGGTCCACGTTCCCCCCGGCCAGGTAGTGGGCCTCGAGGCGGTCCAGCCTCACGTCCAGCCCCGCCTTGGTGGCCTTGATGAGGGGGTAGATGATCTTGGCCGGGGGGACGCGCCTTAAGCGCATGGCCACCAGGGTGAGGAGGGGGACCCTGACCCCCGCCGCCCAGGCCGAGATCCAAAGCCCCACCGGGATGAAGCTGAAGAAGAGGAAGACGAAAAGCAGGACGACCGCCGCCAGGAAAACGATGCCCAGTCCTTCCATAGCTACTCCTCCAACGGTTCCACCACGACCGTTATGCCCCGGACCTCCACCACGCGCACCGGGGTCCCCTTGGGGATGAACCCCCGGTTCGCCACCACGTCCACCCGCTTGGCCCCGAAGCGGGCCACGCCCCCGGGCCTCAGGTCCGTGAGGGCGGTCCCCACCGCCCCCACCTCCACCGCCTCCTCGGTGGCGTGCCCCTGGATGGCGCTTTCCAGGACCAAGGCCTGGGCGGGCCTCGTCCGCGGGAGGTAGCGGAAGACCAGCACCAGGCCGAGCCCCAAGGCGATCACGGCCACGGAGAGGACGAGGAGGGCGTTCTCCCCGAAGGTGAAGTAGACGGAGGCCAGGATGCTCCCCACCCCCAAGACCCCGGCGATGCCGAAGCCCGGGAAGAGGAAGGCCTCCGCGAGGAGGAGGGCGACCCCGAGGAGGAAGAGGAGGAGCTCAAAGGCCCCGGAAAGCCCCGCAAGCCACCCCCCGGCGAAGTAGAGGGCGAGGAAGGCAAGCCCCAGGGCCCCCGCCACCCCAAACCCCGGGGTGAAGAGCTCCACCAAAAGGAGGAGGAGCCCCAAGGCGAGGAGGAGGCCCGCCACGGTGGAGCTCGTGAGAAAGCGGGCCACCTGGACGCGGGGGCCCGGGGCGAGCCGCTCCACCTCGGGGCTGAAGCCCGCGGCCTGAAGGGCCTCGTAGAGGCTCGCCGCCTTGAGGTCGGCCACCTTGAGCTCCACCGCCTTGTCGGCGGAGAGGGTCAGGGGCTCCCCCTTGGCGGAAAGCCCGGGGACCTCGAGGTTCGGGTCCACCATGGCCTCGGCGAGCTCCACGGGCCTTCCCCTTGCCTCGGCCACGGCCCGGAACTTCCCCTTGAGGGCGGAGATCACCTTTTGGTCCGCGGCCTGGGGCTCCTGGAGGGGCAGGGCCACCACGGGGAGGGCGGCCCCGATTTCCGAGCCCGGGAGCATGACGATCTGGCGGCAAGAGAGGGCGATGAGGGCCCCGGCGGAGAAGGCGTTCTGGACGATGGCCAGGGTGGGGAGGGGGGTCTGGAGGATGCGGTCGGAGATGCGGATGGCGGCGTCCACCCGCCCCCCCGGGGTATCTATGAGGAAGGCCACGCCGCTCGCCCCCTCCCTTTCGGCCCGGGCGAGGGCCTGCTCCACGAAGACCGCCAAGGCGGGGTCAATCTCCCCTTCTATGGGCACGAGGTAGGTCTTCCCCAGGGCGATGGGGAGGAGGAGGATCAAAGCCCAAAGCCTTTTCACCGCCCTTATTCTATAGGCCCGCAGGGAAAAAGTGTGCCCCAAGCCGCGCTATCCTTAAGGGGATGCTGCGCTTCGCCGTGCTGGGCCACCCCGTGGCCCACTCCCTCTCCCCCGCCATGCACGCCTTCGCCCTGGAAAGCCTGGGGCTTGAGGGCAGCTACGAGGCCTGGGACACCCCCTTGGAGGCCTTGCCCGGGCGCCTAAAGGAGGTGCGCCGGGCCTTCCGGGGGGTCAACCTCACCCTCCCCCTGAAGGAGGCGGCTTTGGCGCACCTGGACTGGGTCTCCCCCGAGGCCCAAAGGATCGGGGCGGTGAACACGGTCCTCCAGGTGGAGGGGCGGCTTTTCGGCTTTAACACCGACGCCCCGGGCTTCCTCGAGGCCCTGAAGGCGGGGGGGATCCCCCTAAAGGGCCCTGCCCTGGTGCTGGGGGCCGGGGGGGCGGGGCGGGCCGTGGCCTTCGCCCTGAGGGAAGCGGGGCTTGAGGTCTGGGTCTGGAACCGCACCCCCCAAAGGGCCCTCGCCCTGGCGGAGGAGTTCGGCCTCAGGGCCGTGCCCCTGGAGAAGGCCCGGGAGGCCCGCCTCCTCGTGAACGCCACCCGGGTGGGCCTCGAGGACCCCTCCGCAAGCCCCCTTCCGGCGGAGCTTTTCCCGGAGGAGGGGGCTGCGGTGGACCTCGTCTACCGCCCCCTCTGGACCCGGTTTCTGCGGGAGGCCAAGGCCAAGGGCCTGAAGGTCCAGACCGGCCTTCCCATGCTCGCCTGGCAGGGGGCTTTGGCCTTCCGCCTCTGGACGGGCCTCCTCCCGGACCCCTCGGGCATGGAGGAGGCGGCCCGCCGGGCCTTGGGGGTGTAGCACTACCCCATGCTGGCTTGGGCCAGCATGGGGACCCGGGAAAAGGCTCTAGCGGGAATTTGGGGCAGCAGGGGGGCGAAGGAAGACAGGGTATACGTGGTATAAGGGGGTGAGGATGAAGCTTCACCGGGTTCAGGTGGTGCTGGAGGAAGACGAGTGGGCCGAGGTCCAGCGCCTGGCGCACAGGCTCGCCCTCATCCGGGGACGACGGGTAAGCGCCAGCGAGGCCTTGAAGGAGCTCGTGGCCCGAGGCCTCGCTGAGGAGGCCAAGCGAAAGGAAGGCTACCTCGCCCTTCTGGAAGAGCTAAGCCACCTCGGCGGGGAAGCCCCCCTAGGGCAGGACCTCATGGAAGAGGACAGGCGCGCCCATGACGAGCGCCTGGGTCCTTGACGCCTCCGTGGCCGTGGCCGCGGCCACGGGCCATCCCCTGCGGGAACATGCCCAGAGGCTCCTCCGACGGGCCGTGGTGGAGGAGAGGTCCCTCTTCGTCCCCCGGCTCTTCGCCGCCGAGGTGGCCTCGGCCCTTCGGCGGGCCTCCTTCCACGGCGCCTTGACCCAGGAGGCCGCGGAAAAGGCCTTGGACCTTCTTCTCAAACTTCCCTGGATCTATGCCAAGGACGAGGAACTCGCCCTCGCCGCCCTGCGTTGGTCATCTAAGCTTGGGCAGGCGCGGGCCTACGATGCCTTCTACGTGGCCCTGGCCGAGAAGAAGAGGGCCCTCCTTTGGACGGCCGATGCCCGTTTGGTCCAAGGGCTAAGGGCGTTGGGCTTCCTCGGGGTCAAGGGTCTAGAGGAAGCATGAGCCTCACCCTGGCAGACAAGGTGGTCTACGAGGAGGAGATCCAGAAAAGCCGCTTCATCGCCAAGGCGGCCCCCGTGGCCTCGGAGGAGGAGGCCTTGGCGTTTTTGGCCGAGAACCGGGAGCCTGAGGCCACCCACAACGGCCACGCCTACAAGATCGGCCTCCTCTACCGCTTCTCTGACGACGGGGAGCCCTCGGGCACCGCAGGCAGGCCCATCCTCCACGCCATAGAGGCCCAGGGCCTGGACCGGGTGGCGGTCCTGGTGGTGCGCTACTTCGGCGGGGTGAAGCTCGGGGCCGGGGGGCTTGTGCGGGCCTACGGGGGGGTGGCGGCGGAGGCCTTAAGGCGGGCGCCCAAGGTCCCCTTGGTGGAGCGGGTGGGGCTCGCCTTCCTCGTGCCCTTCGCCGAGGTGGGCCGGGTCTACGCCCTCCTGGAGGCCCGCGCCCTGAAGGCCGAGGAGACCTACACCCCGGAGGGCGTGCGCTTCGCCCTCCTCCTCCCCAAGCCCGAGCGGGAAGGTTTCCTCAGGGCGCTCCTGGACGCCACCCGGGGACAGGTGGCCCTGGAGTAGCATGGAGGCGATGCTTCCGCTCTTTGAACCCAAAGGCCGGGTCCTCCTGGTGGACGGCCACCACCTGGCCTACCGCACCTTCTTCGCCCTGAAGGGCCTCACCACGAGCCGGGGCGAACCGGTGCAGGCGGTCTACGGCTTCGCCAAGAGCCTCCTCAAGGCCCTGAAGGAGGACGGGTACAAGGCCGTCTTCGTGGTCTTTGACGCCAAGGCCCCCTCCTTCCGCCACGAGGCCTACGAGGCCTACAAGGCGGGGAGGGCCCCGACCCCCGAGGACTTCCCCCGGCAGCTCGCCCTCATCAAGGAGCTGGTGGACCTCCTGGGGTTTACCCGCCTCGAGGTCCCCGGCTACGAGGCGGACGACGTTCTCGCCACCCTGGCCAAGAAGGCGGAAAAGGAGGGGTACGAGGTGCGCATCCTCACCGCCGACCGCGACCTCTACCAACTCGTCTCCGACCGCGTCGCCGTCCTCCACCCCGAGGGCCACCTCATCACCCCGGAGTGGCTTTGGGAGAAGTACGGCCTCAGGCCGGAGCAGTGGGTGGACTTCCGCGCCCTCGTGGGGGACCCCTCCGACAACCTCCCCGGGGTCAAGGGCATCGGGGAGAAGACCGCCCTCAAGCTCCTCAAGGAGTGGGGAAGCCTGGAAAACCTCCTCAAGAACCTGGACCGGGTAAAGCCAGAAAACGTCCGGGAGAAGATCAAGGCCCACCTGGAAGACCTCAGGCTCTCCTTGGAGCTCTCCCGGGTGCGCACCGACCTCCCCCTGGAGGTGGACCTCGCCCAGGGGCGGGAGCCCGACCGGGAGGGGCTTAGGGCCTTCCTGGAGAGGCTGGAGTTCGGCAGCCTCCTCCACGAGTTCGGCCTCCTGGAGGCCCCCGCCCCCCTGGAGGAGGCCCCCTGGCCCCCGCCGGAAGGGGCCTTCGTGGGCTTCGTCCTCTCCCGCCCCGAGCCCATGTGGGCGGAGCTTAAAGCCCTGGCCGCCTGCAGGGACGGCCGGGTGCACCGGGCAGCAGACCCCTTGGCGGGGCTAAAGGACCTCAAGGAGGTCCGGGGCCTCCTCGCCAAGGACCTCGCCGTCTTGGCCTCGAGGGAGGGGCTAGACCTCGTGCCCGGGGACGACCCCATGCTCCTCGCCTACCTCCTGGACCCCTCCAACACCACCCCCGAGGGGGTGGCGCGGCGCTACGGGGGGGAGTGGACGGAGGACGCCGCCCACCGGGCCCTCCTCTCGGAGAGGCTCCATCGGAACCTCCTTAAGCGCCTCGAGGGGGAGGAGAAGCTCCTTTGGCTCTACCACGAGGTGGAAAAGCCCCTCTCCCGGGTCCTGGCCCACATGGAGGCCACCGGGGTACGGCTGGACGTGGCCTACCTTCAGGCCCTTTCCCTGGAGCTTGCGGAGGAGATCCGCCGCCTCGAGGAGGAGGTCTTCCGCTTGGCGGGCCACCCCTTCAACCTCAACTCCCGGGACCAGCTGGAAAGGGTGCTCTTTGACGAGCTTAGGCTTCCCGCCTTGGGGAAGACGCAAAAGACAGGCAAGCGCTCCACCAGCGCCGCGGTGCTGGAGGCCCTACGGGAGGCCCACCCCATCGTGGAGAAGATCCTCCAGCACCGGGAGCTCACCAAGCTCAAGAACACCTACGTGGACCCCCTCCCAAGCCTCGTCCACCCGAGGACGGGCCGCCTCCACACCCGCTTCAACCAGACGGCCACGGCCACGGGGAGGCTTAGTAGCTCCGACCCCAACCTGCAGAACATCCCCGTCCGCACCCCCTTGGGCCAGAGGATCCGCCGGGCCTTCGTGGCCGAGGCGGGTTGGGCGTTGGTGGCCCTGGACTATAGCCAGATAGAGCTCCGCGTCCTCGCCCACCTCTCCGGGGACGAAAACCTGATCAGGGTCTTCCAGGAGGGGAAGGACATCCACACCCAGACCGCAAGCTGGATGTTCGGCGTCCCCCCGGAGGCCGTGGACCCCCTGATGCGCCGGGCGGCCAAGACGGTGAACTTCGGCGTCCTCTACGGCATGTCCGCCCATAGGCTCTCCCAGGAGCTTGCCATCCCCTACGAGGAGGCGGTGGCCTTTATAGAGCGCTACTTCCAAAGCTTCCCCAAGGTGCGGGCCTGGATAGAAAAGACCCTGGAGGAGGGGAGGAAGCGGGGCTACGTGGAAACCCTCTTCGGAAGAAGGCGCTACGTGCCCGACCTCAACGCCCGGGTGAAGAGCGTCAGGGAGGCCGCGGAGCGCATGGCCTTCAACATGCCCGTCCAGGGCACCGCCGCCGACCTCATGAAGCTCGCCATGGTGAAGCTCTTCCCCCGCCTCCGGGAGATGGGGGCCCGCATGCTCCTCCAGGTCCACGACGAGCTCCTCCTGGAGGCCCCCCAAGCGCGGGCCGAGGAGGTGGCGGCTTTGGCCAAGGAGGCCATGGAGAAGGCCTATCCCCTCGCCGTGCCCCTGGAGGTGGAGGTGGGGATGGGGGAGGACTGGCTTTCCGCCAAGGGTTAGGGGGGCCCTGCCGTTTAGAGGAAGTTCAAGGGGTTGTCCCTCAGAAACGCCTCCAGGGGAACGCCCTCTGGGCCTACCAGGAGGCCTTTAGCCCCAAAGGTGCGGGTGAAGGCTTCCAGGCCCTGGGTTCTTTTTGAGGGGGCGCTTTTGACCTCGAGGGCCAGGAGGCGCTTTCCCTTTTGAAGGACAAAGTCCACTTCCTGGTCCCTTTCCCGCCAGTAGTACACCTCAAAGCCCCCCTGGTGCGCGTGGGCCAGAAGGTGGGCGCCCACGGCGGTTTCTACGAGCCGCCCCATGAGGGCGGCGTCCTCCCACACCTCCTCTGGGGAGAGCCCCAGGACGGCCGTGATGAGTCCCGTGTTAAGGGCCAGGAGCTTTGGGCTCGAGGCCCGGCGCCGGATGGGCTCGGCGGCGTACTTTTGCAGGGCACCGAGAAGGCCCGCCCCTTCCAAGAGCTCCAGGTAATAGGCCAAGGTCACCGTGTTCCCAGCGTCCTGGAGTTGCCCCAGCATCTTTGTGTAGGAGAGCACCTGGCCGCTGTAGAGGAGGCCAAGCTCCAAGACCCTTCGGAGGAGGGCGGGTTTCTCCACCCGGGTGTGGAGCAGGATATCGCGTCCCAGGGTGGTTTCTAAAAGGGCGTCTTTGATGTAGCGAGCGAACCTCTCGGGCTCTTCCCGCAGGGGGGCCGCGCCCGGGTAACCCCCGAAGTAGAGGTACTCGGGGAGGGTGTACCCGAAGGCTCGCTCCATCTCGTAAAAGCTCCAGTGAGGGAGGTGAAGGACCTCAAAGCGGCCGGCGAGGCTTTCGGAAAGGCCCTTTTGCAGAAGCAGGGGAGAGGAGCCCAGGAGGACCACCTTTAGGGGAAGGCCCCGTAGGGTGTCCTCGTCCCAGAGGCGCTTGAGGGTTTCCGACCAGCCCAGCACCTTCTGGGCTTCGTCCAAGACCAGGAGGGCTTCCCCCGCCTGCGCCAGGCGGCGGGCTAGGGTCCACTGGGTTTCCAGCCAGGGGGCTTCCTTGAGGGTGGGTTCGTCGGCGGAGGCGTAGTGGTAGGGGAGACCGCAGGTCTGGGCCACCTGCAGGGCAAGGGTGGTCTTGCCCACCTGCCTGGGGCCCAGCACCACCTGGAGGAGGTGGCGGGGCGCCTGGAGCCGCCTTAGGAGCTCCTGGGCCTGGGGACGGGTGAAGGAGATTTTGCTCAACATACTGAGCATTTTTACTCAGCACATTGAGTAAATCAAGAGGCGGGCCCTGGGTAAGAGCACCCGGCGGAGGGTTCGTCCCACCCGCCCCACGGGCCCTGGTATAGTGGCCGCCATGAGGCGCTACTTCGGCACCGACGGGGTGCGGGGGGAGGCAGGGAAGCCCCCTCTTACCCCGGAGTTTGTCCTAAAGCTCGGCCAGGCGGCGGGGGCCTACTTCCTTGCCCAGGAAAAAAGGCCCGTGGTCCTCCTCGCCAAGGACACCCGGGAGTCCTCGGACCTCCTGGAGGCCGCCCTGGCGGCGGGGCTTATGAGCCAGGGGGTGCGGGTGGAGCACCTCGGGGTCCTCCCCACCCCGGGGGTCGCCCACCTCACCAAGGCCCTCAAGGCCACGGCGGGGGCGGTGATCTCGGCGAGCCACAACCCCTACCAGGACAACGGCATCAAGTTCTTCGGGCCCACGGGGGAGAAGCTCCCCGACGGGGCCGAGGAGGAGATTGAGCGCCTTCTCCTGGAAGACCACCCCACCCGGGGGATCGGCACCGTGGGGGACTTCCGGGAGGCGGAGAGGATGTACCTGGACTTCCTCCTCGCCCACGCCCCGGACCTCACGGGGCTCAAGGTGGGCCTGGACCTCGCCCACGGGGCCACCTACCGCATCGGGCCCAAGCTCTTCCAGAAGGCGGGGGCCGAGGTCATGGCCTTCTTCAACACCCCGGACGGCCGGAACATCAACCGGGGCTGCGGCTCCACCCACCCCGAGGCCTTGAGCCGCTTCGTGGTGGAGCTCGGGCTGGACCTGGGAATCGCCTTTGACGGGGACGGGGACCGGGTGCAGTTCATAGACCGCAAGGGGCGCCTCTTCCACGGGGACCACGTCCTCTACCTCGCCGCCTTGGCCTTTGGGGAGAAAGGCGTGGTGGGGACGGTGATGAGCAACATGGCCCTGGAGGTGGCCCTCAAGGAAAGGGGCCTCGCCTTCCACCGGGCGGCGGTGGGCGACCGGTACGTCCTGGAGAAGCTCAAGGAGACGGGCCTGGCCCTGGGAGGGGAGCCCTCGGGGCACGTGATCTTCCTCCGCCACCACACCACGGGGGACGGCCTCCTCACCGCCCTCCTCACCCTGAAGGCCCTGAAGGCCCTGGGCGGGGACCTCGCCGACTGGTACGAGGCGCTTCCCCTCTACCCCCAGGTGCTCCTCAACGTGCGGGTTTCCGACAAGGCCAAGGTGATGGCGGACCCGAGGCTTGGGGAGGCCGTCCGCGAGGCCGAGGCCCGGCTAGGGGGGAGGGGCCGGGTGAACGTCCGCCCCTCGGGCACGGAGCCCGTGGTCCGGGTCATGGTGGAGGCGGAGGAGGGGGCGGAGGAGGTGGCGCGGGAGCTCGCCGAGCGCGTCCGGGCCCTCTCCCAAGAGGCCCAGGCGGTATGATGGACCCCGATGGCGGAACCCCTCGGCCACTACCAGGAGCAGCGGGTAGGGGTGTTCGTGGACACCCAGAACCTCTACCACTCGGCCCGGGACTACTACGAGCGCAACGTCAACTTTGAGAGCCTCCTGCGCTTCGCCGTGGGGGGAAGACGTCTGGTGCGGGCCACCGCCTACGTGGTGGAGAAGGAGGGGGACACCTCCGCCTGGCCCTTCATCTACAAGCTTTCCACCATCGGGTACAAGGTCCGCCGGATGTACCTCACGGTGAAGGAGACGGGGGAAGGCGGGCGGCCCATCTACTCCGGCAACTGGGACATGGGCATCGCCGCCGACATGGTCCGGCTCATGCCCTACCTGGACGTGGTGGTCCTGGGGAGCGGGGACGGGGACTTCGTGGAGATCCTCGAGGTCCTGATGGAGCGGGGCATCCGGGTGGAGGTGATCGCCTTCCGGGAGACCACGGCCCAGCGGCTCATTGACGCCGTGGACCGCTTCACCCACCTCCCCGAGATCCCCGGGGCCTTCATGGAACCCAAAAACGCTGAGCGCTAGCCGTGGAAGGCCTGGAAGCCTACGACTACCACCTCCCTCCCGAGCAGATCGCCCAGGAAGGGGTGGAGCCCAGGGACATGGCCCGGCTGATGGTGGTCTACAGGGAAGGCCCCTTCCGGGTGGCGCACAAGCGGGTGCGGGACCTGCCCGAGTTCCTGCGCCCCGGGGACGTCCTGGTCTTCAACGAGAGCAAGGTGATCCCGGCGAGGCTTCTCGCCAGGAAGCCCACGGGGGGAAAGGTGGAGATCCTCCTGGTGCGGGAGCGCTCCCCCGGGCTTTGGGAAGCCCTCCTGGGCCCCGCGAGGAAGGCGCCCCCCGGAACCCGGCTCCTCCTCCTCTCCCCCAAGGACCTGGCCCCGGTCCCGGGCCTTCAGGCGGAGGTGGTGGCGGTGGAGGAGGACGGGGTGCGCCTCCTCCGCTTCCAAGGCGACCTCGTGGCCCACCTGGAGGAGGTGGGGGAGGTTCCCCTTCCCCCCTACATCAAGGCCAAGATCCCCATGGAGCGCTACCAGACGGTCTACGCCAGGCGCCCGGGGTCCGTGGCCGCCCCCACCGCCGGCCTCCACTTCACCCCGGAGCTTCTGGAAAGACTTCGTGAAATGGGGGTGGAGCTTCGCTTCCTCACCCTGCACGTGGGCCCCGGCACCTTCCGCCCGGTGAAGGGGGACCCCGAGAAGCACGAGATGCACGCCGAACCCTACGCCATCCCCGAGGAGGTGGCGGAGGCCGTGAACCGGGCCAAGGCGGAGGGGCGGCGGGTCGTCGCCGTGGGCACCACGGTGGTCCGGGCCCTGGAGAGCGCCTACCGGGAAGGGGTCGGGGTGGTGGCGGGCGAGGGGGAGACGCGGCTCTTCATCCGCCCCCCCTACACCTTCAAGGTGGTTGACGCCCTCTTCACCAACTTCCACCTGCCCCGCTCCACCCTCCTCATGCTGGTGGCGGCCTTCTTGGGGAGGGAGCGGACCCTCGAGGCCTACCGCCTGGCCGTGGCCGAGGGCTACCGCTTCTACTCCCTGGGGGACGCCATGCTCATCCTGTAGAGCGCGAGGGCCAGGGCCTCCATCTCCTCCCGCAGGTGGAGGGCCCTAAGCCAGCGCCCGGGGATCGCCCCAAGGCCGTAGTAGGCCCCGGCGAGCTGGCCGTAGACCGCCCCCACGGTGTCCGCGTCCCCCCCCAGGTTCACGGCGAGGCGCATCCCCTCCTCAAAGTCCCGCCCCCGGGCGAAGGCCCAAAGGGCCGCGGCCAGGGTCCCGGGGGCGTAGCCCGGCCCCTCCTCCGGCGCCTCCCAAAACCCTCCTTCCACCACCCGCCTTAGGGCGGGGTGGAGGTCGGCCCCCCGGAAGGGCTCAAGGGCGAGGAGGGCCTCCTTGGGTGCCCCCCTCAGGGCCTCCCGGAGGAGCCAGGCGAGGACCTCGGTGGCCTCGAGGGCCTCCCTCGCCCCGTGGGTGGTCCGGGCGGCGCGCCGGGCCAGGGAAAGAAGGTCAGGGTGGTTCTCGTAGGCGAGGACGAGGGGAGCGAGGCGCATCAAGGGCCCGTTTCCCGCCCCCGCCTCGTCCCCCGCATAGGGGTCGCCCGTGGCGGCGTAGCGCTCCAGGGCCCTCCTGGTGGCGTGGCCGAGGCCAAAACAGACCCCGGTGGCGCTCCTGTACCCCTCCCGGTACCAGCGCAGGTAGCGGTCCATCTGGTCCTTGGGGTCAAACCCCCGCTGCAAGAGGCTTTCCGCCAGGCAGAGGGCCTGGCTCGTGTCGTCGGTCCAGAACCCGGGGGGAAGGCGGTGGGGCCCCCCGCCCTTCATCTCCCGGACCTCCGGAAAGGTGCCCTTGGGCAGGCCCTCCACCTGGGCCCCGAGGGCGTCCCCCACGGCGAGGCCCAAGAAGGCCCCGAGGCGCCGGTCCTGCCTCTCCTTTAGGCCCTTCACCCAGGCCCCGGCCTCCTCAGGCCCCAAGAGGGTGGGCCGGCGTTCCGGGGAAAACCAGGCGAGGAGGCGGGCGGCCTCCTTAGGGTCCAGGCCCTCGGGGCTTTGGGCCAGGAGGAGCTTGTGGTCCCCGTCGGCCAGGGCCACCATGCCCAGCAAAAGGCCCTCCGCCTCCTCTCCCGGGGAGAGGGGCGGCCCCAGGTAGACCGCGTCCACCTCCTCCCCGTCCGCCGGGTTGAGGAGCCCTTCCACGAGGCCGTAGTTCACGGGGGCGGGGCGGTCTTGGCCCACGAAGCGAAGCCCTCCCCCCTCCCAGGCGTAGCGGTAGGGGCTTCCCCGGCTCCACTCCACGCGCATCCGAAGCCTCATGCTCGCACTTCCCCTTTCGCTCCACCGGCCTAGGGAAACCAGAAAGCCTTTCCGGGGCCCCCATGCCGGCTTGCGCCGGCATGGGGTGGGGTCATACCGCCTCCAAAAGCAGGCGGGCCACGGAGAGGTAGATGAGGAGGCCCGTGACGTCCGAGAGGGTGGCCACGAGGGGGTTGGACACCAAGGCCGGGTCCACGCCCAAGCGCCTCAGGAGGAAGGGGAGCATGGCCCCCACCAGGTTGGCGAAGAAGACGATGAGGACCAAGGACACGCCCACCACGGGGAGGAGGAGGGGGTGGCCGTCCCAGTAGACCTTGCCCACGAGGAGAAAGCTCAAGGTGAGGCCGAGGAGGAGGCCCACCCCCATCTCCTTGAGGAAGACCCGCCGCCAGTCCCTGAGGTCCAGGTCGCGGGTGGCGAGGGCGCGGATGATAAGGGTGGCCGACTGGTTGCCGGTGTTCCCCCCGGTGCCGAGGAGGACGGGGACGTAGAAGGCCAAGGCGGTGACGGCCTCGAGGACGCTCTCAAACCCCTGGAGGATGGAGCTCGTAACCATCCCCGTGAGGATCAGGATCACGAGCCACCTCACCCGGGCAAGCCACAGGGCCACGGGGCCCGCCTCGCTGTAGACGAGGTCGGGCACGTCCACGGCGCCGAGCTTGTGGATGTCCTCCGTGGCCTCGGCCTCCAGCACGTCCAGGACGTCGTCCACGGTGACGATCCCCACCAGGCGGCCCTCCTCGTCCACCACCGGCAGCACGGTGAAGTCGTAGTCGGCCATGAGGCGGGCCACCTCCTCCTGGTCCGTGTCCGTGCGCACGTAGACCACCTTGGGGTTCATGATCTCCGCCACCCGCGTCCTGGGGTCGGCCACGATGAGGTCCCGCAAGGAGAGCACCCCCTTGAGGCGGCCCTTTTCGTCCACCACGTAGATGTAGTAGATGGTCTCGGCGTCGGGGGCCGCCCGGCGCAGGAAGCGGAGGACCTCCTCCACGGTCATCCCCTCCCGCACGGCCACGTACTCCGGGGTCATGAGGCCGCCCGCCTCGTCCTCCTCGTACCTGGCCAGGGCCTCCACCTCGGCCCGCGTCCTCGGGTCCAGGAGGTCCTTGAGGCGCTGGAAGTAGGCGGGGTCCTCCTTCCTCACCGCCTGAAGGGCGTCGGCGAGGTCGTCCAAGGAGAGCTCCTCCAGGATCTCCCTCAGGCGCCAGGGGGGGAGGGTCTTCAGGTACTCCGCCTGCTCCTCCGGGGAGAGGTGGGAGAGGACCTCGGCGGCCTTGGCCTTGGGGAGGAGGGTGAGGACCACGTAGCGGTGCTCCCCCTTAAGCTCATCCCAGAGGGCGAGGAGGTCCTGGGGGTGGATCTCCTCCAAGACCTCCCGGAGGGCCCGGGTGTCCCCTTCCTGCAAGGCTTCTTGGAGGGAAACGGCCAACTTTTCCTCCACAGGCGGCCTCCTTTCCCGCCGAAGGCCGCCCGGGGGCGGCCCTCAGCGCTCGGGACTCGAGGGCAAGGGCCCTTCGCGCATACCTGCCCTAAGGTAGGGCACGGGAAGCCCCCCTGTCAAGGCGGGCCTCCAGGAAGCGCTCCAACAGGAAGAGGGCCAGGGCGAGGCCCACGAGGAAGGGCCTCAAGGGAAGGGCCTCCTTCCCCGAGGAGGCCTCCCCTGGGCCCGCGAGGAGCCGGCCTCCCGAGGCCTCGGCCAGGGCCCTCAGGACCTCGCGCCCGTCCCGCGGGCTCCACTCCCCCGGGAGGGGAAGGGCGAGGGGGAGGCGGAGCCCCCTGTCCAAAAGCACCCCCTCCCCTTCCACCCGGGCCTCAAAGCGGAGGGGCCCGGTGGGGACCATGGGCCGCCTCGTCCCTCCCGAGAGGATCTCGGGCGCCTCCAGGGGACCCAAGGCCACCACCCTCACCCCCTCCCCCTCCGGGTAGGCGTAGAGGGCGAGGGCCCGCCTCGCCCCGATGAGCCAGCGGAAAAGCCCCCCGAGGAAGGCCGAGGCCTCGGGGAAGTCCCGCCAGGAGCGGGAGAGGTCCGTGGCCAAGGCCGCGACCCTCCCCTCCCCCCGCTCCCCGATGGCGAGGACGGCCCGCTCGCCGCTTGTGAGGAGGACCTGGGCCCAAGGCTCGGCCCTCGCGGGGAGGAGGACGGAAAGGGGCGGGAAGCGGAAGCCCTCGGTCAGGGCGTGGGGCCTGGCCTCCACGGGGAACCTTCCCTCCAGGGCCTCCCCCCGGAAGACCTCCTGCCCCTCCCGCAGGAAGAGGCGGGGAAGCTCCCTGGGAGAGGGGGCCTGGTAGAAACGTCCCCCGCCCCTCCGGGCGAGCTCCTTCAGGAAGGGGGCGTCGGCGTCGGGGCCCAGGGCGAGGGCGCTCACTTCCACCCCGGAGGTCTGGGCCAGGTCCAGGATAGGTTCCTTGGCGTCGGCGATGAGGCCGTCGGTGAGGACCAGGACCGCCTTCCGCTCCCCCGGTACCCCCTGGAGGAGGCGGACCGCCTCCCGGAAGGCCCCCCCGAGGACCGTCCCCCCCCCCGCCCTTAAGGAGAGGAGGAGGCTTTCCGCCTCCTTCTTGGCCTGGGCGGTCATGGGCCTCGGGGGAAAGAGAACCCGGTGGCCCGAGGAGAAGACCACCACCCCCAGGCGGTCCTCGGGGGCGGCGCTTTCCACCAGGGCCAAGGCCCCGGCCACCGCCATGGAGAGCTTCTCTCCCGCCATGCTCCCCGAGACATCCAGGACGAGGACCAAGGCCGCCCCCTCCCGGCCTAAGGGCTTCAGGGGAAGCTCCTCGGGCAAAGCCCTATCCCAGCCCCCGAAGAAGAGGCCCTTCGGGGTGGCGGTGAAGAGGAGGCCGCCCCCCCGGCGGAGGAAGGCCTTAAGGGCCTCGGGCGCCCCCTCGGGGAGGTCCAAAACCCCCGTGCCCACGACCACCAGGTCCGCCTCCAGGGGAAGCGTAAAGCCCTCCTCCACCTGGAAGCCCTGGGCCTCGAGGTAGCGGGCCGCGGCCGGGTCGCCCAGCACCACGGCCTTCGCCCGGTCGGCGGGGGCCACCTCCACCTCCGCCTCGCTCCGCCCCCAAGGGCCTTCCGCCACCGCCCGGACCGCCGCCTTCTCCGTGAGGGGAAAGGTATAGACGAGGGCCTTCCTCCCCTCCACCCTCAACGCCCTCTCCAGGACCCCCCCAGGGCCTTCCACCCGGACTCTCGCCTCCGCGGGCACGGGGGCTTCCAGCACCACCCCCACCCCCACGGTCTCCCCGTAGAGGGGGTAGGCCGGGGGGACAAGGCGCACCGCCACGTAAGGCCTTGGAGGGACGTAAAGGGCGTCCAGGGGAAAGGGCGGAGGGATGGGCTCCAAAAGCCCGTCGGAGACCAAAACCGCCCGGCTTGGCCGGTGGCGGAGCGCCTCCTTGTAGGCCTCCCGGAGGTCCGTCCCCTCCCCAAGGTCCAGCCTTCGCGCCGTGGGCGAGGGCAGGGTGGCGGCCCGCTCGGCGAAGGCCACGTAGACCCCGTCCTTGGGAAGCCTCGCGGCCAGGGCGAAGACGGCCTCCCGGGCCGAGGGGGAGAAGTCCAGGAGGTAGACCACCCGCCCCTCAAGGGGCCACCTGGGGTCCAGGAAGGCGAGGAGGAGCAGGAGGAGGACCAGGACCCTGAGGGGGAGCATGCCCCTATGCTACCCTCCTCCTCCCGGAGACCTTTCGCCGGGGCCTCCACGCCCGCGCAAGGCGGCCTCAATCCATCCAGTGCCCGAGCTTCTCCTTCTTGGCCTGGAGGTAGCGCTCGTTGTGGGGGTTGTCCCCGGCCCTCAAGGGGATGCGCTCCACGATCTCTATGCCGAAGCCGGAGAGGGCCCGGACCTTGCGCGGGTTGTTGGTGAGGAGGCGCATCTTCCGCACCCCGAGGTCGTAGAGGATCTGGGCCCCCACGCCGTAGTCCCGGAGGTCCGGGGGAAACCCCAGGGCCAGGTTGGCCTCCACCGTGTCCAGCCCTTGGTCCTGGAGGTGGTAGGCCTTGATCTTGTTCACGAGGCCGATCCCCCGCCCCTCCTGCCTCAGGTAGACCAAGACCCCCTTCCCCTCCTCGGCGATCCGCTGTAGGGCCAGGTCCCTCTGGAAGCCGCAGTCGCACCGCAGGGAGTGGAGGGCGTCCCCGGTGAGGCACTCGGAGTGCATGCGCACGAGGACGGGCTCCTCCGGCGCCCAGCTTCCCATGACCAAGGCGGCGTGCTCCTCCCCCGTGAGGGTGTCGCGGTAGCCCAGGATGCGGAACTCCCCAAAGCGGGTGGGAAGGAGGGCCTCCGCCTCCCGCCGCACGTAGAGGTCCCCCTTCTCCAGGCGGTAGCGGATGAGGTCGGCGATGGTGCCCACCTTGAGGCCGTGCCTCCTAGCGAAGGCCAGGAGGTCGGGCAGGCGGGCCATGGTGCCGTCCTCCTTGAGGATCTCAATGAGGCTGCCCACCGGGGTGAGGCCGGCGAGGCGCAACAGGTCCACCGTGGCCTCCGTGTGCCCGGCGCGGCGCAAGACCCCCCCGGGCCTCGCCACCAGGGGAAAGACGTGCCCCGGGCGGCGGAAGTCCTGGGCCGTGGCCTCGGGGTCGGCGAGGAGCCGGATGGTGGCCGCCCGCTCAAAGGCGCTGATCCCCGTGGTCGTCCCCCGGGCGTCCACGCTCACGGTGAAGCGGGTGCCCTGGGGGTCCTGGTTCCTCTCCACCATGAGGGGGAGGTCCAGGGCCTTGGCCCTCTCCTCCGTGAGGGCCACGCAGAGGAGGCCCCGGCACTCCTTGAGCATGAAGTTCACCCACTCCGGGGTCACGTGCTCCGCCGCCATGATCAGGTCGCCCTCGTTCTCCCGGTCCTCGTCGTCCACCAAGATCACGGGGCGGCCCGCCTTGAGCTCCTCCAGAAGTTCCTTGACGCTGGCGATCCCTTCCATCACGCTCTCCCCAAAAGCCGCGCCACGTAACGGGCGATGAGGTCCACCTCGAGGTTCACCCCGTCCCCCACCCGAAGCCTCCCCAGGTTGGTCACCTCGAGGGTGTGGGGGATGAGGGTGACCCAGAAGGCCTCCCCCGTAAGCCCCGCCACCGTGAGGGAGACCCCGTTTAGGGCCACGCTCCCCTTCTCGGCGATGTAGGGGGCGAGCGCCTTGGGGGGGAGGAAGTAGAAGTCCTTGGCCCCTGGGGCCTCGCGGACCTCCCAAAGCCTCGCCACCCCGTCCACGTGCCCGGTGACGAAGTGCCCCCCAAGCCTGTCCCCCACCTTCAGGGCCCGCTCCAGGTTGGGCCTGTGCCCCACCCGCCAGGTGGGGGCGGTGCGGCGCAGGGTCTCCTGGGCGAGCTCCACCCAAAACCCCCCCTCCTCCACCGCCACCGCCGTGAGGCAGGCCCCGTCCACGGCCACGGAGTCCCCCACCTTGAGGTCCTCCAGCACCTTCCGGGCACCTATGTAGACCCGGAGGAAGGGCCCTTCCTCCACCTTCAGGATCTCCCCCGTTTCCTCCACGAGTCCCGTGAACATCTATCCCTCCGGGTAGGCCTCGAGCCAGAGGTTCTCCCCCAGCCACTCCCTGCGGGCAAGGCGAAGGCGGAGGGCCTCCGCCACCCGCTCCACCCTAAAGCCCTCGGCAAGCCCCCTCCCCTCCCCCAGGATCCGGGGGGCGAGGAAGAGGGCGAGCTTGTCCACCAGGCCCCTTTCCAGAAAGGCCCCGGCAAGCCTCGGCCCCCCCTCCAGGAGCACCCCGTCCACCCCCTCCTCCAGGAGGAAGGCGAGGGCCCTTTCCGGGTCCACCCGCCCCCCTTCCCGGGGGAGGGCCACCACCCGGGCCCCCGCCTCCTCCAGGGCCGAAACCCGCGCCCCTGGGGCCCCCTCCCCCACGAAGACCAGAACCCGGGCGGGCTCGCCCCTGGGGCCCTTCCGGAAGAGGCGGGCCGTGGGGGGCGTCCTCGCCTCGGTGTCCAGGACCACCTTGAGGGGGTCGCGGAGGGGCGGGGGCTCCACCATGAGGGGAAAGGGGCGGAAGTCGGGTTCCCGCACGGTGAGGGCGGGGTCGTCCTTTAGGACAGTCCCCACCCCCACCATCACGGCGGGAAGCCACTGCCGGTAGGCGTGGGCCACGCGGCGGCTCGCCTCCGAGGAGATCCAGCGGGCGTCCCCCGAAGGGGCGGCCACCTTCCCGTCCAGGGTGAGGGCCGCCTTGAGGAGGACGAAGGGAAGGCCCTTTTTCTGCACGGCGAAGAAGACCTCGTTCTGGGCCCGGGCCTCGGCCTCCAAAAGGCCCGCCTCCACCTGGACCCCCCCCGCCCGCAGGCGCTCAAGCCCCCCCTTGGCCACGGGGTTTTCCTCCCGGGCCGCCACCACCACCCGGGAAACCCCCGCCTGGAGGAGGGCCAGGGAGCAGGGCGGGGTGCGCCCGAAGTGGTCGCAGGGCTCGAGGGTCACGTAGGCCGTGGCCCCCCGGGCGAGCTCCCCCGCCTGCTGGAGGGCGAAGACCTCGGCGTGGGGCTCTCCCGCCCGGGGGTGAAACCCCTCGCCCACGATCCGGCCTTCCCTTACCAGGACCGCCCCCACCAGGGGGTTCGGGCTCGTGTGGCCCCGGGCCCTTTCGGCAAGCTGCAGGGCCCTTCGCAGAAAGCGCTCGTCCAGGTCGCGCAAGTGGCCCTCCTTCTCCCATCCGGACTTTCACCGTCGGCCCCGGAATTCCACCGGGTCGGGCCCCTTTGGGGGCTTCGCGGGCTTTCACCGCCGGTGGGGACTTCCACCCCGCCCCGAAGGAGGTGCCGAAGCACCTGGCCTTAGCATACCACCCGCCGGGAGCCCAAGCCCCCAGGGAGGCCCCGGCAGAGGGGTTCCGCGGAAACCCAAAGGGGTCAGCGGGCGGCCAGGGAGGCCAGGAACTCCTTGTTGTTCTTGGTGCGGGCGAGCCGGGCGAGGAGCATCTCCATGGCCTCCGCGGGGTCCATGTCCGCCAGGACCTTGCGCAGGAGCCACATCTTGTGGGTGACCTCCTCGCCGAGGAGCAACTCCTCCCGCCTCGTGCCGGACTTGAGGATGTCGATGGCGGGGAAGATGCGCCGCTCCTCCAGGCGGCGGGAGAGGTGGAGCTCCATGTTGCCCGTCCCCTTGAACTCCTCAAAGATCACGTCGTCCATGCGGCTGCCCGTCTCCACGAGGGCGGTGGCGAGGATGGTGAGGCTCCCGCCCCCACGGATGTTCCGGGCCGCCCCCAGGAAGCGCTTGGGGAAGTAGAGGGCGGCGGAGTCCAGACCGCCCGAGAGGGTGCGCCCCGTGGGCGGGGTCACCAGGTTGTTCGCCCGGGCCAGGCGGGTGATGGAGTCCAGGAGGATCATCACGTGCCCGCCCTCCTCCACGATGCGCTTGGCCCTCTCGTGGACGAACTCGGCCACGCGGATGTGGTTCTGGGGAGGCTCGTCAAAGGTGCTGGCGATGACCTCGGCGCCTTGGACGCTCTCCCGGAAGTCCGTGACCTCCTCGGGGCGCTCGTCAATGAGGAGGACGATGACCTTGATGTCGGGCTCGTTCTTGAGGACGGCGTTGGCGATCTTCTTGAGGAGGGTGGTCTTCCCCGCCTTGGGAGGGGCCACGATGAGGCCGCGCTGGCCCCGGCCGATGGGGGCGAGGAGGTCAATGACCCGGGTGGAGAGCTCGTCCGGGGTGGTCTCCAACCGGATCTGCCGGTCGGGGAACTGGGGGGTGAGCTCGTCAAAGCGGGGGCGGTTCTTGGCGGCCTCGGGGTCCAGGTTGTTCACCGCCTCCACCTTGAGGAGGGTGGCGTAGCGCTCGTTCTCCCGGGGCGGCCTGGCCTGGCCCACCACGTAGTCCCCGGCCCTCAGGGCGTACTGCTTGATGAGCCCCGCCGAGACGATGGCCACCCGGGACTCCAGGTTGTGGAGGTTCTCGGTGAGGAAGCCGTACCCGTCCTGGCTGATCTCCAGGTAGCCCTTGACCAGCCTCAGCCCCTCTCCCTGGGTCTGCCGCTCCAGGAGGGCCATGATGAGCTGGTCCTTCTTCATGCGCTTGTAGCCTTCAATGCCCGCCTCCTGGGCCAGGAGGTGGAGCTCGGGCAGGATCTTGCTGGCGAGCTCCTGGTAGGTGAGGGGAGTTTCCTGAAGGGTTTCCTTCCTTCTCATGGCTTAACCTTCTCCCAATCCTCCAAGAAGCGCTTAAGGCCGATGTCCGTGAGGGGGTGCTTTAGGAGCTGCTTGAAAACGGCGTGGGGCATGGTGGCGATGTCCGCCCCCAGAAGGGCGGCCTCGGTGACGTGCCGGGGGTGGCGGATGGAGGCGGCGATGACCTTGACGGGAAGGTCCTGGACCTGGATCATCTCCACGATCTCCCGAAGAAGCTCCCCCCCGTCCCAGGAGATGTCGTCCACCCGCCCCAGGAAGGGGCTCACGTAGCTGGCCCCGGCCCGGGCGGCGAGGAGGGCCTGGTTGGCGGAGAAGATGAGGGTCATGTTGACCTTGATCCCCTCGGCGGAAAGCCGTTTGCAGGCCTTGAGGCCCTCCTCGGTGGTGGGGAGCTTGACCACGATATTGGGGTGGATGGCGGCAAGCCGCCTGCCCTCCGCCACCATGGCCTCGGCCTCGAGGGCCGTCACCTCCGCCGAAACCGGGCCGCCCACCGTCTCGCAGATCGCCCGTAGGTGGGCGGCGAAGGCCTCCTCGGTCAGGGCCTCCCCCTTGGCGGCGAAGGCCTTGGCCACCAAGGTGGGGTTGGTGGTCACCCCGGAGAGCACCCCCCAAGCGGCGATCTCCCGTATCTCCTCCAAGCTCGCGGTGTCCAAGTAAAGCTCCATGGCTGGCTCCTTGTGGCGTGGGATGGTTTCGGCTTGGCCTCAGTCTAGCAGGCCCGGGGTGGGCGTTGTCAAGCCAGGGCATGGGCTGCTAGCATGGGCTTAGCCGCCGACGGGGGATTTTACCCCAGGAAGCGGGCGGTGTAAAGGCGAGGATGGGGAGAGTACCCCTGCCCAAGAGCCCCAAGCGAGCCGGGGAGGGTGAAAGCCCGGCGGTGAGGGCAGGCGGGAAGATCGCCCCGGAGCCGCGGGAGGAAAGGGGCCCAAGGCCCCGAGTAATGCCCGCCGGGTGGCGCCCGTGATCGCGCCCCAACGAGGGCCTGGGGGCTTCCCCAGGAAGCGCGGTGGTACCGCGGAAGCCTTTCGTGGCTTTCGTCCGCGCCTTCGGGCGCGGGCGTTTTGCTAGGAGGTGGGAGATGTTCAAGGAGGTCGGCGAGCCCAACTTTCCCAAGCTGGAAGAGGAGGTCTTGGCCTTCTGGAAGCGGGAAAAGATCTTCCAAAAGAGCGTGGAAAACCGCAAAGGCGGTCCCCGCTACACCGTCTACGAGGGCCCTCCCACCGCCAACGGCCTCCCCCACGTGGGCCACGCCCAGGCCCGGAGCTACAAGGACCTCTTCCCCCGCTACAAGACCATGCGGGGCTACTACGCGCCCCGGAGGGCAGGCTGGGACACCCACGGGCTTCCCGTGGAGCTGGAGGTGGAGAAGAAGCTCGGCCTCAAGAGCAAGCGGGAGATTGAGGCCTACGGCATTGAGCGCTTCAACCAAGCCTGCCGCGAGTCCGTCTTCACCTACGAGAAGGAGTGGGAGGCCTTTACCGAGCGCATCGCCTACTGGGTGGACCTGGAGAACGCCTACGCCACCTTGGAACCCACCTATATTGAGAGCATCTGGTGGAGCCTGAAGAACCTCTTTGACCGGGGCCTCCTCTACCGGGACCACAAGGTGGTGCCCTACTGCCCCCGCTGCGGCACCCCCCTCTCCTCCCACGAGGTCGCCCTGGGGTACAAGGAGATCCAAGACCCCTCGGTCTACGTCCGCTTCCCCTTGAAGGAGCCGAAGAAGCTTGGCCTAGAGAAGGCGAGCCTCCTCATCTGGACCACCACCCCCTGGACCCTGCCCGGGAACGTGGCCGCAGCAGTCCACCCGGAGTACACCTACGCCGCCTTCCAGGTGGGAGACGAGGCCCTGATCCTGGAGGAGGGGCTGGGGAGGAAGCTTTTGGGCGAGGGAACCCCGGTCCTCAAAACCTTCCCGGGCAAGGCCCTGGAAGGCCTCCCCTACACCCCCCCCTACCCCCAGGCCTTGGAGAAGGGCTACTTCGTGGTCCTCGCCGACTACGTGAGTCAAGAGGACGGGACGGGCATCGTCCACCAGGCCCCCGCCTTCGGCGCCGAGGACCTGGAGACGGCGAGGGTCTACGGGCTTCCCCTCCTGAAGACCGTGGACGAGGAGGGGAAGCTCCTCGTGGAGCCGTTTAAGGGCCTCTACTTCCGCGAGGCCAACCGGGCGATCCTAAGGGACCTGAGGGGGCGGGGCCTCCTCTTCAAGGAGGAAAGCTACCTCCACAGCTACCCCCACTGCTGGCGGTGCTCCACCCCCCTCATGTACTACGCCACGGAGAGCTGGTTCATCAAAAACACCCTCTTCAAGGACGAGCTCATCCGCAAGAACCAGGAGATCCACTGGGTGCCCCCCCACATCAAGGAGGGCCGCTACGGGGAGTGGCTCAAGAACCTCGTGGACTGGGCCTTAAGCCGCAACCGCTACTGGGGGACACCCCTCCCCATCTGGGTCTGCCAGGCGTGCGGCAAGGAGGAGGCCATCGGGAGCTTCCAGGAGCTCAAGGCGAGGGCCACGAAGCCCCTCCCCGAGCCCTTTGACCCCCACCGCCCCTACGTGGACCAGGTGGAGCTCGCCTGTGCCTGCGGCGGGACCATGCGCCGCGTCCCCTACGTCATTGACGTCTGGTACGACTCCGGGGCCATGCCCTTCGCCTCCTTGCACTACCCCTTTGAGCACGAAGAGGTGTTCCGGGAGAGCTTCCCCGCGGACTTCATCGCCGAGGGGATTGACCAGACCCGGGGCTGGTTCAACTCCCTCCACCAGCTCGGGGTGATGCTCTTCGGCTCCATCGCCTTCAAGAACGTGATCTGCCACGGCCTCATCCTGGACGAAAAGGGGCAGAAGATGTCCAAGTCCAAGGGGAACGTGGTGGACCCCTGGGACATCATCCGGGAGTTCGGGGCGGACGCCCTCAGGTGGTACATCTACGTCTCCGCGCCTCCCGAGGCCGACCGGCGCTTCGGGCCCAACCTGGTTCGGGAAACGGTGCGGGACTACTTCCTCACCCTCTGGAACGTCTACAGCTTCTTCGTGACCTACGCCAACCTGGACCGGCCCGACCTCAAGAACCCCCCTCCCCCCGAGAAGCGGCCCGAGATGGACCGCTGGCTCCTCGCCCGCATGCAGGACCTCATCCAGAGGGTGACGGAGGCCCTCGAGGCCTACGACCCCACCACGAGCGCCCGCGCCCTGAGGGACTTCGTGGTGGAGGACCTCTCCCAGTGGTACGTCCGCAGGAACCGGCGCCGCTTCTGGAAGAACGAGGACGCCCTGGACCGGGAGGCGGCCTACGCCACCCTCTACGAGGCCCTCGTCCTGGTGGCCACCCTCGCCGCCCCCTTCACCCCCTTCCTCGCCGAGGTCCTGTGGCAGAACCTGGTGCGGAGCGTCCGGCCCGAGGCCAAGGAGAGCGTCCACCTCGCCGACTGGCCCGAGGCCGACCCGGCCCTGGCCGACGAGGCCCTGGTGGCCCAGATGCGGGCGGTGCTCAAGGTGGTGGACCTGGCCCGGGCGGCCCGGGCGAAAAGCGGGGTCAAGACCCGCACCCCCCTTCCCCTCCTCCTCGTCACCGCCCCCACCGCCTTGGAGCGGGAGGGGTTAAAGCGCTTCGCCCACGAGATCGCCGAGGAGCTCAACGTCAAGGAGGTCCGGGTCCTGGAACCCGGGGAGGAGATCCTCTCCTACAGGGTCCTGCCCAACCTCAAGCTCCTGGGGAGGAAGTACGGCAAGCTCGTCCCCAAAATCCGGGAGGCCCTGCAAAGGGAAAGGGAGCGCGCCGCCGCCTTGGCGCTTAAGGGCGAGGCCATCCCCCTGGAGGTGGAGGGCGAGGCCCTCACCCTCCTCCCGGAGGAGGTCCTCCTCGAGGCCGAGGCCCCCAAGGGCTACCAGGCCCTGGAGAAGGACGGGTACGTGGCCGCCCTCAAGGTGGAGGTCACGGAAGCCCTCCGCATGGAGGGCCTCGCCCGCGACCTCATCCGCCTCCTGCAGCAGGCCCGCAAAGACATGGGCCTCAAGGTCTCGGACCGGATCCGGGTGGGCTACGAGGCGGAGGGCCCCTACCTCGAGGCCCTGAAGCGGCACGGGCCCTGGATCGCCGAGGAGGTGCTGGCCACCGCCTTCGGGGAAGGCCTCTTCGGCGGGTTTGAGGCCCGGGTGGAGGACGAGGAGGGCAAGGCGGTCTTCCACCTGGCCCGGGCGGAGTGAACCCACCCCACGCGGGCTTGCGCCAGCGTGGGGACCCCGCAAAGGCCTCCCTAGGCTTTACCGGGGGGAGGAGCCTTGGGTATAGTGCCCCCGTGCTGCCGAAGGACCTCCTAGAGCCCCTCGGGCTTGACGCCCTCCTCGTCACCCGGCCGGAGAACGTCCGCTACCTTTCGGGCTTCCCCCACCCCGAGGACGCCCAGGTCCTGGTCACGGGGGAAGGGGCCTTCCTCCTCACCGACCCCCGCTACCCGGAGGCCGAAAGGGAAAGCCGCATCCCCGCCAAGGTCCTCAAGCGGGAAGAGCGGGAGGCCCTCCTCAAGACCCTGAAGGGCCGGGTGGGCTTTGAGGCCGAGCACCTCCCCTACGCCGCCCTGGAGCGCCTGAGGGAGCTCGTCCCCGCCGAGTGGGTGCCCACCAAGGGGGTGGTGGAAAAGCTCCGGCTCCGCAAAACCCCGGAGGAGGTGGAAAGGATCCGCAAGGCCCAGGCCCTGGCGGAGGAGGCCCTGGCCCACGTCCTCCCCCTCCTCAGGCCCGGGGTGGAGGAGCGGGAGATCGCCCTGGAGGTGGAGTTCTTCCTCAAAAGGCGGGGGGCCGAAGGGGCGGCCTTCCCCCCCATCGTGGCCTCCGGGGAGCGGGGGGCCCTGCCCCACGCGCGGGCCTCGGAGAAGCGCCTAAAGGCAGGGGAGCTCGTCACCCTGGACCTCGGGGCGCGGCTTGAGGGGTACCACTCGGACATGACCCGCACCTTCGCCCTCGGCAGGCCCAAGGAGGAGCTCCGCCGGGCCTACAAGGCGGTGGAGGAGGCCCTGGAGGCGGCCCTCGCCGCCTTGGCCCCCGGGAAGACGGGCAAGGAGGTGGACGCGGTGGCCCGAAAAGCGCTGGAGGCCCACGGGCTGGACCGCTACTTCGTCCACTCCCTGGGCCACGGGGTGGGCCTCGCCGTTCACGAGGGGCCGAGCCTCTCCCCCTACGGCGAGGAGGTCCTGGAGCCCGGCATGGTGGTGACGGTGGAGCCCGGGGTCTACCTGCCGGGGCTTGGGGGCGTGCGGCTTGAGGAGCTCGTCCTCCTCACCGAAAGCGGCGTGGAGCTCCTCTCCCGCTTTCCCCGGGACTTTCAGGAGCTCTAATGCAAAGCCCGTAAGATGGGGGCGTGTACGCCATCCGCGAGGGGCTAAAGCAGGTTTTCCGCCACCCCACGGCAAGCCTCGCCACCTTCTTCACCGCCCTGGTCTCCTTCACCCTGCTCTACTTCCTGGGGCTCCTCCTCTGGAACCTGGAGCGGGTGGTCCAGACCATGGAGCGGGAGCTGGAGGTGGCCGCCTTCCTCGGCCCCAAGGCGGACGTGGAAGGCCTTCTCGCCGAGATCCAAAAGTGGCCCGAGGTGGCCTCCGCCCGGCTCCAGACCAAGGAGGAGGCCCTGGCCCAGCTGGTCCTGGACTACCCCTACCTGGCGGAGGCCAAGGACCTGGTGGAAAACCCCCTGCCCGACACCCTGCGCCTGCGGCTTAGGGAACCCGAGGCGGTGCGGCGGGTGGCGGAGCGCCTCGCCCGCCTCCCCGGGGTGGAAGGGGTGGAGTACGGGGGAGAGATCACGGAAAGGCTCGTCCAGCTCCTCCAGGGCAGCCGCGTGGCCATGCTGGTCCTCGTGGGGCTTCTCCTCCTCAACACCTTCTTCAGCGTCATGGGCTCCATCCGCCTCTCGGTGGAGAGCCGGCGGGAGGCCCTGGGCATCATGCTCCTCGTGGGCGCCACCCGGCGGTTCATCCAGGCCCCCTTCGTCGTGGAGGGAACGTTCCTCACCTTGGGAGCGGGGCTTCTCGCCGTGGCCGTGGGGGCCTTCCTCTACCGGGCCCTGGCCCAGGCGGTCCAGACCCTCCTGCCCTTCGTCCCCGTCCTCTCCCCCGAGGACCTGGGGCGGACGGCGGGCCTCGTCCTCCTCCTGGCCCTCGTCCTGGGCGCAGGCGGGGCTTTCGCCGCAAGCCGGGCCCACCTGCGGGAGGTGTGAGGTGGGCCGCCTCCTCCTCCTTGTCCTCCTCCTCCTTGCCCCCGCCTGGAGCCAGGACCTCGCGGCCCAGGAAAAGCGCGTCCAGGATCTGGAGGCCCAGGCCGCCCGGGCCCGGGCCCTGGAGGAGGAGGCGGCGAAGCGCATCCAGGCGCTGAACCAGGAGCTTGCCCAGATCTCCCAGAGGCTCAAGAACCTCCTCGGGGAAAAGGCGGCCCTGGAAAAGGAGATCGCCCGCCTCGAGGCCGAAAGGCGGCGGCTCAAGCAAGAGACGGCCCGCCTTAAGGAGGAGGTGCGGCAAACGGAGGCCAGGATCGCCAAGCTGGAGAAAGACCTCGAGGCCTTGCGGGAAAGGCTCCAGGCCCTCATGGTGAGCCTGCACCGGGAGCGGGCAGGCCGCTACCTTCCCTTGCTTAGGGCCGAGTCCTTCACCGACCTCGCCGTCCGGGCCCGCTGGGTGGGGTACATCTCCCGCCAGGACACCGCCTTGGTGAAGACCCTCCAGGCCACCCTGAAGGCCCTTAGGGAGGAGAAGGCGAGGCTGGAGCTTCTGGTCCAGTCCCTCACGGCCAAGGAGGCGGAGCTTGCCGAGACGCAGCGGGCGCTGGAAGCGAAGCGGCGGGGGCTTGAAGCGGTCCTCGCCGAGCTCAGGCGGGAGGAGGCGGGCAAGAAGGCCCTCCTCCGGGACGCCCTCGAGGAGCGGGCCCAGCTCCAAAGCCGCCTGGCCGAGCTGCAAAAGCGGCTCCTGGAGGAACGGCAGCGCCTAAAGGCCCTCCAGGAGGAGGCCGAGAGGCGGCGCCGGGAAGAGGAGGCCCGCCGGGCCGCCCAGGCCAGCGTGGTGGTCCCGCCGCCCCCTCTTCCGGCCACGGTGGGCCGCCTCGCCTTCCCCGTCCCTGGGGGACGGATCGCCGTCCCCTACGGGAAGGAAGGCCCCTTCCAGGTGATCGCCGCCCCCGCCCCGGGAAGCCCGGTCCAGGCGGCCGCCGACGGGTACGTGGCCGGGGTCTTGTACCTCCCCAACCTGGGCTACACGGTGATGCTGGTCCATACGGAAGAGCTGGCCACCGTCTACACCAACCTGCAGGCCCCTTTGGTGCAGGAAGGGGACCGGGTGCGCCAGGGCCAGGTGATCGGCTACCTGGGCGGGGGCCTCCTCATCCAGCCCAACGAGCTGGAGTTCCGCGTGGCCCTCCGCACCGGGGACGCCACCCGCTTCGTGGACCCGAGCGCCTACTACTGAGGCCGGGGCGGGGTGCCCGAGGCGCAAAGGCTTAGCGGTAAGGCCCCAAGGCCCTGGGGTCCCGCACCGCCAGGAAGGCCCCGTAGACGTGGGCGGCCCCCGCCTCGAGGAGGGCTCCCCGGGCCCGGAGGAAGGTGGCCCCGCTGGTGAGGACGTCGTCCACCAAAAGCCAGGCCCCCTCCACCCGCACCCGGGCCCCGAAGAGGTCGCCCGGGAGGAAGCGGCGCTCCTTGAAGCCCCGGGTGGGCTGGCCCGGGGTGTACCGCCTCCGGAAGAGCACCGGGCGGTAGGGCACCCCTAGGGCCTTGGCGAGGGCCCGGGCCAAAACCTCGGGCGGGTTGTAGCCCCTGAGGGCGAGCCGGTGGGGCAGGGTGGGCACCGCCGTGACGCCCTGGAGCCGCCACCCCCTCGCGGCCACGGCCCGGGCCAGGGGCTCGGCCAGCGCCCGGGCCAAGGCCTCCCGTCTCCCGTACTTCAGCGCCCGCACCAAGGGGCCCACCCGGGCGTAGTGGCCCAGGTAAACCATCTCCCCCGTGGAGAAGGCCTCGAGGCCCGCCCGGCAACGCCCGCAGAGGGCGGGAAGGTCCAAGGGCCCCCCGCACCCCGGGCAGGCGTGGCCCAGCAAGGCTTCAATCCAGCCCCAAGGCACGCCGCAGCCCCTCGGCGAAGGGGGGGTAGAGGACCCCCTTCTCCGTGATGATCCCCGTGAGGTACCGATGGGGGGTCACGTCAAAGGCGGGGTGGTAGGCGGGAAACCCCTCGGGGGCGATCCGCACGCCGCGGAAGGCCACCACCTCCTCCGGGGAGCGCTCCTCTATGGGGATGCCCTCCCCGCTCGCCAACCGGGGGTCCACGGAGGAAAGGGGCAAGGCGGCGTAGAAGGGGATCCCGTGGTGGTGGGCCAGCACGGCGAGGGCGTAGGTCCCCACCTTGTTGGCGAAGTCCCCGTTCAAGGCCATGCGGTCCACCCCCACCACCACCGCGTCCACGGCCCCCCGGGCCATGAGCCAGCCCGCCATGCCGTCGGTGATCAGGGTGGCGGGTACCCCCGCCTTCTGGAGCTCGTAGGCGGTCAGGCGGGCCCCTTGGAGGTAGGGCCGGGTCTCGTCCACCCAGACGTGCCGCACCCGCCCAAGCCTGTAGGCCTCCACGATGGCCCCGAGGGCGGTGCCGTAGCCGCCCGTGGCCAGGGGACCCGTGTTGCAGTGGGTGAGGACCTGGCCCCAGAGGACCTGGGCGCCGTGGCGGCTGATGGCCGCCTCCGTTTCCTCCACCTCCCGCCAGATGCGCCGCGCCTCGAGGAGGCTTCCCGCCAGGTCCCCCCAAAAGGGGCGCATCCGGTCCAGGGCGTGGAAGAGGTTCACCGCCGTGGGGCGGCTCGCCCTGAGCCTCCGGTCCGCCTCCTCGAGGTCCTCCCCCGCCAGGTGGGCCAGGACCATGCCGAAGGCGGCGGAGACCCCGATGGCCGGCGCCCCCCGGACCACCATGTCCCGGATGGCCTGGGCCATCTCCCGGGCGGTGCGCACCGGGACGTAGACCTCCTCCTGGGGCAGGCGCCTCTGGTCCAAAAGCCAGAAGACCCCCTCCTCCTCCGCGAAGCGAAAGGGAAGCACCCGATCCACGCCGCCTCCTAAAGGAAAGCGGGCGGGGCCATCCCCCGCCCTAGACCAGAGGGCCTAGCGCCCCTTGCGGTAAGAGTCGCCGTAGCGCCGCTGGAACCGCTCCACCCGCCCCTCGGTGTCCACGAAGCGCTGCTGCCCCGTGTAGAAGGGGTGGCACTTGGAGCAGACCTCCACGTAGATCTCGGGCTTGGTGGAGTAGGTCTCAATGACGTTGCCGCAACCGCAGATGATGCGGGCGGGAACCAACTTGGGATGGATGCCTTCCTTCACGTTCGCCTCCTTCTTCGCACGGTCTTGGCCGTGCGCAAGCCACCTTTTAGTGTACAGGGGGTGAACCCCTAAGGGCAAGGCCTCCTCACCCCGGGGGAAGCCTCCGCCAGCGCCGCCTGGGCCAGACGCCCCTAAGGAGGGAAAGCGCCCCGAGGCCCAGAAGCGCCAAAACCCCCACCGCCCAGAGCACCGCCAAAAGCCCCAGGCCCACCAGGGCGAAAAACGCCAAGAGAAACGGCCACGACCAAGCGGGAAGCCTTCGCACCCCTTTACCCTAACACACGCGCTTGCTAAAATAAAGTGGCCCGGGACGAGGGCGCGGTCGCGCCCGAGGGCCGAACCCCTCGGGTGAGGAAAGTCCGGGCACCATAGGGCAGGGTGCCAGGTAACGCCTGGGCGGGGTAACCCGACGGAAAGTGCCACAGAGAAGAGACCGCCAGCGGCCGGGGCTTCCCCCGGTGCGGGCAAGGGTGAAACGGCGGGGTAAGAGCCCACCGCCTGGCCTGGCAACAGGCCGGGGCACGGCAAACCCCACCCGGTGCAAGGCCCGGTAGGCAGGGAGGGCTTGCCCGGCCCGAGAGAACCTGCGGGATGGGCCGCTTGAGGCCGGTGGCGACACCGGTCCCAGAGAGATGACCGCGGAAAACAGAACCCGGCTTACGCCTCGTCCCGGAGGCGCCCGAGCGTTCGGGCGCCTGTTTTTTTGCCCCGGGGTGGGACAGAGGTGGGAGGAGGGTGGGAGAGAGTGGAAAACTGTGGGACGTCCATGCTATACTTCGCGTCAGAAAACCTTCCAGCCTCACGGTCCCCGGAGGCCCTCCTCCGCCACGGACCCGAGGCCCGGAAGGTGGGACCAGGTGGAAGATGCCCTTCGGCGAGTACCAGTACAGCCTGGACGACAAGGGGCGGGTGGTCATCCCCGCGCCCTTCCGCGACTTCGTGGAGGACGGGCTGGTGCTCACCCGGGGGATGGAGGGGTGCCTCTACGTCTTCCCCCTGGACCGGTGGAAGAAGATTGAGGAGCAACTGGTCAACCTGCCGCTGACCGACGCCGAGGCCCGGGCCTTCGTGCGCTTCTTTTACTCGGGGGCGCACAAGACCCGGATGGACAGCGCCTCCCGGGTCCTCATCCCCCCGCCCCTCCGCCTCTTCGCCGGGCTCAAGGAGGGGGGGGAGGTGGTCATCGCCGGGGCCCCGGGGAGGCTGGAGATCTGGAGCCAGGAGCGCTGGTGGAAGGCCATTGAGGAGGTGCTGGCCAAGCCGCCGGCCCCCGAGGCCCTGAAGGGACTGGTGGGATGAGGCCCATGACCCACGTTCCCGTCCTCTACCAAGAAGCCCTAGACCTCCTCGCCGTCCGGCCCGGGGGGGTGTACGTGGACGCCACCCTGGGCGGGGCGGGGCACGCCCGGGGCATTCTGGAGCGGGGAGGCCGGGTCATCGGGCTGGACCAGGACCCCGAGGCCGTGGCCCGGGCTAAAGGCCTCCACCTCCCCGGCCTCACGGTGGTGCAGGGCAACTTCCGCCACCTGAAGCGCCACCTCGCCGCCCTCGGCGTGGAGCGGGTGGACGGGATCCTGGCGGACCTCGGGGTCTCCAGCTTCCACCTGGACGACCCAAGCCGGGGCTTCAGCTACCAGAAGGAAGGGCCTTTGGACATGCGCATGGGCCTCGAGGGCCCCACGGCCAAGGAGGTGGTGAACCGGCTCCCCCTCGAGGCCCTCGCCCGCCTATTGCGGGAGCTCGGGGAGGAACCCCAGGCCTACCGGATCGCCCGGGCCATCGTGGCCGCCCGGGAGAAGGCCCCCATAGAGACCACCACCCAGCTCGCGGAGATCGTCCGCAAGGCCGTGGGCTTCCGCAGGGCGGGCCACCCGGCCCGCAAGACCTTCCAGGCCCTCAGGATCTACGTCAACGACGAGCTCAACGCCCTCAAGGAGTTCCTGGAGCAGGCCGCGGAGGTCCTGGCCCCAGGGGGGCGGCTCGTGGTCATCGCCTTCCACTCCCTGGAGGACCGCGTGGTGAAGCGCTTCCTGCGGGAAAGCGGCCTGAAGGTGCTCACCAAAAAGCCCCTCGTCCCCTCGGAAAAGGAGGCGGCCCAAAACCCCAGGGCCCGGAGCGCCAAGCTCCGGGCGGCGGAAAAGGAGGCCCCGTGAAGGCGGCGCTCAGGCTCGGGCTCATCTATTGGGCGGTCCTCCTCCTGGTCTTCGCCCTAGGGCACCGGAACCAGGTGGAGAAGGAGGCCAACGCCAGGCTGGAGCGTGAGCTTCAGGCCCTAGAGGCGCAAAAGGCGGCCCTCGTCATGGAGAAGTGGCGCCTCCTCCGCCCCGAGCGCCTCCTGGCCTGGGCGGAGGAGGAAGGGTTCGTCCCCATGAGCCTGGGGAGGTGGTCCCGATGACCGCAGGCCGGGAGCGGGTCCACCTCGTGGTCCTCGGCTTCCTCGCCTACGTGGCCCTCCTCGCCCTCGGGGTCTACACCCTGGCCCTCCACCCCCCGAGGATCCAGCCCGCGCCCCCCCCGCCCCCGCCGCCTCGAGGGGGGCTTTACGCCGCCGACGGCACCCCCCTCGCCCTCACCCTGGAGGGGAAGCGGCTCCACCCCTTGGGGCGGAGCGCGAGCCAGCTCCTGGGCTTCGGGGAGCGGGCCTCGGGCCGGGGCCTGGAGGGGCTGGAGCGGGACCTCAACGCCTCCTTGAGCGAGGGGCGGTCCTACACCCTGACCCTGGAGCCCTTCGTCCAAGCCCTGGCGGAAAGGGCCCTTTGGCGCGGGCTAGAGGAAAGCCGCGCGGACTACGGGAGCGCCGTGGTCATGGACGCAGAGGGGCGCCTCCTCGCCGTGGCCAACGGCCCCCCCTTTGACCCCGATGCCCCGAGGAAAAGCCCTGAAGAGGACATCTCCTGGCGCAACCACGCCTTCCTCGTCCCCTTGGAACCGGGGTCCACGGCCAAGACCCTCACCGCCGCCATGCTCCTGGAGGAGGGCGCCGCCACCCTCGCCACCCGGGTGGAGGCCCCCATGCGGAGGGAGCTTGAGGGCTGGACCATACGGGACATCGTCCCCCACCCCCCCGTCCTGACCCTGGAGGAGGTGCTCCGCTACTCCTCCAACGTGGGCATCAGCCTCCTCGCCGAACGCCTCCCCAAGGAAACCTTCTTCGCCTACATGGAAGCCCTGGGCCTCACCCGCACCGACCTCCTGCCGGGCATCCGGGTGGCGGCCCCCCTCTTCCAACCCCCCGAGAAGTGGAGCCGGGTGGCCTACGCCAACCACACCTTCGGCCAGGGCTTCCTCATCACCCCCCTGCACCTGGCCGCCGCCTACGGGGCCCTGGTGGACGGGGTCTACCGGACCCCTGTCCTCCTCAAGGGAACGGAGGGCCGTTCCTGGCGCGTCTTCTCCCCAGCCACGGCCCAGGCCCTGCGGGAGGCCCTGGCCCGCGTGGCCGTGCCCACAGCCCACCTTCCGGGCTACCGCCTCGGGGGCAAGACGGGCACCGCCCAGGTGGTGGTGAACGGGCGCTACTCCCAGGAGGTGTTCACCGCCTGGTTCGCCGGGTTCGTCCCCGCCGACCGCCCCCGGTTCACCGTGGTGGTCGCCGTCCACCACCCCAAAACCCGGATCCACGGGAGCCAGGTGGCCGCCCCCATCTTCCGGGAGATCGCCGCCGGGCTCTTGGCCTGGGCGGGCCTGCCCCCCTATGCTGAAGGGCGGTGAGGATGTTGTGCAAGGGACGCATGTTAGGGAACTAACGCCGGAGTGGGTGGCCCGGGCCGTGGGGGGACGGCTCCATCCGGGCGGAGGGCCGGTGCGGGACCTGGTCTGGCACAGCGGCGCCGCCACGCCGGGAAGCCTCTTCGCCGCCCTCCCCGGGCGCACCACCCACGGGCGGCATTTCATCCCGGAGGCCCTGGCCCGGGGGGCAAGCCTGGTCCTGGCCGACCAGGCGGGCCCCGCCACCCTGGAGGTGGAGGACCCCTGGCAGGCCCTCCTGCGCCTGGGCGAGGCCCTCCGCCGCCTCTTCCCGGGCCCGGTCCTGGCCGTGGGGGGAAGCTCGGGCAAGACCACCACCAAGGAGGCCCTGGCCCAGGGCCTGGGCCTTCCCGCCCCCCCGGGGAACCTCAACACCGCCCCGCCCCTTGTCCGCTTCTTCTGGCACCTGGACCCCCAAAGCCCCGGGGCCGTGGTGGAGCTCGGCGTGGACCGCCAGGGGGAGATGGCGGAGCTCTTCGCCCTGGCGAAGCCCCACCTCGCCGTCCTCACCGCCCTCGGGGAGGAGCACCTGGAGGCCTTCGGCACCCTGGAGAAGGCGGTGCAGGAGGAGGCCCACCTCCTCCGGGCCCCCACCGCTTTGGTGGGCGAGCAGGCCGCCCCCCTCGTCCTGGGGCTCAGGGAAGACCTCCTCGTCTACGGGTTCGCCGAGGGCACCTTCCGGGGACGGGACCTGGAGCTCGGCCTCCGGGAAAGCCGCTTCCGCTACGGAGGCCTTCACGTGCGCGTTCCCTACCCCGGGCTGGGCCCCGCCTACGGGGCGCTCGCGGCCCTGGCGGCGGCCGAGGTCCTGGGCCTTTCCCTGGAAGAGGTGGCGGAAAGGCTCGCCCGCCTCACCCTCCCCCCGGGGCGCATGGAGACGCGGGAGGTGGGCGGCGTGGTCTTCGTCAACGACGCCTACAACGCCAACCCCCTTTCGGTGAAGGCCGGCCTCCGCTGGCTCGCCGCCCAGCCGGGGCGGAAGTGGGCCGTGCTCGGGGAGATGCGGGAGCTCGGCAGGGAAAGCCTCCGCCTCCACCTCGAGGTGGCGGAGGAGGCGGCGAGGCTGGGCCTCTCCCCCCTCTACCTGGGGCCCCACGCCCGGCACCAGGCCGCCTTCTCCGGCGAGGCGGTGGAGAGCCTGGAGGAAGCCCTGGCCTGGCTCAAGGCCCGGGTGGCCCCGGGAGACCTCGTCTACCTCAAGGCCTCCAGGGCCGTGGGCCTGGAGCGGATCGTGGAGCTATGGGACGCGCCCTTCTCCTCCTAGTCCTCCTCGCGGCCTGCGCCCCCCTGCCCGAGGGGCCAGGCCTGCCCTACCCCGGAGGGTTCGTCCGGGGAAGCGTGGTGGAGGGCCGCTTCCAGGCCATCCTCCCCGGGGCGCCCCTCCTCGTGGACGCGGACGCCGAGGCCCTCTACGCCGCCTACCCCTACCAGCTCCTCGAGGTGCGGGCGGGAAAGGTCCAAAGCCTGCCCCTCCCCGGGGTGCCCCGGTTCCTCAGGGCCCGGCCCGGCCTCGCCGTGGGCCTCGAGGGCGGCGTCCTCACCCCGAGGGGCCTCCTCCCCTACCCCGCCCAAGACGCCCTGGAGACCCCCGAGGGCCTCTACTGGGTGGACGCGGAGGGGCTCCACCTGGAAGGCCGCCTCCTCCTCCCCGGGAGCTTCCGCCAGGTGGTGGCCTGGGAGGGGGAGGTGGTGGCCCTGGGGACGGAGGCCCACTTCTTCCCCTCAGGGCGGCGCCTCGCCCTGCCCGCCCCCGCCCTCAAGGCCCAGGCCGCCCGGTGCGGGGTGGCCTTCCTCGCCGAGGGCGGGCTCGCCCACCTCCTCACCCCCACCGGCCTCACCCCCCTGGGCCCGGCGGAGGACCTCGCCGCCTGGGAGGACTCCCTCTACCTGAGCCCCGGGGAACGGACCCTGCGCTGCGGGGAGGTGCCATGGTCCTAGCCACCGCCCTTCTTCTCGCCTGGGTCCTCACGGCCTTCTGGATCGCCCTGGCCCCCGGCCTGGGCCTGGGAAAGCGGGTCCGCGCCGAGGGCCCTGAGGCCCACCTCGCCAAGGCGGGCACCCCCAGCATGGGCGGGGTGGCCTTCCTCCTGGCCGCGGCCCTGGCCTACGGGCTTCACGGGGGGGACGCCTTCAGGGGGCTTTGGCTCCTCGGCCTCGGCTTCGCCCTCCTCGGGGCGGTGGACGACCTGGCGGGAAGCCGCCTGAGGCCCCTCAGGGCCCGGGAGAAGCTCCTCGCCCAGGGGGTCATGGGCCTCGTCTTCGCCCTCTGGGCCTCGAGGCTCGTGAACTACACCCCCTGGCCCTGGCTGGACGTCCTCCTCATCCTCCTCGCCGTGGTGGGGGCGGCCAACGCCTTCAACTTCACCGACGGCCTGGACGGCCTCCTCGCCTCGGTGACCGCCGTGATCCTCCTGCCCTTCTACCCCTACCCCCTGGCCCAGGCCCTACTGGGCGGGGTGCTGGGCTTCCTCTGGCACAACGCCCCCCGGGCCAAGGTCTTCATGGGGGACACGGGGAGCCAGGCCTTGGGGGCCATGGTGGCGGGGCTCTTCGTCCTCACGGGGAAGCTCTGGCTCCTGCCCCTCGCCGCCATCGTCCCCGTGGTGGAGGTGCTCTCGGTGGTGGCCCAGGTGGCCTACTTCCGGCGCACGGGGCGGCGCCTCCTCCGCATGAGCCCCCTCCACCACCACTTTGAGCTCCTCGGCTGGGACGAGGCCAAGATCGTCTTCCGCTTCGCCGTGGTCACCGCCTTGGCCGTGGCCCTGGCCTTCGGAGGTGGGGGATGAGGCTCGTCTACGGCCTGGGACGGAGCGGCCTCGGCGTCCTCCGCTTCCTGAGGAAACGGGGGCTTCCCGCCCGCTTCTACGACGACCGCCCCCGGGAAGAGGAGGTGAGGGAGGCTTTGGCCCTGGGCTTCCAGCCGGACTGGAACCTGGAGGAAGCCTACGAGGAGGTGGTGGCCGCCCCCGGGGTGCCCCTGGACCACCCCCACCTGAAAAGGCTCGCCGCCCGGGGCGCCAAGGTCCTCGGGGAGGCGGAGCTCGCCTACCGCCTCTCCCCCACCCCCATCGTGGGGATCACGGGAACCGCGGGCAAGACCAGCACCACCCTCTTCACCGCCCACCTCCTCCGCGCCCACGGGCTTAGGGCCCGGGAGGGGGGGAACGTGGACCCTCCACTCGTGAGCGTGGTGGACGAGGCGGAGGTGGCCGTGGCGGAGCTCTCCAGCTTCCAGCTGGAAAGGGTCCACGCCTTCCGCCCCAGGGTGGCCGTCCTCCTGAACCTCGGGGTGGACCACCTGGACCGGCACGGCACCGTGGAGGCCTACCACGCCGCCAAGCTCAACCTCCTCAAAAACCTCACCCCCGAGGACGCCCTCGTCTACAACCGCCTGGACCCCAAGGTGCGCCGGGCGGCGGAGGCGAGCCCCGCCCGCCTCTACCCCTTCACCCCGGGGTCCACGCCCAGGGAGACCAACCTCAGGGCCGCCTTGGAGGCCACCCGGGCCTACCTGGACCTCCTGGGGAGGCCTCTGGACCCCGGGGCCGTGGCCGAGGCCCTAAGGACCCTCCCCGAGGCCCCCCACCGCTTCCAGGCCTTCGCCCGCAAGGGGGGGGTGGTCTTCATTGACGACTCCATCGCCACGAGGACCGAGGCGGTGCGGGCCGCCCTCGAGGCCGCCCCCGCCCCCATCGCCTGGATCCTGGGCGGGGAGGACAAAGGGGCCGACCTCGCCCCCCTCCTCCCCCTCCTCGGCCGGGTCCGGGTGGCCCTGGCCCTCGGCCGGGACGGCCCCCGCTTCGCCCGGGCCCTGGAGGGGAGGACCGAGGTGGTGGTCATCGCGGAGAAGGACGGCCGCACCGCCATGCGCAAGGCGGTGGAGGAGGCCCTCTCCCGGCTGGAGCAGGGGAGCGTCCTCCTCGCGCCCCTGGCGGCGAGCTTTGACCAGTTCCGCGACTACAAGGACCGCGCCCAGGCCTTCCGGGAAGCGGTCTTCGCCTTGGGAGGTGAGCCGTGGACCCCGTCCTCCTCCTAAGCGCCCTCCTCCTCCTCGCCTTCGGCCTCATCGGCGTGGGCACGGCGGAGCCCGGCCTCCTCCAGGATCACCTCCTCCGGGTGGGGCCGCCCTCCTGGCCCTGGTCCTCGGCCACCTCCTTCCGCCCCGCCTCCTCCTCCGCTACGCCCTCCACGCCCTGGTGGGCGTCCTCCTCCTCCTCGTCCTGGTCCTCCTCGTGGGGGACGGGCCCGGGGGGGTGCGCCGCTGGTTCTACCTGGGCCCCGTGGCCCTCCAGCCCTCGGAGCTCGCCAAGCTGGCCCTGATCCTCTACCTCTCCTCCTTCGTGGGGCGGCGGGGGGAGGACTACCCTATCCTGGGGCCGGTCCTGGCGGTGGGCTCCCTGGTGGGCCTCGTCCTGGTGGAACCCGACTTCGCCACGGCCGCCTTCCTCGCCGGGCTGGCCGTCCTCCTCTTCGTCCTCGCCGGCATCCCCTGGCCCCGACTCCTGGGGATGGGCCTGGCGGTGGCCCTGGTGGTCCTCCCCTTCTCGGGGCTCTACCTCGCCCAGTTCCGCTACGTCTCCGAGCGCTTCGCCAACTTCGTGGACTACCTCCAGGGCGAGTCGGAGCCGGGGGGCGGGGCCTACCAGGTGGTCCAGGCCAAGAAGGCCCTCCTCCTGGGCGGCCCCTTCGGCCAGGGCCCAGGGGCCACCCTGCCCCACCTGCCCGAGGCCCACAACGACATGGTCTTCGCCAGCGTCGTCTTCGCCACCGGGTGGCTCGGCGGGGCCGTGGTCTTCCTCCTTTACACCCTGATCCTGCTGAGGAGCCTGGCGGTGGGCCTGGCCCTGAAGGGCGGGGAGCGCCTCCTCGCCCTCGGCCTCGGCCTCTACCTCGCCCTCCAGGCGGCGCTCAACATCGGGGTCACCCTGGGGGTCCTCCCCGTGACGGGGGTGCCCCTGCCCCTGGTGTCCTACGGGGGGAGCAGCCTCTTGGTCTCCGGCTTCGCGGTGGGCCTCCTCTCCCGGCTCGCCCGGGAGGCGGCGGAGAGGCCCAGGCGGAAGGGGGTGGCCCGGTGATCCTCCTGACCGGCGGGGGCACGGGGGGGCACCTCTTCCCCGCCCTGGCGGTGGCGGAGGAGCTCAGCGGCGGGGCCACCCCGTCTTCTACCTGGGGGCGGAGGGGGGCCTCGAGGCCCGCCTCCTCCCCAAGACCCCCATCCCCCACGCCCTCATCCCCGCGGGGAAGCTGGACCGGAGCGCCCTGAGGCCCCAGGAGGCCCCCAAGGTGCTCCAAGGGGTTCTCCGGGCCCAGGCCCTCCTCCGGCGCCTCAGGCCCAAGGCGGTGCTCAGCACCGGGGGGTACGCCGGCTTCCCCGGGGGGATGGCGGCGAGCCTCCTCGGCATCCCCCTCCTCCTCCACGAGCAGAACGCCCGCCTGGGCCTCGCCAACCGGGCCCTGGCCCCCCTGGCCAAGGGCCTGGCCCTCTCCGTCCCTCTGGCCCTCCCCGCACCCCTGGCGCGGAAGGCCCGGGTGGTGGGCTACCCCGTGCGGGAGGTGCGCTACCCCAAGGACGAGGCCAAGCGCAGGCTCGGCTTTGACCCCCAAAGGCCCCTCCTCCTCGTCCTCGGGGGGAGCCAAGGCAGCCTGGAGCTCAACGAGCGCCTCCCCCCGGTCCTCAAGGGCCTTCCCGTCCAGGTGCTCCACCAGGTGGGGGAAAGGTGGGTGGAGCGCTTCCGGCCCCTCGAGGGGGAGGGCTACCGGGTGGAGGGCTTCGTGGACACCCCCCTGGCCATGAGCGCCGCCGACCTCCTCCTTTCCCGGGCCGGGGCAGGGACGCTGGCGGAGGCGGCCTTCCACGGCCTCCCGGCCATCCTCTTCCCCCTCTCCCCTAAGCTGGACGGCGGGGCCCAGCTCGCCAACGCCCGGGCCTACGCCCAGGCGGGGGGGGCGGTTTTGGGGGCGTGGGACCGCCTTTCCTCCCAGATCCTCGAGGCCCTGGAGGACCTGGAGGCGCGCCGAAGGGCCATGGCCCGCCTCTCCCCCGAGGGGGCGGCGGCGCGCCTCGCCGACCTTCTGGAGGCGTTCCTATGAGAAAGGCGCACATCATGGGCATTGAAGGCGTGGGCATGAGCGCCCTCGCCCGGCTCCTCATGGCGGAAGGGGTGGCGGTGACGGGGTGCGACCTCGCCCCAGGCCCTAGGGCAAGGCGGCTCGGAGTTCCCGTGCACCACGGGCACGACCCCGGCCACCTCGCCGACGAGGACACCCTGGTGGTCCCCACCCCCGTGCCCCCGGACCACCCCGAGGTGGTGGAGGCCCGGAAGAGGGGCCTTAGGGTCCTCCGCAGGATGGAGCTCCTCGCCCACTTCCTCGCGCAAAGGCCCTCCGCGGGCGTGACCGGCACCCACGGCAAGACCACCACCACGGGGATGCTCGCGGCCATCCTCCTGGAGGCGGGCCTGGACCCCTGGGTCTTCCTGGGGGGGGAGCTCGCCCTCCTCCCCGGCAACGCCCGCCCCGGCCGGGGGCCCCGGGTGGCCGAGGTGGACGAGTCGGACCCCCTCTTCCGGGAGGTCCGGGTGAGCGTCGCCGTGGCCACCAACCTGGAGGCGGACCACGTGGCCCCCCGGGGGGAGCGGGCCCCCAACTACCACGAAAGCCTCGAGGCCCTAAAGGAGGCCATGCGGGGCTTCCTCGCGGGCGCAAAGACCGTTGTGGTCCCCGCAATGGACCCGGGCCTCCTCGCCCTCACCGAGGGGCTTCCCCGGAGGCTCTTCGGCCCCGGGGGGGAGGTCTGGGCGGAGGCGGTGGACCTAAGCCCCTCCGGGGCCTCCTTCCGCCTCGTCCACCGGGAAGGCCCCCTGGGGGAGGTCCACCTGCGGGTGCCGGGGAGGCACAACGTCCACAACGCCCTCGCCGCCGCCCTCGCCGCCCTGGCCCTGGGGGCGTCCCCGGAGGCCATCTCCCGGGGGCTTTCCCGCTTCCCCGGCGTGGGGCGGCGGTTTGAGCGGGTGGGGGAGGTGGGCGGGGCCTGGGTGGTGGACGACTACGCCCACCACCCCACCGAGGTCCAGGCCACCCTGGAGGCGGCCCTCCTCTCCGGGCGGCGGGTCCGCGTCTTCTTCCAGCCCCACCGCCTCCTCCGCACCCAGGAGCTCTGGGAGGCCTTCGCCCAGGCCCTCAAGGGGGCCCACGAGGTGGTGGTCCTGCCCGTCTACACCGCGGGAGAGCGGGGCCGGGAAAGCCCCGAGGCCCTCTCCGACCGCATCGCAAAGAGGCTTGAGGACCTGGGCCGGCCCGCGCGCCGCATGGACAAGGAAGAGGCCCTGGCCTACGCCCGCGCCACGGCAAGGCCCGAGGACCTCCTCCTCTTCATGGGGGCCGGGGACGTGACCCTTCTCGCGCGGAGGCTCGTCCATGAGGGTTGAACGGGTGCTGCTCAAGGACTACACCACCCTGGGGGTAGGGGGGCCGGCGGAGCTTTGGACCGTGGAGACCCGGGAGGAGCTCAAGCGGGCCACCGAGGCCCCTTACCGCGTCCTGGGCAACGGCTCCAACCTCCTCGTCCTGGACGAGGGGGTGCCGGAGCGGGTCATCCGGCTTGCGGGCGAGTTCCAAACCTACGACCTGAAGGGCTGGGTGGGGGCGGGGACCCTCCTTCCCCTCCTCGTCCAGGAGGCGGCCCGGGCGGGGCTTTCCGGCCTCGAGGGCCTCCTCGGCATCCCCGCCCAGGTGGGCGGCGCGGTGAAGATGAACGCGGGCACCCGCTTCGGGGAGATGGCCGACGCCCTGGAGGCGGTGGAGGTCTTCCACGACGGCGCCTTCCACGTCTACTGTCCGGAGGAGCTCGGCTTCGGCTACCGGAAAAGCCACCTCCCCCCCGGGGGCATCGTCACCCGGGTGCGCCTCAAGCTGAAGGAGCGCCCCAAGGAGGAGATCCTGAGGCGCATGGCCGAGGTGGACCGGGCCCGCAAGGGCCAGCCCAAGCGGAAAAGCGCCGGGTGCGCCTTCAAGAACCCCCCGGGCCAGTCGGCGGGACGGCTCATTGACGAGCGCGGCCTCAAGGGGCTTCGGGTGGGGGACGCCATGATCTCCTTAGAGCACGGCAACTTCATCGTCAACCTGGGCCAGGCCCGGGCAAAGGACGTCCTGGAGCTCGTCCGCCGGGTCCAGGAGGAGCTTCCCTTGGAGCTGGAGTGGGAGGTGTGGCCGTAAAGGAGGGGTAAGATGGGCGTGGTGAAAGGCGTTCTCCTCCTCATCCTCGGGGCGAGCCTCTACGTGGCGAGCCTCGTGGCCGTCCCCGTGGAGGAGGTGCGGGTGGAAGGGCTACGCCACCTCTCCAGGGAGGCCGTCCTGCAAACCCTCCGCCTCGCTCCGGGCGACCCGTGGCTTTGGGTCTGGGGGAACAGGCTCCGGCCCCTCCTGGAAAACCCCTGGGTGGCCGAAGCCCACCTGGAAAAGCCCGCCTTGGGACAGGTGGTCGTCCGGGTGCGGGAACGCCGGCCCTTCCTCCCCCTGGAAACCGGGGACGCCCTGGCCGAGGACGGCGTCCTCCTCCCCCAAGGAGCCCCCCTCGCCCCCGGGCCCCGGGTGCGGGGGGTAGGGCCCCTCCCCCGGGAAGCCCTCCTCTCTTTGGGCCGGGCCTTCCCCCAGGCCCGGGAGATCCGCTACACCCCGGCGGGCTTCTGGGTGGAGCTGGAAGGGGCCACCCTCTTTGCCCCCGAGGCCGCCTATCTGCTAAAGTACGCCCAAACCGCGCGCCCTAAGGGGCGGGTTTTCGTGTATTCTTGGGGGGTGAGTCAGCGCCCATGATCATCGCTGGCTTGGACGTAGGCACCACCAAGGTCACCACCGTCATCGGGGAGCTCGCCCCTGACGGCGTTTTGGACATCATCGGCGAGGGCACCGTCCCCTCCCAGGGGCTGCGGCGCGGGGTGGTGGTCAACCTGGAAAGGACCACGGAGGCCATCCGCCAAAGCCTCTTCCAGGCGGAAAGGGTGGCCGGGGTCAAGGTGGAGCGGGTGGTGGTGGGCGTGGGTGGCCCCCACCTCAAAAGCGTCACCAGCCACGGCCTCGCCGCCATCCGCCGCGGGCACACCATCGCCGAGGCGGACGTGGAGCGGGCCATAGAGCAGGCCAAGGCCTACCCCTTTGAAGGGGAGCTGGAGCTTTTGCACGCCCTGCCCCTGGAGTTCAAGGTGGACGGCCAGGAGGGAATCCGGGACCCCGTGGGGATGGCGGGGGTGCGCCTCGAGGTGGACGTCCACCTCATCGCCGCGGGCCGGGGCCCCCTCGCCAACCTGCGCCGGGCCGTGGAGGAAGCGGGCCTCGCCCTGGACGCCGTCTGCGTCCAGGCCCTGGCCAGCGGGCTCGCCGTCCTCACCCCCGAGGAGGAGGAGATGACCGTCCTCCTCCTGGACATCGGCGGCGGCACCACCGACGTGGCCGTCTTCCGGGGCGGAAGGCTCGCCCACTCGGCCGTGGTGCCCCTGGGCGGGGACCACGTGACCCACGACATCGCCCAGCTCCTCAAGATCCCCTTTGAGGAGGCGGAGCGGGTCAAGCGCAAGTACGGGGCCGCCCTGCCGGAGCTCGCCGACCCGGAGCTCGTCCTGGAGATCAACCAGGAGGGCGGCGCCCTGGGCGAGGTTCCGGCCCCGGAGCTCGCCCGCATCATCCGGCCGCGGATGCGGGAGATCCTCCACCTCGCGCGCCAGAGCGTGGACGAAACCCTGGGGCCTTTGGAGATCCAGGTCAACCGCGTGGTCCTCACGGGGGGCGGGGCCCTCCTCCGGGGCACCGACCTCCTCGCCCGGCAGCAGTACGGCCTCCCCGTGCGGGTGGGCAAGCCCCAGGGGGTTTCGGGGCTTACGGACGTGGTCGCCTCCCCCGCCCACGCGGCGGCGGTGGGGCTCGTCCGCTACAGGGCAAGCCTCCCCCTAAAGCCCCTGGAGGCCAAGCGGATCAGGGAAAAACCGGAGGACAAGCCCAAGGGCGAGGGGCTTTGGGCCAGGATCAAGGAGTTTCTGAGCAACCTGTTCTAGAGGGAGGGGGGTATGGAAGGAGCGGTCATCAAGGTCATCGGGCTCGGGGGTGCGGGGAACAACGCGGTGAACCGCATGATTGAGGCGGGGCTTTCCGGCGTGGAGTTCATCGCCGCCAACACGGACGCCCAGGTGCTGGCCAAAAGCCTCGCCGACCACCGGATCCAGCTCGGGGAGAAGCTCACCCGGGGCCTCGGGGCCGGGGCCAACCCCGAGATTGGGGAGAAGGCGGCCCTCGAGGCCGAGGACCTCATCGCCGAGGCCCTGGAGGGGGCGGACCTCGTCTTCATCACCGCGGGCATGGGGGGCGGCACGGGAACGGGAAGCGCCCCCGTGGTCGCCGACATCGCCAAGCGGCTCGGCGCCCTCACCGTGGCGGTGGTGACGCGCCCCTTCAGCTTTGAGGGCCCCAAGCGCATGCGCGCCGCCGAGGAGGGCATCAAAAAGCTCAAAGAGCGGGTGGACGCCATGGTGGTGGTCCAGAACGACCGCCTCCTCTCCGCCGTGGACAAGAAGATGACCTTAAAAGACGCCTTTCTCATCGCCGACCGGGTGCTGTACCACGGGGTCAAGGGCATCACCGACGTCATCAACCTCCCCGGCCTCATCAACGTGGACTTCGCCGACGTCAAGGCCCTCCTGGAGGGCGCGGGCCAGGTGCTCATGGGCATCGGGGCGGGGCGCGGGGAGAACCGGGTGGAGGAGGCGGCCAAAAGCGCCATCCACAGCCCCCTCCTGGAGCGCTCCATTGAAGGGGCCAAAAGGCTCCTCCTCAACGTGGTGGGCTCCGAGGAGCTCTCCCTCATGGAGGCCGCCGAGGTGGTGGAAAGGATCCGGGAGGCCACGGGCCACGAGGACGTGGACATCCTCTACGGGGTCACCTACGACGAGCGGGCCCAGGACGAGCTCCGGGTCATCCTCATCGCCGCGGGCTTCGCGGAGAGCACCGTGGTGCCCCGCCCCGCCCGCCCCGTGGACTTCCCCACGGGCCACGTGGACCTGACGAACTACGACATCCCCGCCTTCATCCGCTACGGGGACGGGGACTACCCGCCCAGGCGGGGCAACTGAGCCTCCTCTTCCCGTGGTCGTGGCCGGCATAGACCCCGGGATCACCCACCTGGGCCTCGGGGTGGTGGCGGTGGAGGGGAAGGGGGCCCTCAAGGCCCGCCTCCTCCACGGGGAGGTGGTGAAGACCTCGCCGCAGGAGCCCGCAAAGGAGAGGGTGGGGCGGATCCACGCCCGGGTCCTGGAGGTCCTCCACCGCTTCCGGCCCGAGGCGGTGGCGGTGGAGGAGCAGTTCTTCTACCGCCAAAACGAGCTCGCCTACAAGGTGGGCTGGGCTCTGGGGGCCGTCCTGGTGGCGGCCTTTGAAGCGGGGGTGCCCGTCTACGCCTACGGCCCCATGCAGGTGAAGCAGGCCCTGGCGGGGCACGGCCACGCCGCCAAGGAGGAGGTGGCCCTCATGGTCCGGGGCATCCTGGGCCTGAAGGAGGCCCCGAGGCCAAGCCACCTGGCGGACGCCTTGGCCATCGCCCTGACCCACGCCTTCTACGCCCGCATGGGCACGGCGAAGCCCCTTTAGATCCCACCCCATGCTGGCTTGCGCCAGCATGGGGGCCCCGGCAAAAGGTCCTTAGGGAGCCTCCCCCGGCCCGTCGGACGAAAGGGTATAGACGCCCTAAAGCTTGTACCCCAGGCGCCGGAGGAGGTCCTTCCGCCAGGCCACCTCGGCCTCGTCCTCCACGCCCAAGGGGGTGAAGCCGTCCATGACCCCGAGGATGGCCCTCTGCTCCCCCTCCTCGGCCACCACCACCTTGAGGGGATTGGCGGTGGCGGCGTAGATCCGGACCACCTCGGGGCAGGCCTTCACGGCGTGGAGGACGTTGATGGGGTAAAACCCCTCCCCCAGGACGATGAGGAAGACGTGGCCGCAGGCGAGGTTGAGGAGGTTTTTCACGGCAAGCTCCACCAAGGCCTCGTCCGTCCCCGAGCGGCGGACGAGGCGCTTGCCGCTCGCCTCGGAGAAGGCGAGGCCGAACCGGATCCCGGGCACGGCGGTCACCAGGGCCTCGTGCAGGTCCTCCACCGTCTTGATGAAGTGGGCCTGGCCCAGGATGACGTTGAGGTTCTCGGGCTTCTCAATGGGAATAAGCTTGAGTTCCATGCCCCGATTTTACCGAAGGCCACCTTGACCCGGGAAAGCGGGTGTAGGATGAAGGGCATGGACGTCCTGGAGAAGGCCGTGGCCGGGGAGCGGCTTTCCGAGGCCGAGGTCCTAAGCCTCTTTGACCTCCCCTTGCCCGAGCTCGCCGCCGCCGCCCACGAGGTGCGGCTTAAGAAGACCGACCCCGAGGTGGTGACCTTCCTCATTGACCGGAACATCAACTACACCAACGTCTGCACCGTGGCCTGCGCCTTCTGCGCCTTTTACCGCACCAAAAGGCAGAAGGACGCCTACACCCTGAGCTACGAGGAGATCGCGAGGAAAGTGGAGGAGCTCTACCAGGTGGGGGGCAGGCGGATCCTCATGCAGGGGGGCGTGAACCCGGAGCTTCCCCTAGTGTGGTACCTGGACCTCCTCCGCTACCTCAAAAGCCGCTTCCCCGACCTTCGCATAGACGCCTTCAGCCCCGAGGAGATCCTGGGCCTAGAACGCCTCACGGGCCTTAGGGCGGAGGCGATCCTTGAAAAGCTAAAGGAAGCGGGCCTGGACGGCCTGCCCGGGGCCGGGGCGGAGATTTTGGTGGACGAGGTCCGCCTGAAGGCGGCCCCCGCCCGGATCCGGACGGCGGACTGGTACCGCATCGTGGACGCCGCCCAGGCCCTGGGGCTTTACACCCTCGCCACCATGGTCATCGGCTTCGGAGAAGGCCCCAAGGAGCGCACCGCCCACCTCCTGGGCCTTCGCGCCCAGCAGGACAGGGCCCTGGAGCGCTATGAGAACGGCTTCGCCGCCTTCGCCCTGTGGACCCTTCAGGTGGAGCACACCCGCTTAAAGGGCAAGGCCCCAGGGGCCACGGCCCACGAGTACCTGAAGACCCTCGCCGTCGCCCGCCTCGCCCTGGACAACTTCGCCCACTTCCAGGCCTCCTGGCCCACCCTGGGCTTCAAGGTGGCCCAGGCGGCCCTCTACTACGGAGCCGACGACTTCGGGAGCACCATGCTGGAGGAGAACGTGGTCTCGGCCGCGGGAGGGCACGGGCGCACCCACGCCACGGTGCGCCAGATCGTGCGCCACATCGTGGACGCGGGGTTTAAGCCGGCGGAACGGGACCCCCTCTACCGCATCCTCCGCTACCCCGACGCCGAGGCCATCCTCAGCGAGCCCGAGCCCGTGGAGCTCCCCCTCGCCTAAGGGCAGTTCCCCGAGCGGTAGAGGTCGTAGTCGGTGTAGACCGAGGCCTGGTAGGGATCGCCTCCCCGCCGGGCATCGTAGCCGTTCCAGCCGTGCTTCACCTTGAGGAACCTAAGGCTTCCCACCCAGTAGAGCCTGGTGCCGGAGCCGTTGGCGTAGAGGAGGTACTTGCTGCAGGTGTCCCCCAAGACCGTGTCGCCGCGGCTGTAGCGGCCGTTATTGTCGTCGTCCCGGTAGGCCACCACCCGGTAGCTCCCCTCGCTGGCCTCCGGGGGGAGCTCCATCAGGTAGCCCTTGGTGAGGCTCGGGTCTTTGATTTCCAGCTGGTTGTCGTAGTTCACCTGCCCCTCCGTCGTGAGGCCCACCAGGGCCAGGCGCAGGCCCTGGGCCACGCCGGACCAGTCCCCCTGGAACTCTCCGGAGACCTTAGGCCCCCCAAACCCCGGAAGGAGCCCACAGGCCCCGAGGAGGAGGCCGCCTGCCAGAACTAAAAAAGGCCACTGCCGCATGGGTTTACCCTCCAAGGCTCAGGGCAACGGCTTCTTTGAGCTTTCCTTCAGGCCGGGGTTGGCCTCGAGGCGCTGGAGGCCCTGGCGGATCTCCTGGAGAAGGGGCGCAAGGGACCTCCCCTCCTCCAAGGCCCGGACCAAGGCGCTTCCCACCACCACCCCGTCCGCCACCGCCGCCTGTGCGGCCGTGGCCTTGCCGGAAACCCCGAAGCCCACGGCCACGGGGAGGGCGGTCCTGGCCTTGATGCGCCGCACCAGGTCCTTGACCTCCTCGGGAAGCCTTTCCCGCATCCCCGTGACCCCGGTGACGGAGACGGCGTAGACGAAGCCCGTGGCGTGGCGGACCACGGTGGCGATGCGGGCGTCCGTGGAGGTGGGGGCGAGAAGGAAGACCGTCTCCAGGCCGATCTCCTGGGCGAGGCGCACGAGGCCTGGGTCCTCGTCGGGGGGGAGGTCGGGAAGGATCACCCCCGTGGCCCCCGCCTGCTTGAAGAGGCCGAAGAAGCGCTCCGGCCCCCAGGCCAGGACGGGGTTCAGGTAGGTCATGAGGAAGAGGGGTTTCTCCGTGAGGGCGCGCACCTCGCGGACGAGCTCCAAAGCGCCTTGGACGCTCATCCCCTTCCTCAGGGCCAGTTCGCTTGCCCGCTGGATCACGGGGCCGTCCCCCAGGGGGTCGGAGTAGGGGAGGCCGATCTCCAGAAGGTCGGCATAGGGGAGGACCTCCTCCACCGCCTGCAAAAAGCCCTCCCGGCTGGGGAAGCCCGCGGTGAGGTAAGGGATGAGGGCGGCCCGGCCCTCGGACCGGGCCTTGGCGAAGGCCTCGAGGGTGGTCACAGCTCCCCTCCCAGAAGGCGCATCACCTCGGTCACGTCCTTGTCCCCCCGGCCGGAGAGGTTGATGACCACCACCTGGTCCTTGTCCATCTCCGGCACCACCTTGGCGGCGTAGGCGATGGCGTGGGCCGACTCCAAGGCGGGGATGATGCCCTCAAGCCGCGCCAGGAGCTTGAAGCCCTCGAGGGCCTCCTCGTCCGTGACGCTGGCGTACTCCGCCACCCCGGCGTCGGCGTAGTAGCTGTGCTCCGGCCCCACCCCGGGGTAGTCCAGCCCTGCGGAGACGGAGTGGGCCGGGGTGATCTGCCCATCGTGGTCGTAGAGGAGGTACATGTAGCTCCCGTGCAGCACCCCCCGCTTCCCCGCCCCGATGCTCGCGGCGTGCCTGCCCGTGGAAAGCCCCTCCCCGGCGGCCTCCACCCCGATGAGCTTGGGCCTGCCCTCAGGCAGGTAGGCGAAGGGGGCGAAGAGGCCGATGGCGTTGGAACCGCCCCCCACCGCGGCGATGAGGGCGTCGGGCAGGCGGCCGAAAAGCTCCAGGCTTTGCCGCTTCACCTCCTCCCCGATGACGCTCTGGAAGTCCCGGACCATCATGGGGTAGGGGTGGGGGCCCACCACGGAGCCCAGGATGTAGAAGGTGGTGCGCACGTTCGTGATCCAGTCGCGGATGGCCTCGTTGGTGGCGTCCTTGAGGGTGCGGCTCCCCGCGGCCACGGGCCGGACCTCGGCCCCGAGGAGCTTCATGCGGAAGACGTTTAAGGCCTGGCGCCTGACGTCCTCCTCCCCCATGTAGACCACGCACTCCAGGCCGAAGAGGGCCGCCACCGTGGCCACGCTCACCCCGTGCTGCCCCGCCCCCGTTTCGGCGATGACCCGCCTCTTGCCCATGCGCCTCGCCAGGAGGGCCTGGCCCAGGGTGTTGTTGATCTTGTGGGCCCCGGTGTGGAGGAGGTCCTCCCGCTTGAGGAAGACCTGGGCCCCACCCCAGTACTCGGAAAGCCGCTTGGCGTGGTAAAGGGGCGTGGGCCTGCCGGCGAACTGCCTGAGGTAGTGGTCCAGCTCCTCCAGGAAGGCCGGATCCTTCTTGGCCTCCCGGTAGGCGGCCTCCAACTCCTCCAGGGCGGGGATTAGGGTCTCGGGCACGTACCGCCCCCCGTAGGGGCCGAACCGCCCCCTCGCGTCGGGCAAGGGAAAGTCGGGTAGGGTCAGCATGCTTCGCTCCCTAAAGGCGCCTCGCGCCAAGACAACTCCCATCCTACCCCGGAGGGGCCTCCCGGTAAACTCGGGGGGATGGAAGGGCCTCTCACGATCCCGGTCTTGGACAAGGGCTTCGTCCGCCTGGTGGACCAGATGGGGGACGACCGCGCCATCGTCCAGGCGGCCCGGGTCTCCTACGGGGAAGGGACGAAGACGGTGCGGGAGGACGCCGCCCTCATTGACTACCTCATGCGCCACCGCCACACGAGCCCCTTTGAGATGGTGGTCTTCAAGTTCCACGTCAAGGCCCCCATCTTCGTGGCGAGGCAGTGGTTCCGCCACCGCACGGCGAGCGTCAACGAGATCTCGGGGCGCTACTCCATCCTCAAGGAGGAGTTCTACGAGCCCGAGGCCTTCCGCAAGCAGGCGAAAAGAAACAAGCAGGCCTCGGAAGGGGCCCTCTTGGACGAGGAGGCCTTGGCCCTCCTAAGGAAGGTGCAACAGGAGGCCTACGGGGCCTACCGGGCCCTTCTGGAGAAGGGCGTGGCCCGGGAGATGGCCCGGATGGTCCTTCCCCTGAACCTCTACACCGAGTTCTACTGGAAGCAGGATCTGCACAACCTCTTCCACTTCCTCAAGCTCCGCCTCGCCCCCGAGGCCCAGTGGGAGATCCGCCAGTACGCCCGGGCCATCGCCGAAATCGTCAAGGAAAGGGTCCCCCTCGCCTGGGCCGCCTTTGAGGAACACCTCCTGGAAGGGGCCTTCCTCTCCCGCACGGAGCTTAGGGCCCTAAGGGGCCTCTTGACCCCTGAGGTCTACGAGAAGGCCCTTTCCTCCTTGGGCCTTGGGGGAAGCCGCCTGAAGGAGGCCCTAGAGAAGGTCTTCGGGCCAGGGGAAGCCCTTTAGACGAGCTCCTCCGCCTTCTTCCCCGTCCGCGCCTCCAGGAGCCGGTAGAGCTCCTCCTCCGTGAGGGTGGGGACCCCGAGGGCCCTGGCCTTCTCCAGCTTGCTCCCCGGGTTCTCCCCCACCACGAGGTAGCTCGTCTTCCGGCTCACGGAGTCCGTCACCTTGGCCCCGAGGCGCCTTAGGAGGGCCTTCACCTCTTCCCGGGGGCGGGAAAGCTCCCCGGTGATCACGAAGGTGAGCCCTTTAAGGGCCTCCCCGCCCTTCTCCTTGGCCTCCATCTCCACCCCCGCCTCCTTGAGCCTCCGTACCAGGTCGCGGAAGGCGGGGTCCTTCAAGGTCTCCAGGATGGCCCTCGCCGTGAGCTCCCCCACCTCCTCCACCTCCAGGAGCTCCTCCAGGCTGGCCTCGAGGAGGCGGTCCATGTTCCCGAAGCGGGCCGCCAGGTTCCGGGCCAAGACCTCCCCCACCCCGGGAAGCCCCAAGGCGTAGAGGAGGCGCTCCAGGCCTCTTTTCTTGCTCTCCTCTATCTGGCGGAGGAGGTTTTGGGCGCTCTTCTCCCCCATGCGCTCCAGGCCCACCAGGTCTTCCTTTCTCAAGCGGTAGAGGTCGGCCACGTCCTTGACCAGCCCCTTTTCCAAAAGCCTCTCAATGAGCTTTTCCCCCAGGCCCTGGATGTCCATGGCCTTGCGGGAGGCGAAGTGGCGGATGGCCTCAAAGCGCTTGGCGGGGCACAAGGGGTTGGGGCAGCGGTGGACCTTCCCCTCCTTGAGGAGGCGGTGGCCGCACTCGGGGCAGGTCTCGGGCCAGCGAATGGGCCTTTCCTCCCCCGTGCGCCTCTCCTTGAGGACCCGGAGGACCTCGGGGATGACCCCGCCCGCCTTGTGCACCAAAACCCAGTCCCCGATGCGGATGTCCAACTCCTCTATGTAGCTCTCGTTGTGCAGGGTGACCCGGGAGACCTCGCTGCCCTCTAGGAAGACGGGCTCGAGGATCCCCACGGGGGTCACCCGCCCGGTGCGCCCCACCTGGAAGACCACGTCCAAAAGCCGGGTCTCCTTCTCCTCGGCGGGGAACTTGTAGGCGATGGCGAACCGGGGGGCGCGGGCGGTGTAGCCGAGCTCCCGCCAAAGGGCAAGCTCGTCCAGCTTCACCACCACCCCGTCCGCCTCAAAGGGAAGCGCCCGCCGCTTCTTGAGCCAGTCCTGGTAGACCGCCTCCACCCCTTCCGCCCCCACGGCCCGGGCGTAGCCGTGCTCCACGGGGAAGCCTTTTTCCTTGAGCCAGTGGAGGAGGGCAAACTGGGTCGCCACCCCTTCCCTCTCCACCTCCTCCAGCCCAAGCCCTAAGGCGTAGAAGGTGGCCCTGAGGCCCCGCTTGGCGGTGATGCGGGGGTCTTTTTGCCTTAAGGAACCCGCCGCCGCATTCCTAGGGTTTTTGAAGATCCTCTCCCCCCGCTCCTCCAGCTCCTCGTTGAGCCGGAGGAAGGCCTCTATGGGCATGTAGACCTCCCCCCGGACCTCGAGGCGCTCCGGCACCCCCTTGAGCCTCCTCGGGATGGTGGGGATGGTGAGGAGGTTCTGGGTCACCTCCTCCCCCACCTCCCCGTCCCCCCGGGTGGCCCCGTAGACCAGGACCCCCTCCTCGTAGTAGAGGTTCACGGAAAGCCCGTCCACCTTGTGCTCCACGGTGTAGGCGAAGGGGCCCTTCCGCCCCAGGGCCCGTTCTATCCGCTCCTCAAAGGCCTTGAGCTCGTCAAGGTTAAAGGCGTTGTCCAAGGAGTACATGCGGGTGGGGTGGCGGACGGGGCGGAAGGTGGCCTCCAAAGGCCTCGCCCCCACCTGAAGGGTGGGGGAGTCCGGGCTTTTGAGCTCGGGGAAGCGCTCCTCAAGCTCCTTGAGCTCCCTAAGAAGCCGGTCGTACTCGGCGTCGGAGATCTCCGGGTCCGCCAGGACGTAGTAGCGGTAGTTGTGGTAGCGGATGAGGTCCCGTAACTCGTTTACCCGCTTCCTCGCCTCTTCCAGGGTCATGGCCCTAGTGTACCTTGGGCTATACTTTCCCTTGGACTAGGGGCGCATCCCCTATTCCGAAAGGAGGCGTTATGAGGAGGCTTTTGTGGTTGCTCACCCTAGGCGCGCTCGCCGTGGCCCTCACGGCCTGCCCCAGGAAAGCGGAGGAAGAGGCCGCCACGGAGACGGCTCCGGCCGAGGAAACGAGCCTTCCCGGGGCCAACGTCCGGGTGGGGCTCGCCTTTGACGCCGGCGGCAAGTTTGACCGTTCCTTCAACCAGTCCGCCTGGGAAGGGGCGCAGCGGGCGGCCCAGGAGCTCGGCGTCCAGATCTTTGACTTTGAGCCCGCCGACCCCTCCCAGGTGGGCCAGGGCATCCGCACCTTCGCCGAGGAGGGGTTTGACCTGGTGATCGGGGTGGGCTTCGCCAACGAGCCCGCCATCACCGCCACGGCCAAGGAGTTCCCCAACGTGAAGTTCGCCGTGATTGACGCCGTGCCCGGGGAAGGGCAGCTGCCCAACGCCTTGGGCGTGGTCTTCCGGGAGCACGAGGGGAGCTTCCTCGTGGGCTACGTGGCGGGCAAGCTCTCCCGCACTGGCGTGGTGGGGTTCATCGGCGGCATGGACATCCCCCTCATCCACAAGTTTGAGGCGGGCTTCCGCGCCGGGGCGGAGTACGCCTTCCAGGAGGACGGGATCCAGGGTCGGGTCCTGGTGGGCTACGTGGGCAACACCCCCGCCGCTTGGAACGACCCCGCCAAGGCCAAGGAGATCGCCTCCAGCCAGGCCCGTCAAGGGGCGGACATCATCTACGCCGCCGCCGGGGGCTCCGGCCTCGGCCTCATTGACTTCGTGAAGGAGGAGATGTGCCTCAGGGAAGGCGGGGCCGTGCGCTTCGTCCGCGAGGACCGCTTTGCCGATGTGCCTAAGTACCCCGCCTACGAGGAGAAGTGCGGCGAGGGCACCACGCCCCTCTTCTTCATCGGCGTGGACGCCAACCAGAACTACCTCGGCGACACCGACAACGACCCCACCACCCTCAACCACGGCCTGACCTCCATGGTCAAGCGGGTGGACGTGGCCGTGTACGACACCATCAAGAGCGTCGTGGACGGCACCTTCCAGGGCGGGGTCAAGGACCTGGGCCTCGCCGAGGAGGGCGTGGGCTACGCCTTGGACGAGTACAACCAGGCCCTGATCCCGGAGGAGGTGAAGGCCCGCCTCGAGGAGCTGAAGCAGGCCATCATCAACGGGGAGATCCAGGTGCCCGAAACCCGCTAACGGGCAGGGGCCCAAAAGCCGGGGCCTTCGGGCCCCGGTTTTCCCGTATACTCCTCCCGTGGCGAAGGCGCTGGTCCTCAAGGAGATCACCAAGCGCTTCCCCCTGGTCCTGGCGAACGACCGCATCAGCCTGGACCTGGAGTGGGGCGAGGTCCTGGCCCTGGTGGGGGAGAACGGGGCGGGCAAGTCCACCCTGATGAAGATCGTCTACGGCCTCCAGCCGCCGGACGCTGGGGAGATGTGGGTGGACGGGAAGCCCTACCGGCCCCAAAGCCCCCTGGACGCCATAAGGGCGGGCATCGGCATGGTCCACCAGCACTTCATGCTGGTGGAGCCCTTCACCGTCTTGGAGAACCTGGTCCTGGGCCTCGAGCCCGGAAGCCCCCTCTTTCTGGACCTGGAGGCCGCCCGCAGGAAGGCCACGGCGCTTATGGAGGCCCTGGGCTTTGAGGTGCCCCTAGACGAGAGGGTGGAGAACCTCCCCGTGGGCCTGCAGCAGCGGGTGGAGATCCTCAAGGCCCTCTACCGGGAGGCCAGGATCCTCATCCTGGACGAGCCCACCGCCGTCCTCACCCCCCAGGAGGCCGAGGAGCTCTTCCGCTTCCTCCGGGAGTACGTGGCGAGGGGCAACGCCGCCATCTTCATCAGCCACAAGCTCAAGGAGGTGCTCGCGGTCTCGGATCGCGTCACCGTGATCCGGGACGGCAAGGTGGTGGGCACGGTGCGGACGCGGGAGACCTCCCTCGAGGCCCTCGCCCGGATGATGGTGGGCCGGGAGGTGGTGCTCCGGGTGGAGAAGACCCCGGCAAGGCCTGGGGAGGTGGTTCTGGAGGTGGAGGGCCTCGAGGCCCCGCCCCGCCTCAAGGGGGTGAGCTTCCAGGTGCGCTCCGGGGAGATCGTGGGCATCGCCGGGGTGGAAGGCAACGGCCAGACCGAGCTCGTGGAAGCCCTCACCGGCCTTAGGCCCTTTAGGGGCAAGGCCCTCCTTCTGGGCCGGCCCCTCCCCGCCTCGGCCCGGGGGGTCAGGGACCTGGGGGCAAGCCACGTGCCCGAGGACCGGCTCGTCCGCGGCCTCGTCCTGGACTTCTCCGTGAAGGAGAACGCCGTCCTCGGGGACCAGCACCGCCCCCCCTTCCGGGGCTTTTTGGGCTTCCTGGACGACCGGGCGGCCGAGGCCCACGCGAGAACCCTCGTGGAGGCCTACGATGTCCGCCCCCGCTCCACCGCCCTCTCCGCCCGGCGCTTCTCCGGGGGGAACCAGCAGAAGATCGTGGTGGGGCGGGAGCTCCTAAGGGGCCCCAGGCTCCTCGTGGCCGCCCAGCCCACCCGGGGCGTGGACGTGGGCGCCATTGAGTTCATCCACAAGGAGCTCGTCAAGGCCAGGGACCAGGGGCTTGCCGTCCTTCTCGTCTCCGCCGACCTCTCCGAGATCCTCGCCCTCTCCGACCGGATCCTGGTGATGCACGGAGGGCGCATCGTGGGGGAGCTCACCCCGGAGGAGGCCACGGAGGAAAGGCTCGGCCTCCTCATGGCCGGGGTCACCGCCTGAGGCCCTCCCTCCCCGTCCCCGCCCGGAAGCCTCACTCGCGAAGCTCCCCGGCCACCCGGCCGAGGACCACCACCTCCCCGGTCCCTAGGGCGTAGCGCACCCGCTCGCCCCGGACGAACCCCTTCTCGTCCCGGCTCTCCACGCCGCCGTAGAGGTAGGCGTACCCCTCCTTCTCCCGGAGAAGGGCCCGCTCCGCCCGGGTGGTGCGGCCCCCCTGAACGAACTCCACGCCCCCAAGAAGCCAGAGGGCGTCCTCGTCCAGGAGGTAGCGGAGGGCCTGGGCCTTGCCCTTTAGGGGCTTCTCCCCTTCCCGGCTCAAGGCCAAGGGCCCTTCCAGAAAGGCCTCCCCGGTGTCGTTGCGGTAGCGGAGCCTCACCCCCTCCACCCGGGTCGCCCCCTGGGCGAGGGCCACCGCCCCCGGGGCGGGCCGGACCTCGAGGCGCCCCTCCTCCTCCAGAAAACGGGCCTCGCCCCCGGAGAGAAGAAGCTCCTCCCTCCCTCCCCGCTCCACCAAGGCCAAAGGCCCCCGGGCCTTCACCTCCTCCCCCAGGCGCACCTCCACCCCCTTGGGGTCGTAGAGGACAAGGCGGAGGTAGGTCTTCGCCCCTTCCTCCCCCGCCCGCCTGAGGCGCATCAGGTAGGGAAGCCCCTCCCGAAGGAGGTCCTTGTTGTAGGCGGCCTCCACCCGGTCCCCCGGGGAAAGGCCCTCCTCGAGGACGCTCCCCGCGTCCAGGAAAAAGGCCCGCTCCCCCACCACCGCCCGGTCCTCGGCGAGGGCCACGAGCTCCCCCACGTGGAGGTCCCCGTAGTCGGCGTAGAAGAGGCTCCCCTCCTCCCCACTCACCCAGGCCACCACCCTCTTGTCCTTGCGGACGAGCTCCACCTCTGGGCGGTAGACCTCCTGGGCCAGGACGAGGGAGAGGCCGAGGAGAGCGAGGAGGGAGAGCCTAAGCCAGGGCACCTACCTCTCCCCGAGCTTCTTGAACTCCTCCAGGGGCAGGCGGAAGGCGCGGCCGTAGACGCGGACCTGGTGGCGGTTCACGTTGTGGAGGAGGGTTCCCCCGGAAAGCCGGAAGCCCTCCTTCGCGTTCTCGCTCACGGCGGGCCTCCCCAAGACGATGGCCTCCCCGGTGGTGTCGTCGTAGTAGAGGCTCTCCCCCCGGGTCACGAGGTCGCCGTCCTCGAGGACCACCCCCCCGGTGGCGATGAGCCTTTTGGGGCCGGTGAGGCTCCGCACCTCCTTGGCCCGAATCCTCAGGTCCCCGTCCTTGCGCTTGCGGACGAGGACCACCTCCTTGGGGTCGGTGAAGACGGCGAGGCCCCGCTCCTCCTCGTAGTACACAAGCCCCGCCCGCCCCTCCTGGTTGCCGCTCTTGAGGAGGGCGTTTTCGCTGGTGGAGGTGTCGGTGTCCACCTGGAAGGTCATCCGGGCCGCCTCCACCTCCACGGGATCCTCCCCGGGCTTGGGCTCCTGGCGCATGCGGGCCGGGCCCAGGAGAACCCCTTCCCCGGTGCTTTCCCGGTAGACGAGGGCGGGCCCCCGGGCCTCCACCCGGCCCCTCCGCACCACCACGCCCCCCTCAAACCGGGCCTCCCTCTCCCCCTCCGCCTCCTGCATGGTCTTCCCCTTCGGGGCGATGAGGGTGGCCTTGGGGGCGAGGATGGTGAGGTCCTTCACCCGCCCCCGCACCTCCCCCTCAAAGACCCAGGGGCCGTAGCGGAGGTCCCCGGAAAGCCGCCCTCCCTCCACCCGGATCACCCGCACCTCCGAGGCCGCGAAGACCAAGGCCATGCCCAAGAGCACCCATGCCATCCGCTTCATCCGCTTCCTCCTTCCACTTGGCAAGGTCCGAAGCTCCCCCCGGCGGGGAACTCAAACCGAGGGTTTTCCGCCTCAATCCGCTCCAGGGCGAAGTCGGAGCGGAAGCGCTCCGCCTCGCCCCGGAGGTTGGGCGCCTCAATCCGCACCCAGGGGGCCGAAAACCCCTCCTTCTGCCGGATGAGGACGTCCCCGAGGCCGGGCCGGGAGAGCTCCAGGCGGTAGCACCCCTTCAGGATCTCCACCCGGGCGTAGGGGGCCCGGAGGTTGTCCCCGGGCTCCACCACCACCTCGGGGGCGAAAAGGCGCAGGTCCAGCCTGCCCTCCACGTACCGCCCCCCGGAAAGCCCCCCCCGCACCCTAAAGCGCCCCTCCTCCTCCACCATCTCCTCCGCACGGAAGCGCCACTCCACCCCTTCCTCCTCGGGAAAGAGGTGAAAGGCCACGCCGTAAAGCCGCACCCCCGCCTCCTTGGGCGCCTCGGTGGGACGGGGCCAAAGGACGAAGGCGAGGCCTAGGGCGAGAAGGAGGAGGAGAAGCCGCACCACGCCCCCACGATAGCGAAAGGCGCTTGAGAAAGATGACGCTCAGCCAAGGACGTCCCGAGGGTTGCCCCGCACCCGCAGGTTGACCCAGGTCTTCCTCAGGCGGAGGAGGAGCCCTAGGGGGCGGTAGAGGGGGGAGAGGGGCAGGACGTAGGCGGGAAACTGGACCCGCTGGCCCCCGAACCCCTCCTTGAAGCGGTGGATCCCCTCGGCGTGGCTCCCCCGGGGGTTTTTGGGGATGCCCCAAAGGTCGTAGACGCGGTAGCCCCGGGCCATCCCGTGCCGGATGGCGGCGAGGTGCATGCCCATGGGGGCCTTGGCCTCGGGGTGCTTGCGGGTGCTGCCGCCGTAGAGGTAGGCCACCTTGCCGGCGAAGGCCACGAAGAGGCCCGCCGCCAGGGCCTCCCCGTCCTTCCGCGCCAGGGCGAGGAAGGCCTCCCCCAAGGGCTGGTTCATCTCCTTGAGGACCGCCCGGTAGTAGGCCTCGTCGTGCTGGAGGAGCCGGGCCCTCCGGTTGGTCTCCGTGAAGAGGCGGTAGAACTCCGCGAAGGCCTCCTCCCCCTCCACGGAAAGGGCCACCCGCTTGAGGGCGAGCCGGGCGTTCCGGCGGTGCATCTCCTTCATCCCCTTGAGGAGGGCCTCCTCCCCCTGGGTGAGGTCCAGCCAGAGGGAGTGGGCGGGCTGGATGGGCTCCTCCAAGAGGAGGCCAGGGAAGCGGGGGGCGGGAAGGTGGGCGGGAAGCCCCGCCTCCGGCTCCAGGACCAGGTGGGTGGCCCGAAGGGCCCGCCCCAGGGCCCGGGCCACCTCGGGCAGGTCCTCGAGGCGGTGGAGGGCAGGCCCCCTGGGGGCGTAGGCCAGGCGCAGCCCCCCGGGGGCCGCCTTGAGGAGGACCTGGGCCGCGGCCACCGGGCCTTCGCCCCCCAGGAGCAGGAAGCGGCGGGGCTCCCAGCCCGTGGTCCGCTTCACCTCCCCCCAGCCCCAGGACTGGAGGGGGCTCGTGATGGCGAAGCCCGAGACCAGGCGGTTCCACGCCTCGGGCTCTTGGACTTCGGCAAGCTCCCACACCCCTCAAGCCTACATGGCCCGGACCCGGTCTTCCAGAAGGCGGGCCCGTGTACCATGGGAACCATGAGGATCGCCTTCCAGGGCACGGCGGGGGCCTACAGCGAGGAGGCCTTGCTCAAGGTCTTCCCCGAGGCGAAGCCCGTGGGCTTTCCCACCTTTCACCAGGTCTTTGAGGCGGTGGAGGCGGGCGAGGCGGAGCTTGGGGTGGTGCCGGTGGAGAACACCACGGCGGGGAGCATCAACCAGACCTACGACCTCCTCCTGGAGAGCGACCTCCACGTGGTGGGGGAGATCGTCCACCGGGTGGAGCACTGCCTCCTCGCCCCCAAGGGCACAACGCTCAAGGACCTGCACGCGGTGAAGAGCCACCCCCAGGCCCTGGCCCAGTGCGACGGCTTCCTCGCCCGGATGCGCCTCACCCCCATCCCCGTCTTTGACACCGCCGGGGCGGCCAAGGAGCTCGCCGAGCACCCGGAGCCGGGCCTCGCCGCCATCGCCTCCAGGCGGGCGGCGGAGCTTTACGGCCTCGAGGTCCTGGCGGAAAACATCGAGGACTACCCCCACAACTACACCCGCTTCTTCGTCATCGGGCACAAGGAGCCCCCGAGGGGCCAGGGGCCCTACAAGACGAGCATCGTCTTCGCCGTCCGGCACCGGCCCGGGGGGCTTTTGGAGGCGCTTTCCGTCTTCGCCGAGGCGGGGGTGAACCTCACCAAGCTGGAGTCCAGGCCCCGGAGGGACAAGCCCTTCAGCTACCTCTTCTACCTGGACCTGGAGGGGCACCTGGAGGACCCCGGGCCCGCCCAGGCCCTCCTCCGCCTCCTCAGGCGGGTGGCCTTCCTCAAGGTCTTGGGCTCCTACCCCGCCCACGCCAACGGGGGCGTTAGCGCACCTTAAGCCCCCGCAGGAAGAGGTTCCGGTCCTCCGGAGGGGCGTAGAGGTCGTTGAGGAAGGCGAGGACGAGCACGCCCCGCCCCGTGGTCCGGACCCGCACCTCCTTTAGACCCAGGACCTCCCCCTGCCAGAGCACCCGGTCCCCCTCGGCCACCACGGCCCAGGGACCCTCCCCTTTTGCGGGGGTGCCCTCGAGGCGGAGGACCACCTCCGCCTCCCGGCAGAGGGGGATCTCCACCACGCCGTTGGCGTAGAGGTCCGCCCGCTCGGGGAGGGGCCCCGGGCGGCACCCGCCCAAGGGAAGGGGCTTCGGCGCAAGCCCCCCTTCCAGCCCCCAAAGCCCCGCCCCAAGCCCCAGGGCGAAGGCCAGGACCCCCAAGGCCCACCTCACCGCCCCACCTCCTCCTCCAGGAGAAAGGCGGGCCGCAAGGCCAGGCCCCCCTCCCGGAAGAGCACGAGCACGAGCCTCTTCCCCTCCTCGAGGGCCTCGGGAAGGGGGAAGCGGACGGGCTTCTCCGCCGGCCACTCCCAGCCGAGCCTCCGGCACCCCTCGGCGCAGAGCCAGACCTGGAGGCGGTACCCCTCGCCCCCCTCCAGGGCCACCGCCCCCGCGCCGCCCCGATCCGGGACGACGAGGTAGCGGAGGGCCGGGGGAGGCCCCTCGGGGCGGGCCGCCAGGTAAAGGAAGGGGAGGGACCAGAGGAGGGCCACCCCCCCGGCAAGCCCCAGCCCCAGGGGCGCCCGCCCCCCCTCGAGGCGGGCCAGGGCCATCCCCCCGAGGAGGAAGAAGACCTCGCCCCGGAAGGGGCTCGGGACGCTGAAGGGGTTGTCCACCATCCCCATCCCCAAATAGGCGGCGAGGAGGCCGAAGAGGAGGCCGTCCCCCCAGGCCCCCGCGAGGAACCCCCCGGCGAGGAGGAGAAGCCCCACCGCCCCGAAGACCCCCCCTTCCCCCAGGGCCTGGAGGAGGTGGTTGTGGGCGAAGGTCCAAAGCCCGCCCCAGGGCCTGAGCCAGTCGGGACAGGTAAGCCCCCGGGCCTCGAGGAGGGGAAAGAGGAAGCAGTCCCCGAAGAGCACCCCCCCGATCCGCTCCCCGAGGAGGTAGGGCCCCACCCCCGTCCAGGGGTGCTCCTGGAAGACCCGGTAGGCGGCGAGCCACACCCCTTCCCTCCCGGAAAGGTGGGCCTGGAAGAAGCGCTCCGTGGCGGGAAGGTTCAGGGCGAAGGCGGCGAGGAAAAGCCCACCCCCTAAGGCCAGGGCGAGAAGGCCCCGCCTGCGGAAGAGGAGGGCCGCCGCCCCGCCCACGAAGAAGCCCAGCATCCCCCCACGGCTCCCCGAGAGGAGGAGGACCGCCCCCCCCAGAAGGCCCAGGAGGGCCCGGAAGGGCCAGGGGTAGCGGAGGTGGAGGGCGAGGAGGAGGCCGAGCCCCCCGAGGAAGCCGAAGCCCACGGGGCTGTGGAAGGGGTGGCTGAGCCGGGTCCCCACCGCCCCGTCCCCCAGAACCCAGTAGGTGGCGGCGAAGCCCGTGAGGTAGAGGAGGAAGAGGCCCACGCCCCAAGCCCCAAGGGCCCGCTCCGGCCTGCCCAAGGCCACCCCAAGCCCCACCAGGCCGAGGACGTAGAGGAAGCGGAAGAGGGCCAAAGGCCAGGCCAAAGGCTCCGGGGCGAAGAGGGCGGGGAGGAGGAGGCTCGCCCCGTAGAGGGCGAGCAGGGCCTGCCCCCAAAGGGGAAGCCGCCGGACCCAGGGCACGAAGAAAAGGGCAAGCCCCGCAAGCGGGGGAAAGAGGGGCGCCAAGGCGAGGAGGAAGGCCAGGCCGCGCACAGAGGCACTATACCGGGAAAGCCCCGCCTAAGCTTCCTTTCAGAAAGGACGGGTAGAGTGAAACCCATGAAGCGCCTGGCCTGGACCCTCCTCTTGGGCCTCGTGGGCCTCGCCCTGGGGGCCCGGTTCGCCACCTTCAGCGTGGAGCCCTTCGGGGCCCAGCGCCTGGACCTGGACACCGGCGTCACCACCCTCCCCCAGGGGGGGATCCTCACCGACAACGAGAACGGCCTCCGCCTCAAGGCGGCCTACATCGCCTACAAGGAAGGAAGCTTCGTCCGGGCCAGGGAGGTGGAGCTCCTCTCCGAGAAGGAGCGGTTCGTGGCCGCTTCCCTGGAGCACGACATCCCCAAGCAACAGGCCCTCTTCCAGGACCTCCTCTTCGCCAACGCCGACTTCCAGGACCTGAGGGCGGACCGCGCCCTGGCCCTCTTTGAGGAGGAGGTGGTGGTCCTGAAGGGGCGGGTCCAGGCCAAGTCGCCCAGGCTTCAGGCCGAGGCCCTGGCGGTGGACCTCAAGGCCCGGGAGGCCCTGGCCCTGGGGAGCTTCACCTACCAGGAGGGGAAGGCCACGCTGCGGGGCCAGGGGAAGGACGCCCGCCTCTACCTCCGCTTCGCGGGCGGGAAGGTGCAGGCCACGACCAAGCTCCCGGCCCAGGCGGCCCGCCTCGAGGCCTACGCCAAGCGCCTCCCATGATCCTCCACCGCTACCTCCTCAGGGAGAGCCTCCCCGTCCTCCTCCTCGCCCTCCTCTTCCTCACCGCCGTCTACCTCTTCGGCTTCTTCTACGCCGGGGCGAGGTGGCTTGAGGGGGTGCCCCTCCCCAAGATCCTCCGCTGGCTCTCCTACCACGTCCCCGGGATCTGGGTCCAGGTCTTCCCCATCGCCTTGGTGACCACCACGGTCCTGGTCTTCGGCAGGCTCGCCGCCGAGGGGGCCCACTTCGCCCTTCTTTCCGCCGGGATCCCCTTGGGGCGGGCGGCGCTCCCCCTCGTGGCCGTGGGGGCGGTCCTGAGCGGCCTCGCCCTCTACCTCCAGGAGTACGTGGTCCCTGAGGCCAACAACCGGGTGCGGGTGGCCTGGTGGGACGAGATCCACACCCAAGGGGCGGGCCTCTTCCGGCTCAAGGGGATGCAGATCCCCATAGGCCAGGGCAAGAGCCTCTACTTCCAGGACTTTGACATGGCGGCCAAGGAGATGGTGGGGGTGCGGATCACCGCCTTCCAGGGGGAGGTGGGGACCTTCCTCTTCGCCGAGCGGGGCACCTGGGAGGACAAGACCCTCACCCTCAAGGACTACCGCTACTACCAGGTGGACTTCGCCCAGGTGCCGGGGCTGGAAACCGCCCCCGACCTCCTCGCCCAGGTGCGCCGGGTCTTCCGGGTGGTGAGCCAGGGGAAGACCCTGGAGGTGACCTCGGACCTCTCCCGGGCCCGGGCCATCGCCGACTACGCCGACACCTTCAGCTTCGGCCAGGACAGCCTTTCGGAGGCCTGGCGGAAGCTCAAGGACCCCTTCTTGCCCCCCTTGGAGAAGTGGCGGGCGCGGCTTGAGCTCCACTCCAAGCTCGCCCTTCCCCTCGCCAACCTGGTCCTCGTCCTCCTCGCGGCGGCCATGGCCCTCCGCTACGGGAAAAGCCCCGGGCTCGCCCTGGGGATGAGCGTGGTCCTCGCCCTGGCCTACTACGGCGCCTTCTTCCTGGGCCGGGCCCTGGCCGGGATCGGGGCCCTCCCCCCCGAGCTTGGGGCCTGGGGGGCCAACCTCCTCTTCCTCCTTTTGGGCCTCAGGGCCCTCCGCTAGGCTTAGGGCATGCGCCGGGAGGAGCTTCGCCTGGGCCTCGTGGCCTACCCGGGCCTTGGGGGGAGCGGGACGGTGGCCGCCGAGCTCGCCGACCGCCTGGCCCGGATGGGGCACCGGGTCTACCTCTTCGCCACGTCCCGCCCCTTCCGCCTCCCCGAGGCGAGCCCCGCGGTCCACGTCCCCGTGGACCTTCCCTACTACCCCGTCTTCCCCGGACCCCTCTACACCCTCTCCCTGGCGGGCACCTTGGAGCGGGAAGCCAAGCGGCTCGGCCTGGACCTCGTCCACACCCACTACGCCGTCCCCCACGCCGCCGCGGCCTACCTCGCCTTCGGGGAAGGCCTCCCCCTGGTCCACACCCTTCACGGCACCGACGTCTCCGTGGTGGGGATGGACCCCGCCTTCCACGGCCCCACCCGCCGCGCCCTCGAGGCCGCCCGGGCGGTCACGGCGGTAAGCCGGGCCTGGCCCAGGAAGCCAAGCGGGCCTTCGGGGTGGAGGCGGTGGTGGTCCCCAACGCCGTGGACCCGGAGCGCTTCCGCCCTAGACCTGAGCGCAAGCGGCTCTACGCCGAGGAGGGGGAGTGGCTCCTCGTGCACGCCTCCAACTTCCGCCCCATCAAGCGGGTGCCCGACATCGTCCGGGCCTTCGCCAAAATCCGGAAGCGCCTTCCCGCCAGGCTCCTCCTCCTGGGCACCGGCCCCGAGGAGGAGGAGGCCCGACGGGTGGCGGCGGAGCTCGGCGTCGCCCCCTGGGTCACCTTCCACCCCCCCACCCCCCACCCGGAGGAGGTCCTGGGGGCGGCGGACCTCTTCCTTTTGGCCTCGGAGGAGGAGTCCTTCGGCCAGGCGGCCCTCGAGGCCCTGGCCTCCGGCGTCCCCGTGGTGGCCACGGCGGTGGGCGGGGTGGCCGAGGTGGTCACCCCCGAGGTGGGCCGGCTCGTGGAGCTCGGCGACCTGGAGGCCCTGGCGGAGGCCGCCTTGGACCTCCTGGGAAGCCCCCGCCTCCCCGAGATAAGGAGGAGGGCCCGGGAGTGGGCCCTCCTGCGCTTCCACCCGGAAAGGATCACCCGGGCTTACCTGGAGGTCTACGCCAAGGCCCTGGGCTAGGCGTGGGCCACGAGCTCCTTCTTCTTCCGGGCGCTCCTAGGGCGCCTGCCCCGCTCCTCCAAGGCCTTGAGGCCGCCCACCAGGGCCAGGTCCAGAACCTGGTCCAGGTGCTCCACGAAGTGGAAGGTCATGTTCTGCCGGAGGGGCTTGGGGATGTCGGAGAGGTCGGGCTCGTTGAGCTTGGGCAGGATCACCTCCCGGATCCCGGCCCGCCTCGCCCCCAGCACCTTCTCCTTCACCCCGCCGATGGGGAGGACCCTGCCCGTGAGGGTGATCTCCCCGGTCATGGCGATGTCGTGCCGCACCGGCACCTCGGTGAGGGCGGAGACCAAGGCGCTCACGAGGGCCACCCCGGCGGAGGGGCCTTCCTTGGGAATGGCCCCGGCGGGGACGTGGATGTGGATGTCGGACTTGTCAAACTTCTCCAGGGGGATGCCGAAGCGGAGGGCGTTCTTCTTGGCGTAGGAGAGGGCGGCCCTGGCCGACTCCTTCATCACGTCGCCGAGCTGCCCGGTGAGGATGAGGTTGCCCTTGCCGGGCATCACGGAGACCTCCACGAACATGATGTCCCCGCCCACGGGGGTGTAGTACATCCCCGTGGCCACCCCCACCTGGGGCTCCCGGGCCTCGGTCTCGGGGAGGAAGCGGGGCGGGCCGAGGTAGGCCTCCAGGTCCTTCTCCGTGATCCGCACCCGCTTCTTGCCCTCCTCCAGGATCCTGCGGGCGGCCTTGCGGAGGAGGGCCCCGATCTCCCGCTCCAGCTGCCGCACCCCCGCCTCCCGGGTGTAGTGGGTGATGAGGCGCGTGAGGGCGGCCTCGGTCACCACCACCTGCTCGGGCTCGAGGCCGTTTTCCTTTAGCTGCCTGGGCAGGAGGTAGCGCTTGGCGATCTCCAGCTTCTCCTGCTCGGTGTAGCTGGTGAACTCAATGGGCTCCATCCGGTCGTAGAGGGGGGCGGGGATGTTCTGGGGGAAGTTGGCGGTGCAGATGAACATCACCTCGCTGAGGTCAAAGGGCACCCCCAGGTAGTGGTCCACGAACTCCTTGTTCTGGGCGGGGTCCAAGACCTCGAGGAGGGCCGCCGCCGGGTCCCCCTGGTAGGAGATGCCCAGCTTGTCCACCTCGTCCAGGAGGAAGACGGGGTTCTTGGTCCCCGCTTGCCTCAGGCCCTGGATGATCCGGCCCGGCATGGCCCCGATGTAGGTGCGGCGGTGGCCCCGGATGTCCGACTCGTCCCGGACGCCGCCCAAGGAGACGCGCACGTACTTGCGGCCCAGGGCCTCGGCGATGCTCTTGGCGATGGAGGTCTTCCCCACCCCCGGCGGCCCCACGAAGAGGAGGATGGGGCCCTTGTTCACCTCGTCGGGCGGGATCTCCCCCCGCTTGGCCCGTTCCGCCTTGAGCTTGCGCACCGCCAGGTACTCCAGGACCCGGTCCTTCACCTTCTCCAGGCCGTAGTGGTCCCGTTCCAGGATCTCCTTGGCCCGCTCCAGGTCCAGGTTGTCCTCGGTGCGGGTGTTCCAGGGGAGGTTGACGATCCAGTCCAGGTAGGTGCGGATGACGCTGGCCTCGGCGGAGTCGGGGTGCATGCGGGCGAAGCGGTTGAGCTCCCGCTCCGCTTCCTGGCGCACCACGGGGGGAAGGTCCAGGGCCTCAAGCTTTCTGCGGAACTCCTCCACCTCCTGCTCCCCCTCCTCCCCGTGGAGCTCCCGCTGGATGGCCTTCATCTGCTCCCGGAGGAAGTACTCCCGCTGGTTGCGGTCAATCTCCTCCTTGACCTGCTGCTGGATGCGCCGCTGGGTCTCAATGAGGGCGAGCTCCGCCTCCAGGAGCACCAAAACCGCCCGCAGGCGCTCGGCCACGTTCGCCGTCTCCAGGACCTTCTGCTTGTCCTCGAGGCGGAAGTCCATGTGGAAGGCGACGTAGTCGGCAAGCTGCGAGGGGTCCTCCAGGTTCAGGATGAACTGGGCCACCTCCGGGGCCAGGTACTTCCCCTCCTTGAGGAGGGCCTGGAACTTGTCCTTGACCTCCCGGACCAGGGCCTTGACCAGGATGGGCTCCCCGGGCTCGTCGGCGAGGACCTCGCCGCGGGCCTCGAGGTGGTCCCCCAGGTCCAGCCACTCCCTCACCCGGACCCGGGCGAAGGCCTGCACCAGGACCTGGACGGAGCCGTCCGGGTTCTTGCGCATCTTCAGGATGTTGCAGGCCGTGCCCACCTCAAAGAGGTCCGAGGGCCTGGGGGTCTCCACCTCCTTGTCCCTCTGGCTCACGATGAGGAGGACCCGGTCGCGGGCCAGGGCCTCGTCAATGGCCCGGATGGAGATGGGCCTCCCGGCGTCTATGGGCATCACCATGGTGGGGTAGATGACCGAGCCCCGCACCGGGCAGACGGGCATGGTTTCCGGTAGCATGCGTTCCCTCCTTTCTTCGGCGGTTCTGCGTTCGTCCATAGCCTAAGCCTACCTATGTCAAGTTTACTGCAAATCCCCGTTTTACGCAAAGGGCCCGGACGGAAAGCCCTTTATGCTAAGGGGCGTGAAGGCCCTGCGGGCCCTCGGCCTCCTCCTCCTCCTCGGCCTCGCCCTCGGGCAGAAAAGCGGGGGCGGGGTCGGGGGCAGGCCCTACGTGCCCTCCACCCCGCCGCCCATGAGCCCGGGGCCCGCCCCAGTCTACCCCACCCCCGCGCCCTACTACCCCGTCCCCGGACCGGTGTACGTGTACCCCGGGGGCGGGGGAAGCCTAGGGACGGCGCCGGTCCTCGTCTTCTTCGGCCTCGCCCTGGTGGCCTTCCTCATGGTCCGGGGGCTGAGCCGGGCCGGGGAGGAAGGGCCCAGGGCCAGCGTGGGCCGCCTGCGCCTCGCCCTCCTCCTCAGCCCCGGGGTGCAGCGGGCCCTGAGGCGCCTCGCCGAGGAGGCGGACACCACCACGGCCAAGGGGCTTGCGGACCTCCTGGACGAGGTGGCCCTGGTCCTCCTCCGGGAAGCCCCCGCCTGGCGCTTCGCAAGCTACGAGGCGCGGGAAGGAACGGAGGAAGAGGTCCTGGGCCAGTTTGACGCCTGGATGCTGGAGGACCGGAGCACCTACCGGGAGACCTTCCGGCACTTTGAGGGGAAGAAGGTGGAGGCGGCCTACACCCCCAAGGTGGAGCCGGGCGGACGCTACCTGGTGGCCTCCCTCGTCCTCGCCGTCCGGGGAAGCCTGCCCCCCGGGGGGCCTTTGGACCGGGGAAAGGCGAGGGAGGTCCTCCTCGCCTTCGCCGCCACCACCCCCTTCACCCTCCTCGCCTTCCACCTGGCCTGGACGCCGGAGAAGGAGGGCGAGGGCCTCACGGAGGAGGAGCTCCTCGCCCTCTACCCAAATCTGGAAAAGCTCTAAAACCCCAGGGCGAAGGCCGCCTCCTTGAGGATCTCGGCGCTCCGCCGCAAGGCCTCCCGCTCCTCCGGGCTCAGGCTCGGGTAGACGGTCCCCTCCACGCCCCCCGCGCCCAGGATGCGGGGCAGGGAGAGGCTCACCTCCAAGACCCCCTCCACCTCGGGGGTGAAGGCGCTCACGGTGTACACCCCCTTTTCGTCGGTGAGGATGGCCCGCACAAGCCGGGCGAGGCCCGCCCCGATGCCGTAGTAGGTGGCCCCCTTCCCCTCAATGATCCGGTAGGCGGCCCGGCGGACCCCTTCGTCAATGCGGGCCCGGTCCTCCGGGGAAAGGGCCCGCCCCCGGGCCTCGGCGAACTCCAGGAGGGGCACCCCGCCCACCTGGGCGCTGGACCAGACCAGCACCTCCGAGTCCCCGTGCTCCCCCAGCACGTAGGCGTGGACCGACTGGGGGGCCACCCGGAGGTACTCCGCCAGAAGGGCCCGGAAGCGGGCCGTGTCCAGGATCGTCCCCGAGCCCACCACCCGCCCCGGGGGCAGGCCGGAGAGGCGGTAGGCCACCTGGGTCATCACGTCCACCGGGTTCGTGGCCACGAGGAGCACCGCCTCCGGGGCCGCCTCTAAAACCCGGGGCACCACCTGGGCGAAGACCTGGGCGTTGCGGTCCAGAAGCTGCAGGCGGGTCTCCCCGGGGCGCTGGGCCACCCCGGCGGCGAGCACCACCGCCCGGGCCCCCTCGAGGTCCCCGTACGACCCCGCCCGCACCCAGACCGGGTGGGCGAAGGGCGTGGCGTGGAGGATGTCCTCGGCGTGGGCCTGGGCCAGCTTCCGGTCCAGGTCCACGAGGACCACCTCCCGCGCCACGCCGAGGAGGGCCAGGGCGTAGGCGGTGGCGCTCCCCACCATGCCGCTTCCCACGATGCCGACCTTCATGGGTAGAGTATACCCGTGGTACGGGTAGGACGAAGGAGCGCCACCTTTTACCCGCCGGAAGGGGCCGCCGCCCTCATCGGAGACTTCACCGACTGGGAGAGGAACCCCATCCCCCTCGAGGGCCCCCTCACCCTGGAGTTCCCCGAAGGAGCGTACGTGGAGTACGCCTTCCTGGACCGGGAGGGAAGGCCCTTTCCCGACCCCGACAACCCCGAGAAGGCCGAAAACCCGTGGTGGAGCTATCCCAGGGCCATAAAGCTTCCCGGCTTCCGCTACGAGGCCCCGCCCGCTCCCAAGGAGGAGCCCAAGGTGCACCGCCACCGCCTGGGGGAGAGGCGCTTTTACGTGGCGGAGACGGGGCCCTCCCCAAAGGCCACGGTGGTGGCCCAGGACGGGGTGGCCTTCTACCGCACCGCGGGGTTGCACAAGGTGGCGCGGGCGCTCTTTGAGGCGGGGGAGATTCCCCCGGTGCGCCTCGTCTTCGTGGAACCCATAGACCGGAACACCGAGTACCGCTTCAACGAGGCCTACGAGGCGGAGTTCCACCGGGTGCTGGAAGAGGTGGAAGGGGCCTACGGCCCCCTGAACGAGCTGGTCCTGGTGGGGGCCTCCTTGGGGGGGCTTTTCTCCTTGTGGCAGGCCTGGAGGCACCCCGAGCGCTTCCCCAAGGTCCTCGCCCTCTCCCCCGCCCTCAAGGCCCACCCCGGGGGGAAAGACGCCTACCGGGACGAGGAGTGGCTTCTTGCCCGTTACGCCGAGGCCAGGCGCCTTCCCCGGGTCTACGTGGAGGTGGGGCTTTTGGAGTGGCTTTTGGGGCCCAACCGCCGCCTCGCCGCCCTTTTCGCCGACAAAAAGGTCCCCCACGCCTACCGGGAAAGGCCTTCGGGGCACAACTGGGTCACCTGGAAGCAGGCCCTGGCCCCGGGGCTGCGCTACCTCTTGGGGCCGCAATGAGCGGAGAGGACCTCCTGGTGCTTTTCTCCGTGGCGGCCCTCGAGGTCCTGCTCTCCGGGGACAACGCCCTGGTCCTGGCGGTGATGGTGCGGCCCCTCCCTCCCCACCTCCGGGCCCGGGCCCTCCTCTACGGCCTGCTTGGGGCCTACCTCCTTAGGGGCCTCGCCCTCCTCTTCGCCGTCTTCCTGATCCGGCTCTGGTGGGCCCAGGTCCTCGGGGGGCTCTACCTCGTCTACCTCATGGTCCGGCACTTCCGCAACCACCCCGAGGGGAAGCCCCTCCCCGAGGCCTCGGCGAAGACGTTCTGGCGGGTGGTCCTCCTGATCAACCTGGTGGACCTGGCCTTCGCCGTGGACTCCATCCTCGCGGTGGTGGCCTTCTCCAAAGACTTCCTCCTCGCGTTCCTCGGGGTAGCCCTGGGGATCCTCTTCATCCGCCTCCTGGCGGGCTCGGTGGTGGTCCTGATGGAGCGCTTTCCCGGGCTGGAGAAGGTGGCCTACGCCCTGGTGGGCTGGGCCGGGGTCAAACTCTTCCTGGAGGGCACCCACACCCTCGCCCACCTCCTCCACCGCCCCGGACTCGCCCTCGCCCTCCCCAAGGCGGTCTTCCGGGGAGGGACCTGCCTCATCCTCACCGTAGGGGGCCTCCTCGCCTTCCGCAAGGATGCCTAAGGACTGGGACGCCTTCTACCGCAACGCCCCGGAAGACCGCCCCCCGGCCTTCGTGGTGCGGGCCTACGGCCCCTTCGTCCCCCAGGGTCCCGTGTTGGACCTGGCGGGGGGCCTGGGGCGGAACGCCCGTTACTTCCTGCAAAGGGGCCACCCCGTGGTCCTGGTGGAAAGGAGCCGGGAAGCCCTAAGGCGGCTTTCGGGCACGCCGGGCCTTACCCTGGTGGCCCTGGACCTGGAAGGGGCGGACGCCCCCCAAAGCCTCCCCCAGGGGCCCTTCGCCGGGATCGTGATGGCCTACTACGTGAACCGCCCCCTCCTCCAAGGCCTCGCCCCCCTCCTCCTCCCCGGGGGGCTGGTGCTTGTGGAGGGCTTCTCCCGGAAGGAGGCCCTGAGGCGGGGAAGGCCCCATAGTCCCTTCTACTGGGAAGGGGAAGAACTCCTCACCCCTCCCCCGGGCCTGGCCTTAAGGGCCTTTGGGGAGGGGTGGATGGAAGGGTACCGGGTCTACGCCGTCTACCTCAGGCCTTGAGGCCCCGGGCCACGAGCTCGGCGATGTCCAGGACCTCGAGGGGCTTCTCGTCCTGGGCCACCTCCACGTTCATCATGGCCATGCAGAAGGGGCACCCCGTGGCGATGACCTCCGCCCCCGTTCCCTTGAGCTCCTTATAGCGGTTCTCGGAAACACGCATGGCCCCGGGCTCCTCCTCCTTCCAGAACTGGGCCCCGCCCGCCCCGCAGCAGAAGCTCCTCTCCCGGCTCCGGGGAGGCTCGGTGAGGGCGAAGCCCACCCCCTTCAGCACCTCGCGCGGGGCCTCGTAGACCCCGTTGTGGCGGCCCAGGTAGCAGGGGTCGTGGAAGACCACCTTGCGGGTTTCCTCCTCCACCCGGATCTTCCCCTTACGCAAGAGCTCGGCGATGAACTCCGTGTGGTGGACCACCCGGTAGTGGCCGCCGAAGTCCTTGTACTCGTTCTTCAGGGTGTGGAAGCAGTGGGGGCAGGTGGTGACGATGGTCTTGGGGGCCACCTCGTTCAGGGTCTCCACGTTCTCCGTGGCGAGCTGGAAGAAGAGGTACTCGTTGCCCGCGCGCCTGGCGGCGTCCCCGGTGCACTTTTCCCGCCTGCCCAGGACGGCCCAGTCCACCCCGCTGGCGTTCAGGATCTCCACCATGCTGCGGGCGATCTTCTGGGCCCGGGGGTCGTAGCTCGGGGCGCACCCCACCCAGTAGAGGACCTCGGGGTGGGGCTTCTCCTCCACCGTGGGGACGTTGAGCCCTTCCGCCCAGTCCAGGCGCTTGTCCTGGCCGATGCCCCAGGGGTTCCCCGAGCGCTCCATGCCCCGGAAGGCGTTGTTGAGCTCCTGGGGGAAGCTCCCCTCCATGAGGACCTTGGCCCGGCGCACGTCCAGGATGTGGAGCATGGGCTCGTTGCCCACGGGGCAGACCTCCACGCAGGCCAGGCAGGTGGTGCAGGCCCAGAGGGCCTCCTCGTTCAGGGCGAAGTCCATGAGGGGCCTGGGGCTTTCCTCGCCCTGGGCGAACCGGGGGAGGATCTCGTTCAGCTCGTAGCGCTCGGAGATGAGGATGGCGGCCGGGCTTAGGGCCTTTCCCGTGGCGTAGGCGGGGCAGGCCTCCTGGCAGCGGTTGCACATGATGCAGGCGTAGGCGTCAAGGAGCCGCTTCCAGGAGAGGTCCTCCAGCTTCTCCGCCCCGAACTTCTCCTCCTCCTTCTCAAAGTCCAGGGGCGTGAGGGCCCCCGGAACCTCCTTGCGGAAGGCCAGGTTGATGGGGGCCATGAAGAGGTGGATGTGCTTGGAGCGGGGGAAGTAGGGGAGGAAGAGGAGGATGGAGCCCAGGGCGCCCCACCAGAAGAAGTGCTCGCCGAAGGTGAGGAGGGCGGGGGGAAGGCCGGAAAGCGCCCCGGCGAGGGCGCTCGCCACGGGCTGGAAGGGGTCCGGGCCTTCACCCGCAAGCTGGAAGGCCTTGGAGAGGAGGCGGCTTCCCACGTGGAAGGCGATGAAGGCCCCCACGATGGCCGAGTCCCGGGCGATGCCCGCCCGCGCCTTCTCGTGCAGGGGGACGTTGGGGTTCCAGGTGAAGTCCCTGGGGGCGAGGAGGTAGCGCCTGAGCATCAGGCCCAGGATCCCCACGAGGATCAGGAAGGTGAGGAGGTCGGCCACGATATTGTATGCATTCCAAATGCCTCCCCGGGCGTGGAGGCCGAAGAAACCCTCCAGAAAGTCCACGAGGTTCACGAGGAGGTAGTAGACGAAGCCGTAAAAGACGAAGGCGTGGAGGAGGGAGACGAGGGGCCTCCTCTTGAACACGGTCTGCTGGGTGAGGACGAGCCAGAGGGCCCGCCCGACCCGCTCGGGCAGGCGGTCAAACCGCTCCTCGGGCCGGCCCCGCCTTATGGCGAGGTAGACCCGGCGGAAGCCCGTGTAGGCGTAATAAAGGCTTCCCGCGGCGAGGAGGATAAAGAGGATTTTCTCCGCTAAGGTCAGCATGGGCTCCACCTCCTTATACTCGGTAAAAGTTTACCCCATACCCCAGGCTTGGCAAGAGCGTACAATGGCCTGCCATGGAGACGGCGGCCTTTCTCCTCATGGCTTTCTTCGGGCTTCTGAACCTCTGGGTGTTCCATCGCTTCCGCAGGCCCCTCCTGCCCCTGGTGGCGGCCCTCTTCGTGAGCTTCTTCGCCTTCTTCCTTTCCCCCATACTCGGCCTTGTCGCCTTCCTCGTGGGCCAGACCCTGGCCTTTTACGCCGCGGGAAAGAGCCGATAGGCCCCAAGGGCCACAAGCCCCCCGATCAGGGCCCCCACCGCCACCTCCAGGTAGGTGTGCCCCAAAAGCTCCTTCAGGGGGCCCCGCTGGGGACCCAGGCGGATCACCTGGCCGAGCTCCTCCATGAGCTGGTTGAGGAGCTGGGCGTGAAGCCCCGCCGCCCGGCGGATCCCGGCGGCGTCGTACATGACGATGAAGGCGAAGACGGCGGCCACGGCGAAGAGGCTGGTGTCAAACCCTTCCCTGAGGCCCACGCTCACCGCGAGGGCGCTCACCGTGGCGGAGTGGGTGGAGGGCATCCCCCCGGTGTCCAGGAAGCGGTGCCACTGGAAGCGCCCCTCCAGGAAGTAGTAGAGGAGGAGCTTGAGGGTCTGGGCGGTGAGGTTGGCGAGGACCGCCGTCCAGAAAACGGCGTTAGCCAGAAGCTCCATGGCGCCTCAAGAGGGCGGCCTCGAGGGTGTTCCCCATGAGCATGGCCACGGTCATGGGCCCCACCCCGCCCGGCACGGGGGTGAGGGCGAAGGCCACCTCGGCCACCTCGGGGTGCACGTCGCCGAGAAGCCTCCCCTCCACGCGGTTCACGCCCACGTCCACCACGATGGCCCCCTCCCGCACCCACTCCTTCCGCACCAGGTGGGGCCGGCCCACGGCCACCACCAGGACCTGGGCCCTCCGGGTGACCTCGGGCAGGTCCTGGGTCTTGGAGTGGGCCAGGGTCACGGTGGCGTCCTCCCGCAGAAGAAGCCCCGCCAGGGGCTTTCCCACGATGTTGGACCGCCCCACCACCACCACCTCCTTGCCCCTAAGGTCCACCCCGTAGTGCTTGAGGAGACGGACCACCCCTAGGGGGGTGCAGGGGAAAAGCCCCTTTCCCCCGCTCCAAAGCCGCCCCACGTTCAGGGGGTGGAAACCGTCCACGTCCTTCAAGGGGTGGATGGCCTCGAGGACCCGCTGGGTGCGGATGTGCGGGGGGAGGGGAAGCTGGACCAGGATCCCGTCCACCTCCTCGTCGGCGTTGAGGGCGGCGATCCTTTCCAGAAGGGCCTCCTCGGGGAGGTCCTCCGGGTAGACCTCCACCTGGCTTCGGTACCCCAAAGCCCGCGCCCGCTTGTCCTTAAGCCGCACGTAGGCCACCGAGGCCGGGTCCTCCCCGAGCCGGATCACCCGCAGGGATGGCGTGAAGGAAAGGCTACGTAGCCGGGCGCGGATCTCCTCGTAGACCGCCTCCGCCGCCTCGTGTCCCGAAAGCACCTGGGCCGCCACCTAAGCCTCCTTGGCCACCGTCTTCAGCTCCCCGGCCGCCACCCGGCGGTAGACCCGGGCGAGGACCCCGTTGACGAAGCTCCCCGAGTGCTCGCCGCCGTAGCGGTTGGCGATCTTCACCGCCACCTCAATCAAGGGCTCAAAGGGCGTGGGTTCGTAGAGCATCTCGTAGACGGCCAGGCGCAGCACGGCCAGGTCCGTCTTGGCCATCTGGCGGAAGTCCCAGCCCTCCACCGTCTCCTCGAGCACCCGGTCCACCTCCTCCTGGTGGGCCTTGTACCCCGAGAGGAGGCGCCGGGCGAAGGCCACCCCCTCCTGGTCCAGGGGCTCGGCGTACCCCTCCTCCTCCCCGCCCATCTCCTCCAGGGCGTGCTGGAAGGCCTCTTCCAGCCCCATCCCCCCCACGGTGTGGGCGAAGAGGGCCCGCATGGCCAGCTCCCTAGCCCGCCTGCGCATGGTCCTCCTTCGGCACCACCTGGCCCACGGTGACGTTCACCGCCCGCGCCCGCCTCCCCGTGGCCAGGAAGAGGGCCTCGTCCACCTCCTGCTGCACCCGGGCGGCAAGCTCCGGGATGGCCACCCCGTAGGGCACGGCGAGCAGCAGGTCCACCACAAGCCCCTCCGGGGTAGATTCCAGCCGCACGGGCCGCCCCCGGCGGAAGACGTCCGCCAGGGAACGGGGGACGGCCTCGAGGGCCCTAACCCCCTCTATCCCCTTCAGGGCACAAAGGACCACGGCCTCGAGGGCCTGCTCGCTGATCTCGTAGTCCACCCGCACAGGCCTCAGTCTACATCTCCATCCGCCGGGCCACGAAGTTGGTGTACACGGCCCCCCTGCGGAAGAAGGCGTTCTGGAGGACCTTCTGGTGGAAGGGGATGGTGGTCTTGAGGCCCGGCCCCTCAATCACCGTCTCGGAGAGGGCCCGCTCCATGCGCCTTATGGCCTCCTCCCGGGTGGGGGCCCAGACGATGATCTTGGCGATGAGGCTGTCGTAGTGGGGAGGGATCTGGTAGCCGGTGTAGAGGTGGCTGTCCACCCGCACCCCGGGCCCCCCGGGGAAGAGGAGGGTTTCCACCTTGCCGATGGAGGGCCTGAAGCCCTTCTCCGGGTCCTCGGCGTTCACCCGGACCTCTATGGCATGCCCCCGGACCTGGATCTCCTCCTGCTTGAGCCAGAGCTTCTCCCCCTGGGCGATGCGGAACTGGGCCTGGACCAGGTCAATCCCCGTGATCATCTCGGTAACGGGGTGCTCCACCTGGATGCGGGTGTTCATCTCAATGAAGTAGAAGTTCCCCTCCTTGTCCACCAGGAACTCCATCGTGCCTGCCGACACGTAGCCCACGCGCTCGGCGAGGCGCCGCGCCGCCTCGGCGATGGCCCGGCGGGTCTCCTCGGGGAGGAGGCTCGGGGCCTCCTCCAGAAGCTTCTGGTGGCGGCGCTGGATGGAGCAGTCCCGCTCCCAAAGGTGGACCACCCGTTCCCCGTCCCCCAGGACCTGGATCTCAATGTGCTTGGGCTCCTCAATGTACTTCTCCAGGTAGACGGCGGGGTTCCCGAAGGCGGCCCGGGCCTCCTCCTGGGCCTGGAGCACCGCCCGCTCCAGCTCCTCCTCCGTGTGGACCACGCGCATGCCCCGGCCCCCGCCTCCCGCGCTCGCCTTGAGGATCACGGGGTAGCCGATCTCCTGGGCCGCCCGCTTGGCCTCCTCCACGCTGCTCAGCTCGTCCGTGCCCGGCACCGTGGGCACCCCCGCCTCCCGGGCCACCTTCCTCGCCGTGGCCTTGTCCCCCAGGGCCTTCATGTTCTCCGGGGTGGGGCCGATGAAGGTGATCCCGTGCTCCCGGCACATCTCGGCGAAGGTGGCGTTCTCCGCCAGGAAGCCGTAGCCCGGATGGATGGCGTCGGCCCCGGTGACGATGGCCGCGGAGAGGATGTTGGGGATGTTGAGGTAGCTCTGCCCCGAGGGGGGCGGCCCGATGCAGATGGCCTCGTCGGCGAGGAGGACGGGAAGGCTCTTCTCGTCGGCGGTGGAGTGGGCCACCACCGTCTTGATCCCGAGCTCCCGGGCCGCCCGGATGATCCTTAAGGCGATCTCACCCCGGTTGGCGATCAGGACCTTCTTCATACCGGCTGGATAAGGAAGAGGGGCTGGCCGTACTCCACCGGCTCCCCGTTCTCCACCAGGATCTTCTTGACGATCCCCGAGACCTCGGACTCGATCTCGTTCATGAGCTTCATGGCCTCAATGATGCAGAGGACCTGCCCCTTCTCCACCCGGTCCCCCTCCTTCACGTAGGGAGGAGCGTCCGGGGCCGGAGCCCGGTAGAAGGTGCCCACGATGGGGGCCCGGACCTCCACGCACCCCGGGCAGTCGTCCTGGGGCTCCGCCTTGGCCTGGGGCTGGGGCTCCGCCGCCGGGGCCGCCGGCGCGGGCGGGGGCGGGGCCGGCACCTCCGGGGGGGGCACAAGCACGGGGGCCTGGACCTGGGGGACGCCCACCACCTGCACCTCCCCGCCCCGCCGCACGGTGAGCTTGTAGTCCGGGGTCTCCAGGGTGAGCTCGTTCACCCCGTGCTCCACCAAGGCTTGCAGGATCTGCTTCAGCTCCTTCGGCGTCATCGGTGCACCTCGCGGGAAAAGCTTACCCCATACACCCCTTACGGATTTCTGCACCGCATCAAAATCCCGTAGAGGGGGCGGCCCCCCAGGCGGCCTAGGCCCGGCCCACGTACTCGCCGGTCCGGGTGTCCACCTTGATGACCTCTCCGGGTTCCACGAAAAGGGGCACCTGGACCACGGCCCCCGTCTCCAGGGTGGCGGGCTTGGACCCCCCGGAGACCGTGTCCCCCCGCACGCCCGGGGGCGTGTCCACCACCTTGAGCTCCACCACGGTCGGCGGGGTCACCTTGATGGGCTGCCCCTCATACATGTCCCCGAGGGCGGTCATGCCCTCCTTGAAGAACTCCGCCCCCACCACCCGGGAGCGGGGCACGGCGAACTGCTCGTAGGTCTCCAGGTCCATGAAGACCATCTCCTCCCCCTCCGGGTAGAGGTACTGGAGCTCCCGGGTCTCCACGTAGATGTCCTCCAGCTTCTCCCCGGAGTTGAAGGTGCGCTCCACCGTGGCCCCCGTCTCCAGGTTCTTGAACTTGGCCACCACCTTGGCGCCGCCGCGGCCCAGCTTCTGGTGCTGGTACTCCACGCACTCCCAAAGGCCGCCGTCCATCTTCACCTTGGTTCCGGGTCGCAGATCCGTCACGCTGATCATGCCTGTCCCTCCAGTTCCAACACCTGGGGCTTCAGCCCTATTTGGTCAATATAGCGGAGGTAGTCCGCCTCCCCGAGCTCCCGCCCCGCGAGGGCGACCAGCATGGCCTCCATCACGTTGGTCCCAAAGCTCCGGCCGCCAAGCCTCGGGGTGGTGGTGACGAGGCGCCTCACCCCCCGCTCCCGGAGGAAGGCCACGTCCTCCTCCGTGGTGGTGTTGGTGATGACCGTCTTGCCCCGCATGTCCTTGGGCATGTGGCGCCGAACGTAGTGCCAGTCCCCGGCCACCACGTCGGCCCAGGCGTAGTAGCGGGCGCGCCAGTCCTCCCGCACCTCCTCCTGCTTCTTCCCCGTGGGGTAGAGGACGGAAAAGGGCAGGCGGGTGAAGAGGGGAAGGAGGAGGAAGGCGAGCTTCTGCAGGAAGGAGAGGCTGTAGAGGGGGATGGGCAGACCCAGGGCAAAGATGAAGTCCCCGTAGAGCACCCTCGCCCCCGCCTCGTCCAAGGCCTCGGCGAGGCCGAACCGGTCCACGGCCGAGGGCAGGAGGACCTTGGTCTTCCTCCAGTCTATAAGGGAGGCGAGCTCCCGCACCGCCCGCCTCTCCAAGGTGTGCTTGAGGCCGGAGCCGTCCACCACGGGGGTCTTCTTGGCCGCCTCCTTGAGCCTCAGGGCGTCCCGGATGGCGTACCGCCGCCCTCCGGCGAAGAGGTAAAGGTCAATCCCGCCCAGGCCGATGGCGTCCACCTTGCCGTCCAGCTCCTGGATGAGGCAGAGGGCCCTTTGGAAATCCCCGTCCGTCCCCCGCCGCTCCAAGAGGACCCGCTCCCCCAAAAGCTCCACCTCGGCCGCGGCGTCCCGGCGGCTGCTGCCCAAGGAGACGGAAACCACGCGCTTGGCCACGGGGGGCTATTTTACACCCCAAAAGAGTCCGAGGAGAAAGAGGAGGAGGGCGAGGAGGAAGAAAAGCCAGGAGCGCCCGGCGCCGAGAAGCCGGGCGAGAACCCCGAAGACCAGGGCGCCGAAGGCCAGGGCGAAGAAGAGGGCGGAAAGGTGCTCCAAAAACGCCCGCACGGCCCAAGCCTATAGCACCCGGCCCAGGAAGGCCAACACCCGCTCCCGGAAGACCCGGTCCACCTCCCCCCGAAAGAGGTGCCCCCCGGGGTAGCTGAAGCACTCCACGGGCTTTTTCAGGGCCTTGAGCCTGCGGCAGAGCTCCCAGGACCACTCTGGGGGCACCTGGGCGTCCTGGGTGCCGTGGTGGACGCTGTAGGGCACGGAGAGCTCCGCCAGGTAGGTCCAGGCCGAGGCCTGGCGGAGGACCTCCGGGGAAAGGGCGAAAAGCTCCTGTCCCCGGCTTCCCCCGGACCAGTAGCGGATGCGCTCCAGGTTGCGTCTTTCGTCCCCGCTCATGCTCCCGTAGAGGACCGCGCCCTTAAGGCCGGGGTCCACCAGGCTCACGATCTGGGCGACGCCGCCCCCCATGGAGTGGCCGAAGAGGGCGATGCGGGCGGGGTCCGCCTGGGGGAAGGCTCCCCGGCGCACCTCGGCGAGGAGGTTCAGCACGTCCACGGCGTAGACGTGGCGGAGGCCTTGGGCCGGGGCACCTTCGGAAGGGGGGTGGCCCCGAAAGTTCGGGTGGAGGACGAGGTAGCCCCTTTCCGCCAGGAAGTCGGCGTAGGGGGTGGTGTAGGCGAGGAGGCGGTAGCGGCTCGGCTCCACGTAGCCGTGAAGGACCACCACCACGGGGAAGGGGCCCCTTCCTTTGGGCAGGTTGGCGAACCCGTGGACCCGGAGGCCGTCCGAAAGGTAGGAGAACTGGACCCGGGTGAAGGCCGGCCTCTCCTCCAGGACCCGCTCCACGCGAAACCCTCCCTCCCCGTAGGTCCGCGCCCGAAGGTCAGGGAGGGTGAGGACCTGGGCCAGGGCCGGGAGGAGGAGGAAGGAAAGCCAAAGCCCGAGGCGCATGCCCCCAGGCTAAGGGGAAACCCCTCGGGCTAAATGTGGTCCACCTCCCGGGAAAGCCAGCCCGCCTGAAGCCCTTTCAGGCCGATGGCGTGGTAGACGAGCTGGGCCGCGGTCATCTCGGCGTGGAACTGGCCGTTCGGGGAGAGCTCCACGAAGTCCATCCCCACCACCTCCTTCTCGCGGAAGACGGCCTCGAGGAGGTCCACCACCTGGCGGTAGGAAAGCCCCCCGGGAAGGGGCGTGCCCACGCTGGGCATGAGGGAGGGGTCCAGGGCGTCAAAGTCCAGGCTGATGTAGACCCGCTTCCCCAGGGCCCTAAGGATCTCGTCCAGGGGAAGCCCCTCCCGGTGGATCCGGTGGGCGGGAAAGAGGGCCACGCCCTTTTTTCGGGCCAAGCGCAGGGAGTCTCGGTCCATGGCCCGGATCCCCACCTGGACCAGGGGAAACCCCTCCGTGAGGAGGCGGTAGAAGGGGCTTGCGTGGGAGTAGACCGAGCCCTGCCACTCCGGGTAGAGGTCGGCGTGGGCGTCCACGTGAAGGAGGGAAAAATCCCCCAGGGCCTCCCGGTGGGCCTGGACCAGGGGGTGGGTGACGGAGTGGTCCCCGCCCAGGGCCACCACCCACTTCCCCGCCCGGAGGTGCCTTAGGGCCTCCTCCCGGATCAGGCGGTGGCTTTCCTCGGCCATCCCCGCCACCCAGGGCACGGGCTCGGCCGCGTGGATCCCCACCTCCTCGGGGGCGGCGCCGAGCTCCAAAAGAAAGGGCTCAAGCTCGCGGCTCGCCAGGAGGATGGCCTCGGGGCCCCTCCGGGCCCCCGGGAGGAAGGAGAGGGAGAGGTCGTAGGGCACGGGCAGGACGACGACCCGCGCCTCCTCGTAAGGGGTGTCCTTTTCGCCGAAGACGAGGCGCATACGCCAAGAGGGTAAGGCCTACCGGCCCAGGAAGAAAAGCTCCAAGAGGCGCAGGAGGGCCTGCACCCCCCGCTCAAAGTCCCGGACGCGGATGTGCTCGTTGGGGCTGTGCACCCGGCTTCCCGGGTAGCCCACCCCGAGGCCCACCGCCGGGGCCTTGAGGTGGTGGAGGAAGGGGTGCATGGGCCCCGAGCCCGCCATGTTGGGGTAGAGGACGGGCCTCTCCCCGAAGGCCTCCTCCAAGGCCCGCCGCGCCAGGGCCACAAAGGGGTGGGCGAGGTCGGAGCGGGCAGGCCTTTCCCCCTTCTCCAGGACCACCACCTCCACGTCGTGGAAGCCCTGGGCCTCGAGGTGGCGCCGAAGGAGCTCCGGCACCTCCTCCGGGTCCTGGTCCGGCACCAGGCGGAAGTCCAGCTTGGCCCGGGCCTCCGCGGGGAGGACGGTCTTGGACCCGGGGCCTCCGTAGCCCGCGTGGAAGCCGTTGAAGTTGACGCAGGGCTCGGCGTAAAGGCGCTGGTTGAAGTCCAAGTTCCTCGCCCCGCCCAGGAAGTCCCTCACGCCAAAGGCCTCCCGAAGGGCCTCCGACTCGTCCGGGATCTGGGCCAAGACCTCCATCTCCAAGGGGGTGAGGGGGCGCACCTTGGCGTAGAAGCCCGGGATCAAGACCCGCCCCTCCTCGTCCCGAAGCGAGGCCAGGGCCCGGCTCAAGCGGTAGATGGGGTTTTCCACCACCGCCCCGTAGGAGGAGTGGAGGTCAAAGGCCGCCGTCCGCACCCTAAGCTCCAGGGCCACGATGCCCTTGAGCCCGGCGTAGAGGTAGGGCCTGCCCTTGGCGTCCACGCCTCCCGCCTCCCAGAGGATGGCCTCGGCCTTCAAAAGGTCCCGCTTGTCCGCCACGTAGGCCTCGAGGTGGGGGCTTCCCACCTCCTCCTCCCCCTCCACCACGAACTTCACCCGGGGAAGAAAGCCGTGCTTCTCTTGGAAGCGCCTCAGGGCCACCACGCGGGCCACGAGCTCCCCCTTGTCGTCGTGGGCACCCCGGGCGTACCAGGCCCCTTCCCGCTCGGCGAGGACGAAGGGGTCCGTGTCCCAAAGCTCCAGGGGGTCCGGGGGCTGGACGTCGTAGTGGTTGTAGAAGAGGAGGGTTCTCTCCCCCTCCCCCCCCTCGGCGAAGACCACGGGGGGACCGTAGCCCTCGTGGAGCTCGGCGCGAAGCCCCAGACCCTCCAGCACCTCGGCCACCTTTTCCGCCCCTTCCCGAAGGGCCCTCCCCTCGGCGCTCACCGAGGGCACGGCCACGAGCGCGGCAAGGAGCGCCTTCGCCTCCGCAATCCAGGCCTCCATGATAGACTGAGCATACTATGGTGGAGCCTTCCCTGGTCCTTTACGGCGCCCCCTACGAGCGGGCCGTGGAGGTCCTCGAGGAGACCCTAAGGGAAACGGGTGCCCGCTACGCCCTCCTCATTGACCGCAAGGGCTTCGTCCTCGCCCACAAGGAGGCCCTCTGGGCCCCCAAGCCTCCCCCCCTGGACACCCTCGCCACCCTGGTGGCGGGGAACGCCGCCGCCACCCAGGCCCTGGCCAAGCTCCTGGGCGAAGCCCGCTTCCAAGAGGAGGTCCACCAGGGGGAGAGGATGGGCCTCTACGTGGACGAGGCCGGGGAGCACGCCCTCCTCGTCCTCGTCTTTGACGAGACCGCGCCCCTCGGCAAGGTGAAGCTCCACGGCAAGCGGGCCGCGGAGGCCCTCGCCCGCATCGCCGAGGAGGCCCTGGCCAATCCGCCCCGCCTCGCCCTGGACACGGAGTACCGGGAAGGGGCGGAAGCCCTCCTGGACGACCTCCTCCGCAACTAACCCCCCATGAGCACCATCAACTTCGCCAACCGGGAGATCAACTTCAAGATCGTCTACTACGGCCCCGGCCTCTCCGGAAAGACCACCAACCTGAAGTGGATCTACAGCAAGGTGCCTGAGGGGCGCAAAGGGGAGATGGTCTCCCTGGCCACGGAGGACGAGCGCACCCTCTTCTTTGACTTCCTTCCCCTGGACATCGGGGAGGTCAAGGGCTTCAAGACCCGGTTCCACCTCTACACCGTGCCGGGCCAGGTGTTCTACAACGCAAGCCGCAAGCTCATCCTGAGGGGCGTGGACGGGATCGTCTTCGTGGCCGACTCCGCCCCGAACCGCCTTAGGGCTAACGCCGAGAGCATGCGCAACATGCGGGAGAACCTGGCCGAGTACGGCCTGACCTTGGACGACGTGCCCATCGTCATCCAGGTGAACAAGCGGGACCTGCCGGACGCCCTGCCGGTGGAGATGGTCCGGGCCGTGGTGGACCCCGAGGGGAAGTTCCCGGTCCTCGAGGCGGTGGCCACCGAGGGCAAGGGGGTCTTTGAGACCCTCAAGGAGGTGAGCCGCCTGGTCCTCGCCCGCGTGGCGGGCGGGTCTTAAGCGGCCCACGCGCCCGGGGGCGGGGCGACCCGCCCCCTTTTTACTCCCCACCCGTATTCCGGACTTTATAGGGACAAATGTCCCAAAAAGTCCCTTTGCCAAGGGACAAATGCCCCTCACCGCAAAGCCCGGTTTCCGCTACCATGGAGGCCGTATACGGCACCTGCCGTTAGGGAGGAGGGGTATGGAAGAAAAGCCCAAAGGCGCACTGGCGGTCATCCTGGTCCTGACCCTCACCATCCTGGTCTTCTGGCTGGGAGTGTACGCCGTCTTCTTCGCTAGGGGGTAGGTATGGTGGACGAGCACAAGGCCCACAAGGCGATCCTGGCCTACGAGAAGGGGTGGCTCGCCTTCTCCTTGGCGATGCTCTTCGTCTTCATCGCCCTCATCGCCTACACCCTGGCCACCCACACCGCCGGGGTCATTCCCGCCGGAAAGCTTGAGCGCGTGGACCCCACCACGGTAAGGCAGGAAGGCCCCTGGGCCGACCCGGCCCAAGCGGTGGTGCAGACCGGCCCCAACCAGTACACGGTCTACGTCCTGGCCTTCGCCTTCGGCTACCAGCCGAACCCCATTGAGGTGCCCCAAGGGGCGGAGATCGTCTTCAAGATCACGAGCCCGGACGTGATCCACGGCTTTCACGTGGAGGGCACCAACATCAACGTGGAGGTGCTCCCGGGCGAGGTCTCCACCGTGCGCTACACCTTCAAAAGGCCCGGGGAGTACCGCATCATCTGCAACCAGTACTGCGGCCTAGGCCACCAGAACATGTTCGGCACGATCGTGGTGAAGGAGTGAACCATGGCGGTGCGCGCAAGCGAGATTAGCCGGGTCTACGAGGCCTATCCGGAGAAGAAGGCGACCCTCTACTTCCTGGTCCTGGGCTTCCTCGCCCTCATCGTGGGGAGCCTCTTCGGCCCCTTCCAGGCCCTGAACTACGGGAACGTGGACGCCTATCCCCTTCTCAAGCGCCTCCTTCCCTTCGTCCAGTCCTACTACCAGGGCCTGACTTTGCACGGGGTCCTGAACGCCATCGTCTTCACCCAGCTCTTCGCCCAGGCCATCATGGTCTACCTGCCCGCTAGGGAGCTGAACATGCGGCCCAACATGGGCCTCATGTGGCTCTCCTGGTGGATGGCCTTCATCGGGCTCGTGGTGGCCGCCCTCCCCCTCCTCGCCAACGAGGCCACGGTGCTTTACACCTTCTACCCGCCCCTCAAGGGGCACTGGGCCTTCTATTTGGGGGCGAGCGTCTTCGTCCTCTCCACCTGGGTGAGCATCTACATCGTCCTGGACCTCTGGCGGCGCTGGAAGGCGGCGAACCCAGGGAAGGTGACCCCCTTGGTCACCTACATGGCCGTGGTCTTCTGGCTCATGTGGTTCCTCGCCTCCCTCGGGCTCGTGCTGGAGGCGGTCCTCTTCCTCCTCCCCTGGTCCTTCGGCCTGGTGGAGGGCGTGGACCCCTTGGTCGCCCGCACCCTCTTCTGGTGGACGGGCCACCCCATCGTCTACTTCTGGCTCCTGCCCGCCTACGCCATCATCTACACCATCCTTCCTAAGCAGGCCGGGGGGAAGCTGGTCTCCGACCCCATGGCCCGCCTCGCCTTCCTCCTCTTCCTCCTCCTCTCCACCCCCGTGGGCTTTCACCACCAGTTCGCCGACCCCGGGATTGACCCCACCTGGAAGATGATCCACTCCGTCCTCACCCTCTTCGTGGCCGTGCCGAGCCTCATGACCGCCTTCACCGTCGCGGCGAGCCTGGAGTTCGCGGGGCGCCTCAGGGGCGGCAGGGGGCTTTTCGGCTGGATCCGGGCCCTCCCCTGGGACAACCCCGCCTTCGTGGCTCCGGTCCTGGGCCTTTTGGGCTTCATCCCCGGGGGCGCCGGGGGCATCGTGAACGCCAGCTTCACCCTGGACTACGTGGTGCACAACACCGCCTGGGTTCCCGGCCACTTCCACCTCCAGGTGGCGAGCCTCGTGACCCTCACCGCCATGGGCTCCCTCTACTGGCTCCTCCCCAACCTCACGGGCAAGCCCATCTCCGACGCGCAAAGGCGGCTCGGCCTGGCGGTGGTGTGGCTCTGGTTCCTCGGCATGATGATCATGGCCGTTGGCCTCCACTGGGCGGGGCTTCTCAACGTGCCCCGGCGGGCCTACATCGCCCAGGTGCCGGACGCCTACCCCCATGCGGCGGTCCCCATGGTGTTCAACGTCCTGGCGGGGATCGTCCTCCTGGTGGCGCTCCTCCTTTTCATCTACGGCCTCTTCAGCGTCCTCCTTTCCCGGGAAAGGAAGCCCGAGCTGGCGGAGGCCCCCCTTCCCTTCGCCGAGGTGATCTCCGGTCCCGAGGACCGCAGGCTCGTCCTGGCCATGGACCGGATCGGGTTCTGGTTCGCCGTGGCGGCGATCCTCGTGGTCCTGGCCTACGGGCCCACCCTGGTGCAGCTTTTCGGCCACCTCAACCCCGTGCCGGGGTGGCGGCTCTGGTAGCCTAGGCCCTTTGTCCCTTGACCCCCTCCCCCGGGGAGGGGGAAACTTTTTGGGGATGCTCCTCGCCCGCGCCTACGCCATCGCGGCCCTCGAGGTCCTGCCCTTCTTCCTCCAGTTCCTGGGGCTTGGGCTTTCGGAAACCCTGGGGGAGGGGCTCTGCGGGAGCGCCCTCGGGGTCTCGGAGGCCGAAGCGGTGCGGTACGGCCTCGTGAGCGAATACTACTTCTACGGCCAGGCCTTCCTCGTCCTCCTCGCCCTCAAGGCCACCTACGCCCTGGGGCTCGTCCTCCTCCGGTTCATGTACCCCGGGGAGGACCCCCCCTTCGCCCCCCTGGTGTGGCGGCTCGGGGTGGGGCTCTCCTCGGCCCTCCTCCTCCTCTTCCTCCTCACCCGCACCCTGCCCCTTCCCTTCCCCACCTTCCAGGGCCTGGCCCTCCTCGCCCCCGCCCCCCTGGACCCCCTTTCCCTCCTGATGGCCGCCCCGGAGCCCTTCCTCCTCGGGCTCCTCTGGAGGGCCCGGCCGTGAGGCTTCCCCCCCTGGTCTACCTCCTCGGCGCCGTGAGCTTCCTCATGGACGTGGCGAGCGAGATGGCCTACCCCCTCCTTCCCCTCTTCCTGGCGAGCCTCGGGGCGGGCCCCGGAACGATCGGGCTGGTGGAAGGGGTGGCCGAGGCCACGGCAAGCCTCTTCAAGGTGGTGGGGGGGAGGCTTTCCGACCGGCTCGGGAGGAGGCGCCCCTTCCTCCTTTTGGGCTACGGCCTCCCCGCCCTGTTCCGGCCCCTTTTGGCCCTGGCGCAAAGCCCCTTCCACGTCCTCCTCTACCGCTTCCTGGACCGGACCGGAAAGGGCCTCCGCACCGCCCCCCGGGACGCCCTCATCGCGGAAAGCGCCCCCAAAGAGGCCCTGGGCCGGGCCTACGGCCTCCACCGGAGCCTGGACACCCTCGGGGCCACCCTGGGCCCCTTCCTCGCCTTCCTCCTCCTGCCCCTTCTGGGCTTCCGGGGCGTCTTCTGGCTCTCCGCCCTGCCCGCCCTCTTGGCCTTCCTCCTCCTCTTCGCCGTGCGGGAGACGCCGAGGCCCCCAAGCCCCCTTCCCCCGCTCGCCCTGGGCCACCTGAGCCCGGGCTACCGCCGCTTCCTCCTCGTCTCGGGCCTCTTCGCCCTCGCCCTCTCCTCCAACGCCTTCCTCCTCCTCCGGCTTAAGGAGCTGGGCCTCTCCCAGGAGGAGGTGGCCCTGGCCTACACCCTCTACAACCTCCTCTACGCCCTCCTCGCCTACCCTCTGGGCGGCCTTGCGGACCGGGTGGGCCTAGGGCGGATGGTGGCCACGGGGTTCGGCCTCTACGCCCTCGTCTACCTGGGCTTCGCCTGGGCGAGGACCGCCTTCTGGGCCTTGGGCTTCCTCTTCCTCTACGCCCTCTACTCCGCGGCCTTTGAGGGCGCCAACCGGGCCTACCTCGCCACCCTGGTCCCCGAGGAGGCCAAGGCGGGGGCCATCGGCCTCTACCACACCGTGGTGGGGGTCCTCCTCCTGCCGGCGAGCCTCCTCTTCGGCCTCCTCTGGCAGGCCTTCGGGGCGGCCGCGGCCTTCCTCACGGGGGCCGCCCTCGCCCTCGGCGCCCTCCTCCTCTTCCTGGTTGACGGGACGGGGAGGAGGGCCTATCCTGGGTAAGGCTTGGCGGGAGACCGCCTCGAGGAGGAAGGGGCTCAAAGCGCCTTCCCGCCTGACGGAGGGAAAACATGCCCATCACGAAGGAAGAGAAGCAGAAGGTCATCCAGGAGTTCGCCCGCTTCCCCGGGGACACGGGGAGCACCGAGGTGCAGGTGGCGCTCCTTACCCTGAGGATCAACCGGCTTTCCGAGCACCTCAAGGTCCACAAGAAGGACCACCACTCCCACCGCGGCCTCCTGATGATGGTGGGCCAGCGCCGCAGGCTCCTCCGCTACCTCCAGCGGGAGGACCCCGAGCGGTACCGGGCCCTTATTGAGAAGCTGGGCATCCGGGGTTAAACTGGGGAACAGGTCGGGGGCGGGGCCGAAAGCTCCGCCCTTCGCTTTTGGAAGGAGCGCCATGGAAGGCACACCCAATGTCCCCCAAGCCCACCGCTACGAGCTCACCCTGGCGGGGCGGCCCCTCGTCCTGGAGACGGGCAAGTACGCCAAGCAGGCCTCGGGGTCCGTCCTGGTCCGCTACGCCGACACCGTGGTCCTGGCCACGGCCCAAGCCTCGGAGACGCCGGTGGAGGCCGACTTCCTCCCCCTCACGGTGGAGTTTGAGGAAAGGCACTACGCCGTGGGGAAGATCCCGGGAAGCTTCATGCGCCGGGAGGGGCGTCCCGGGGAGAAGGCCATCCTCTCCGCCCGCATGACGGACCGCCCCATCAGGCCCCTCTTCCCCAAGGGGTTCCGCCACGAGGTCCAGATCATCGTCACCGTCCTCTCCGCCGACCAGAAGAACCCGCCGGACATCCTGGGCCCCATCGCAGCGAGCGCCGCCCTCATGCTCTCGGACATCCCCTGGGAGGGCCCCATCGCCGCCGTGCGGGTGGGCCTCATCGGCGGGAGCTTCGTCCTGAACCCCACCCTGCAGGAGCTGGAGGAAAGCCAGCTGGACCTGGTGGTGGCGGGGAGCAAAGAGGCCATCCTCATGGTGGAGGCGGAGGCCGGGGAGGTGGACGAGGAGACCCTGGTCCAGGCCCTGGAGTTCGCCCACAAGGAGATGCAGCCCATCCTGGAGCTCCAGGAGGCCATGGCCCGGGAACTCGCCAAACCCAAGATGGCCTGGACCCCCCCGGAAAGCCTCCCCGAGGAGGAGAAGGAGGCCCTCTACCGCCTGGCCCTGGAGCGGGGGCTTTCCCAGGTCCTGCAGACGGCGAGCAAGGGGGAAAGGAGCCGGGCCCTTGCGGAGTTCGCCGAACGCCTCATCGCCGAGGCCCTCCCCAAGGGGGAGGACGGCACCCCGGACGAGGGCAAGAAGCCCCTCTACGAGAGCGCCTTTGACGAGGTGGTGCGCAGGGAGCTCAGGAGGCTCGTCCTCGAGGAGGGCAAGCGGGCGGACGGCCGCGGGCCCAAGGACCTCAGGCCCATCTGGATTGAGGTGGACGTCCTGCCCCGGGCCCACGGCTCCGCCGTCTTCACCCGGGGCGAAACCCAGGTCCTGGGCACCGTCACCCTGGGCACGGGCCGGGACGAGCAGATCCTGGACGACCTGGGCATAGACGAGACCGAGAAGTTCCTCGTCCACTACAACTTCCCCCCCTTCTCCACCGGGGAGGTGCGGCGCCTACGGGGGGTTTCCCGCCGCGAGGTGGGGCACGGAAATCTGGCCAAGCGGGCCCTCAAGGCGGTGATGCCCAAGGAGGAGGACTTCCCTTACACCATCCGCGTGGTGGGGGACGTCCTGGAGTCCAACGGCAGTAGCTCCATGGCCACGGTCTGCGCCGGCTGCCTCGCCCTCATGGACGCGGGCGTGCCCATCCGGGCCCCGGTGGCCGGGGTGGCCATGGGCTTGGTGTGGGAGGAGAACCGGGCGGTGATCCTCACGGACATCCTGGGCCTCGAGGACGCCCTCGGCGACATGGACTTCAAGGTGGCCGGGACCCGCAAGGGGGTCACCGCCTTGCAGATGGACAACAAGGTGGGGGGCCTTCCCCGCGAGGTCCTGAAGGAGGCCCTCCTCCAGGCCCGGGAGGCCAGGCTCAAGATCCTGGACCTGATGGAGGCCGTCCTCCCCGCCCCCCGGCCCGAGCTCAAGCCCTTCGCCCCCCGGATCCTCTCCCTCAAGGTGCCCGTGGAGAAGATCGGGCTCGTCATCGGCCCCGGGGGCAAGAACGTGCGCGCCCTGGAGGAGCTTGGGGTGGAGGTGGACATTGAGGAGGACGGGACGGTCCGCATCTACTCCAGCGACCTCCAGGCCGCCCTCGAGGCGAAGAAGCGCATAGAGGACCTCACCCGCGAGGCCAAGGTGGGCGAGATCTACGAGGGCACCGTCACCCGCATCACCCCCTTCGGCGCCTTCATCAGCCTCTTCCCCGGCACCGAGGGGCTTCTCCACATCAGCCAGATCGCCCCGGGCCGCGTGGCGCGGGTGGAGGACCACCTCAAGGTGGGGGACGTGATCAAGGTCAAGGTCCACCGCATTGACGAGCGGGGCAAGATTGACCTGATCCGCCCCGAGCTGGAAGGCAAGATCCCCCCCAGGCGGCGCAGGTAGCCCCTGGGGGCTTGACCTCACGCGCGTCCCGGCCAGGCCGGGAAGATGGGAGGCGTATGGAAAACCAAGAACGGAAGCCGAGGAGGAGGCGCCGGCGGAGGCCCCAGGAAGGGTCCCAAGGCGGCCCCCAGGACCACGTGGAGATCATCCCCTTGGGGGGGATGGGGGAGATCGGGAAGAACATCACCGTCTTCCGCTTCCGGGACGAGATCTTCGTCCTGGACGGAGGGCTCGCCTTCCCTGAGGAGGGGATGCCCGGGGTGGACCTCCTCATCCCCCGGGTGGACTACCTCATAGAGCACCGCCACAAGATCAAGGCCTGGGTCCTCACCCACGGGCACGAGGACCACATCGGGGGGCTTCCCTTCCTCCTCCCCATGATCTTCGGCAAGGAGAGCCCGGTGCCCATCTACGGGGCGAGGCTCACCCTGGGGCTCCTCCGGGGCAAGCTTGAGGAGTTCGGCCTGAGGCCCGGGGCCTTCAACCTGAAGGAGATCTCCCCCGACGACCGCATCCAGGTGGGGCGGTACTTCACCCTGGACCTTTTCCGCATGACCCACTCCATCCCCGACAACTCCGGGGTGGTGATCCGCACCCCCATCGGCACCATCGTCCACACGGGGGACTTCAAGCTGGACCCCACCCCCATTGACGGGAAGGTCTCCCACCTGGCCAAGGTGGCCCAGGCGGGGGCGGAAGGGGTGCTCCTCCTCATCGCCGACGCCACCAACGCCGAAAGGCCCGGCTACACCCCAAGCGAGATGGAGATCGCCAAGGAGCTGGACCGGGTCATCGGCCGCGCCCCAGGGCGGGTCTTCGTCACCACCTTCGCCAGCCACATCCACCGCATCCAGTCGGTGATCTGGGCGGCGGAGAAGTACGGGCGCAAGGTGGCCATGGAGGGGCGGAGCATGCTCAAGTTCAGCCGCATCGCCCTGGAGCTCGGCTACCTCAAGGTCAAGGACCGCCTCTACACCCTGGAGGAAGTGAAGGACCTCCCCGACCACCAGGTCCTCATCCTGGCCACGGGGAGCCAGGGCCAGCCCATGTCCGTCCTCCACCGCCTGGCCTTTGAGGGGCACGCCAAGATGGCCATCAAGCCCGGGGACACGGTGATCCTCTCCTCAAGCCCCATCCCGGGGAACGAGGAGGCGGTGAACCGGGTCATCAACCGCCTTTACGCCCTGGGGGCCTACGTCCTCTACCCCCCGACCTACAAGGTCCACGCCTCGGGCCACGCCTCCCAGGAAGAGCTGAAGCTCATCCTCAACCTCACCACCCCCCGCTTCTTCCTGCCGTGGCACGGGGAGGTGCGGCACCAGATGAACTTCAAGTGGCTCGCCGAGTCCATGAGCCGCCCCCCGGAGAAGACCCTCATCGGGGAGAACGGGGCCGTTTACCGCCTCACCCGGGAAACCTTTGAGAAGGTGGGGGAAGTGCCCCACGGGGTCCTCTACGTGGACGGCCTGGGGGTGGGGGACATTACCGAGGAGATCCTGGCCGACCGCCGCCACATGGCCGAGGAGGGCCTGGTGGTGATCACCGCCCTCGCCGGGGAGGACCCGGTGGTGGAGGTGGTCTCCCGGGGGTTCGTGAAGGCCGGGGAGCGGCTTCTCGGCGAGGTGCGGCGCATGGCCCTCGAGGCCCTGAAGAACGGGGTGCGGGAGAAGAAGCCCCTGGAGCGGATCCGGGACGACATCTACTACCCGGTGAAGAAGTTCCTGAAGAAGGCCACGGGCCGGGACCCCATGATCCTGCCCGTGGTCATAGAGGGGTAGGCCTTTCCCCTACCGGGGGGGCGCGTAGGCCGCCCCCCGTTTCCACACCGCCCGGTCCACCGCCTCCGCCAGGGCGAAGGCCAGGAGGGCCATCCCGAAAACCAGAAGCCACACCCCTAAGGGCAGGGGCACCGCCTCCAACGCCCCGGGCAACCCCACCCCAAGCGCCACCTGGGCCAGGGCGCTGAGCCCCACGGCCCCGTGCAGGTAAGGGTTGGCAAGGGGCCTCAGGTCGGTGTGCCGGGCGGCGTAGGCGAAGAAGAGCTGGCCGATGGCCATGAAGTGGAAGGTGGCGCTCTGGGCGGCCTCGAGGCCCACCGCACCGGGAAGGAACCCCAAAAGCCCCAGGGCAAGCCCCGCCTTCAGGGCCCCGGTGAGGAGGACGAAGCGGAGGGAAGGCCCGTCCAGGAGAGGGCTTTCCTTGGGCCTGGGGGGGCGGTCCAGGACCCCGGGGTTCCGGTCCAGGGACAGGGCCAGGGCGGGAAGCCCGTCGGTGACCAGGTTGATCCAGAGGATCTGCACGGCGGTGAGGGGGAGGAGAAGGTGCCCGGCCTCGTCGCGGAGGCCCAAGAGGGCGGCGAGGACCATCCCCAGGGCCACCACCAGGACCTCGGAGAGGTTGGTGGAGAAGAGGAAGCGCAGGAACTTCTGGATGTTCTCGTAGATGCTCCGCCCCTCCTCTATGGCGGCCACGATGGTGGCGAAGTTGTCGTCCAGAAGCACCAGGTCCGCCACCTCCCGGCTCACGTCCGAGCCCCTCTGGCCCATGGCCACGCCCACGTCCGCCCGCTTGAGGGCCGGGGCGTCGTTCACCCCGTCCCCGGTCATGGCCACCACCTCCCCCGCCTTCTGCAGGGCCTCCACGATCCTGAGCTTCTGCTCGGGCCTCACCCGGGCGAAGACGTCCACCTTTAAAAGCTCCTCGTCGGAAAGCGCCTCCAGCTCCTCCCCGGTGGCCACCACCTCCGCCGGCATCCCCACCCTCCGGGCGATGGCGAGGGCGGTGGCCGGGTGGTCCCCGGTGACCATCACCACCCGCACCCCCGCCTTCAAGACCCTGGCCACGGCCTCGGGCACCTCGGGGCGGGGGGGGTCCAGCAGGAGGACGAAGCCCAAGAAGCGGAGCCCCTCCTCCCTCTCCCCCTCCCCGAAAGCCAGGGCCAGGACGCGAAAGCCCTTGGCGGCGTGGGCCCCGGCCTCCTCAAAAAGCCTCGCCTGCTCCTCCTGGGGCAGGGCCAGGCGGGGGATGAGGGCCTCCGGTGCCCCCTTTAGGAAGCTCCCTAGGGGAGTGGTGACCCGCATGAACTTCCAGGCGCTGTCAAAGGGGCGCTCGGAAAGGCGGGGGTGTTCCCGCCGCACCCTTTCCACGTCCAGAAAGCGGCTGGCGTAGCGGAGGAGGCCGAGCTCCAGCGGATCCCCCGCCCCCGTGGCGAGGTCGGCGTCGTTGCAGAGGACCATGGCCAAAAGGGCTTTCTCCGGGTCGGGGCTCAGGAGCTCCTGGACCTCCATGCGGTTTTCCGTGAGGGTGCCCGTCTTGTCGGTGGCGATGACGGTGACGCTCCCCAGGGCCTCCACCGCCGAAAGACGCCGCACCACCGCCTTGCGCCGGGCCATCCTCTCCACCCCCAGGGCCAAGGCCAGGGTGAGGACGGCGGGAAGCCCCTCGGGGACGGCCGCCACCGCCAGGGCCACGGCGAAGAGGACCACCTTGGCGGAAACCCCCTCCACCAGGAACCCCAGAAGAAGGAGGCCCAAGGCAAGAAGCAAGACCAGGCGGGCCACCCGGTGCCCAAAGGCGTGGAGGCGGCGCTCCAGGGGAGTCTTCTCCTCCTCCATCTCGGCGAGGAGATGGGCGATCCGGCCCATGGCGCTTTGCGCCCCCGTGCGGGTCACCTCTAAGAGGGCCCGGCCCCGGACGAGAAGGGTCCCGGCGAAGACCTCCTCCCCTACCCCCTTCTCCACGGGGACGCTCTCCCCGGTGAGGACGCTCTCGTCCACCAAGAGGCCGCTCCCCTCCAGGAGGACGCCGTCTGCGGGGACGCGGTCGCCGGCCTCGAGGCGCACCACGTCCCCAGGGACGAGCCCGCGGGCGGAAAGGCGCTGAAACCTTCCGTCCCTAAGGACCCAGACGGAAGGCTCGGCCAGGGCCTTGAGGCGCTTCAAGGCCTCCTCGGAGCGCTTCTCCTGGAAGGCACCGAGGAGGGCGTTGAGGAGCAGGATGGCCAGGATGACCAAGGACTCCAAGGGAACGCCCCGCGCCCCCTCATAAAGCCATAAGAGGAGGTCCACCAGGAGGGCGAGGAGGAGGATGTAGATGAGGGGGCTTTGGAACTGGCGCAGAAGCTTGCGGGAAAAAGGCTCGGCAGGACGCTCGGGCAAGGCGTTTGGCCCGTACTCCCTGAGCCTTTTCTTCGCTTCTTCTGAAGTGAGGCCAAGCATCGCTCCTAGCCTACACCGAGACCTTGGGGACCTATGTCCCCCGGAGAAGCCCCTCCACCACCCGCAGGAAGGCCTGGGCCTCAAAGGGCTTGCCCAGGAAGGCCTGGGCCCCGGCCTCGAGGGCCCGGCGCTGGCTTTCCCGGGAGACGCTGGCCGAGACGGCGAGGACCGGCGGCCCCGCCTCCTCCCGGATGCGGCGGATCACCTCCTCCCCGGGGATCCCGGGCATGATGAGGTCACACACCACGAGGTCAAACCCTTCGGCCAGGCGCCTAAGGCCCACCTCCCCGTTCGGGGCCCAGACCACCTCGTGCCCTGCCCGCTCCAGAAAGCGGCGGAGCATGTGCCCCACCAGGGGCTCGTCCTCAATCACCAGGATGCGGGCCATACAGGGGCAGGATAACCCGGAAGAGGCTCCCCTTTCCCTCCTCGCTCTCCACCTCTATCCGCCCCCCGTGGGCCTCCACGATGTGCTTGGAGATGAAGAGGCCAAGCCCGGTGCCCGCCACGCCCCGAACCCCGGGATGCTTCGCCCGGGCATAGCGCTGGAAGAGCCTGGGGATCTCCTCCTTGGGGATCCCGGGCCCGGTGTCCTGGACCTCCACCCACACCTCCTCCCCCCGCACCCCGGCCCAAAGCCGCACCGAACCCCCAGGGGGCGTGAACTTGAAGGCGTTGGCGAGAAGGTTGCCCACCACCTGGACGATCCGGTCCGGGTCCACCTCCATCAGGGGAAGCTCCTCCACCTCCACCCGGAACTCCACCCCGGAAAGCCGGGCCACCCCCTGGAAGCTCCGCGCCAGTTCCAGAAGCAGGGGCTTGAGGTGGACGGGGCGGCGGGAGACCTCAAACCGGCCCGCCTCGAGGCGGCTCGTGTCCAGGAGGTTGTCCACCATGTTCTTGAGGCGGAAGGCGCTCTCCAGAATGAGCTCCACCGACTCCTGGGCCTCCGGGGGAAGGGGTTCTTGGCGCAAAAGCTCCGCCAGGCCCAGGATGGCCGCCAGGGGCGTCCTGAGCTCGTGGGAGACGGCGGCGAGAAACTCCCCCTTGAGCCTTTCCGCCTCGAGCCTGGGCCGGAGGTCGCGCACGTTCACCACCACCCCCCCGACCCTGGGGTCCTTTAGGAGGTTCCGCCCCCAGGCCTCCACGGGGATGGGGGTGCCGTCTTGGTGGAGGAGCCGGAACTCCCCCCTGAGCGTCGCCTCGGGCCTGGCGAGGAGCTCCTGGAAGAGGGCACGGGCCCGCTCCTGGTCCTCGGGGTGGACGAAGGCCAAAGCGTCCAGGGCGGCACGGCGGTACCCCTCGGGGTCGTAGCCGAGGACGGCGCGCACGCTCGGGCTCACGAAGCGGATGCGGGCCTCCTCGTCCAGCACGTAGACCACGTCCTGGGAGTGCTCAAGGAGGGCCCGAAGCCGCTCCTCCTCCGCCTCCAGGTAGGCGAGCAGCCGGGCCTTCTCCAGGACCAAGGCGAGGAGAAGCCCCACCTGGGCGAGCCTCCCCTCCCACCCCGAGGCCCAGCGCCGCGGCCGCCGATACCCGAGGAGGAGCCCCCCTTTGAACCCCTGGGCCCGGAAGGGGATCACGAGGGCGCTTCTTAGCCCCCAGGCCTCCGCCAAAGCGCAGCTCCCCTCCGCCAGGGTCTCCAGGACGAGGGGCTTCCCCTCCTCCAGGGCCCGCTCCAGGAGGTTGGGCCGGGGAAGGGGACCCTCCAGGGGCCTGGTGGCGTAAAGCAGCCTGAGCTCCGCCTCGGCCATGCCCACCAGGGCCTCCTCGGCCCCGAAGAGGACCTGGAGGCGGCGGGCGATGGCCGCGGCCAGGGCCTCGAGGCCGGGCGCCGACAAGGCCTCCTGGGCCAGGTCCACCAGGGCCTGGGTGAAGGCGGCCTGCTCCCTGAGGGCCCGCTCCATCCGGACCCGCTCGGTGATCTCGTGCAGGACCAAAACCCGCATCTCCCCCAGGCGGCGCCCCCGGACGCTGTAGGTCCGCCCCCCGAGGCGCACCTCCGCGCGCCCCCCCTCCAGGGCAGGGGCGAGGGTGGCGGGCAGGTCGCCAAGCCCCACCTCGGCCTCCACGCCGAGGATCTCCCGGGCCCGGGTGTTGGCGAAGCCCCGCTCCCCCAAGAGGACCACCACCCCGTCGGGGAGCTCCTCCAGCACCTCGGAAAGCCGCTTCCTCTCGGCGGCCAGGGCCAGGGAGAGGGCCGTCCTTTCCCGGTAAAGCTGGGCGTTCCGCAAGGCGACCCCCGCCACCCCGGCGAGGAGCTCCACGTACTCCACCTCCTCCTCCGTCACGGGAGGCCCTCCCGGGCCGTGGTCCACGGCCACGCACCCCAACGCCTCCTCCTCCACGAGGACGGGCACGTAGGCCACGCTGGCGCCCACGCCCTCCGCCAGGTGGGGGGGAAGGGCCTCCCGGGGCACGATCCGCGTCCGCCGCTCCCGCACCGCCTGGGCCATGGGGTCCGGGGAGGTGGCCACGGGCAAACGGATCCGGCTCCGCCCCTCGGTCCAGTAGAGGTCCTCCCCCCGGCGGGTCAGGTGCCCCACGAGCGCCCCCTCCCGCACCAAGGCCACCGTGACCCGGTAGAAGCCCAGGCGCTCCCTAAGGATCCCCGCGAGGACGGCCATCACCGCGTCGGGCTCCAGGGCCCGGGCGAGCTCCCGGGACGCGGCGCTCACGTGGGCCAGGCGCTCCGCGTGCTGGGAAAGCCGCCTGAGCGCCGCGTCCCGCTCCTTGAGCAGGGCGCCGTTCTTGAGGGCCAAGGCGGTGAGCTGGGCGAGGAGGGGCAGAAGGGGCTGCAAGCGGGAGGGCACCCGTTCCAGGGTAAGCACCCCCAGGGGGCGGAACCGGGGGCAGGAGGGGCAGATGAGGGCCCGGGTCTCTCGCGTGGCCCGGGGACGCTCCCGGCAACGCCTTTCGGGGTCGGCCCAGCAGAAGGCCTCCTCCTCCCCCACCACGGGAAGGAGCCACTCCTCTCCCCGCCTAAGGGGCCCCTCGGCGAAGAAGGCCTCCTGCACCGGGCCTTTGGCGTGGAGGGGCAGGGCCACGGAGGAGACGGTGTAACGGCGCCCCCGCCCCGAGGCCACCTCCCCCACGAGCTCCCGCGCCTCGGGGCGGTAGAGGAAGAGGGCCGCCCGCTCCACCCCTTCCTCCGTGGCCACCTCCAGGAAGTTGCGGAGGATCTCGGTGGGCTCGAGGTCCCCGAGGAGGGCCCGCTGGAAGCGGGCGAGCACGGCCGTTTCCGCGCGAGAGGCCATCTGGGACCAATGGTAGCATGGGGCCGGGGTTGCCAGGGGCTTCCAAAAATCTTAGACTCGGTCAAAGGGGGAGCCCCCGGCGGAAGGAGGTCCGGGATGCCCATAGACTTCAGCCTCACGGAGGAGCAAAGGCAGCTGCAGGCCCTGGCCCGGCGCTTCGCCAAGGAGGTCATCCTCCCCGTGGCCCGGGAGTACGACGAGAAGGAGGAGGTCCCCTGGCCCGTGATTGAGAAGCTCCACGAGGTGGGCCTCCTGAACGCCATCATCCCGGAGGAGTACGGGGGGATGGGGCTCAAGATGCTGGACGAGGTCATCGTGGGGGAAGAGCTGGCCTACGCCTGCATGGGCATCTACACCATCCCCATGGCGAGCGACCTGGGCATCACCCCGGTGCTCCTCGCAGGGACGGAGGAGCAGAAAGAGCGCTTCCTGAGGCCCCTCACCGAGAAGCCCGCCCTCGCCGCCTTCGCCTTAAGCGAGCCCGGAAACGGCTCGGACGCCGCCGCCCTCAAGACCAGGGCCATTCGCCAGGGCGACCACTACGTCCTGAACGGCACCAAGATGTGGATCTCTAACGGGGGAGAGGCGGAGTGGGTGGTGGTCTTCGCCACGGTGAACCCCGAACTCCGCCACAAGGGGGTGGTGGCCCTGGTGGTGGAAAGGGGCACCCCCGGCTTCAAGGCCATCAAGATCCACGGGAAGATGGGCCAAAGGGCCAGCGGCACCTACGAGCTCGTCTTTGAGGACGTGAAGGTGCCCGTGGAAAACCGCCTGGGCGAGGAGGGGGAGGGCTTTAAGATCGCCATGCAGACCCTAAACAAGACCCGGATCCCCGTGGCCGCGGGAAGCGTAGGCGTGGCGAGGCGGGCCCTGGACGAGGCCAGGAAGTACGCCAAGGAGCGGCAGGCCTTCGGCCAGCCCATCGCCAACTTCCAGGCCATCCAGTTCAAGCTCGCCGACATGCTCATCGGCATTGAGACCGCCCGCATGTACACCTACTACGCCGCCTGGCTCGCGGACCAAGGCCTTCCCCACGCCCACGCCAGCGCCATCGCCAAGGCCTACGCCTCGGAGATCGCCTTTGAGGCGGCCAACCAGGCCATCCAGATCCACGGCGGCTACGGCTACGTGCGGGAGTTCCCCGTGGAAAAGCTCCTCAGGGACGTGAAGCTCAACCAGATCTACGAGGGGACCAACGAGATCCAGAGGCTCATCATCGCCAGGCACATCCTGGCGGAGTGAGGAGGTGAGGAATGAAGTTCGTGGCGGTGATCCGGCAGGTGCCCGACGGCGAGAGCAAGCTCAGGATCCAGGGGGATCGCGTGGACCTCTCCGGGGCCACGATGATCCTGGACCAGATGGACGAGTACGCGGTGGAGGAGGCCATCCGCCTCAAGGAGAGGCACGGCGGGGAGGCGGTGGTGGTGGGGTTCGGCCCCGAGCGCACCGAGGAGGCCATCCGCACCGCCTTAGCCATGGGGATGGACCGCGGGGTCCACGTGGTCTACGAGGGCTTTGCCGACCCCGTGGCCGTGGCCGAGGCCCTGGTGGAGGTGCTCAAGGAGGAGGCCCCCACCCTGGTCCTCACCGGGGGGCAGCAGGCGGACTGGGACAGCCAAGCCCTAGGGGGCGCCCTGGCGGAGGCCCTAGGGGTGCCGGTGGTGGCCTGGACCACCGCCCTCGAGCTGGAAGGGGACACGGCCAAGGCCAAGCACGACCTGGACGAGGGGGCGGAGTGGGTTAGGGTGCGGCTTCCCGCCGTCTTCACCACGCAGCAGGGCCTGAACGAGCCCCGCTACCCCACCCTGCCCGGGATCATGAAGGCCAAGAAGAAGGAGATCCGGAAGGTGCAGGCGAGCCTTACCCCCAAGGTCACCCTGATTTCCGAGGAGATCCAGGAGAAGTCCAGGCTTGGCAAGATCCTGGACGGCAAGGACCCCGTGGCGGCGGCCGAAGAGCTCGTGCGGCTCCTCCACGAGGAGGCCAAGGTCATCTAGGAGGTGCCTATGGTGCTCGTAGTCTTGGACCACGACGGAAACCGGCTCAAGAAGGGAAGCCTCGAGGCCCTGACCCGGGCCCGTGACCTGGCCCAGGCCCTGGGGGGGAAGGTGGCCGGGGTGCTCCTCGCCGAGGAGAAGGCCCCCGTGGAGGAGGCCCGCAAGTACGTGGAGGTTCTCTACACCGCCACCCTAGGCCCCTACACCGCCGAGAAGTGGGCGGCCGGGGTGCTTAAGGCCGCCGAGGCCAGTGGGGCCAAGGCGGTGGTGGCCCCCTCCTCCAGGCAGAGCCGGGCCTACTTGGGCCGGGTGGCCTACGCCCTAAGAGCGGGGCTTCTTGAGGACACCCTCGAGTCCCGCGTGGAAGGCGGCGAGGTCCACGCCACCCGCTACGCCTACCTGAACCGGGTGACCCAGAGGGTGAAGGCGGCCCTCCCCGTGGTCCTCACGGTGAAGCCCAACACCACCCCCTTGGCCGAGCCCCTTCCGGGGGAGGCCGAGGCAGTGGCCCTAAGCGTGCCCGAGGTGCCCACGGTGGAGGTCCTGGAGCGCCTCCAGGAGGAGAAGAAGGGCGTCTCCCTCACCGAGGCGGACGTGGTGGTCACGGGGGGCCGGGGGATGGGCAGCCCCGAGGCCTTCAAGCTGGTGGAGGAGCTCGCCGCCCTCCTCGGGGGCGCGGTGGGGGCCACGCGGGCGGTGGTGGACGCGGGCTGGCGGCCCTACGCCGAGCAGGTGGGCCAGACGGGCAAGACCGTCCAGCCCTCCCTCTACATCGCCCTGGGGGTCTCCGGGGCCGTGCAGCACCTCGCGGGCATGAACAAGAGCAAGTACATCGTGGCCGTGAACAAGGACCCCGAGGCCCCCATCTTCAAGCACGCCGACTACGGCATCGTGGGGGACGTGCACCAGGTGCTCCCCGCCCTGATTGAGGCCGTGAAGAAGCTCAAGGACTGAGCCGAAGGTAAAGAACCCCCCGCCCAGAGGGCGGGGGGTTCTACACGCTTTTCGCCGGGGCCCCCATGCCGGCTTAGGCCGGCATGGGGTGGGCTCACCCCTTCCTCGGCTCCTCCGGGGGAGGAGGCGGCGCCCCCTCGTCCAGCATCCGGGCCTCCTCCACCCCTTCGGGGGAAGCGGCCTGGCTTGGGCTTTTTTCCTCGGCCTTCTCGGGGGCCTCTTTGGGCTTTTCGGGGGCGCGGAGAAGCCGAAGGAAGAGGTAGAGGAGGAGAAGGAGGACGAGCACCCCCACCACGTAAGGCCAGGCGGGGGGCGCCGGCACCTCAGGGGCCGGGGGCGGGGAGAGAGGCTCGGCGGGGGTGCGGAAGACCTCCTCCTCCAGCCGGGCCACCCGCCCGGAAAGGGCCCTCAAGGCCTCCCCCTGGCCCTGGACCTGGGCCTCGAGGGCGGCCACCCTGGCCTGAAGCCCTTGGTAGGCCGTGTAGGCCTGGTACCCCAAAAACACGAGGACCGCCACCAGGACCAGGGCCAGCACCGCAGGAAGCCACCTTCTCATGCTTCACCTCCTTTCCGGGATAGGCCCAAGGTTTTCCGGCCGTCCCCGGCCATTGTATCATGCCCTGGACTATGGCCGATAACGCGCGGCTCATCCTGGACGAGCTTCTGGCGGAGCTTGAGGAGAGGAGACGGCGGGTCCTCCAGGGAGGCGGGGAGGAACGCGTCAAAAAGCAACACCAGCAGGGCAAGCTCACCGCAAGGGAGCGGATAGACCTCCTCCTGGACCCGGGAAGCTTCGTAGAGCTCATGCCCTTCGCCGAGCACCTGGAAACCGGGCTCATGGAGGGGATAGAGGCCCCCGCGGACGGCGTGGTGACGGGCTACGGCACCATCGGGGGGAGGCTCGTCTTCGTCTTCAGCCAGGACTTCACGGTCTTGGGCGGCTCCCTGGGCAAGATGCACGGCCGCAAGATCGCGAGCCTCATGGACCTCGCGGCCAAGGTGGGGGCCCCCATCGTCGGCCTGAACGACTCCGCCGGGGCCCGGATCCAAGAAGGGGTGGACAGCCTCTCGGGCTACGGGGAGGTCTTCTACCGGAACGCCATCTACTCCGGGGTCGTCCCCCAGATCTCCGCCATCCTGGGGCCTTGCGCCGGGGGCGCCGTCTACAGCCCCGCCATGACCGACTTCATCCTCATGAGCCGGGGCACGAGCTACATGTTCATCACCGGGCCCGAGGTGATCAAGAGCGTCACCAAGGAGGAGGTGACCTTTGAGGAGCTCGGGGGGGCCGACGTCCACATGGAAAAAAGCGGGGTGGCCCACCTGGAGGGGAAGGACGACAAGGAGGTCCTGGACCTCGTCAAGAAGCTCCTCTCCTACCTGCCGCAAAACAGCCGGGAAAAGCCCCCGGTGTTGGAGCCTCAGGACGACCCCTTCCGCCCCACCCCGGAGCTTCTGGAGATCGTCCACCCCGATGCCCGCCGCCCCTACAACATGCACCAGGTGATCCGCACCCTCCTGGACGACGGGGAGTTTCTGGAGATCCAGCCCCGCTACGCCCGGAACATCATCGTGGGCCTGGGGCGGCTCGGAGGGTACCCCGTGGGGGTCATCGCCAACAACCCCCGCTTCATGGCCGGGGCCCTGGACATCAACGCCTCAGACAAGGCGGCCCGCTTCATCCGCACCATGGACGCCTTCAACATCCCCCTCCTCACCCTGGTGGACGTGACGGGCTTCCTGCCGGGCGTGGCCCAGGAGCACGGCGGGATCATCCGCCACGGGGCCAAGATGCTCTTCGCCTACGCCGAGGCCACGGTGCCCAAGATCACCCTCATCGCCCGCAAGGCCTACGGGGGGGCCTACCTCGCCATGAACTCCAAGGACATGGGGGCGGACGTGGTCCTGGCCTGGCCCACGGCGGCGGTGGCGGTGATGGGGGCGGAGGGTGCGGCGAACATCATCTACCGCAAGGAGATCCAGTCCTCCCAAAACCCCGAGGAGACCCGGAGGCGGAAGATTGAGGAGTACCGCCGGGCCTTTGACAACCCCTGGGTGGCGGCGGCCAGGGGGTACATTGACGACGTCATTGACCCCACCCACACCCGGCGCGTCCTCTACCAGCACCTAAGGATGCTCTGGGAGAAGCAGGAGGAGAGGCCCAGGAAGAAGCACGACAACATCCCCCTGTGATGGACAGGGAAGCCTTCGTCCAAACCCTGACCGCCTGCCGCCTCTGCCCCAGGCTCGTGGCCTGGCGGGAGGAGGTCGTGGGGAGAAAGCGGGCCTTCCGGGGCGAGCCCTACTGGGCGAGGCCGGTTCCGGGCTTTGGCGACCCCGAGGCCAGGATCCTCCTCTTCGGCCTCGCCCCCGGGGCCCACGGCTCCAACCGCACGGGCCGCCCCTTCACCGGGGACGCCTCCGGGGCCTTCCTCTACCCCTTGCTCCATGAGGCGGGCCTCTCCAGCAAGCCGGAAAGCCTTCCCGGGGACGACCTCAGGCTCTACGGGGTCTACCTCACCGCGGCGGTGCGCTGCGCCCCGCCCAAGAACAAGCCCACCCCCGAGGAGCTCCGCGCCTGCGCCCGCTGGACGGAGGTGGAGCTCGGCCTCCTCCCCGAGGTGCGGGTCTACGTGGCCCTGGGGAGGATCGCCCTCGAGGCCCTCCTCGCCCACTTCGGCCTGAGGAAGAGCGCCCACCCCTTCCGCCACGGGGCCCACTACCCCCTTCCCGGGGGAAGGCACCTCCTCGCGAGCTACCACGTCTCCCGGCAGAACACCCAGACGGGCAGGCTCACCCGGGAGATGTTCCTGGAGGTCCTGATGGAGGCTAAACGCCTCGCCGGGCTTTGAGCCAGGAGAGGAGGTCCTCGTAGTCCAAGGTGTTGAGCACCCGCTCGGGGCCGATCCAGGCCCGTTGCGCCGTGCCCACGGCGAGCTCCATGAAGCGGAGGTGGTCGGTCTGGTGGGCGTCGGTGGAGAGGCTGATCCAAAGCCCCATCCCGTAGGCCATGCGGGCCAGGTCGTCGGGGAGGTCCATGCGGTCGTAGTAGCCGTCAATCTCCACCGCCACGCCCTTTTCCTTGGCCTTCTGGAAGACGGCCTCCCAGTCGGCTTCAATGGGGGCGCGGCGGCCCAAAAGCCTCGCCGTGGGGTGGGCGAGGACGTGGACGAAGGGGTTTTCCAGGGCCTTGAGGAGGCGCTTGGTCTGGTCGGCCTTGGGGAGGTTGAAGCGGGAGTGGACGGAAACCAAAACCAGGTCCAGCTCCCTTAAGACCCAGTCCGGGTAGTCCAGGGTCCCGTCGGGGTGGATGTCCACCTCGGCCCCGGCGAGGAGGTAGGGGGGGCCGTGGGTCTCGTTGAAGCGGCGGATCTCCCCCACGCGCTTCAAGGCCTCCTCGGGGGAAGGCCCCCCCGCCACCCGCACCGCCGGGGAGTGGTCGGTCACGGCGAGGTAGCGGTAGCCCATGGTCTTGGCCGCTTCCCAGAGCTCCTCCAAGGTGTTCTGGCCGTCGGAGTAGGTGGAGTGGACCTGGAGGTCCCCCTTGACCTGAGGAAGCTCCAGGAGCTTGGGAAGCCTGCCCTCCAGGGCGGCCTCCACCTCCCCCTGGTCCTCCCGGAGGGGGGGCGGGATCCAGGGGAGGCCCAAGGCGGCGTAGACCTCCTCCTCCGTCTCCCCGGCGATCCTTTTCTCCCCTCGGAAGACCCCGTACTCGGAAAGCTTCAGGCCCTTCTCCTGGGCGAGGGCGCGAAGGCGGATGGAGTGGGCCTTGCTCCCCGTGAGGTACTGGAGGCCCGCCCCGTAGCTTTCGGGGGGGACCACCCTGAGGTCCACCTGGAGGCCGTTTTTCAGGAAGACGGTGGCCCTTTCCTTCCCCTTGGCGTAGACCTCCTTGACCTGGGGAAGGCGCACGAAGCCCTCCACCGCCCGCTCCCCCTCCCGGCTCGCCACCAAAAAGTCCAGGTCCCCCACGGTGTCCTTGTAGCGCCTCGCCGAGCCGCAGAGCTCCGCCCTTTCCACCCCGGGTAGGGCCCTTATGGCCTCGAGGAGGCTTCGCGCCAGGGAGAGCACCGCCCCCAGGGGCCTCCGCTTTCCCGCCGCCTGGGCGAGGGCGAGGCCTTCCCGGATCCTCTCCGCCCTCTTGGGGCCGAAGCCTTTGAGCCGGGTGAGGTCCCCCCGGTCCAGGGCCGCTTTAAGCTTCTCCAGGGAGTCTATGCCCAGGCCCTCGTAGAGGAGGCGGGCGGTCTTGGGGCCCACGCCGGGGACCTCCATCACCTCGAGGACGCCCCGCGGGACCTTCCGGGAGAGTTCCTCGTGCTTCCTCACCTTCCCCGTGCGGAGGAACTCCAGGATCTTCTCCGCGAGGTCCGGCCCCACCCCGGGAAGCTCCATGAGGGCCTCCTTGCCCTTTTCGGCGATCTCCTCTATGGGGGTGTCCAGGTCGTAGAGGGTTCGGGCCGCCTGGTGGTAGGCCCGGACCCGGAAGGGGTTGTCCCCCAAGAACTCGCTCATGAGCCCGATCTCCTCAAAGATCCGGGCGAGCTCCTGGTTCCGCATACCCCCACTATACGGGTAGACTGGACGAAGCCCCTATGCCGAGGCCGGACCGGTTTCGCAAAAAGGTGTTAGCGCTCCTCAAAGAGGCGGGAAGGCCCCTCCACTACACGGAGATCGGCCGCCTCCTCAAGGAGGACGGGCTCTGGAAGGACGTGAAGGAACCGGAGAAGATCGCCAAGATCCGCCTTTCCGCCCTGGCCCGCTGGCACCGGAGCCCGGTGGTGGCCCTGGGGAAGGGGTTCTACGCCCTGAGGGAGGAGGCCGACCTGCCTTAGGATGAAGGCATGGCGCGCTACCTCCTCGTCCTCCTCCTCGTGGTCCTGGCCCTGGCCCTCGAGGCCTACCGCCCCTTCCTCCTTCTCCTCGCGGGCCTCGCCCTCCTCCTCGCCCGGCCCCGAAGCTGCCCCAGGCCTTGACGGAAGGCCCTTCCGGGCGAAGACTTGGGGCGTGGACGCCTTCAAGCGCAACCTGGAAAAGCTCGCCGAACTCGCCATCCGCGTGGGGCTCAACCTGGAGAAGGGGCAGGAGGTCATCGCCACCGCCCCCATTGAGGCCGTGGACTTCGTGCGCCTCCTCGCGGAGAAGGCCTACCGGGAGGGGGCGAGCCTCTTCACCGTGATCTACGGGGACCAGGAGCTTGCCCGCAAGCGCCTCGCCCTGGCGCCGGAGGAGGGGCTGGACAAGGCCCCGGCCTGGCTCTACGAGGGGATGGCGAGGGCCTTTAGGGAAGGGGCAGCGAGGCTTGCCGTCTCGGGAAGCGACCCCAAGGCCCTAGAAGGGCTTCCCCCGGAGAAGGTGGGCCGGGCGCAAAAGGCCAACGCCCGCGCCTACAAGCCCGCCCTCGAGGCCATCACGGAGTTCGTCACCAACTGGACCATCGTCCCCTTCGCCCACCCCGGCTGGGCGAGGGCGGTCTTCCCAGGCCTCCCCGAGGAGGAGGCGGTGAGGAGGCTCTGGGAGGCCATCTTCCAGGCCACCCGGGCCGACCAGGAAGACCCCATCGCCGCCTGGGAAGCGCACAACCGCGCCCTTCACGAAAAGGTGGCCTACCTGAACGCCCGCCGCTTCCACGCCCTCCACTTCAAGGGGCCGGGGACGGACCTCGTGGTGGGCCTCGCCGAGGGGCACCTCTGGCAGGGCGGGGCCACCGCCACGAAAGGAGGCCGGCTCTGCAACCCCAACCTGCCCACGGAGGAGGTCTTCACCGCCCCCCACCGGGAGCGGGTGGAGGGGGTGGTGCGGGCAAGCCGCCCCCTGGCCCTGGGGGGCACCCTGGTGGAGGGGATCTTCGCCCGGTTTGAAAGGGGCTTCGCCGTGGAGGTGCGGGCCGAGAAGGGCGAGGAGGTGCTGAGGCGGCTTTTGGACACGGACGAGGGGGCGAGGCGCCTGGGCGAGGTGGCCCTGGTCCCCGCGGACAACCCCATCGCCAAAACGGGCCTCGTCTTCTTTGACACCCTGTTTGACGAGAACGCCGCAAGCCACATCGCCTTTGGCCAGGCCTACCAGGAGAACCTCGAGGGCCGCCCCTCGGGGGAGGCCTTCCGGAAGCGGGGGGGCAACGAAAGCCTCGTCCACGTGGACTGGATGATCGGCTCCGAGGAGATGGACGTGGACGGGCTTTACGAGGACGGCACCCGCACTCCCCTCATGCGCCGGGGAAGGTGGGTGGTGTAGTCAGGCGCAGCAGGAAAGCTTTTTGGGATCGGCGTCCAGGGCCTGGGCCACGAGCCTTATCCCCTCGGCCAGGGTCAGGTAGGGGTGGAAGGTGTCTATGAGGTCCCGGTAGCCGAAGCCGTACTTCACCGCCAGGATGCCCTCCTGGATGACGTCCCCCGCCTCGTGGGCCAGGACGTGGAGGCCGAGGACCGTGCCCTCTTCGTCCACCACGATCTTGAAGGCCCCCCGGGTGTCGCGGGCGGTGAGGGCCTTGGGCACCTGGGAAAGGGGAAGGGTGGCCGCCCGCACCCCCGCGCCGTACCGCCTCCTCGCCTCCTCCTCCGTGAGGCCCACCGCGGCCAGGGCGGGGTCGGTGAAGGTGACCCGGGGGAGGGCGGCGAGGTCCAGGGGCGCCTTTACCCCCAAGGCGTTGCGGGCCGCCACCCTGCCCGACTGGGCGGCCACGTAGACGAACTGGGGAAGCCCCGCCGCGTCCCCGGCGGCGTAGACCCGGGGGTTGGTGGTGCGCAGGCTGGGGTCCAGCCGGAGGAAGCCCCGCTCGTCCCGCTCCACGCCCGCCCGCTCCAGGCCGAGCCCTTCCAGGTCCGGCCTCCTCCCCGTGGCCACAAGGAGCCTCTCCGCCTCAAAAACCCCCCGGTCGGTCCGGACGCGGAAGGCCCCTTCCCGGGCCACGGCCTCCACCCGGACCCCGGTGTGGACCCTAAGGCCCTCCTCCTCCAGGTAGCCCCGGAGGAGCCGGGCAAGCTCCCGGTCCTCCTGGGGCAGGACCTCGGGCAGGGCCTCGAGGACCGTCACCCGGCTCCCAAGCCTGGCGAAGGCCTGGGCGAGCTCAAGCCCGATGGGCCCACCCCCCACCACCAGGAGGCTTTCGGGAAGGGCGGGGGCGGAGAGGGCCTCGAGGTAGGTCCAGGGCGCGCTCTCCTGGAGGCCGGGGATGGGCGGAAGGAAGGGCCTCGCCCCGGTGGCGAGGAGGTACCGCCCGGCCAAGACCTCCCGCCCCTCTACCTCCATCCTTTCCCCGTCCAGGAAGCGGGCCCTCCCCCGGAGCACGGGAACCCCGGCCGCCTCCAGAACCTCCTGGTACTTCTCCTTCCTGAGGGCCGCGATCAGGCCCTCCTTGCCCGCGAGGAGGGCTTTCCAGTCCACCCCCAGGGCCTCCGTGCGGAGGCCGGGGAAGGCGGGGTGGCCCGCCCGGTGGAAGGCGTCGGCCGCCCGGAGGAGGTACTTGGAGGGCACGCACCCCACGTTGACGCAGGTCCCCCCCAAAACCCCCGCCTCCACCACGGCCGCCTTGGCCCCGAGGGCGCTCGCCTCCAGGGCCGCCGCCACCCCGGCGGAGCCCGAGCCCACGATGAGGAGGTCGTAGGTCATAGGGCCTCCCCCGGGTAGCCCATCCACGCCTTCTCCACCCCGGCCACCCGCTCCACCCTGCGGATGCACCCCGCGCCGTGGATCCCGGGCACCTTGATGCGGTACCGGTTCTTCTCCATGCCCCCAGGCTAGACCCTGGAGCGTGCTCCAGGGTCAAGGGGGTCCAAATAGACGCAGCGGTCCTTGCCGTCGCAAGCAGGGTCAGGGTGGGCCTCGGCGTAGGCCAGCCGTTCGGCCAGGGCCGCTTCCAGGGCCTGGAGCTCCCTGAGCCTACGCCGCACCTCCGCCAGGCGCTTGGCCAGGGCCTCCCGCACGTGGCGGCAGGGGGGATGGCCCTCCTCCACGGCGCGGAGGATCCAGGCGATGTCCTCAAGCTTAAGCCCCGCCGCCTGGGCCTCCTTGATGAAGCGGAGGCGGCGGAAGGCCTCCTCCCCGTAGAGGCGAAACCCCCCGGGCGAACGGCCGCTGGGGGCGAGGAGCCCAAGCCTTTCGTAGTAGCGGAGGGCATCAGGCGAAAGGCCAAACGCCCGGGCGAGCTCGCCGATGGTGTAGGGCATCTAGACCGCCTCCAGGGCCTCCTCAAAGAGAGCGAGGAGGTCCAGAGGGTCCTCGAGGCCCACGGAGACCCGCACGAGCCCTGGGGTCACCCCGGCCTGGAGCCTCGCCTCCTCCTTGAGGCGACTGTGGGTGGTGGTCCAGGGGTGCACCAAGAGGGTCCGGGCGTCCCCGAGGTTCGCCGCCTTGAGGAGGCGGATGGCCCCAAGGAAGCGGCTCGCCCTCTCCAGGTCCCCCAGGTCCAGGGTGAGGATGGGCCCGCCCGAGGCCAGGTACTTCCGGGCGTTCCTGTGGGCGGGGTCCTCGGGGAGGCCCGGGTAGCGGAGGGCCTTCACCTTGGGGTGGCCCTGGAGGCGCTCGGCGAGGAAGCGCGCGGTCTCGCTCATCCGCGCAACCCTCAGGGCCACGGTCTCCAGGCCCTGGAAGAGGAGGTAGGCGTTGAAGGGGGAAAGGGCCATGCCGCAGAGGGAAAGCCCCAAGGTGCGGACCCTTTCGGGGAAGCACCTGGCCCTAAGGGCCTCCCAGGGGATCTGGCCCTTGAGGTCGGGCTGCAGAAACTGGGGGTAGTTCCGCCAAAGCTCGGTTTCCCGGGAAAGCACCGCCCCGCCCAAAACGGAGCCGTGCCCCGAGGCCCACTTGGTGAGGCTCTCCACCACCACGTGGGCCCCCCAGGCCAAAGGCCGGCAGAGCGCCCCCGCCGCCCCGAAGGTGTTGTCCACGACCAGGGCCACGCCCGCTTCCTCGGCCAGGGTGGCCAGGGCCTCGAGGTCGGGTACGAGAAGGGCGGGGTTCGCCACGGTCTCCACGAAGACCGCGCGGGTCTTTGCGCTCAGGGCCTCCCGCACGGCCTCGGGCTCGGGGTCCACGTAGCGCACCGTTACCCCCATGAGGGAGAGCACCTGGCCGAAAAGGCCAATGGTCTGGCCGAAAAGCCCCTTGGCCGCCACCACCTCGTCCCCCGGGCGGAGGAGGGCGAGGAGGGCGGCGAAGGTGGCCGCCTGGCCCGAGGCCAGGACCACGGCCTCAAGCGCCCCCTCCAGGGCCTTGAGCCTCTCCTCCAGGGCTTTGGCCGTGGGGTCCTTCTGGCGCGCGTAGACGTAGCCCTCCCCGGTGGCGAAGCGCTCCTGGCCCTCTTCCAGGGTTTTGAAGCCGTAGGCGGCCACGGCGTAGATGGGAAGCCCCACCGCCCCGTGGGGGTCTTCGGGAAGCCCGGCGAGGACCGCGAGGGTGGTGTACTCCATACCCCCTAGTCTAGCGAAAAACCCCTCCCCGGGCCGCGCGGCGCTTGCCAGAAGGGCAAGGGCCGGGTATACTACCGGCGGCACCAAGGAGGTGTGTATGAGGAAGCCGATCCTTGCCGCTTTGACGCTCGCAGGTCTGGGCCTGGCCCAGGAGTTCATCACCATCGGCTCCGGCTCCACCACGGGGGTCTACTTCCCCGTGGCCACCGGGATCGCCAAGCTGGTGAACGACGCCAACGTGGGCATCCGGGCCAACGCCCGCTCCACCGGCGGTAGCGTGGCCAACATCAACGCCATCAACGCCGGGGAGTTTGAGATGGCCCTGGCCCAGAACGACATCGCCTACTACGCCTACCAGGGCTGCTGCATCCCCGCCTTTGAGGGCAAGCCCGTGAAGACCATCCGGGCCCTCGCCGCCCTCTACCCCGAGGTGGTCCACGTCGTGGCCCGGAAGGACGCGGGGATCCGCACCGTGGCCGACCTCAAGGGCAAGCGCGTGGTGGTGGGCGACGTGGGCTCCGGCACCGAGCAGAACGCCCGGCAGATCCTCGAGGCCTACGGCCTCACCTTTGACGACCTCGGCCAGGCCATCCGGGTGAGCGCGAGCCAGGGGATCCAGCTCATGCAGGACAAGCGGGCGGACGCCCTCTTCTACACCGTGGGCCTGGGGGCTTCGGCCATCCAGCAGCTCGCCCTCACCACCCCCATCGCCCTGGTGGCGGTGGACCTGAACCGGATCCAGGCCATCGCCAAGAAGTACCCCTTCTACGTGGGCTTCAACATCCCCGGCGGGACCTACAAGGGCGTGGACGTGACCACGCCCACCGTGGCGGTCCAGGCCATGCTCATCGCCTCGGAGAGGCTCTCCGAGGAGACGGTGTACAAGTTCATGAAGGCGGTCTTCGGCAACCTGGAGGCCTTCAAGAAGATCCACCCCAACCTGGAGCGCTTCTTCGGCCTGGAGAAGGCGGTGAAGGGCCTCCCCATCCCCCTCCACCCCGGGGCGGAGCGCTTCTACAAGGAGGCCGGGGTTCTGAAGTAAGCCGCTAGGCCGAAAAGGAGGGGCCCCCTGAGGGGGGCCCCTCGTCCGGTAAGGGAAAGGTTATGGACAAGGACGCGGCGCTTCTCGTAGAGGAGTCGGAGCTCGGAGGAAGGCGCCCGAAGGGGTGGAGCCGCCACCTCCTCTTCGGCCTCGGGGTGGCCTGGAGCCTCTTCCAGCTCTGGGCCACGGAGCTCGGTACCCTGGACCCCATCCGCCTGCGGGCGGTCCACCTGGCCTTCGCCCTGGCCCTGGCCTTCCTGGCCTACCCGGGGAAGCGGGGCCCTAAGGACCGGGTACCCCTTTTGGACTGGGCCCTGGCCCTGCTCGGCGCCCTGGGGGCGCTTTACGTGGTCTGGGACTACTACGGCATCACCCAGATCCGAGGGGGCATCCCGAGCGATCGGGACGTGGTCATGGGGACCCTCACCCTCCTCGTCCTCTTCGTGGCGAGCTGGCGGGTGGTGGGGCCCGCCTTGCCCATCATCGCCTCCGTCTTCATCCTCTACGCCCTCACCGGGCCCAAGGGCCTCATCCCCTACACGCTCCCCTCCTGGCTCCAGCTCCACGCCGGGAGCCAGTGGGGCCAGCTCATGGGCCAGCTCTACACCACCGCCGAGGGGATCTGGGGCGTGCCCTTGGGGGTCTCGGCCACCTTTGTCTTTCTCTTCGTCCTCTTCGGGGCCCTTCTGGATAAGGCGGGGGCGGGGCACTTCTTCATCCAGGCGGCCTACGCCCTCCTCGGCCACTTCCGCGGAGGGCCCGCCAAGGCGGCGGTGGTGGCGAGCGCCCTCACGGGGGTGGTCTCGGGGAGCTCGGTGTCCAACACGGTCACCACCGGCACCTTCACCATCCCCCTCATGAAGCGGGTGGGCTACCCCCCGGAGAAGGCAGGGGCGGTGGAGGTGGCGAGCTCCTCCAACGGCCAGCTCATGCCCCCGGTGATGGGGGCCGCGGCCTTCATCATGGCGGAGTTTTTGAACATCCCCTACAGCCAGCTCATCCTCATCGCCCTCGTCCCCGCCCTCCTCGCCTACGCCACCCTCTTCGTCACGGTCCACCTCGAGGCCCTGGCCTTGGGGCTCAAGGGGGTGCCCCGCTCGGAGCTCCCGCCCCTCGCCCCCGTGCTCCGCTCCGGGCTCCACTACCTCCTGCCCCTGGCCTACCTCCTCTACGCCCTGGTGGGCCTGAGGCTCACCCCGGAGCGGGCCGCCTTGAACACCGTCTTCCTCATGGCCCTCCTCATCCTCCTGCAGGAGGCCTGGCGGGCCTGGAGGAGCGGGGCGGGGGTGGGTTTCGGGCTCCTCAAGGGGGGAAGGCTTCTCCTAGAGGGCCTCGAGGCGGGGGCGAGGGGCATGGTGGGCATCGCCCTGGCCACGGCCTCCGCCGGCGTCATCGTGGGCATCGTCACCATGACGGGCATCGGCTTCGGGCTCACGGACATCGTGGAGAGGCTTTCCGGGGGGAACCTCCTCTTGGTCCTCCTCCTCGCCCAGCTCACGAGCCTCCTCCTCGGCATGGGCCTCCCCACCACCGCCAACTACATCGTCATGGCCTCCTTGGTGGTGCCGGTGATCCTGAACCTGGCGGAGAAGGCGGGGTACGCCGTGCCCCCGGTGGCGGCCCACATGTTCGCCTTCTACTTCGGCATCATGGCCGACTCCACGCCCCCCGTGGCCCTCGCCGCCTACGCCGCGAGCGCCATCGCCCGCTCCGACTTCTGGAAGACGGCGGTCCAGGGCTTCGTGTACGAGCTCAGGACCGCCCTCCTCGCCTACATGTTCTTCTTCAACCCCAAGCTCCTCCTCCTCGGGGTGGGCTCGGTGGCGGAAGGCGTCCTGATCGTGGCCACCGCCTTCGCGGGGATGGTGGCCTTCAGCGCCGCCTTGGTGGGGTTCTTCCACAAGAGGACCACCCTTTGGGAGCGGGGCCTCCTCCTCCTCGCCGCCTTCACCCTCGTGGTCCCGGGGCTCGCCACCGACCTTTTGGGCCTCGGGCTCTTGGGCCTTGTCTACCTGGTCCAGCGGGTGCGAAAATAGCCGGAAGTGGAGCCCATCATCCGGATCCGCAACCTGCACAAGTGGTTCGGCCCCCTGCACGTGCTCAAGGGGATCCACCTCGAGGTGGCCCCGGGGGAAAAGCTCGTCATCATCGGCCCCTCGGGCTCGGGAAAGAGCACCCTCATCCGCACCATTAACCGCCTGGAGGACTTCCAGGAGGGCGAGGTGGTGGTGGACGGCCTGAGCGTCAAGGACGACCGGGCCCTCCGGGAGATCAGGCGGGAGGTGGGGATGGTCTTCCAGCAGTTCAACCTCTTCCCCCACATGACCGTCTTGGAGAACGTCACCCTGGCGCCCATGAGGGTGCGGCGCTGGCCCCGGGAGAAGGCGGAGAAGAAGGCCCTGGAGCTTCTGGAGCGGGTGGGGATATTGGACCAGGCGAGGAAGTACCCGGCGCAGCTTTCCGGGGGGCAGCAGCAGCGGGTGGCCATCGCCAGGGCCCTCGCCATGGAGCCCAAGATCATGCTCTTTGACGAGCCCACAAGCGCCCTGGACCCCGAGATGGTGGGGGAGGTCTTGGACGTGATGCGGGACCTGGCCCAAGGGGGCATGACCATGGTGGTGGTGACCCACGAGATGGGCTTCGCCCGGGAGGTGGCGGACCGGGTGGTCTTCATGGACGGGGGGCAGATCGTGGAGGAAGGGAGGCCGGAGGAGATCTTCACGCGCCCCAAGGAGGAGCGCACCCGAAGCTTCCTCCAGAGGGTGCTCCACCACTAAACCCCCATGGCCCCCAACGCCCTGCAAGGCCTCCTCAAGGCCCTCGCCGACCCCGAGGCCGACCCTAACCTCCGGCGCCGGGCCTTGAGGGCCTATGGCCTCTTCCTCCTCGGGCTTAAGGGGGGCCTCCTCCTCCTCCTCGCCCCCTTTCTGCCCTCGGCCCCTTACCCGCCCCTCCTCCTCCTCGCCGTCCTCGGGGTGGCCTGGCTCTACCTCCAGGCCCGCTCTGCCCTGGAGGAGGAGGCGCCCCTCGGACCCTTGGTGGCGGTGGGGCTTGGGGCCGCGGCCTTTTTCTTCCTGGGGGTTTTGGGCCTCCTCCTGAGGCCCCTGGGCCTCCTCCTTCTCCCCTTGGGCCTCGGCGCCTTCTGGGGCTTCCTCCGCCGGGGGGAAGAGGGGCTCAACGCCGGGGCAAGAGGTCCCTAAGCCGGGTCCTCGCCAGGGCCAAGACCTCGGGAAGGCGCTCCTTGGCCCGGTGCTTTCCCAGCTCGTAGACGAACTCCAGCCGCTCGTGGTCAAAGGTGTCTATGGGGAAGGGGGGGTCCAGGGCGATGACCACGTCCGCCTCCTTGAGGGCCAGGGCTTTGAGCCGCCTCCGGCTCGCCTCGCCCGCCAGGAGGGCGGCCTCGAGGGCCGTCCTGGGCGGTTCCTTGGGCGGAGGGTTGGAGACGTCCACGGCCACCACCTTGGGGAAGAGGGCCTTGGCCGCCCGCACCGGCACCTTCTCCGCCACGTCCCCGTCCACGAGGAGCCGCCCCATGAGGGCCACCGGGGGGAAGAGGCCCGGGATGGCCATGCTGGCGAGGACCGCCTTCCACACCGGCCCTTCCCTCAGGACCACCGCCTCGCCCGTGAGGAGGTCGGCCGCCTGGAGGGCGAGGGGGATGGGGCTCTCCTCCAGCCGCGCCTCGCCAAAGAGGGCCTTAAGCCCCTCCTCTATCCGGTCCGTGTCCACCACGGCCGGGCGCCTGAAGGCGATGAAGAGCCGGGCCAAGGCCCGGAGGCTTCCCGCCCGGGAAAGCTCCGCCACCTCCCGGTCAAAGATGGCCTCGTGCACCCTCCAGGGGTCCTTGTGGCCGAAGGCCCAGGCGGCCGCCGCCAGAGCCCCGGCGGAGCTCCCCGCAAGGCCCCGGATGGGAACGCCCGCCTCCTCCAAGACGGCGAGCACCCCGAGGTGGGCGTACCCCCGGACGCCGCCTCCCCCTAAGGCCAAGGCCACGCCGCGCACGGCCTAATACCCCAGGCCGAGCTCCTGGGCCTCGCCGATGAGCTCGTCCAAAAGCTCCCTGCCCCGCTTCCGGGAAGCCTCCAGGTAAGCCAGAAGGTCCCTGGCCCGGACCCGGCGGTGGGTCCCCACCTTGTGGTAGGGAATCTTGCCTTCCTCCAAAAGCCGGACCAGGTAAGGCCGGGAGACCCCGAGGAGCTCGGCCGCCTGGCCCGTGGTGAGCTCGGCTTCCAAGGGAACGATGCGCACCGCCTCGCCCCGCGAAAGCGCTCCCAGGAGCTCCTGGAGGAGCTGGGCCAGCTCGGGGGTGAGGGTCAAGGAGGCCTCCTCGAGGCGCAAGACCTTGCCGGGGGTGAGCTTTTCCCGGAAGGCCCTGACCGCTTCTGCCGGGAGCCTAGGGGTGAAGAGGAGACCGCCCATACCCAACCTCCAGGCCCCAGTTTACCGGATAAACGAAATAAACGCAACAGGCCCGGCCGGGTTAGAGGTACCCCTTGTAGGCCTCAAGGGCTTTTGCGAAGGTGACCAGCCCGGCCCGCCTCAGGCTTTCCAGGAAGGCCTCCACCCCGAGAGGGGGGTTGCGCAGGGCGCGGCGCTGGCGCCGAAGCACCCCGAGAAGGGGGTCGGGCAGGAAGTTTTTCCGGATCAGCCTTTCGGCAAATTCTGTGAGGTAGGCGTCCAAAAAGAGGGTTTGGGGAAGCGGGCGGGCCATGGCCCCATTCTAGGTAGAATGGCCCCATGCGGCCCGACCTTTCCCGCGTCCCCGGGGTCCTGGGGGAGATCGCCAGGAAGCGGGCTTCCGAGGTGGCCCCCTATCCCCTTCCCGAGCCCCCTTCCGTGCCCTCCTTCAAGGAGGCCCTCCTCCGCCCGGGGCTTTCCGTAATCGCCGAGGTCAAGAGGCAAAGCCCCTCGGAAGGGCTCATCCGGGAGGTGGACCCGGTGGAGGCCGCCTTGGCCTACGCGCGGGGCGGGGCGAGGGCGGTGAGCGTCCTCACCGAACCCCACCGCTTCGGGGGAAGCCTCTTGGACCTCAAGCGGGTGCGCGAGGCGGTGGACCTTCCCCTCCTTAGGAAGGACTTCGTGGTGGACCCCTTCATGCTGGAGGAGGCCCGGGCCTTCGGGGCGAGCGCCGCCCTCCTCATCGTGGCCCTTTTGGGGGAGCTTACGGGGGCCTACCTGGAGGAGGCGAGAAGGCTTGGCCTCGAGGCCCTGGTGGAGGTCCACACGGAGAGGGAGCTGGAGATCGCCCTCGAGGCCGGCGCGGAGGTCCTCGGGATCAATAACCGCGACCTCGCCACCCTGCACATCAACCTGGAGACCGCCCCCCGCCTCGGCCGCCTGGCGCGAAAGCGGGGCTTCGGCGGGGTCTTGGTGGCGGAGTCGGGGTATTCCCGAAAGGAGGAGCTGAAAGCTCTGGAGGGGCTTTTTGACGCCGTCCTCATCGGCACGAGCTTGATGCGGGCGCCCGATCTGGAGGCCGCCTTAAGGGAGCTTGTAGGATAGGACCATGCGCCTCATCCCGGCGGTGGACCTGAAGTCGGGCAAGGCGGTGCGCCTCTACGAGGGGGACCCCGCCCGGGAGACCCCCTACGGGGACCCGGTGGAGGCCGCGCTGCGCTTCCAGGAGGAAGGGGCCACCCTCCTCCACCTGGTGGACCTGGACCGCGCCCTGGGCACGGGGGAGAACCGGGAGGTGGTGCGCCGGGTGGCGGCCTCCCTCTCCATCCCCTTCCAGCTCGCGGGGGGCATCCGGAGCCTCGAGGCCCTGCAGGAGGCCCTCTCCCTGGGGGCGAGCCGGGCGGTGGTGGGCACGGTGGCCGTGAAGGACCCGGGGCTTCTGGCGCGGATGCTGGAAGCGGTGGGCCCGGACCGCCTGGCCGTGGCCCTGGACGCCCGGGGCCTGGAGGTGGTGGTCTCGGGCTGGCAGGAGGCCGTCTCCGCCTCCGCCCTGGACCTCCTCCGGGCCTGGGCGGAAATGGGGGTGCGGACCCTCCTCTACACCGACGTCCGCCGGGACGGGACCCTCTTGGGCCTGGACCGGGAGGTGGTGGCCCGGGTGCGGGCGGCCTGGCCCTACGAGCTCATCGTGGGGGGAGGGATCGCCTCCCCGGAGGACCTCCACCTGCTCCAGGCCCTGGGCGTGGACGGCGCTTTGGTGGGCAAGGCCCTCTACGAGGGCCGGATCCGGCTAAAGGAGGCGTCATGGCGCTCGTGAACTGGCTCCTTTTGGTGTCGGGGCTTCTCGTGGCGGGCACGGGGCTTTACCTCTACGGGACCTACCCCTTCCTCGCCCTCCCCACCCCCTGGGGCCCCTGGCCCCTCTACCTCCTCCTCCCCGGGGCCTTCCTCCTGGGCCTCGGCGTGGGGGGGCTTTACGCCCTGGGCCTCGCCTGGGCCGGGCGGCGGGAGCGGGCGGCCGCCTGGAGGCGGGTCCGGGCCCTGGAGCGGGAGGTGGCCGAGCTGAAAAAGGCGCGCATAGAGGAGATCCCCCGCATCCCCGACCGGGACCTGGAGGCATGAGGGACCGGGTCCGCTGGCGGGTGCTTTCCCTCCCTCCCCTCGCCCAGTGGCGGGAGGTGATGGCGGCCTTGGAGGTGGGGCCGGAGGCCGCCCTGGCCTACTGGCACCGGGGCTTTAGGCGCAAGGAGGACCTGGACCCCCCCCTCGCCCTCCTTCCCCTCAAGGGCCTGAGGGAGGCGGCGGCCCTCCTGGAGGAGGCGCTCCGCCAGGGGAAGCGGATCCGCGTCCACGGGGACTACGACGCCGACGGGCTCACGGGCACGGCCATCCTGGTTCGGGGCCTCGCCGCCTTGGGCGCCGACGTCCACCCCTTCATCCCCCACCGGCTGGAGGAAGGGTACGGGGTGCTGATGGAGCGGGTTCCCGAGCACCTCGAGGCCTCGGACCTCTTCCTCACCGTGGACTGCGGGATCACGAACCACGCCGAGCTCAGGGAGCTTTTGGAAAACGGGGTGGAGGTGATCGTCACCGACCACCACACCCCCGGCAAGACCCCTCCCCCCGGCCTCGTGGTCCACCCCGCCCTCACCCCGGACCTTAAGGAGAAGCCCACGGGGGCGGGGGTGGCCTTCCTCCTCCTCTGGGCCCTCCACGAGCGCCTGGGCCTTCCCCCACCCCTGGAGTACGCCGACCTCGCCGCGGTGGGCACCATCGCCGACGTGGCCCCCCTTTGGGGCTGGAACCGGGCCTTGGTGAAGGAGGGCCTGGCCCGCATCCCCGCCTCCTCCTGGGTTGGGCTCAGGCTTCTGGCCGAGGCGGTGGGGTACACGGGGAAGGCGGTGGAGGTGGCCTTCCGCATCGCCCCCCGGATCAACGCGGCAAGCCGCCTCGGGGAGGCTGAGAAGGCCCTAAGGCTCCTCCTCACCGACGACGCGGCCGAGGCCCAGGCCCTCGTGGGGGAACTCCACCGGCTGAACGCCCGCCGCCAGACCCTGGAGGAGGCCATGCTCAGGAAGCTCCTCCCCCAGGCGGACCCCGAGGCCAAGGCCATCGTCCTCCTGGACCCCGAGGGGCACCCGGGGGTGATGGGCATCGTGGCGAGCCGCATCCTGGAGGCCACCCTCCGGCCCGTCTTCCTGGTGGCCCAGGGCAAGGGGACGGTGCGGAGCCTCGCCCCCATCAGCGCCGTGGAGGCCCTAAGGAGCGCCGAGGACCTTTTGTTGCGCTACGGGGGGCACAAGGAGGCGGCGGGCTTCGCCATGGACGAGGCCCTCTTCCCCGCCTTCAAGGCCCGGGTGGAGGCCTACGCCGCCCGCTTCCCCGACCCCGTGCGCGAGGTGGCCCTTTTGGACCTGCTTCCGGAGCCCGGCCTCCTCCCCCAGGTCTTCCGGGAGCTCGCCCTTTTGGAGCCCTACGGCGAGGGAAACCCCGAGCCCCTCTTCCTCCTCTTCGGCGCCCCGGAGGAGGCCCGGCGCCTCGGGGAGGGCCGCCACCTCGCCTTCCGCCTGAAGGGGGTGCGGGTCCTGGCCTGGAAACAGGGGGACCTCGCCCTGCCCCCGGAGGTGGAGGTGGCGGGCCTCCTCAGCGAAAACGCCTGGAACGGCCACCTCGCCTACGAGGTCCAGGCGGTGGACCTGCGAAAGCCAGAGGCGCTGGAGGGCGGGATCGCGCCCTTCGCCTACCCCCTGCCCCTCCTCGAGGCCCTGGCCCGGGCCCGCCTGGGGGAAGGGGTCTACGTCCCCGAGGACAACCCTGAGGGGCTGGACTACGCCTGGAAGGCGGGCTTCCGCCTCCTCCCCCCCGAGGAGGCCGGGCTTTGGCTCGGCCTCCCCCCAAGGCCGGTCCTGGGCAGGCGGGTGGAGGTGGCCCTGGGGCGGGAGGCGCGGGCCAGGCTTTCCGCCCCCCCCGTCCTCCACACCCCCGAGGCCCGGCTCAAAGCCCTCGTCCACCGCCGCCTCCTCTTCGCCTACGAGCGCCGTCACCCGGGCCTCTTCAGCGAGGCCCTCCTCGCCTACTGGGAGGTGAACCGTGTACAGGAGCCCGCGGGAAGCCCATGAGGCCCGGATCTACACCGGGGCCTACCGGGTCTACGGGATGATCCACCTGGTGCCCGGGGCGGGCACCGCCGACCTCTTGAACCAGGAACGGCCTTACCTCCCCGTGACCGGGGCCCTGGTCTACGCCCCGGGCTTCCGCCACCCCCCGGAGGCCCGGGAGCTCAAGGCGAGCGTCAACTTCCTCGCCCTGCGCAAGGAGCGGGTCCAGTGGGTGGCCGGGGGAAGGCCCGCCGAGCCCCGAACGAGCCCGGCCCTCCTGGAGAGGAGGCGCCTCGCCTTCCTCTTCGGGGACTACCTCCTGGCGGGGGAGCTCCTCCTGCCGCGGGGGGTGCGGCTTTCCGACTTCCTCTCCCAGGCCAAGCCCTTCCAGACCCTAAAGGAGGCGGGGCTTCACCTCCTCGCCCCGGACAGGCCCCTCGTGGACCCAGACCCCCTGGAGCGGTTCCCCTTCCTCACCGTGAACCTGAGGCTCGCCGAGGGGGTGGTGGAGGCCCCCGGGGAGGCCTCGGACCCCAGGCTCACCCTATTTGGCTGAGGGCCTCCCGGATCCTTTCCGCCTGCTCCAGGTTCTCCTTAAGCCGCGCCTCCTCCGCCTCCACCACTTCCTTAGGGGCCTTCTCCCGGAAGCCGGGGGAGGCGAGCTTCCTCTGGCTCCGCTCCGCCAGGGCCAAAAGCTCCTTGAGCCGCTTCTCCTGGCGGCGCCGCCACTCCTCCACGTCCAGAAGTCCCTCCAAGGGCATGCGGGCCGTCACCCGGGGCATGGCCTTGACCAGGGCCTTCGCCGGCCTTTCGGGGAGGAGGTCGGCCCGGCTCAAGAAGCGGAAGACCTCGAGGTTCTCTTCCACGGGGGCGGTCTCCCCCTCGAGGTAGACCCGCACCTCCTGGGCCGGGGGGAGCCCGGCCTCGGCCTTCAGGGCCCTCACCGCCGTCACCGCCTGCTTCAGGGCCTCAAAGGCCCTCTCGGCCTCCTCGTCCCTCCCCCCGGGCTCGGGCCAGGCCTCGAGGGCGAGTTCCTCCTTGCCGGTGAGGGCCTGGTAGAGCTCGCTGGTGAGGAAGGGCATCATGGGGTGGAGGAGCTTGAGGAGGACGGCGAGGACCTCCTCAAGCGTCCTTAGGGTGTGGGCGTTCCCCGCCTTGAGGGCGGGCTTCGCCGCCTCCAGGTACCAGTCGCAGAACTCGCTCCAGACGAGCTCGTAGACCTCCCGGGCCGCCTGGGCCAGGTCCAGGGCCTCGTAGAGGGCGGTGATCTCCTCCACGCCCCGGCTTAGGCGGCTTCGCATAAAGCGGTCCGCCAGGGTTGGGGTGTCCTCCTTGGCCTGGAAACCTTCACGGGAGAGGAGGACGAAGCGGGCGGCGTTGTAGAGCTTGTTGGCGAAGTTGCGGGCCATCTCCAGCCAGCGGAGGTCAAGCCTGATGTCCTGCCCCCCCGTGGCGAGGTAGATGAGGGCGAAGCGAAGGGCGTCCGCCCCGTAGCGCTCCACCATCTCCAAGGGGTCTATCACGTTCCCCTTGGACTTGGACATCTTCTGGCCCTTCTCGTCCAGCACGAGGCCGTGGAGGAGGACGGTTTTAAAGGGCCTCTCCCCCATGAAGTGGTAGCCCGAGACCTCCATGCGGGAAACCCAGAGGAAGAGGATGTCGTACCCCGTGACCAGCACGTCCCCGGGGTAGAAGGCCTTGAGGTCCTCCGTCTCCTCGGGCCAGCCCAGGGTGGAGAGGGGCCAAAGCGCCGAGGAGAACCAGGTGTCAAAGACGTCCTCGTCCCGTTTTAAGCGGGGGCTCCCGCAGGCCTCGCAGGAGGTGGGGTCCTCCAGGTAGCGCTCGGGGCGGGGCACGTTCACCGCCTGGCAGTCCTCGCAGTACCAGGCGGGGATCTGGTGCCCCCACCAGAGCTGGCGGGAGATGTTCCAGTCCTTGACGTTCTCCAGCCAGTCCATGTTCACCTTCTTCCAGCGCTCGGGGACGAAGGCGATGTCCCCCCGCCTTAGGCCCTTTAGGACCTCCTCCGCAAGGGGCCTCATCCTGAGCCACCACTGGGGGAAAATAGCGTACTCAATGGGGGTGCCGCAGCGGGAGCAGGTGGCGAGGGCAATGGTGTAGTCCTCCTCCTTCACCAGGTGCCCCGCTTCCCGGAAAAGCTCCACCGCCTTCCTCCGGGCCTCAAAGCGGTCCAGGCCCCTCAAGGCCTCGGGGACCCTCTCCCCCTCCATCCTCCCCTCCAGGTTGATGACGGAAACGGGCTTTAGGCCGTGGCGCTCCCCGATCTCGTAGTCCAGGGGATCGTGGGCCGGGGTGACCTTGAGGGCCCCGGTGCCGAAGTCCTTCTCCACGGCGGGGTCGGCGAGGATGGGGATCCAGACCTCGGTAAGGGGGATCCGGGCCCTCTTGCCGAGGAGGTGCCGGTAGCGCTCGTCCTCGGGGTGGACGGCGATGGCCTGGTCGGCGAAGACGGTCTCGGGGCGGACGGTGGCGATCTCTATGAAGCCTCCCCCCTCCACCTCGTAGCGCAGGGTGTAGAGCTTGCCGGGGGTGGGCTCGGTCTCCACCTCGAGGTCCGAGAGGGTGGTCTCGCACCGGGGGCACCAGTTCACGAGCCTCGGGGCCCGGTAGGCGAGGCCCTCGTGGTAGTAGCGGCTGAAGGCGTAGCGCACCGCGCGGGAGCGCTTCTCGTCCATGGTGAAGGCCTCCCGGCTCCAGTCGGCGCTCGCCCCGAGGCGCTTGAGCTGCTTGAGGATCGTCCCCCCGGACTCCTCCTTCCACTGCCAGACCCTTTCCAAGAACTTCTCCCGCCCCAGGTCGTGCCGGGTCTTCCCCTCCTTGAGGAGGAGGCGCTCCACCACCACCTGGGTGGCGATCCCGGCGTGGTCGGTGCCGGGAAGCCACACCGCCTCAAACCCCCGCATGCGCTTGTAGCGGATGAGGGCGTCCTGGAGGCTGTTGTCCAGGGCATGGCCCATGTGGAGGGAGCCGGTGACGTTCGGGGGCGGCATGAAGATGACGAAGGGGGGCTTGCCGCTTTTGGGGTTCGCCACGAAGGGGTTCTTCGCCCACTTCTCCGCCCACTTGGGCTCCACGGACTTGGGATCGTAGGCCTTGGGCAGGTCCATGCTAAGCCCAGTTTACTAAGTGTCCGCACGTGGATTTCGCCGCAGGTGGGGCACTTAGCGGCCGGGCAGGGCGAGGCGCCGCTCCAGGAGGTTGGTGAAGAAGGTGAGGAGGGTGGTGAGGAGGAGGTAGACCGCGGCCACCGCCAAGTAGACCTCCACGGGGCGGAAGGTGGCGGAGATGATGCGCTGGCCGGAGAGGGCGAGCTCCAAGAGGGTGATGACGCTCGCCAGGGAGGAGTCCTTGAGGAGGGCCACCACGTTGTTGACCAAGGGGGGCACCACGATCCTCAGGGCCTGGGGCAGGATGACGAAGCGCATGGTGTCCGCGGCGGAAAACCCCAAGGACCAAGCGGCCTCCCACTGCCCCTTGGGGATCGCCTGGATGCCGGCGCGGACCACCTCGGCGTTGTAGGCCCCCACGTTGAAGGCGAGGGCGATGAAGGCCGCCCAGTAGGGGGTGAGGGCCTGCTGCGCCCCCGGCCAGAGGGGCTGGAGGAGGAGGGGAAGGGCGTTGTAGGCGAAGAGGATCTGGACGAGAAGGGGCGTACCCCGGATGACCCAGATGTAGAAGGCGGCAGGCAGGCGCACCCAGGCCCGGGCGGAAAGCCGCGCCATCCCGGCGAAGACGCCGATGACGAGCCCCGCCGCCCCCGAGAGGAGGGTGAGCTTCAGGGTCACCTCGGCCCCCTGGGCCATGATCCGCCCGGCGGAGGCCGCCCGCTCGGGGCCGAAGCCCGTGAGGAGGAAGTAGCGCTCCAAAGCCCAGGAGAGGGCGTGGAAGAGGGCGAAATACCCGAGGACGAGGAGAAGGAAGAGGGCGAAAAAGCGGAGGTACCGCATGGGGCGAAAAGGGGCCCGGACGGCCTAGGGCCTTTAGGGCCTTTGGGCGTCCGGGCGCGGCAGGGTCACTTGCAGCGGACGTCCTCCCCGAACCACTTCTGGCTGATGCGGGCGTAGGTGCCGTCCTGCATCAGCTCGGCCAAAGCCCGGTTCAAGGCGTCCAGGAGGCCCTTGTTCCCCTTGGCCACGGCCATGGCCACCCGCTCCTGGAAGACGAGCTCGCCCACCTGGAGGGTGTTCTCCAGCTTCCTTTCCTTGATGGCCTCCTTGGCCACGAAGCGGTCGGTGATCCAGGCGTCTATGCGGCCCGCGAGGAGGTCCTGGAGGGCGTCAGGATCCCGCTGGTAGGTGCGCACCTCCTTGATGCCCGGGATCTTCTGGGCGGCCTCCATGTAGGTGGTGCCCACCTGGACCCCCACCACCTTGCCCGGGAGGTCCTTGGCCGTCCTCGGCCCCCCCTTCCGGCTTACGATGACCCCGCCGGTGCAGTAGTGGGGGTTGGTGAAGTCCACCGCCCTGGCCCGCTCCTCGGTGATGCCGTGGGAGGCGATGACGAAGTCAAACCGCCCCTGGTTGAGCTGGATGAGCAGGGTGTCAAAGGACTGGGCGATCCAGCGCGGCTTCAGGCCGAGCCGCTCGGCGATGGCGTTGCCCAGGTCCACCTCAAACCCGGTGAGCTGGTTCCGCTCGTCAAAGTAGTTGAAGGGGGGGAAGGCCCCCTCGGTGCCGATGCGGATCTCGCCGGAGCGCTTGATCTCCTCAAAGCTCCGCACCTGGGCCAAGGCCGCGCCCAAGGCCAAGACCAAAAGAAGTACCCATCCTTTACGCATGCTTCACCTCCTAAAGAACCCCGGAAGATTATACACGCCCCTAGGCCCAGCGCACCCACTCCACCCGGCCCGTCACGGGGTGGAGGAGGGCGAGGCGGAGGCCGTAGGTGTAGCTCCCGGGCCTTGTGGGGCGGAAGGCGGTGCGGTACCGCCCCGGGGCCACCTCCTCCAGGTCCACCACCTCCAGGCCGCCGCCCAAGCGGCGCACCACGAGCTGGACCCGGAGGTGGGGGCGAAGGCCCTCCGGCACCTCCCCCTCGAGGACCGNCCCCACCTCCAGCCGCCCCCCGTTCAGGGTCAGGTCCCCGGGGACCTCGGGCCTGACCCCCAGGGCGTGGAAGGCGGGGAGGGCCTCGGCGAAGGCCTTTAGGGCCTCGAGGCGGGCCCGGGCCTCCTTCTCCCAAAGGGCGCCCCGCTCGTAGAGGGCGAGGTAGTCCCGGACCATCCGCCCCGCGCTGAAGTAGGGCCCCACGGTGCGGAGGCTCTCGTGGACCATGGACATCCAGCCCGAGGAGTACCCCTCCAGGCCCTTGGCGTAGAAGAGGGGGATGACCTCGGACTCCAGGAGGTCGTAGAGGGCCTGGGCGTCGGCCACGTCCTGGGCCTCCTCGCTCTCGTAGACGCGCTCGTCCCCGATGGCGAAGCCGTTTTTGCCGTTGTAGGCCTCGGCCCACCAGCCGTCCAAGACGCTGAGGTTGAGGGCCCCGTTGAGGGCGGCCTTCATGCCGCTCGTGCCCGAGGCCTCCATCGGCCGCCTCGGGGTGTTGAGCCAGACGTCGGACCCGTGGGTGAGCACCCGGGCCAGGTACATGTCGTAGTCCTCGAGGACCACCATCCGGTCCTCCAGGCCGTACTCCCGGATCTTGCTCACAAGCTCCTGGAGGTAGGCCTTCCCCGCCTCGTCCTTGGGGTGGGCCTTCCCGGCGAAGACGAACTGCACGGGGTAGGGCCCCTTGAGGATGCGCAAAAGCCGCTCGGGGTCCTTGAAGAGGAGGACGGCCCGCTTGTAGGTGGCGAAGCGGCGGGCGAACCCGATGGTGAGGGCCTCGGGGTCCAGGGCCTTCTCCGCCTCCCGCAAGCGGGCGGGCCCCTCCCCGTTGCGGCGGCGCTGCTCGTAGAGGCGCTGGCGCACCTCCCGCACCAAGAAGAGCTTCAGGTCCTGCCGGATGCGCCAGAAGGCCTCCCCGAGCCCCTCCACCCGCCAGGTCTCGGGGTCCTCGGGACGCTCCACCCACTCGGGCCCGAAGACCTCGGCGTAGTGGCGGCGAAGCCTGGGGTGGAGGAAGGTCCAGGTGTGCACCCCGTTGGTGACGTGGCCGATGGGCACCTCCTCCGCCAGGAGGCCCGGCCAGAGGTGGCGGAACATGTTCCGGGAAACCTCCCCGTGGAGGCGGGAGACCCCGTTGGCCTGGGCCGCCGTGCGCAGGGCGAGGTTGGACATGGAGAAGACGGGCCCCCAGGGCTTCTCCTCCAGGCCGAGCCCGAGGAAGGTGTCCCGGTCCACCCCGAGCTTCTCCCAAAACCCCCCCAGGTAGCGGTCCACGAGGTCCAGGGGGAAGACGTCGTGCCCGGCGGGCACGGGGGTGTGGGTGGTGAAGAGGGCCGAGGCCCGGGCGAGCTCCAGGGCCTCCCGGAAGGGGTACCCCTCGGCCACAAGCTCCCGGAGGCGCTCAAGGCCCAGGAAGGCCGAGTGCCCCTCGTTCATGTGGAAGAAGGCGGGGGCGAGGCCCAGGGCCCTGAGGAACCGCACCCCCCCGAGGCCCAGGACGAGCTCCTGCTGGATGCGGGCCTCGAGGCCCGCGGCGTAGAGCCGGGCCGTGATCTGCCGGTCCTCGGGGGCGTTCTCCGGGAGGTCGGTGGTGAGGAGGTAGACGGGCACCGCCCCCACCTGCACCCGGTACCCCCCCACGTGGACCAGGCGGCCCGGGAACTCCACGGCCACCCGCACGGGCCTCCCCTCGGCGTCCTGGACCGGGACGAGGGGAAGCTCCTCGGGGCGGAGGGGCTCGTAGACCTCCACCTGCTCCCCTTCCGGGGAGAGGCGCTGGTGGAAGTACCCCTCGTGGTAGAAGAGCCCCACCCCCACGAGGTTGAGGCCGAGGTCGCTCGCCGCCTTGACGTGGTCCCCGGCGAGGACCCCAAGCCCCCCAGCGTAGATGGGCAGGGAGCTGTGGAAGCCGTACTCCGCCGAGAAGTAGGCCACCAGGGGGCCCCGCTTCGTCCTGCGGGCCTCGAGGTAGGCCCTAAGCGCCTCCCGGGTGGCCTGGACCCGGGCGGCGTAGCCCGAGGCGCTTAAGGCCTCGAGGCGGGCGGGGTCCAGCTCCAGAAGGAGCTTCACCGGGTTCCCGCGGAACCGCTTCCAAAGGGCGGGGTCCAGCTCCTGGAAAAGCTCGGCCGCCTCCGGGTTCCAGCTCCACCAGAGGTTGTAGGCGATCTCCTTAAGCCCCTCCAGGGGCTCGGGGAGGTCGGGCATGGCGGTGATCCGTCCGAGAACGTTCATGCTCCGGATTATACTCAGCGGAGCCTGCGCCAAAGCTCCGGGGTCAGGAGGAGGACCACGGGCACCACCTCAATCCGCCCCGCCCACATGAGCCCCACGAGGAGGAGCTTGGAGAGGGGGTGAAGCCCCGCGTAGGAGCCCATGGGCCCCACCTCGCCGAGGCCGGGGCCGATGTTGCCGATGGCCTGGGCGCTGGCGGTGAAGGCCACGACAAAGTCCTTTTCCAAAAAGGCCAGGGCCACGGCCCCCAGGACGAAGAGGAGGGTGTAGAGGAGGATGAAGACGGAGACCTGCCGCAGGACCTCCTCCGAGAGCACCCGCCCCCCCAGGCGCAAGGGGAGGACCGCCTGGGGGTGGAGGGTGCGGGTGATCTCCCGGCGGAGGAAGCCGAAGAGGACGAGCCAGCGCACCAACTTGATCCCCCCCGCCGCCGAGCCCGCGCTTCCCCCCACGAACATGAGGAGGACCAGGATGGCCTGGGCCGGGACCACCCACTGCGCGAAGTCCACGCTGGCGAAGCCCGTGCCGGTGAGGATGGAGATCACCTGGAAGAAGGCGTGGCGGAGGCTGGCCTCGAGGTCGTAGGTGTGGTGGGTGTAGAGGTAGCCGGAAAGCGCGAGGCCCGCGGCCAGGACCACGAGGACGTAGGCGCGAAACTCGGCGTCCCGAAGAAGGGGCCCCACCTCGCCCCGGAAGAAGAGGCGGTACTGCAGGAGGAAGTTCACCCCGGCGAGGAACATGAAGGCCACCCCGAGCCACTGGGCGAGGGGCGGGTAACCGGCGAAGCTCTGGGGGTTGGGGCTGAACCCCCCGGCGGGGACCGTGGCCAAGGCGTTGGCCACCGCCTCAAAGAGGGGCACCCCGGCGAGGGCGTACCCCAAGGCGGCGGCCCCGGTGAGGGCCAGGTAGAGGAGGAGGACCGCCTGGGCCGTCTGGCGGATCCTCGGGGTGAGGCGCTCCTTCTCCACCCCGGTGCTCTCGGCGAAGAAGGCCTGGCGCCCCGCCACGTGGAGCTGGGGGAAGACCGCGAGGAAAAGCACCACGATCCCGATCCCCCCCATCCACTGGGTGAAGCCCCGGTAGAGGAAGAGGCTTCGGCTTAAGGAGAAGTCCTGCAGAACCGTGGCCCCGGTGGCGGTGTACCCCGACATGGACTCAAAGAGGGCGTCCAGGAAGGCAAGCCCCCCCGAGATCCAGTAGGGCACCGCCCCGAGCACCGGGACAAGAAGCCAAAGGAGGGCCACCCCGGCGAAGACCTCGGCCCGCTGGGGCTGGGCCTTGGGCCTGCCCCGGAAGGTACCGAGGTACCCCAGGGCAAACCCCAAGGCCGCCGCCCCCAGGAAGCCCCAGGCCTCCTCCCCCAGGACCAGGGCCAAGGCGGCGAAGCCCAGGTGGACGAAGGCGAAGCCCCGGAAGGTGAGGCCGAGGAGGTAGAGGAGGGCCTCCAGGGCCCCCTTACTCCGGGAAGAAGGGAGCCAGGACCTCATCGGCCACCTCGCGGGCCGCCACCAGGTAGAGCCTGTCCCCGGGGAGAAGCCCCAGCCCCTCCTCGTAGAGGAAGATCCGGTGGTCCCGCTCCAGGGCCACGGGGACGGCGTCGGGCCGGACCAGGTCCCTCAAGGCCTTGGGGGCCGCGCCCTCCGAGACCAGGACCTCCAGCACCTCAATGCTCTCGTCCAAAGTGGCGATGTGCTCCACGTTCTCCGGGCCGATCCAGTCCAGCACCTCCCGCACGGCCGCCTGCCTGGGGGTGAGGGCGAGGTCAATGCCCACCTGCTCAAAGAGCCTCCGGGTCTCGGAGCGGGAGACCCGGGTGATCACCTTCCGCACCCCCATCTGCTTGGCGAGGAGGGAGGCGAGAAGGTTCTTCTCGTCGTGGTCCGTCACCGCCACCACCGCGTCCGCCTCCGCCATCCCTTCGGCCTCCAGAAGCTCAATGTCCGTCCCGTCCCCCTGGATGACCAAAGCCCCGGGGAGCTCTTCAGAGAGCCACTGGCACCGCTCGGCGTTCCGCTCCACGATGACCACCTCCACCCGGCGCTTGAGGAGCCCCTGGGCCACCATGAACCCCACGTTCCCGCCCCCGATGACCATCACCCGGCGGACCCCAGGGCCCTCGGTGAAGTAGGCGGCGAGCTCGGAAAAGGCCTTCTGGGTGGCTACGAAGAGAAGCTTGTCCCCGGGCTCCAGGATGAGCTCGGGAAACTCGGGGTGGGCGAAGCTCAGGAAGGTCCCCTCCCGCACCACCCCGGCGAGGAGGACCCCTTCGGGCCACTTCTCCCCGGAGAGGAGGCGGTGGACGTACTCCCCCCCCTCCTTCACCCGGTACTCCACGAAGCGGAGCCTTCCCCCGGCCAGCACCTCGGTGTCCACCGCCCAGGGGACCAGGATGACCTCCACGATCTCCCGGGCCATGGCCCGCTGGGGCCAGAGGACCCGGTCAATGCGGGTGCCGAGGATCTCGGCGGTGCGGGGGTCGGTGAGGACCTCCACGTACCCTCCCTTGCCCACGAAGCAGAAGGCCTCCTTGGCCCCGAGGCCCTTGGCCAGGAGGCTCGCCAGGAGGTTGATCTCGTCGGAGTCGGTGCTGGCGACGAAGAGGTCCGCCCGGTCCACCCCGGCTTCCCTCAAGGTGTCGGGGTCCGTGGCCCCCCCCACCACCACCTTGACGTCCAAGGAGGCGAAGCGCTCCCGCGCCTGGGGGTTGCGGTCAATGACCACCACGTCGTGGGTCTTCTCCAGGGCGCGGGCGAGCTCCCCGCCCATCTCCCCGCCCCCAGCGATGACGATGTACATGGCCGCCCCTATCCTACGCCTGGACCCCGTGGAGGTCGTAGGTGTCCGCCCGAAGGATGCGCACGGGGATCCTCTCCCCTACCCGCACGGTGCCGTCCGTCTCCACGTAGACCACCCCGTCTATGCCGGGGGAGTCGCGGTAGGTCCGGCCCACGGCGAGGCCGGGCTCGGGCAGCTCGTCCACCAGGACCTCCAGGGTCTTGCCCACGAAACGCTGGTTCTTCCTGAGGCTCACCCGGGCCTGCAGCTCCAAAAGCCTCGCCTTGCGCTCCTCCTTCACCTCCTCGGGCACGGGGTCCGGAAGGCGGTTCGCCTCCGCCCCCTCCACCGGGGAGTAGGCGAAGACCCCCACCCGGTCCAGCTCCGCCTCCTCCAGGAAGTCCAGGAGGATCTGGAAGTCCTCCTCCGTCTCCCCGGGGAAGCCCACGATGAAGGTGGAGCGGAGGGCGAGCTCGGGCACCACCTCCCGCCAGGCCTTGAGGGCCTTGAGGTGGCTCTCGTACCCCCCGGGGCGGCGCATGAGGCGGAGGATCCGGGGGGAGGCGTGCTGGAGGGGAACGTCCAGGTAGGGCAGGACCTTCCCCTCGGCCATGAGGGGGAGGAGGTCCTTGACATGGGGGTAGGGGTAGACGTAGTGGAGGCGGATCCAGGCGCCGAGCTCGGCCATGTGGGCGAGGAGGTCCTTAAGCTCCGCCCGCACGGGCCGGTCCCCCCAGAGGCTCTCCCGGTGCCCCAGGTCCACCCCGTAGGCCGAGAGGTCCTGGGCCACGAGGAGGAGCTCCTTCGTCCCCGTGGCCACGAGCCTCGCCGCCTCGGCGAGCACGTCGGCGGCGTCCCGGGAGCGGAGCCTTCCCCGCAGCTTAGGGATGATGCAGAAGCTGCACCGGTGGTCGCACCCCTCGGAGAGCTTCACGTAGGCGTAGTGCCTCGGGGTGAGCTTGACCTGGGGAGGGATGAGGTCCAAAAAGGGGTCCCGGGGCGCGGGAAGCACCACCTGCACCGCCTCCAGAACCCTTTCCACCTCCCCCGGGCCCGTGATGGCGAGCACCTGGGGGTGGCGCTCCCGGATCTTCTCGGGGCGCGCCCCCAGGCAGCCCGTGACCACCACCTTGCCGTTTTCCTTGAGGGCCTCGCCGATGACCTCGAGGCTCTCCTCCACCGCCTCGTTGATGAAGCCGCAGGTGTTGACGATGACGAGCTCCGCCTCCTCGTAGCTGGGGCTCGTCTCGTACCCCAGGGCCTTGAGCCGGGAAAGGATCTGCTCCGAGTCCACCAGGGCTTTGGGGCAGCCCAAGCTGACAAAACCGATCTTCGCCATACGCCTCCCGGGGGCTCGGCCCCAACAAACCCCAAGTATATCAGGGGTAGCGCCGGGTGACGGGGATGCCGGGCTCGCCCATGGGCCCGAGGTCCTTCCCCCCGAGGATGACCCGCACCGCCCCCGGGTTGCCCGAGCGCACCTCCACGGGGAGGTCAAAGACGAGCTCCGACCCCACCTCCGGGATCCCCTCGTAGAGGCGCTCCCCGTCCCGGGTGACCCTGAGCCAACTCCGCCCCTCCACCTTCAGGACGAGCTTGTTCGCGGGGGCCTCCTCCGCCGCCTCCTGGGGGGGCGGCTTCTCGGGGGTGAGGGCGAGGCTTAGGCTCAGGTTCCGGTCCAGGAGGATCCTGCGCTCCAAGGGGGCGTAGCCGGGGCGTTCCAGGCGCAGGACCCGCTCCCCCCCTTCCAGGGGCGGGGTCTCCAAGGGCGTCTGTCCAAGATAGAAGCCGTCCAAGTAAACCCGGGCTCCCGGGGGGTCGCTCTGGACCCGGAGGGTGTAGCGGCTCGGGGCCTCGGGCGGGGGCGGCGGGGGAAGCTCCACCACCTTCTCCGGAGGCCGGGGCCAGAGGAGGAACCCCGCGTAGAGGAGGCCGCCGAGGAGGGCGAGGGCCAGGAGCCAGGGCCAGAGGGCCCGGCGGGGGCGGGGCGGGGCGGGGGGCGGGAGGGAGGGCGCGCTCGGGTAGAGGGCGAGGAGGGGCCCCGGGTCCAGGCCCAGAAGGAGGGCGTAGCGCCGGAGGTACCCCCGGGCCAGGGCCGGCTCGGGAAGCCGCTCAAAGCGGCACTCCTCCAGGGCCTCGAGGACCTCCGCCTTCAAGGCGAGCTGCCGCGCCGCCTCTCCCAGGGAAAGCCCCCGACGCTCCCGCGCCTCCCTCAGCTTCTCGCCGAGCTCGCACACACGCCTATTCTAGCCCCGCCAGGGCCAGGGCGACCCGGGCCGCAAGGCGGGCGTTCTCCAGGAGGAGCCTCCGGTTGACCCGGTCCGTCTCCCCCGAGGAGAGCTCCGAGAGCTTCCTCAGGAGGTAGGGGGTGAGGGCCTTCCCGAAGACCCCCTCCCGGGCCGCCATCCGGCCCGCCTCCTCCACCCAAAGGGCCACCCGCTCATAAGGGAGGCCCTGGGAAACGGGGTTCACCAGGAGCACCCCCCCGAGGCCCAAGGCCCGGGCCCGGAGGTAGACCCGGGCCGCCTCCATGGGGGTGTCCACCCGGGCGGGGACGGGGAAGGGGGAGTCCGGGGAGAAGAAGGCGGGGAGGCGGTCCGTCCGGTAGCCCACCACGCTCACCCCCAAAGTCTCCAGGCGCTCCAGGGTGGCCCTGAGGTCCAGGATGGCCTTGGGGCCAGAGGAGACCACCAGGATGGGGGTGCGGGAGAGGGCGACGAGGTCGGCGCTCTCGTCGTAGGGCTCGGGGTGGACCCCCCCGATCCCCCCGGTGGCGAAAACGGGGATGCCGTGGAGGTGGGCCAGGTGGACCGTGGCCGCCACCGTGGTCCCGGCGCTCCTTCCCTGGGCAAGGAGGGCCGCGAGGTTCCAAAGGCTCGCCTTCTCCGCCCCGCCCGCCGCCAAGGCCTCCATCTCCTCGCGGGAAAGGCCCACCCGCACCTCCCCCCGCACCAGGGCGATGGTCTTGGGGGTGGCCCCCTCCTCCCGCACCGCCTCCTCCAGGGCCAGGGCCACCTCCAGGTTCAAGGGGTAAGGGAGGCCGTGGGTCAGGACCGCGGACTCCAAAGCCACCCGGGCTTCGCGCATGGGGCCACTATACCTCGGGCCAGACCAGGACCTCCTCCCCCGCCTTCAGGCCGTGGAAGAGGAGGAGCTCCGGGGAGAGGCTGAGCACCACCCCGAGGCCCTCGGCGCCCTCCACGGGCAGGAGGACCTCCCGCTCCCCGGCCCGGACGCGGACCCGGAAGACCCGGCCGAAGTGCTCCCGCCAGGCTTTAAGGAGGAGGGCGTCCACCTGGGCCCCCTTCCCCCCTAAGGCCACCCGGAGCCTGGCGGTGCGGGGCACCCGGGGGGAGACCTCCACGAGCCGCAGGCGGGCGAGCTGCCCAAGCCCCTGGAGCACCCGGCCCAGGGGAAGCCCCGTGGCCGCCGCGAGGTCCAAGGGGCTCTTCCCCCCGGAGGCCGCCTGGAGCAGGGCGAAGGCCTCGGGCTCGAGGGTGGCCTGGGCCTCGAGGCCCGCCGCCGTGGGCCGCACCAGGTCAAAGGGCCCCACCTCCACCCCCTCCCCCAGGCGCCGGACCGCCTCCAGGAGGTAGGCCTCCAGCGGGCCCTCCAGGGTCCGCCTGGGCGCGGCCTCCCCCGGGAAGAAGCGGAAGCGCCCCTCCTTGAGGGCGAGGACGGCGAGGAGGGCCTCCGCCCCCTCCACTCCCCCATAGGCGGCGTGCACGGGGCGGCCCCGCTCCAAATAGACCTCCCCGCCCTCCACCCGGAACGCCCCCGTCTTCCCCCCTTGGGCGAGGAGCTGGAGGAGGTCTATGGGGCCTAAGAGGCGGAAATCGCCCTCCACAGCGCCCCCAAGTAGCCCTGGCCGAAGAAGTGGACGTGGGCCAGGAGGTAGTAGACCTGGTAGCGGGGAAGGGCCCTCTCCACCTCCTCGGGGACGGGGTAAAGCTCCCCGTAGACCTCCCAGAACCTCCGGGGAAACCCCCCGAAAAGGCGCATCATGGCCAGGTCCACCCCCCGCTCCCCCACGAAGAAGGAGGGGTCCAGGAGGGCCGGCCCCTCCCGGGCGAAGTAGACGTTCCCGTGCCAGAGGTCCCCGTGGAGGGGCGCGGGGCCCTCGGCGGGAAGGGGCCTTTGGTAGAGGGCCTCCACCTTGGGGCCGAGGCCCTGAAGCCGGTCCCAGGTGGCCTCGAGGAGGGGGAGGACGCACCGCTCGTAGAAGAAGGCGGTCCACTCCCCGCCCTCCCGCCCAGGAAGGGGGAAGGTGCCGAGGAAGCCGGGCTCGGCCAGGTAGCTCCCCTCCCGCCTCCGGTGGAGGGCCGCGAGCGTCCGGGCCAGGCCCTCCCAGTCCTCGGGCCCCGGCTCCAGGTAGGCCAGGACCAGGCCCTCCTCCCCCACCCAGTGGACCCGGGGCACCCGCACCCCCCGCTCGGCCAGGGCCTGAAGCCCCCGGGCCTCGGCCCGGAAGAGGCCGGGCGGGGGGTCCTGGGCCGTCTTCACCACGAACCGCCCCACCCGCCACACCCGGGAGATGTCCCCCCCGTGGAGGGGGAGGGCCGGGCCTTCCGCCTCAAGCCCGGCCTTCCGCAGCAGGGCTAGGGGATCCATGCCGGTCCAAGAAGGCCTGCAAGGCCGCCTCCAGGGTCCAGTAGACCTCCCGGAAATCCTCCAGATCCCCGTAGTAGGGGTCCTGGACCTCGCCCCCGCCGAGCTCCTCCAGCACCAGGCGCACCTTGCCCCGGGCCTCGGGGAAGCGCCTCAGGACCTCCTCCAGGTTCTCCCGGTCCATGACCAGGATGTGGTCGTAGGCCAGGACGTCCTCCCGGGTGAGCCTCCGGGCCACGTGGGGGAAGTAGGCCCCCTCCTCCTCCAACACCCGCCTCGCCCGGGGGTCCATGGGCTCGCCCACGTGCCAGGCCCCGGTGCCCGCCGAGTCCACCTCAAAGCGGTCCTCGAGGCCCCGCTCCTTCAGGAGCTTGCGGAAGATGCCCTCGGCCATGGGGCTACGGCAGATGTTTCCCAGGCAGACGAAGAGGACGCGCACGGGCCGGTCCATGCCCCCATGATACCGTTCGCGGCGGAAAGACCCTTTCCAGGCCTTCGCCGCGGTGGGAGATTCAGTAAGGCACCTCCGCCCCCACCTCCGTCCCCCGCCCCGGCGCCGAGACCACCCAGAACCTTCCGCCCCGGGCCTCCACCCTTTCGCGCATCTGGGTGAGGCCGAACCCGCCCAGGCCCTGGGCCTCGGGGACGGCGAAGCCCCGGCCGTTGTCCCGCACCACGAGCCTCGCCCCCCGCTCCCCCAAGGGCTCCAACACCACCTCCACCCGGGTGGGCCTGGCGTGCTTGGCGGCGTTGGTGAGGGCCTCCTGCAGGACGCGGAAGAGGACGAGCTCGCTCGCCTGGGAGAGGCCCACGCGCTCGGGAAGGGAAAGCTGGACCCTAAAGCCCGCCTGCTCGGCGAAGGCCTGGGCGTAACGGCGCAAGGACTCCAAAAAGCCGTAGCGCTCCAGGTCAATGGGCCGGAGGGCGAAGATGCTCCGGCGCACCTCCCGGATCTGGGCCCTAAGGGTCTCCCGCACCTCGGCGAGGGCCCCCAGGGCCGCCTCTTTGTCCTTCTCCCAAAGCCGTTCCACCAGGTCCAGCTTCAGGGCCATGAAGGCGAGGCTTTGGGCGAGGCCGTCGTGGATCTCCCGGGCGATGCGGGTGCGCTCCTCGTTGATGGCGAGCTCCTCCGCCTTCAGGTAGGCCTGGGCGTTCCGCACCGCCAGGGCCACCTGGGAGGCGAGGAAGGAGAGGAAGGGGATGCGCCGGGAGAGGTCCTCGCCCTTGAGGACGAGCACCCCCACGGGCTCCCGCGCCTTCAAGGGGAGGGCCAGGACCCCCTTTTCCACGAAGACCGGGCCCTGGAGCGCCGCCTTCCAGGCCCCCTCGGGGAGGAAGGGGTGGGAGGGAAGGGCAAGCCCCTGGACCACCCGGGCCAGGAGAAAGCCCTCCTCGTCCAAAAGGAGGACCCCACCCCCCTCGGCCCCCGCCCAGGCGCGGATCCGGTCCAAAAGCCCCTCCAGAAGCCGGTCCAGGTTGGCCTCGGCCTTCAGGGCCTGGTCCACCTCAAAGAGGGTGAGGAGGTCGCGGCTCCGGGCCACCACCGCCTGGAGCGCCCCCGCTACCTCGTGGGCCAGGACCTCCAGGAAGACCTGGTCCGTCCCGTCCCCGCAGGCCTCCAAGTGCCCCTTAAGCCCGGGCAGGGCCACCCGCCGGCCCCCGCACCCCTCCCCCGAGCGCACCCCCTCGGCCTCGAGGGCCACGGGGTAGCCCAGGGTCTCCTCCAGGCCCCGGGCGATGCGCAGCACCGCCTCCTCCAGGTTCTCGCTCGCCAGGGCCTCGCGGAAGACCCGCTCCGAGGCGAGGAGCCTCCGGTTCGCCTCCTCCAGGGCCCGCTCGGCCCGGGCCTTCTCCAGGACCTCCTGGGCGATCCACTCCAGGACCGCGTAGGTGACCAGGGGTCCCACGAGGCCGTAGAAGCCCAGACGGAGCCAGAAGAGGGCGCTGGTGTGGTCAAAGGGGGAAAGGGCGAGCTCAAAGGCCAGGACCACCAGGGCGATGGCGGGGGGCAGAAGCCTTTGGGCCAGGCGGACGAGGCGGTAGAGGCTATGCTCCGTCATCCTTTCTCCTCTGGGCGAAGCGGCTCTGGTGGAGGAGGCCCCGGAGCATCTGGACCTCCCCCAGGGTGAGGCCGGCCTTGTGGAAGATCCGCCGGAGGCGGCGCATGGCGTAGGGGAAGCGGCGCTCGTCGGTGAAGCCGATCTCCAGGATGTACCGCCCCAGGTCCTGGAAGAAGGCCTCGAGGGCCTCCACCGGGGCGGGCTCGCCCCCCTCCCTCAGGCCCACCCCCTTTCCCTGGCGCTTAAAGAGCTCGTAGGCGAAGACCACCACCGCCTGGGCCAGGTTCAAGGAGGGCTGCTCCGGGGCCGTGGGGATGTAGCCGATGAGGTGGGCGAGCTCCAGCTCCTCGTTGGTGAGGCCGAAGGTCTCCCGCCCGAAGACCAAGGCCACCTCCCCCGGGAAGGCCGCCACCCGGTCCGCCACCTCCCAGGCCGGGGCGACGGGGGCGGGGTAGACCTCCCGGGGACGGCCCGTGGTGGCCACCACGAGCTGCGCCCCCCGAAGGGCCTCCAGGAGGCTTCCCGCCACCTGGGCCTTCTCCAGCACCTCCTCGGCGTGGACGGCGAGCCAGTAGGCCTCCTTGGCCCAGGGCGGGCCCACCCGGGGCGGGGGGTTCACCACGTAGAGGCGGGAAAGCCCGAAGTTCCGCATGGCCCGGGCCACCGCCCCCAGGTTCATCGGCTCCTGGGGCTCCACCAGGACGATCCTCACCCGCTCCACGCAAGACCTCCTAAAGCCCGCCCCCCGGGGGCGTGAGGAGGGGGAGGGGAAGGGGCAAGGCGGGGCTTTCCTCCGGGGGCCTCCCCGAGGGCACCTTGCCCTCGGGCACGTAGACCACCACCCCCTTCTCGCTCGGCAGGCCGGTCTCCAGGTCCACCCGCACGGGCACAAGCCCCGAAGGGGGAGGGAAGTCGCCCCCAGGGCGCCCCTTTAGGGCCTCGGCCACGAAGTCCCGCCAGATGGGGGGGTTGACCACGGAGCTACTGGGCTCCCTCCCCCCCATCCTGAGGGGCCGGTTGTCGTCCCGCCCCACCCAGACCACGGCGGAAAGCCCCCGGGTCACCCCGGCGAACCAGAGGTCCCGGGCCTCGTTGGTGGTGCCCGTCTTCCCCCCCACCACCCGCCCCGGGATCCTGGCCCCCTTGGCGAGGCCCTTCTCCCCCAGGTCGTAGACGTACCCCTTGAGGAGGTCCCAACCCTGGTAGGCCACCTCCGGGCTGAAGAGCCGCGTCCTGTGGGGGGTGGCCTGGTACAGGACCCGGCCCTCCTGGTCCTCCACCCGCAGGACCAGGAGGGGGGCCACCCGGTAGCCGCCGTTGACGAAGGCAGCGTAGGCCGCGGCCAGGTCCACAGGGGTAATGGAGGCCCCCCCGATGGCGATGGCGGGGACGGCGTAGCGCACCGCGAACCCCGCCTGGGCGAGCTTCGCCGCCACCCGGTCCAGGCCCACCGCCTGGGCGGTGTAGACGGCGGGGAGGTTGAGGGAAAGGTCCAGGGCGTAGCGCACCGTGATCTCCCGGTTCAGGAAGGTGCCGGAGAAGTTCTTGGGCCGCCAGACGCCCCCAGGCTGGCTCGGGTCCTTGAACTCCATGGGCCGGTCGGGCACCAGGGTCACCTGGGTCCAGCCCGCCTCCAGGGCGGCGGCGTAGACGAAGGGCTTGACCGCGCTCCCCGGGTTTCTCAGGGCCCGGGTCGCCCGGTTGTACTCGTCGTTCTCCCGGCGCACCCCGCCCACCATGGCCAAGACCTCCCCCGTCTCCGGGTCCAGGCCCACGATGGCGAGGTCCGCCCCCTCGGGAAGCCGGGCCGCCCGGGCCGCCTTCTCCGCGGCCTCCTGCATCCTCGGGTCCAGGGTGGTGTAGACCTTAAGCCCCCCCTCCCCGTAGACCTTCTCCTTGCCGAAGCGCTCCTCCAGGAAGCGCCGCACCTCGAGGACGAAGTGGGGGGCGAGGCGGTAGTCCACGGAGCGGAGGATGCGGGCCTCCGGGTCCACCAGGCGGGCCTCCAGAAGGTTGCCCTCCTCGTCGTAGCGCACCTCCCAGCCCCTGGGCTTAAGCGGCTCCTTCCAGGCCCGCTCCGCCAGGGCCTCCGTAATCCAGCCCTCCCGGACCATCTCGTCCAGGACCCGGCGCATGCGGCGGCGCACCCCCTCGAGGTCCTGGTAGCGGGCGTTGGGCGCGGGGATGAGGCTCGCCAAATAGAGCCCCTCGGCGAGGGTCAAGGCCGCGGGGTCCTTGCCGAAGTAGGCCTCGGCGGCGGCCCGGATGCCCACGGCGTTCCCCCCCCAGGGGACCACGTTGAGGTACATCTCCAGGATCTCCGCCTTGGTGTAGCGCCTCTCCAGCTCCAGGGCCAGGACCCACTCCTTCACCTTGCGCTCCAGGGTGCGGGCCTGGGCGAGCTCCTTGAGGAGGGTGTTCTTGATGACCTGGGTGGTGACGGTGCTCCCCCCCTGGAGGTCCCCGGTGAGCACCGCGTACAGGGCCCCGAGAAGGCGCACGGGATCCACGCCGTAGTGGCTGTAGAAGCGCCGGTCCTCGGAGAAGACGATGGCGGCGAGGGCCGCGGGCGAGACCTCAGAGAGGCGGACCAGGCTCCGGTTGATGGCCCGCCCGTCCTCCACGCTGGCGAGGAGGGCGAGGGTGGAGCCGTCCCGGGCGTAGAGGGTGGTGGTGGCGGTGAGCCGGAGCCTCTCAAAGGCGGAGAGGTCGGGCAGGTCCCGGGTGTAGGCGTAGACCAAATACCCCAACGCCCCCGCCCCGCCCAAAACCGCCCCCCAAAGGCCCCAGAGGAGTAACCGCGCAAGCCGCACGGCCACCAGTTTACCCAAACCCCTACGCCAGGCCCAAAAAGCGGTAGAGCTTCTCGCGGGTCAGGGGCTTCTCCATGGCCTGGACCCGGACGACCTCCGCCGTGGTGCGGAGCTTTTCCGAAGGGGGGATGAGGACGGCGACGGGCACCTCCTTGAGCCTGCGCACGTGGCGGATGCGGCTTGCGACGGCGAAGGGGTCCACGTCCAAATCGGTGTCCAGGAGGATGGCCTTCGGGGTGTGGTCGCGCAACCAGAAGAGGGCCTCCTTGGCCGAGGCGAAGTAGCGGACGGGAAGCCCCTTGGGCTCCAGGGCAAGCTCCGCGTAGACCCAAAGGGGCTCGTGGGGGCTCACCAGGAGGAGGCCGTCAAAGGAGGCCGCCACGGGCGCATTTTATTGGGGAACCTGCGAAAACCTTGTGAAAAAAAACTTGGCTGGGGCGGGTGGACTCGAACCACCACCGGCGGATCCAAAGTCCGCTGTCCTGCCGTTAGACGACGCCCCAGCGCAGGGCCAAAGGCCCAGAGGGGATTTTAGCCCATGGGTGGGCCCGGGTCAAACCACCCGGACCTGAGGTCCACACCCCCCCGCAGGGTGTTGGCCACGATGCAGGCCCGCTCCGCCACGGTCACGAGCTTCTCCAGAAGGACCCTGTCCTCGGTCCTGGCCTGGACCTCCAGGCGGACCTGGCGGTAGCGGGGCCTCGGCCAAGGTGCCCTCCACCACCACCCGCACCTCCTGGATGGGGGCCTCCCGGGCCCGGATGGCGGCGAGGAGGTTGCTCAAGAAGCAGCCCCCCAAGGCCACGAGGAGGAGCTCGCCCCCCATGGCCCCCGGTCCTCCCCGCCCTTCTCCACGGGACGGTCCACCAGGACGCGGTGCTTCCCCCGCACCACCCCCTCCGAGGTGGAGGGACCCACCTGGGAAAGTTCCACCCGCACGGTCGCGGCCATAAGGCCAGTCTGGGAAAAGGCTAGGCGTTGAACAGGACGTAGATCACATCCCCGTCCTGGACCTCGTAGTCCTTGCCCTCGAGGCGCACCCAGCCCCGCTCCTTGGCCCTCGCCCACCCCCCGGCCTCCACCAGCTTGTCCCAGGGGATGACTTCGGCCCGGATGAAGCCCCGCTCCATGTCGGAGTGGATCTCCCCGGCGGCCCTTGGCGCCTTGGTCCCCCGGCGCACGGTCCAGGCCCGCACCTCCTTCTCCCCGGCGGTGAAGAAGGTGAGGAGGTCTAGGGCGCGGTAGCCCGCCCGGGCGAGGCGCTGGAGGCCGCTTTCCTGGAGGCCGTAGGCGGCGAGAAGCTCCCTCGCCTCCTCCCCGGAGAGCTCGGCGAGCTCGGCCTCGAGCCTCGCCGAGACCACCACCACCTCGGCCCCCTCCTCCAGGGCTTTCCGCCGCACCGCCTCCACCTGGGGGTTTCCCCGGCCGTCGGGCAGGTCCTCCTCGGCCACGTTGGCCACGTAGATCACGGGCTTGGCGGTGAGGAGGGGGGTTTCCTTCAGAAAGCGGGCCACCGCCTCGGAAGGGGGGAAGGTGCGGGCGGGCTTGCCTTCCTGGAGGTGAACGTAAAGGCCTTCCGCCGCCTCCAAGAGGGGAAGCCTCTCCCGGTCGGCCCTCGCCTCCTTCCTTAGGCGCTCAAGCCGCCTCTCCAGGGTGGCGAGGTCGGCGAGGAGGAGCTCCGTCTCCACCACCTCGGCGTCCTCCAAGGGGTCCACCCGGCCCATGACGTGGACCACGTCGGGGTCGGGGAAGCAACGGAGGACGTGGGCGATGGCCGCCACCTCGCGGATGTGGGCCAGGAACTGGTTGCCCAAGCCCTCCCCTTTGTGGGCCCCCTTGACGAGCCCGGCGATGTCCACGAACTCCACGTGGGTGGGCACCACGGGCGGAACCCGCTCCCCCTTGGCGAAGGTCCGCTGCAGGGCGTAAAGCCGCTCGTCCTCCAGGGGCACCACCCCCACGTTCTTGTCTATGGTGGCGAAGGGGTAGTTGGCGGCGAGGGCGTTCGCCCGGGTGAGGGCGTTGAAGAGGGTGGACTTGCCCACGTTGGGTAGACCTACGATTCCTACGGCAAGCATCTTAGGACCTCAAAAAAAGCCCCAAGCGGGGCCTCTTTCCATCCTATCACGTGGGTCTCGTATGATGGCGGGGTATGGACCTGGCCGCCCACATTGACCACACCCTCCTCAAGCCCACCGCCACCCTCGAGGAGGTGGCGAAGGCAGCGGAGGAGGCGCTGGAGTACGGCTTCTATGGCCTCTGCATCCCCCCTTCCTACGTGGCCTGGGTCAGGGCCCGCTACCCCCACGCGCCCTTCCGTCTGGTCACGGTGGTGGGCTTTCCCCTGGGCTACCAGGAGAAGGAGGTGAAGGCCCTGGAGGCGGCCCTCGCCTGCGCCCGGGGGGCGGACGAGGTGGACATGGTCCTCCACCTGGGCCGGGCCAAGGCGGGGGACCTGGACTACCTGGAGGCCGAGGTGCGGGCCGTGCGGGAGGCCGTTCCCCAAGCGGTGCTCAAGGTGATCCTGGAAACGGGGTACTTCTCCCCGGAGGAGATCGCCCGCCTGGCCGAGGCGGCCATCCGGGGCGGGGCGGACTTCCTCAAGACCTCCACGGGCTTCGGCCCCCGGGGGGCGAGCCTCGAGGACGTGGCGCTTTTGGTCCGGGTGGCCCAGGGGCGGGCCCAGGTGAAGGCCGCAGGGGGCATCCGGGACCGGGAGACCGCCCTGAGGATGCTGAAGGCCGGGGCGAGCCGCCTCGGGACCTCCAGCGGCGTGGCCCTGGTGGCGGGGGAAGGGGGGACCCTTGGCTACTAGGAGGCGCCGGGGCAGGAAGGCGATCGCCGGGCTTCCCGGCTACCTCCTCCTCCTGGTCCTCGTCCTGGTCTGGCTCTTCCAAGAGCTCCGGCCGGGCCCCGCCCCGCCCGCCGAGACGGGAGAGGCCGAGGTCTACTTCATGCCGGAGGAAGGGCCGAGGGCCAAGGCTCGCCTCCTCGCCCTCATGGACGGGGCCCGGGAAAGCCTGGAAGGAGCCTTCTACGAGTTCCGCGACCTGGAGGTCGCCCAGGGCCTCCTCCGGGCCAAGGCGCGGGGGGTGAGGGTGCGGCTTTACGGGGAAAGCGACTACCGGGAGGACTTCCGCCGCTATTTGGTGGCGGCGAGCCTGGGCCAGAGGGAGGAGCCCCCGAGGGTCCGCTTCGCCGAGCTCAAGGAGCGGGTCAGGCCCCTCTCCCTGGACTGCGAGGAGGTCGCGGGGATCCCCATCTGCTACGACGAGCGGGAAGGCTTCATGCACCACAAGTTCCTGGTGGTGGACGGGAGGGCCGTCTGGACGGGGAGCACCAACATGACCTGGAACGCCTTCGCCCGGAACAACGAGAACAGCCTCCTCCTCCCCTCCCCCACCCTGGCCCAGGGGTACGCGCGGGAGTTTGAGGCCCTCTTCGGCGGACAGAAGGAAGGCCTCGGCCAGCCCGTGGCCTTCGCCCTGGAGGCGGTGGAGGGCGTGGCCTACTTCAGCCCAAGGGGAGGGAGGCTCGCCCGGGAAGCCCTCCTGAAGCGGCTTTCCGAGGCCCAAAGGGAGGTCTTGGTGGCGGCCTTCGTCCTCACGGACCGGGAACTGGTGGAAGCCCTTAAGGAAGCCCACGGCCGGGGTCTTTCCGTCCGGATCCTTTTGGAAAGGCGCAACCTGGGGGACAGCCGGGAGGAGGACCTCCTTAGGGCGGGCGTCCCCGTGCGCCAGGACGCCAACCCCTACACCATGCACCACAAGGTCATGGTCCTGGACGGCACCTACGTGGTCACCGGGAGCTACAACTTCTCCGTCCGGGCCCACGAGGTGAACAACGAGAACCTCCTCGTGCTCAAAAGCCCGAGCCTGGCGGAGCGCTACCGGAAGGAGGTGTTGCGGCTTTGGGAAGCGGGAAGCCCCCTCTGATCCTGGCCTCGGGAAGCCCCAGGCGGAAAGCCCTCCTCGAGGCCCTGGGCTACCCCATCCGGGTTGCGGTCCCCGGGGTGGAGGAAGAGGGCCTCCCCCTCCCCCCCAAGGCCCTGGCCCAGGCCCTGGCCCGGCGCAAGGGGGAGGCCGTGCAGGGGGAGTGGGTCCTGGCCGCGGACACGGTGGTGGACCTGGACGGGGAGGTCCTGGGCAAGCCCAAGGACCCGGAGGAAAACCGCCTCTTCCTAAGGCGCCTCTCGGGCAGGCTCCACCTGGTGCACACCGCCTTTTACCTCCGCACCCCAAAGGAGGTGGTGGAGGAGGTGCACACGGCCAGGGTCTTCTTCCGGCCGCTTTCCGAGGAGGAGATCGCCTGGTACGTGGGAAGCGGCGAGGGCCTGGACAAGGCGGGGGGCTACGGGGCCCAGGGGCTCGGCATGGCCCTCCTGGAGCGGGTGGAGGGGGACTTCTACACCGTGGTGGGCCTCCCCGTCTCCCGGGTCTTCGCCCTCCTCTGGGCGCGGGGGTTCAGGCCGTGAGGGAGCACCTCCTCCCCCGCTTCCTCCTCGCCCTCCTCCTCGCCCTGGGCCTCGCCCTCGCCGCCCTCACCCGCCCCCTGGCCCCGGGCTTCGCCCTCTCCTTCTCCCCCCTCACCGCGTTTCCCCTCCACCTCGGCCACCGCCTGGGCCAGAACCTCCGGGCCGCCTGGAGCGCCCTCTCCGCGCGGCAGGACCTCCTGGCGGAGAACCAAAGGCTCAAGGAGGAGGTGGCCCGCCTTACCACGGAAAACGCCCGGCTCCGGCTAGAGGTGGCCCGGCTCGCCCGGGCCCTGGAGGTGAAGGCGGGCCAGGCCCCAGGGGTGGTGGCCGTGGCCCCCGTGGTGGCCGAGGACGCCTCCGGCCTCTACCGCAGGCTGGTCCTCGGCCTGGGGAGCCAAGACGGCCTCCGCCCCGGGATGCCCGTGACCGCCCCCCAGGGCCTCGTGGGCCTGGTGGTGGAGGTGGAGGCGCACCGCGCCCTGGTGCGCACCCTCCTGGATCCGGAAAGCCGGGTGGGGGTCCGGGTGGGGGAGAAGCCGGGCCGGGGCGTGGCCCGGGGCGCCCCCCCGGGGCTTCTCGTGGCCGAGTTTCCCCCCACGGTGGCGGTGGCGCCGGGGGACCTCCTCCTCACCGGGGCCACCCTGGGCCTCTTCCCGGACGGGATCCCCGTGGGCCGGGTGGAACGGGTGGAACGGGCCCAAGGCGGCCTCAAGGTGCGGGCCTGGGCCAGGCCCCTGGTGGACCTCTCCCTCCTGGAGGAGGTGGTGGTCCTGAGGCCCCTCTAGAGGTGGCGCCGTGGCCTTGGTCTACCTGGTCCTCCTCCTCTTCCTTTCGGGCCTCCTCCAGGCCCTCCTCCCCGAGGGCTGGCCCGCCCCGGACCTCTTCCTGGTCTACGCCCTTTGGCTTGCCGCCTCGAGGCCTCCCCTCCTCGGCCTCGCCCTGGCCTTTCTCGTGGGGCTTCTCCAAGACCTTCTGGGCTTCGGCCTTCTCGGCCTGCACGCCGTGGGCCTCCTCCTCGCCGCCTACGCCTACTACGGGGCGGCCCGCTACCTGGACCTGAGAAGCCCCGCCGGAGCCCTCGCCGCCTTCGCCCTGGCCTTCCTCGGGAAGTGGTTCGGCTACTTCCTCGTGGCCTACTGGCTCCGCCTGGACCTGCCCGCCCTCTTCCCCTGGCTTCCCCTCGGGGAGGGCCTCCTCTCCCTGGCCTTCTTCTGGCCCCTTAGGCCCAAGGCGCGGGAGGAACCGAAGGCATGACCGGGAGGATCCACGCCCTGGCCCTGTTCTTCGCCCTGGCCCTCTTCCTCCTCGGGCTTCGGGCGTGGCAGCTCCAGGTCCTGGAGTACGAGCGCTACGCCCTGCGAAGCCAGGGAAACTACCTGAAGACCGAGGACATCCCCGCCCCCCGGGGCAAGATCCTGGACCGGAAGGGGCGGGTCCTGGCCCAGGACCGGCTGGTGGTGGACCTCGTCTACACCGGGGGGGAGGTGGCCTTCAAGGAGAGGCTCCTCCCCCTCCTGGGCCTGGAAGACCTTCCCCAGGTCACGGAGCCCACGGTCCTGAAAGCCGGCGTCCCCGAGGCCCTAAGGCCCACCCTGGAGGAGCTCACCGCCGGGCAGAAGAACCTCTACCTCCGGGAAAGGATTGAGCGGTACTACCCGAACCCCATCTCCGGCCCCGTCATGGGGTACGTCCTCCGGGCGAACGCCGCCCAGGTAAAGCAGGGGTACAGCCCCGAGGAGGAGGTGGGGCAGGCGGGCCTCGAGGCCGCTTTGGAGCCCTACCTCCGGGGCAAGCGGGGGGTGCGGGCGGTGGAGGTGAACGTCCGGGGGGAGAGGCTTCGGGAGACCGTCCTGGAGGAGCCCACCCCGGGGCAGGACGTGGTCCTCACCCTGGACCTCGCCCTCCAGCGGGCCGCAGAAAAGGCCCTGGAGGAGGCCCTCGCCGACATCAACGCCGGGAGAAGGCTGAACGGCCTGCCCGAGGAAAAGCAGGTGAAGGGGGCCATCGTGGCCTTGGACCCCACCACGGGGGAGGTCTTGGCCATGGCCAGCGCCCCTTCCTTTGACCCCAACCTCTTCGCCAAGCGCCCCGTCCCGGAGGAGGCGAAGGCGCTCCTTGAGGACAAGAACCTCCCCCTCCTCAACCGGGCGGTCCAGCCCTACACCCCGGGGTCCACCTTCAAGCTGGCCACGAGCTACGCCCTCCTGGAGGAGGGGTACGTGACCCCGGCGACCACCTACCGCTGCAGCCCCTACATCGTCTTCGGCGGCCAGGTGCGGCGCAACTGGGCGAGCCGGGACATGGGCCCCATGACGGTCCGGGAGGCCATCGCCTGGAGCTGCAACACCTGGTACTACCAGGCGGTGGCCCAGGACCCCCTGGGCTTCGTGGACCGCCTGGCGAGGCGGGCCCGGCTTTTGGGCCTGGGGGAGGCCACGGGGCTCGAGGTGGCGGAGAAGACGGGCCTCCTCCCCACCCGGGCCTGGAAGCGGGAGGCCCTGGGCGAGCCCTGGTACCCCGGGGAGACCCTCTCCGTGGCCATCGGCCAGGGGGCCGTCCTCGCCACCCCCGCCCAGATCGCCCGCATGCTCGCCACCATCGCCACCGGGGGAAACAAGCCCGCCCTCCACCTGGTGAAGGCCATCGGGGGCGTTCCCGTCCAGCCCCGGTGGGAAAAGGTCCCCGGACGGTACTGGAAGGTCCTCCAGGAGGGCCTGCGCAAGACGGTGAGCGAGGGGACCGCCCGCTTCGTCCTAGGGGAGTTCCCCGTGCCCACGGGGGGCAAGACGGGCACCGCCGAAACCCCGGGGAAGCGCCGCGGCCTGGAGCACGCCTGGTACATGGGCTACGGCCCCACCGACGGGAGCCCCTACCCGCCCCTCGTCGTGGTGGCCTTCTTTGAGAACGGCGGGGAGGGCAGCCGGGTGGCCTTGCCCGCGGTCCGCAAGGTGATGGCCGCCTACTGGGGGATAAAATAGCGCCATGCGCCTCCGCGCCACGCCCAAGGCCCTGGCCCTCCGCCTAGACGGCGGCGAGACGCCCGAGGACGTGCGCCGCTTAAGCCTCCCCGAGGGGCTTCCCCTGGAGGTGGAGGTGGCGGGGCCCGTCGCCCAGGAGACCCTGGAGGCCCTCCTCGCCCTGGGAAGGCCCCTCACCCTCGTCCCCCCGCGGGGACGGGTGGTGGAGGGCACCCTGGTGGTGCCCCGGGGCCTCCGGGCCGGGCAACGGGTGGAGTACCCCGGCACCGTGGTCGTCCTCGGGGACGTGAACCCCGGGGCCGAGGTGGTGGCGGGCGGGGACGTGATCGTGGTGGGCCGCCTCATGGGGCTGGCCCACGCCGGGGCCTCGGGGGACGAGGAGCGCTTCATCTTCGCCCTGGAGCTTCGGGCCAAGCAGGTGCGCATCGGCCCCCACCTGGCCCAGGCCCCGGAGGAGGCCGAGGAAGGCCTGGGGCCCGAGGTGGTGCGGGCCCTCGAGGGCCGGATCGTGGTGGAGCCCTGGGGGAGGAAGCCCCTTCCCTAGCCCTGGCCGGGACGCTCCAAGAAGCCCCAGGGGCAGGCGCTCAAGCCTCCGCGCCTCGGCCTCAGGGAGGGTGCGGGAGGGCCCCTCCCCCGCGCTGGCCCAAGCCGGCACGGGGTGGGTTAGAAGGCGATCCCTCCCCGCTCCACGCCGTAGCGCTTGAGCACCAGGTAGATGACCCAGCCCGAGAGGGCGACGTAGAGCCAGACGGGAACGAGGATCCGGGCCCAACGCCTGTGGAGGGCGAACTCCCCCCGAAGGGCGCGCCAGATGACGTAGAGGGCCAGGGGACCGTTCAGGGCGGCGAGGAGGGTGTGGGTAAAGAGGAGGAGGTAGTAGGCCCCCCGCCAGGCCTCCGGCCCCCCGTAGGCCGTGGTCCCGTAAAGCCCCCACTTGGCCAGGTAGAAGACGAGGAAGAGGGCGGCCAAGGCGGTGGCCAAAAGCATCACCCGGTGGTGCCAGACCCGCTCTCCCCGCCGGATGAGGGCCACGCCCACCACCACCCCCGCCCCCGAAAGGGCGATGCTCCACACCGCCAAGAGTCCAAGCAGCTCCTTCATCTTTCCTCCCAAAGCCGCTCCGCCAGGGCCCGGACCTCCTCCACCCGGGCCGTGCGGGCGTAGCTGTACCCGCGGAAAAGGTACTCCGGCCTTTTCACCACCTGGTAGAGCCGAAGGTAGGCCACGGCCAGAAGGCCGTCCCGCTCCCGCCCCGGGGGGAACCGCTCCAAAAGCTTCGCGATCTCCTGTAGCCGGGAGAGGTTCCGGGCCTCGGGGGGCGTGCCGCGGAGGGCCCGGGCCAGGTCCTCGAGGGAACCCGCGATCCCCATCGCCGGGGCAGTTTACCACCTAGGGCAGCCTCCGGCTAGCGCGGTTTTCCGCGGCGTCCACGGCGATGAGGACGCTCCCCGGCGAGGCCACCACGGCGAAGGGGACCGAGGTGCCCTTGGGCAAGGAAAGGGGCAGGTAGCGCCCCTTCTCCAAAAGCACCACCCGCTCCACCCCCACGTTGTCCTCCACCCGCCCGTAGACCCGGACGAGCCCCCCTTCCAGGCGCTCGGTGCGCTCCAGTTGGATCCTCGGGGGATCGTTGTCCAGGGTGAAGGCGACCCGCCGCGTCGCCCGGTTGCCCACCCCGTCCTCGGCCTCGAGGACGATCTCCGCCGTGCCCGAGGAGGGGGCCTCCAGGCGGAAGCGGAAGGCCACCAGGGGCTTGCCCCGGGAGGGGGCCTCGAGGACCTCCCGCCCGTTGACCCGGACGGAGACCACCCCGGAGGGGTCAAAAGCGTACCCCTCCGCGAGCAGGCTCCGGCCAGGGGCCACGCCGCCCCCTTGGGGATAAACGAGGCCCACCTCGGGCGGCAGGGTGTCGGGCCGGGCGCAGGCGGAGAGGAGGAAAAGCAAAAGGAGGGGACGCCAGCGCATCCCCCCCATCATAGCCTCCCCTTACCTGAGGATCACCACGAATAGACCCAAAAACCGCTTCATCGCTTCACCTCCAAAGTTCATCCTAGATGAGGCTCAGGTGGTGTAAAGGGCGTTGATGCGCACGTAGTCCTCGGTGAGGTCGCAGCCGTAGGCCTCCCCTGCCCCTTGCCCCTCCCGGAGGTCCACCAGGACCTCCACCTCCTCGGCCCGCATGGCCCGGCCCGCCTCCTCCCGGTCAAAGGGAAGAACCCCGCCCTCGTAGAGGGGAATCCCCTGGAGAACGATGCGCACCCGCAAGGGGTCAAACCGGGCCCCCGAGTTGCCGAGGGCGGCCAGGATCCTCCCCCAGTTGGGGTCGTTGCCGTAGAGGGCGCTCTTCCAGAGGGCGCTTCCCGCAATGGCCCTCGCCGCCCGCCGCGCCTCCTCCTCCGTGGCCGCCCCCACCACCCGCACCACCATGAGCTTGGTGGCCCCCTCCCCGTCCCGGGCGATCATGCGGGCAAGCTCTTGGGCCACGGCCTCCACCCCCTCAAAGAAGGCCTTCAGGGGCACCTCCCCGTAGGCCCCGTTGGCCATGAGGAGGGCGAGGTCGTTGGTGGAGGTGTCCCCGTCCACGGTGACTTGGTTGAAGGTGCGCTCCACTACCCGCCGCCACCCGGCCCTCAAGGCCTCCTGGGGGACCAGGGCGTCCGTGACCAGGAAGGCGAGCATGGTGGCCATGTTGGGGTGGATCATGCCGCTTCCCTTGGCGAGGCCCACGATCCTGGCCCCCGCCACCTCGGCCTCGGCCACCTTGGGGCGGGTGTCCGTGGTGAGGATGGCCTCGGCGAAGGCCTCGGCGAAGGGGGTGAGGCCGATCTCGGGCAAGCCCCTCGCGATCTTTTCCACGGGCAAGGGCACCCCGATCACCCCGGTGGAGGCGGTGAGGACCTCCTCCGGGGAAAGCCCGAGGCGCAAGGCGGCGAGCTCGGCCATGCGCCGGTCGTCCTCGTAGCCTCTTTCCCCGGTGGCGCAGTTGGCGTTGCCGGCGTTCACCACCACGGCCCTCAAGGGCTTCCCCGAGGCGTAAAGCGCCCTTCCCCGGTGGATGGAGGGCGCGGCCGCCCGGTTCTGCGTGGCGGCGTAGGCCCAGGCCGCGGGCAAGCCGGAGACCAAAAGGGCGAGGTCGGGCCTTCCCGAGGGCTTGATCCCCGCCCGGGTGGCCCCCGCCCTAAAGCCCCTGGGAAGCCTCACGGCCATAACCCCTCCTTGGGAAGCGCCGTCTCCTCGGGAAGGCCCAGCATCAGGTTGAGGTTCTGCACCGCCTGCCCCGCCATGCCCTTCACCAGGTTGTCCAGGGCGGCGAAGACCAAAACCCGCCCCGTCCTCTCCTCGTAGAGGGGCCTCACGTCCACCCGGTTGCTCCCCAGGGTGGCCTTGGTCTCGGGAAGCCCCTTAAGGACCCGCACGAAAGGCTCCCCGGCGTAGAAGTCCCGGTAAAGCGCCTCTAGGCTCTCCTGGCTCCAAGCGCCCTCCACCTCCGCCTCGGCGGTGACCAGGATCCCCCGGGTCATGGGCACCAGGTGGGGGGTGAAGGAAAGCCGCACCGCCCTCGCCTCCCCGTGGGTGCGGACGCGCCTCCCCTGGGCCAAAATCCTCCCCAGGTTCCGCTCCATCTCGGGGATGTGCCGGTGGGTGCCCCCCGCCTTGTAGGGCTTGAGGTTCTCGTTGACCTCGGCGAAGGCGGTGCCCTCGGCCTCCCGCCCCGCCCCCGAGACCCCGCTCAGGCCCACCACGAAGGCCCCCTTCAGGACCCCTTCCGCCGCCAAGGGCGCGAGGGCCAAGGTGGCGGCGGTCACGTAGCAACCCGGGTTGGCCACGAGCCTCGCCCCCTTAAGCTCCTCCCGGTGGAGCTCGGGAAGGCCGTAGACCGCTTCCCGGTAGAGGTCAGGGCTCTTATGGGGGATGCGGTACCAAGCCTCGTAGACCTCGGGGGGCAGGCGGAAGTCCCCGGAGAGGTCCACCACCCGCTTCCCCGCCTTAAGGGCCTCGGGGGCGATCTCCATGGAAAGCCCGTTGGGAAGGGCGAGGAAGACCACCTCCGCCCGCTCTAGGACCTCCTCTTGGGCGGCGAAGAGCCTTCCGTCCCAAAGCTGGGGCCAGGCGGCCTCCAGGGGCCTTCCCTCGTACTTGCGGCTGGAAAACCCCACGAGCTCCACCTCGGGGTGGGCCTTGAGGAGCCGCAAAAGCTCCGCCCCCCCGTACCCCGAGGCCCCCAGGATCCCCACCCTTACCACGGCACCTCCAAGAAGGCCTCGGGAAAGGCGAGGGGGGAGACCCTCTCCCCAGGCCTCACCCAGATCTGCTCCCGGTAGTGGTCTTCCTCCGGGGTGCGGAAGAGGAGGAGCTTTCCCCCCAGGAGGTCCTGGACCCAGACCTCCGGCACCCCGGCCTTGGCGTAGAGGGGGACCTTCTTGGTGAGGTCGTAGTCCAAGGACGCGTCCGCCACCTCCACCACAAGGAGAACATCCTCCGGGCGGGGCAGGCGCTCGCGGTAGTCCCCCGGCCGAAGCAGGGCAAGATCCGGTTCCAGGTAGGTGTCCGGGGGCAGGGCCAAGGGCCCCTGCACCTGGACAAAGACTTCGGGAAGACTGGAAAAAACCCGGTTCCAGCGGTTTACGGCGTAGGCGTGCCGAGGACCTATGGGCGCCATCTGGTAGATCTCTCCCTCTAGAAGCTCCACCCCCCGCTCGGGAAGGGGAAGCTTCAGGAACTCCTCCAGGCTAAAGCGGTAGGGCCGGACCATACCCCTACTTTAGCAAGGTAAGAAGCACGGCCTTGGCGGTGTGGAGGCGGTTTTCCGCCTGGTCAAAGACCCGGCTCCGCGGCCCGTGGACCGCCTCCTCCGTGGTCTCCTCCCCGTAGTGGGCGGGGAGGCAGTGGAGGAAGACACCCTCCGGGCGGAGGAGCTTGAGCAACTCCCCGTTCACCTGGAAGCCCTGGAAGTCCCGGAGGCGCTTCTCCCTTTCCGCCTCCTGCCCCATGCTGGTCCAGACGTCGGTGTAGAGGGCGTGGGCGCCCAAGGCGGCCTCCTTGGGGTCGTGGGTGAAGAAGGCGTTCGCCCGCTTGAGAAGGCCAGGGTCGGGCTCGTAGCCCTTGGGGGTCGCGACCCGCACCTTAAGGCCCGCCAGGGGAGCCACCTCAAGAAGGGAGTTCAGGACGTTGTTTCCGTCCCCCACCCAGGCCACCTCGAGGCCCGCAAGCCCCCCAAAAACCTCCTTCAGGGTGAGGAGGTCCGCCAGGGCCTGGAGGGGGTGGGCGCGGTCGGAGAGGGCGTTCACCACGGGGACCTTGGCGTGGCGGGCCAGGGCCTCCACCGTCTCGTGGCGAAAGACCCGGGCGGCGATCCCCTCCACGAAGCGCTCCAGGTTCTTGGCCACGTCCCTCACGGGCTCCCTCTCCCCGATGCCCACCTGCTTCTGGTCCAGGTAAACGGCGTGCCCCCCCAGGTGGACCATGGCCACCTCGAGGGTCGTCCGGGTGCGCAAGGAGGGCTTCTCAAAGAGGAGGGCGAGGACCTTCCCTTTGAGGTCCTCCCCCCGGTAGCGCTCCCGCTTTAGCTGCTCCGCCAGGTCCAGAAGGGCCTGAAGCTCCTTGGGGCCGTAGCCGGAAAAGTCCAGAAGGTCCTTGGGCAGGGTCAGGGCCTCTCCCCCCATGAGGCCTTAAGCATACCCTGTGCCCGCAAACTTATGCAAGGGCCTAGGCCCGGGACCAGGGCACGTAAAGCACGGGAAGAGGGCTTACGAAAGGCTCGGCGTAGTCCACCCCCAAATAGTTCCCCCAGTAGCGGCGCATGGCCTTGCGGGCCTCCACCCCCTTGGGCCCCACGGTCTCGCTCGCCGCCTCCCCCGTAAACTGGCTCCTATAGGCCAAAACCGCGGCCTCCCACTGGTCTATGAAGGCGGAGATCTTGACCAGAAAGCTCGGGGCGAAGGGATGGTTCCCCGGGTAGAAGAAAAGCCTCTCCACCCGGAAAGGCTCCCCCTCCAAGGGGGCCTTCCTCAGGCCCGCCAGGTGGACCGCGGCCACGGCGAGGCGGCTTGCGGCGGTGTGGTCGGGGTGGCGGTCGGCCTCGAGGGGGGCGAAGACCACCCGGGGCCGAAGCCGCCTCAGGGCCTGGGCGAGCTTTAGCCGCTGCTCCGGGACGTCGGCGAGCCCCCCGTCGGGAAACCCAAGGTTTCCCCTAAAGTCCAGCCCCAGGATCCGGCTCGCCTCGGCCACCTCCTTCTCCCGCTCCTCCGGGGTGCCCTTGGAGCCCATCTCCCCCCGGGTGAGGTCCAAAATCCCCGTGGAAAGCCCCTCGGCCTTGGCCCGGGCCAGGGTCCCGCCACAGCCCAGCTCCCCGTCGTCGGGGTGGGGGGCGACGACCAAGAGGTCAAGCATCCCCTTCCTCCAGAATCCGCCGAAGCGCCTCCGCGAGCGCGGGCACCTTGTGGGCCACAATATCCCAAAGGGTAGCGTCGTCCAAGGCGAAGTAGGCGTGGGCTAAAACGTCCCCCAAACCGGCGATCGCCCGCCACTCCACCGAGGGGTAGCGGGCCCGCACGGAGTCGGGCACCTTCTTCGCCGCCTCACCGAGGACCCCCGGGTTGCGAAGCACGGCATCGTAAACCAGCTCGTTTCGGACGAAGGCGTGAAAATCAAGGCCCTCGGAGCGCATGACCTTTTCACAGGCCTCCAGCATGTCCCGAAGGAAAAGCCGATGGCTACGCGACACGGACGGCCTCGCCCAACACCTCGGACACCGCCCAGGGCTTCAAGGCCCCCTTCATCACCAAGTCCACGGGCCGCCCCAGGAGGCTTTCCAAAAACTCTTTCACCCGCCAGTAGCCCTCAAAGCCCGGCGGAGTGGCAAAAGCCACCAGCAGGTCCACGTCGCTCCTGGGCCGGGCCTCACCCCGGGCCAAGGAGCCGAAGAGGTAGAGCTCCGCTACCCCCAGGGCGCATAGCTCAGGCCAACGGGACCGGAGCAGGGCCAGGACCTCCTCCTTCCGCACACCTCCAGTCTAGCGTGCCTCCACCCGCTCTCCAAGCCGCCTCTCCGTCCCCTCCCGGAGGCGCTTGAGGTTTTCCCGGTGGGTCCAGAAGATGAGGAGGGCCATGAGGAAGACCGTGGCCACCTCCCAAAGGGGCCTGCCCAAGGCCAGGGAGAGGACGAAGGCCGCCACCCCCCCGGTCATGCTCCCCGCGGAGACGTAGCGGGTGAGGAGGATGACGCTTAGCCCTATGGGAAAGGTCCAGAGGGCCAAGACGGGGTCCAGGAAGAGGAGGGTGCCGAAGCTCGTGGCCACCCCCTTCCCCCCGCGGAAGCGGAGGAAGACCGAGTAGTTGTGGCCCAAAACCGCCATCAAGGCCACCCCGCCCAGCATCCAGTCGGAAAGGCCAAAGGCCCGGGCCACGAGGACGGCGATCCCGCCCTTGAAGACGTCAAAGAAGGCCACCACCAAAGCCGGGCCCCAGCCCAAAGCGCGGAGGACGTTGGTGGCCCCGATATTCCCCGAGCCCACCTTGCGGAGGTCCACCCCGTAGGTGCGGGCCACCAGCACCCCGGCGGGCACGGAGCCGAAGAGGTAGGCGAGAAGGAGCGTCCAAACCGCTGCCGTCATGCCCCCGCATTCTACCCTCGGCGCGGGCACCTATGTCCGAACCAAGGCTGTGGCGAGGCCCTATTGGAGGGCCTAGCTGCTCGCCGAGGTGTAGCTCCTCAAGGCCAGGCGGAAAAACCCCCGGGCCAGGGCCAAAAGGCCAAGGGCGAGGAGGAAGGCGGCAAAGGGGGCCTCTCCCCTCCCCAGGGCCGCTTCCGCGGGCACGGTGGTGAGGAAGGCCACGGGTACCACGAAGGTGAAGAAGACCCGGTAAAGGGCGGGATAGCTCCCCACGGGAAACCGCCCCGCCTCGAGGAGCCCCCGCAGGACCTCGGTGACGTTGTAGATCTTCACGAACCAGATGCTGGTGGTGGCGAGGAGGAACCAGAGGCTGTAGAGCATGACGCTGCCCAAGGCCAGGTAGAAGAGGAAGAGAAGGTAGCCTCCAAGCCCAAGGCCAAGCCGCTCCCCCGCGTAAAGGAGAAGCCCCATCCCCAAGAGGAAGTCCCCCAGGCCCCAGGGGGAGAAGGCGCGGAAGGAGAGCCAGAACTGGGGGTCTATGGGCTTGAGGAGGACGAAGTCCAGGGTCCCCTGCTGCACGTGTTCCACGATCTTGTTGAGGTTGGGGGCGAGGAGGGTGCTCCCCAGGCCCTGAAGCAGGGTGAAGGCGGAAAGGACCAAAAGGGCCTCCTCCAGCCGCCACCCCCCCGGCCTGTACCCCCCCTGGTAGAGGAGGAGGAGGCCGAAGAGGGCGCCGAGGAGGGTGAGGCAGGAGGAGAGGAGGCCCAGGTAGAAGTTGGCCCGATACTCCATCTCCGCCGCCAAGGAGGTGAGGAGAAAAAGGCGCAAAACCCGGAGGTAGCGCACCCTCCCAAGGTAGACTTGGAGGCATGATGGGCGCAAGCCCCATCGTGGTGGCGGAAGGCCTCACCCGGCACTACCGGGTGGCCCTGAAGGAGGACTCCCTCCTGGGGACGCTCCGCCACTTCCTCCGCCGACGCTACCAGACCATCCGGGCCGTGGAAGGGGTCTCCTTCCGGATCCTTCCCGGGGAGGTGGTGGGGTTTTTGGGCCCCAACGGGGCGGGCAAGACCACCACGCTCAAGATGCTCACCGGCCTTGTCCACCCCACGAGGGGCAAGGCCCTGGTGGCGGGGCACGTGCCCTGGAGGAGGGAGAAGGCCTTCCTCAGGAAGATCACCCTGGTCATGGGCAACAAGCAACAGCTCATCTGGGACCTCCCCGCCATGGACTCCTTCCGCCTGAACGCCGCCATCTACGAGATCCCGGAAGGGGAGTTCAGAAAGCGGGTCTTGGAGCTTGCGGAGATGCTCTCCCTCACGGAGAAGCTCCACCAGCCCGTGCGCAAGCTCTCCTTAGGGGAGAGGATGAAGGCCGAGCTCCTGGCCGCCCTCCTCCACCGCCCGGAGGTCCTCTTCCTGGACGAGCCCACCCTGGGCCTGGACGTGAACGCCCAGGTGGCGGTCCGGGAGTTCATCCGGGAGTACAACCGCCGCTATGGGGCCACGGTCCTCCTCACGAGCCACTACATGGCGGACATCGCCGCCCTATCTGAACGCGTCCTGGTCATCCACCAGGGCAGGCTCCTCTACGACGGGGCCCTGGAGGGGCTTTTGGCGCGCTTCGCCCCCTACCGGGAGGTGCGCCTCACCCTGGGAAGCCCCCTTCCCCGGGAGGCCCTCCTCCCCTTCGGCGAGGTGCGGGCCCTGGAGGGGCGGGAGGGGCGGCTTCTCGTGCCCCGGGAAAGGCTCACGGAGAGGGTGGCGGAGATCCTAAAGAGGCTTCCCGTGGAGGACCTCGAGGTCCGGGAGCCCCCCCTGGAGGAGGTCATCGCCAAGGTCTTCCAAAGCCCCAAGGAGGCGGTATGACCCCATGCCGGCGCAAGGGCTTCGGTGGCCGGCCCTGGGGATAGCGCGGAGGAACGATGAGAAAGGCAGGGACCCTCCTCTCCGTCTACCTGGCCTACATGCTGGAGTACCGGGCGGAGCTCTTCCTCTGGGCCCTGGCGGGGGCGCTTCCCCTGATCCTCCTCGGGGTCTGGACCGAGGCCGCAAGGGGTGGGGAGTTTCCCCTAAGCCCGGGGGAGTTCGCCCGCTACTTCCTCATGGTCTTCCTGGTGCGCCAGGCCACGGTGGTCTGGGTGGTGTGGGAGTTTGAGCGGGACGTGGTGGAGGGGAGGCTCTCCTTCCGGCTCCTTAGGCCCTTGGACCCCTTCTTTGACCACCTGGCCGCCCACACCGCCGAAAGGCTCGCCCGGCTTCCCTTCGTCGTCCTCCTCACCCTCCTCTTCTTCGCCCTTTTCCCCGAGGCCCGCTTTCTGCCGGAGCCCGGGGCCTTCCTCTTGGGCCTCGGCCTCACCGTCCTCGCCTTCCTCCTCCGCTACACCATGCAGTACACCACCGCCCTCCTCACCTTCTGGACCGAGCGGGCCACCAGCGTGGAGGAGGTCTTCTTCCTCCTCTACCTCTTCCTCTCGGGGACCATCGCCCCCCTCGAGGTCTTCCCCGAACCCCTGAAAAGCCTCGCCCTCCTCACCCCCTTCCCCTACCTCGTCTACCTCCCCGCCGCCCTCCTCGCCGGGCAGGAGGTCGCCCTCTTCCCCGGCCTCTGGATCATGCTCCTCTGGGGCGTGGGCTTTCTCCTCCTCTCCCGCCTGCTTTGGCGGCTCGGCCTCAGGCGCTACTCGGGCCAGGGGGCATAATGGAGGCATGGCCACCCGCTACCGCTTCCGGGTAGAGGAGTTTGAGCGAGCCTTCCAGGGGGTGCCCCACGTGGAGCTCCTCCGGGGGGAGGTCTACCGGATGGGCCCCATCGGACCCAAGCACGTGCACAAGGTGGCGCAGTTGGATGCCAGACTTCAGGAAGCCCTGAAGGGAAAGGCCGTGGTGGCCGTCCAGTCCCCCTTGCGCCTCTCCGAGGACTCCGAGCCCGAGCCGGACCTCATGGTGCTTAAGCCCCCTTTGGAGCGCTACCAGGACCGGCTCCCCACCCCGGAGGACGTCCTCCTCCTCGTGGAGGTGGCCGACACCTCCTTGGAGTTTGACCGGGAGGTGAAGCTTCCCCTCTACGCCGAGGCGGGCATCCCCGAGGTCTGGCTCGTGAACCCAAAGGAGAACCTCCTGGAAGCCCACCGGGACCCCCGGGGCGGTCGCTACCGGGAGATCCGGCTCCTCTCCCCCGAGGAAGAGGTAAGCCTTTCCGCCTTCCCCGAGGTCAGGCTCCCCTGGGCGTAGCCACCGGGTAGAGGAGGGCGTAGGCGTACCCGTCGGTGAGGGCCTTGAGGGAGGCCTCGAGGATGTTCTCGCTCGCCCCCACGGTGGCGAAGCGCTCCTCCCCCCGCTTCATCTCCACCATGACCCGCACCCCGGAGTTCGTCCCCGCCTCCTGGCCGGAGAGGATCCGCACCTTGTAGTCCGTGAGCTCCACCTCGGAAAGCTCCGGATAGAACTGCAACACGGCCTTGCGGAAGGCCCTATCCAGGGCGGAGACGGGCCCGAAGGGGCTTTCCGCGGCGGTGTGCTGGAGGCTCTCCCCCACCCTAACCCGCACCGTGGCCTCGGCCCAGGCGGTGGAAAGGCCCCTTCCGTGGACGAAGACGCTAAAGCCCTCCACGCTGAAGGGAAGGCTCCCGCCCTTCAGGCGGTGGGCGAGGAGGTAGAAGCTCGCCTCCGCCCCCTCAAAGGCGTAGCCCTCGTACTCCAGGGCCTTGACCTCGTCCAGAAGGCGCCTGGCCTCCTCCTTGCTTAGGTCCACCCCGAGCTCCTGGAGCTTGGCGAGGAGGTTGGAGCGGCCCGAGACGTCCGAGACCAGAAAGCGCCGCTGGTTCCCCACCCACTCCGGGGGGATGTGCTCGTAGGTGCGGGGGTTCTTGAGGACGGCGGAGACGTGCACCCCGGCCTTGTGGGCGAAGGCCGCCTCCCCCACGTAGGGGGCGCGGCGGTTGGGGGTGAGGTTGGCCCTTTCGTCCACGAAGTGGGAAACCTCCCTGAGCTCCCTCAGCTTTTCCGGGGAGATGGCGGGGATCCCGTACTTGAAGACCAGGGTGGGGAGGAAGCTCGTGAGGTTGAGGTTGCCGCACCTTTCCCCGTAGCCGTTGATGGTGCCCTGGACGTGGGTGGCCCCGGCCCGCACCGCCGCGAGGGCGTTGGCCACGGCGAGGTCGGCGTCGTTGTGGGGGTGGATGCCCACCCGGACCCCCGGAAACCGCTCCACCACCGCCTTGGTGATGGCGTAGACCTCCTCGGGGAGGCTCCCCCCGTTGGTGTCGCAAAGGACCAGGGTGTCGGCCCCGCCCCTGAAGGCGGCCTCGAGGGTGGCGAGGGCGTAAGCGGGGTCCTCCTTGTAGCCGTCAAAGAAGTGCTCGGCGTCGTAGACCACCCGCCTGCCCCTCCGGGCGAAGAAGGCCACCGTCTCCTCAATCATGCGGAGGTTCTCCTCCAAGGAGGTCTCCAAAGCCTCCAAAACGTGGAGGGTCCAGCTCTTCCCGAAGAGGACCACCACCGGGGTCTCCGCCTCCAAAAGGGCGAGGACCGAGGGGTCTTCCTCGGGGGCGAGGCCCTTTCGCCTCGTGGCGCCGAAGGCGGCAAGCCTCGCCGCCCCCAGGTCCACCCCCCTCATGCGCTGGAAGAACTCGGCGTCCTTGGGGTTGGAGCCGGGCCACCCCCCCTCAATGAGGTGGATCCCGAAGGCGGCGAGGCGCCTCGCGATGGCCACCTTGTCGTCCACGGAGAGGCTTACCCCCTCCCCTTGGGTGCCGTCCCTTAAGGTGGTGTCCAGGATTTCTACCACTTATGCCCCCCTAGGTCAAACCCATAGGCCACTTCCCAGAGCTTAGCCCCACCCAGCTCAATCTCCCGCTCCCCCAGGAGCACCCCGCCCAGGTGCTCGTAGAAGCCCCGCCCCTTTGGGTTCTCCTTGAGGACCCAGACCAGCATCCGCCCATAGCCCTCTGCCTGAAGCAGCCGGGCTCCCTCGTGGAACAAGGCCCGCCCCAGGCCCTTACGCTGCCAGGTGGGAAGAACGTAGATGGCCCAAAGCTCCGCGGTGTAGCCGGGAAAGCCGGAAGCCCGATCCGGCCCGAAGGCGGCGAAGCCCACCACCTCCCCGGACTCGGACTCGGCCACGAAAAGCCGACCGGGCCAGGTGGGGGTTTTCAGGCGCTGGGCCCACCTCTCCGCCTGCCCCTCGTAGGAAAGCCCCTCCAGGAAGGCCTCCGGCACCACGCCCCGGTAGGTGGCCCGCCAAGTATCCACCAGGACCCGAGCCACCCCAGGGAGGTCCTCTAGCCCGGCCCTACGGATCCGCACCACGGACGCTTCCTAAAAGCCCCCACCCCTAGACCCCACGGTGGACCTCCTCAATGGAGGGCGGGTGCCGGGTGGCCCGGCCCGAGGCGAGCTTCCCGGCGGCGTCCAAAAAGGCCAAGGCGCTCGCCTCAATGATGTCCGGGGAGACCCCCACCCCCACGGCCTGGAGCTCGCCGAGCCGGAGGCGCACCGTGACCTGGCCCAAGGCCTCGGTGCTCCCCGTGATGGCCTCCACCCGGTAGAGCTCAAGCTCCGGCCTCAGGCCGATGGCCTCCTGGATGGCCTTGTACACGGCATCCACGGGACCGTCCCCGGTGTGGGTGGCGAGCCTCTCCCCGTCCGGGGTCTTCACCTTGACCGTGGCCGTGGGCAGGAGCCCGGAGCCCGAGAAAAACTGGACATGCTCCAGCTGGAAGAAGTGGGAGGTGGGCTCCCGCTCGCTTTCCACCAGGGCCTGGAGCTCCTCGGCGGAAAGGGGCCCCTTCTTCTCGGCGATCTCCTTGAAGCGGGCGAAGAGCTTCTTCACCTCCTCCTCGGAGAGGTCCTTGTAGCCCAGGTCCTCGAGGGCCTTTTTAAAAGCCGCCCGGCCCGAGTGCTTGCCGAGGACGAGCACGGCGGGCCGCCTCCCGATGAGCTCGGCGTCCATGATCTCGTAGGTGGCCCGGTGCTTGATGACCCCGTCCTGGTGGATCCCCGACTCGTGGGCGAAGGCGTTGTCCCCCACGATGGCCTTGTTGGGGGGGACGGGCATCCCGGTGTAGCGCTCCACCAGGCGGCTCACCCGGTAGATCTCCCGGGTGTTGATCCGCGTGTAGGCCTTGTACCAGTCCCGGCGGACGTAGAGGGCCATGACCACCTCCTCCAGGGCGCAGTTCCCCGCCCGCTCCCCGATGCCGTTGATGGTGCACTCAATCTGGCCCGCCCCGTTCTCCACGCCCGCCAGGGCGTTGGCCGTGGCCATGCCCAGGTCGTCGTGGGTGTGGGTGGAGATGACCACGTCCCGCCCCCGCACCACCTCGTCCCGGATCCTGCGGATCAGGGCCCCGTACTCCTGGGGCGTGCCGTAGCCCGTGGTGTCGGGGATGTTGATGGTGGTGGCCCCGGCCTCAATGGCCACCTCGTAAAGCCTCTTGACGAACTCCCAGTCCGCCCGCATCACGTCCTGGGCGGAGAACTCCACGTCGTCCACGTACCTCCTGGCGTAGCGGACCATTCTATCCGCCATCTCCAGGACCTCCTCCTCCGTCTTCCTCAGCATGTACTGCAGGTGGACCTTGGAGGCGGAGGTGAAGACGTGGATCCTGGGCTTCTCCGCCTTCTCCAGGGCCTTGGCCGCCTGGTCAATGTCCAGGGTGTGGGTGCGGGCGAGGGCGGCGATGATGGGGCCCTTGACCTCGGTGGCGATGCGGCGCACCGCCTCAAACTCCATGGGCCCCGATACGGGGAAGCCCGCCTCAATGATGTCCACGTTGAGCTGGGCGAGGGCCTGGGCGATCTCCAGCTTCTGGTCCAGGGAGAGGGCCACCCCTGGGCTTTGCTCCCCGTCCCTGAGCGTGGTGTCAAAGATCCGGATGTGCCGTTCCTTCTCCATCTTCCTTCACCTCCCTAAAAGCGCACAGGGGCCCCCGAAGGGGCCCCGTCCAAGCCCTTAGCCTACCTCCTCCATTACCCTGGCCTTGAGGAAGGGCATCATGGCGCGAAGCCTCGAGCCCACCTCCTCAATGGGGTGGGCCGCCCAGCGCTTGCGGTTGGCCTCCAGAACCGGGCTTCCCACCTGGTTCTCCAGCATCCACTCCCGGGCGAACTCCCCGGACTGGATCTGGCGCAGGATCTCCCGCATGCGGCGCTTGGTCTCCTCCAGGGGCACGGCGAGGTCGCCCCGGGTGTAGTCCCCGTACTCGGCGGTGTTGGAGATGGAGTAGCGCATCCCCTTAAGCCCCGCCTCGTAGATGAGGTCCACGATGAGCTTCACCTCGTGGACGGTCTCAAAGTAGGCCATCTCCGGGGGGTAGCCCGCCTCCACCAGGGTCTCAAACCCCGCCCGGATGAGCCGGGTGAGCCCCCCGCAAAGCACCGCCTGCTCCCCGAAGAGGTCCGTCTCCGTCTCGTCCTTGAAGGTGGTGGCGATGACCCCGGCCCGGGCCGCCCCGATGGCCTTGGCGTAGGCGAGGGCGGTGGGGAAGGCGCTTCCCGAGGCGTCCTGGTGCACGGCCACGAGGGCCGGGACCCCGCTTCCCTTCTGGTACTCCGAGCGCACCAAGTGGCCCGGGCCCTTGGGGGCCACCATCCAGACGTCCAGGTCCTTGCGGGGCTTGATCTGGCCGAAGTGGACGTTGAAGCCGTGGGCGAAGGCCAGGGCCCCGCCCTCCTTGAGGTTGGGCTCCACCTCCTCCCGGTAGACCTGGGCCTGCTTCTCGTCGGGGAGGAGGACCATGACGACGTCGGCCTCCCGCACCGCCTCGGCCACGGGGAGGACCCTAAGCCCGGCGGCCTCCGCCTTCTCCCAGCTCCTAGACCCTTTGCGCAGGCCCACGCGCACGTCCACCCCCGAGTCCTTGAGGTTCAGGGCGTGGGCGTGCCCCTGGGAGCCGAAGCCCAAGACCGCCACCTTCTTGCCCAGGATGAAGCCAAGGTCCGCGTCGTGCTCGTAGTAGATCTTCATACCGCCTCCTTCTTCTCCCGCACCTTCAAGACCCGGTCTCCCCGGCTCATGGCCACCGCGCCGGTGCGCATGACCTCGAGGATCCCGTAGGGTCTCAAGGCCTCAATAAAGGAGTTGACCTTCTGGGTGTCCCCGGTGAGCTCCAGGATGAGGCTCTTCTGGGCCACGTCCACCACCCTCGCCCGGAAAGCCTCCTGGATGTCCTTGACGGCGAGGCGCTCCTCGAGGCCCGCCACGTGGACCTTCACCAGGCAGAGCTCCCGCTCCACGTGGGGCTCGGTGTGGTCCGTGACCTTAAGCACCTCAATGAGCCGGTTAAGCTGCTTCTCCACCTGCTCCAGGGTGCGGTCGTCCCCGGAGACCACGAGGCAGATCCGGGAAAGCCCCGGCTGGTGGGTGGTGCCCACGGCGAGGCTTTCCAGGTTGAAGCCGCGCCTTGCGAAAAGGCCCGTGATGCGGTTCAAGACCCTGGGGTGGTCCTGCACCAAAACGGAGATGACGTGCCTCACGCCCCCACCTCCTCCTTCTCCTCGGGAGGCTCGAGGATCATGTCCTCGGCCGCGCCCCCGGCGGGGATCATGGGGAAGACCCCCTCCTCCTGGTAGACCTTGAACTCGGCCACCACGGGGCCGTCGGCGTTCAGGACGGCCTCCACCCCCTTCATGAGGTCCTCCTTCCGCTCCACCCTCACCCCCTTGATCCCGTAGGCCTCGGCGAGGCGGGCGAAGTCGGGGTTGGAGTCCGCCAGGTAGACCTCGCTGTAGCGCTTGGCGTGGAAGAGGTCCTGCCACTGGCGCACCATGCCCAGGTAGCCGTTGTTCAGGATGACGACCTTCACGTCCAGCTTGTACTTCACCACCGTGGCCAGCTCCTGCAGGGTCATCTGGAAGGAGCCGTCCCCGTCAAAGTCAATGACGAGCTCCTCAGGGCGGGCGATCTTGGCCCCGATGGCGAAGGGAAGCCCCACCCCCATGGTGCCGAGGCCCCCACTGGTGAGGAAGCTCCTCGGCCTCGTCACGGGGAAGAACTGGGCGGCGAACATCTGGTGCTGCCCCACCCCCGTGGTGACGATGGCGTGTCCTCCCGTGGCCTCGTAGAAGGCCCGGATCACCTCCTGGCTCTGCAGGTGGGGCTTGGGCCTGTAGCGCAAGGGGTAGCGGGTGCGCCACTCCTCGAGCTCCCGCCACCAGGCGGCAAGCCTCAAGGCCTTCGCCCCCTTGAGGAGCTCCTTGAGGACGAGCCTCGAGTCCCCCACGATGGGGATGTGGGTGCGCACCACCTTGCCGATCTCGGCGGGGTCTATGTCCACGTGGATGATGGTGTGGGCGTGGGGGGCGAAGCGGGAGACCTTGCCCGTGACCCGGTCGTCAAAGCGGAGGCCGATGGCGAGGATCACGTCCGCGTGGTGGATGGCCCGGTTGGCGGCCACGGTGCCGTGCATCCCCGGCATCCCGAGCCACAAGGGGTGGTTCCCGGGGAAGGCCCCGAGGCCCATGAGGGTGGTGATCACGGGAAGCCCCGTCTTCTCGGCGAAGGCGAGGAGCTCGGCGTGGGCGTGCTGCGCCCCACCCCCCACCATGAGGACGGGGCGCTCCGCCTTCTCCAGGGCGTCCAGGGCCCTCTCAATCTGCTTGGGGTGCCCCTTCAGGGTGGGCTTGTACCCGGGGAGGTCCAGCTTCACGTCAAAGCTCCCCGTGAACTCCGCAAGCTGCACGTCCTTGGGGATGTCAATGAGCACGGGGCCGGGGCGGCCGGTGGCGGCGATGTGGAAGGCCTCCTTCACCACCCGGGGGATCTCGTTCACGTCCTGGACCAGGTAGTTGTGCTTGGTGATGGGCATGGTAACCCCGGTGACGTCCGCCTCCTGGAAGGCGTCGGTGCCGATGAGGGCCCGGGGGACGTTCCCGGTGATGGCCACCACCGGGGTGGAGTCCATCATGGCGTCCGCGAGGCCCGTGACCAGGTTCAGGGCCCCGGGGCCCGAGGTGGCCATGACCACCCCCACCCGGCCTGAGGCGCGGGCGTAGGCGGTGGCCGCATGGACCCCGCCCTGCTCGTGCCGCACCAGGATGTGGCGGATGGGGCTGTCGTAGAGGGCGTCGTAGGTGGGCATGATCGCCCCGCCCGGGTGGCCGAAGATCACCTCCACCCCTTCCCGCTCCAGCGCCCTTAAAAGTGCCTCCGCTCCCTTCATGGACCCCTCCTTAAACTTGAAACCCCCGGTTGGCCCGGGGGGTTATGGGATGCGCCCTAAAGCGCTACGCCCTACCCCCCGCTGGCCCTACGATTAGGACCAGGGCTAGGGATAGGGCGAGCCCGGAACGCATCTTGCCGCTAAGGATAGCCCCCTAAGGCCTCGGTGTCAAGCCCCGCACCCGGGCGGCGATGGCGGTGAGGGCGGCCCTAGCGTGCTCCCGGCCGTTCTCAATGAAGACGGAGCGGGTGTCGGGCCCGTAGGCGCAGGAGCCCACGGCGAAGAGGCCGGGAACGGAGGTCTCCCACTCCGGGGAAAGCCAGGGCCTCTCCCCCTCGTAGGCCACCCCCGCCTCCCTAAGGAGGCGGTCTTCCGCCCGGTAGCCGATGAGAACCACCACGAAGTCGGCGGGCAGGAACTCCCGCCCAGAGGGCCTAGAAAGCCAAAGCCCCTCCGGGGTGATGGCCTCCACCCGGGCCTCCATGACCGCCCGGATGCTCCCCTCCTTGACCCGGTTCTCAAAGTCGGGGAGGAGCCAGTACTTCACCGAGGGCCGGACCCACTTTCCCCGGTGGACGAGGGTGACCCTCGCCCCGCCGCGGTAGAGGTCCAAGGCCGCCTCCACCGCCGAGTTGGACCCCCCCACCACCGCCACCTCCCGCCCGAAGAAGGGGGCGGCCTCCTCGTAGCGGTGGAGGACGTGGGGGAGGTCCTCCCCCGGGACGCCCAGGCGGTTCGGGTTCCCGAAGTAGCCCGTGGCCACCACCACGTACCGGGCCGAGAAGGCCCGCTCCCCCTTGCGGTCTTTGGCCAGGACCTGGAAGGCCCCCTCCCGGCCCCGGATGCTCAGGACCTCGGTGTAGGTGAGGACGCTTAGCCCCTCCCGCTCCGCCACCCGCTGGTAGTAGAGGAGGGCCTCCTTGCGGGTGGGCTTGGGGCCTTGGGCGACCAAGGGATGGCCCCCGATCTCAATGTTCTTGGCCTCGGAGAAGAAGACCATGTCCCGGGGAAAGCGGTAGACGGTCTCCGCCACCGTGCCCCGCTCCAGGACCAGGTGGGAGAGGCCGAGCCGCTTGGCCCAAAGGGCGGCGCAAAGCCCCACGGGACCCGCGCCCACCACGAGGACGTCCACCATGGCCCTGAGTTTACGGCAACGGACGGGCCTCCCCCGTGGGGTGGCTCACAAGGGCCCAGACGCTTGGGCCGCGTCCTCGGACCTCCTGGCCTGAAGCTTGAAAAACCTCAAACACGCCTCCCGGTTCTGGATTCCATTCGCTAGACTTAAACCGAAGATGACTCGGCGGGGCCTTACCCTTTTGGAGCTCCTGCTGGTCTTGGGCATCCTGGGGGTCTTCCTAGGGCTGGCCCTTCCACTTCTTTCCCCCAACCGCCTCGCCCTGGACCAGGCCGCCCGCTCCCTCGCCACCCAGGTGACCCGGGCAAGGCTCGAGGCCATCCGCCGGAACGCCTTCGTGGGCCTTCAGGTGTTCACCGAAGGAGCGGGGGGTTACCTGCTCTTCGTGGACCAAAACGCCAACCGCCGCTACGACCCCGGGGAGGAGTTCGGCGCGACCCGCTTCGGCCAAGGGAACTGGGCCCGAGTGCGCCTGGACCCGGAGAAGAGCGCCCTCGGCAACATGCCCCTCCTCTTTGACCCCCGGGGCATCCCGGCCAAGCCCATCACCGCCACGCTCGTCCTCACCTCAGGGGGCGCCACCCGCAAGGTGGTCATCTCCCAGCAGGGCCGGGCCCGCCTGGAGTGACCCCCATTTGGGGGATGCGCACCCGAGGGCGAGCTCCTAAAGTGGTTTAGCGAAATGGCTCCTTGGGTGAGACACGGCCTCAGCTTGCTGGAACTTCTCGTGGTCCTGGCCGTCCTGGGCATCCTGGGCAGCCTTGCTTACACCAACTACAGCACCGCTTACCGCCTCCGGGCGGCGGGGGCCGAGCTCAAGACTTTCCTCCTCGCCGCCCGCACCGAGGCCATCCGCAGGGGAACGGGGGTGGCGGTGGTCCCGGAGGGCCGGGGGCTCCTAAGCTGCGTGGACGAAAACCGAAACCGGGCGTGCGATGCGAGGGAAGCTGTCCTGCGCCGGTTTGACCCGGGAGGGTACGGCGCGGCCCTGGACCTAAGGAGCGGCTTCTCCCCCGGCCTTCGCTTCAACGCCCTGGGGAGGCCCAACACGGGAGCGCGCCTGGCCCTGCGCCTGGGCGGGCGGACCCTCACCCTGTGCGTAGCCATGGGAGGAAGGGTGCGGGAGGTGAGTGGGGATGGGTGCCCGTAAAGGTCTCACCTTACTGGAGGTAATTTTGGCTTTGGGGCTCCTCGCCGTGGTGGTGCTGGCCTTCACCTCCCTGCAGGTGGCAAGCCTACGCGCGGGCCAGCAGGGTCGGGAGCTCCAGACCGTGGTCCGGGAGATGGAAAACTTTATGGAAAGGCTTAGGCAGGACCCCCAGGGCATCCCCGCCCTTTGCAACGGCGCCCTAGCCCTCGGGGGAAAACAGGGCACCTGCACCGCTATCCCCTGCAACGTAGCCCAAGACGGCGGCCTCGCCTGCCCCACCGCGGGGGACGTGCGGGCCTTCCAGGTGGTCCTGAGGGTGGAAGAAAAGCGGCTGGAAACGGTGGTGTATCGGCCATGAGAAGGCACGGGTTTTCGCTCCTAGAGCTCTTGCTGGCCTCCGTCCTCATGGGGAGCCTCTTGCTGGTGGTGCTGGCCCTGGAAAACTCCAGCGCCACCCTAAGGGAGCGGGAAAGGGCGAGGGGGCGGCTCGCCGACGAGCTGAGCCTCACCGCCACCGTCCTCGCCCGGGAGCTCTACACGGTGGGCTACCGCCTCACGGGCCAGGCCCTAGTGCTAAGCCCTAGCTCTCAGGGAGACGGGGTCCAGGGGTGGTTCCTGTGCGAAGCGGGTATGGAGGAGATCTGTGGGGAAAGCATGGGGGAGGTAAGGGGCACGGGCTACGAGGTGAACCAGGGGGCTCTTCGCTGGGGCGCTTGCAAGGGTGAGGGTTGCGCGCCTTTACCCAATAACCCCGTTCTTGGAGGGGACGAGGTGCAGGTAGAGGCCTTCCGGGTGGCCTACCTGGAAGGGGGCACCTGGAAGCGCCAGGCACAGGCCGTGAACCTAAGGCCAGAAGGCGCAAGCCCCAAGGTAAGCGCCTTGGCTCTTTACCTCCTGGCCTCCGTCCCCGTGCGGGGCGGGGCCCCGGCCTTCACCCCGGGGAGCACCCTGAGCTACCCCCCTGGGCTTACCTCCAGCCTTCTGGAACTTCCCGGTGCGCCAAACGACGGACGTTTGCGGGCCGAGAAGCTCTGGATCGTCCAGACCCCCAACCTGGCCCGCTGAAGGGAGGAACGGGATGAACCGGAAAGGCATAGCAGTGGTGGTGGCCCTCATCGGGATGACGGTGATCCTCATGCTCTCCCTGGCCATGGTGCAAAGCGCCCTAGGCAACCTTAAGACCGGGAGCGACCTCCTGAACCGGGCCCAGGCCCGCCAGCGGGCGGAGGCGGGCGTGGACCACGCCCTGGCTTACCTTGACGGCAAGACGGCCTTAAGCGCCCCCAAAACCCTCTCCGGCCAAGGCTACCAGGTCACCCTCACCCCCCAGAACCCCCAGGGAGATGAGATCCGGATAGAAAGCCAGGGGCAGATGGGCCTCGCCCGGCACACCGCCGTGGCCGTGGTGCGCCTCCAGCCCGTTCCCGCCCAGGCGCAAAACCCCCTGTTTGGCCAGGGATGGATCAGCGGCGGGCGCATCACCATCAACGGGGGGGTGGACCTGTGGGGAAGCCGGCTCCACGCCGACCAAGGCTACGCCAACCTCTCGGGCCAAATCGGGGTTTGCGACAGCTCAGGTCAAAACTGCAAAAACCTTAACCAGGTCAACCCACCGCCCATCACGGGAGGGCAAGGGGTCACGGACACCCAGTGCAACGCGAGCGGGAACAACAAGGTGGTCTGCGATGGTTCCGCGCCCAAGTATAAGGTCTGCCCGGTGTATCAGACCCCCTCCGACCCCAACCTCACGTGCCTGGACGCCGTCACAGGTAGGCAAGTGCGATGGGACCAGGCCACCCGCATTCGCAAGCCCGACGTGGACGCGATCAGCAAGGACCGCCTTGGGGTCAGGGCCAGCAGCCCCTACACCGACGCCACCACGAATCGCCTCTGCGACGTCCGCTTCACCAGCCTAGACCCAGGAAACGCTGGCGAGCTCACGCAGTTCCTCCTGAGTAGGGGCATCTCCGGGAGCTTCCCTCAGGACGTCAACCAGCTCCTTCCCCTAGTGCTCAACGCCCTGAACGGGAGTGGGCTCAGGGTGTGCGTTCAGAATAACGTTACTCTTCCAGGTGGCACTTCTTTGGGCAACGTTACCTTCTACGTGGGCGGCACCTTCCAGGTCAACGGGACTGTCACCCTCAACGGGGTGAGCGTGGCCGCCGGGTCGGGCATCAACCTCGGGGACCTCCAGACCACGGACAGCCGCTTCTACACAGGGGGAACCCTCAACCTGAACAACGGCGCCACCTTCCGGGGCGACTCTACCCTCGCCTCCCGGCAGTCCCTTACCTTCAACGGCCGGGCCGACCTGCTGAATAACCGCGCCCTCCTGGTGGTGAGCGAGGGGGACATCACCTTCAACGGCCGGGCGGACACCCACGCCTTCCTGTGGGCGGGAGGGACCATCACCTTCAACGGCACCGGGGCCTTTATCGGCGGGGCGGTGAGCCTCGGGGGCACCATCCGAAACGGCGGGGGCCAGTTCTACATCCAAAACTCCAACGCCCTCAACAGCGACCTGCCCAACACAGAGACTGGCACCCGGCCCCGGCCCGTGGTCCTGAGCCGGAGGTAATCCTTAGCCCAAGCCCGCTCCAGGCGGCGGGGTGGGTCCGGCTTTCACACCGTTTTCACACCCCTCCCCCATCCTGAAGTTGACTCCCCCAAAAGGGGGAGTTGACAGCAAGGGGGCAAAGGGAAAGAATGACCCTCGGAAGGAGGTGAGAAAGGGGTAAGAAAGGCACGGGAAGGCAGGTAAGGTGAAGCGAAAAACAGGTAAGTCGGCTCTAGGCACTCATGGCCGCGCGATACATGAAGGCGCGGGAAACCTTAGGAGGATAGAGAGGTATGCGGAACGCGAAAGGCTTCACCCTGATTGAGCTCCTGATCGTCATCGCCATCATCGCCATCCTGGCTGCGGTTCTCATTCCGAACCTTCTCAACGCTCGGAGGAACGCCAACACCACGGCCGCCCAGGCCTACGTGCGCAACGTGGCTACGGCGGTGGAGGCCGAAAGGGATCCCACCACTGGAGCGTTGCCCCAGCTTCCTCAGGCCTGTGACCAATTCGTCGCAAACCCCCCTGCCTCGGTCACGCAATGCAACGTTACAGCTAACAACGACGGCGTCAACTTCACGGTTACCGCCCAATTGACCGGGGCCCGGTACGGTTCTGTCTCGTTTGACAGCTCCACCGGGCAGTTTAGCTTCCAGTAACGAGGCAGCCTAAGTTAGTTAAAGGGTCGGGTGTTCCCGACCCTTTTTCTCAATACGGATGATGAAGACGCGCGCAGGCTTCACCTTGATGGAGCTCCTTATTGTGATGGTCTTGCTGGGCCTCTTCCTGACTCTCTCCTATTTCCCTACGGCTACAGCCCGTAAAAAGGCTAACCTCGCGGCCGGGCAAAGCTACGTCCGGAACGTGGCCCTAGCCCTGGAAGCCCAGCGGGACCCCTCCACGGGAGCCCTCCCCACCCATCTTACCGATTGCCTGAGTGGCTTTGGCCAGCGCCCCAAGACTGTAACGGCGTGCACCATCACCTATCTCAATGCCCTGGACTACGTTATAGAGGCTTCACTAGACGGGGCCGCGCTAAAAAAAGTGGTTTACAAGAGCTCAGACGGAACGCTTACAAGTCTTCCGTAAGCCATGGGTTGGACGGGGGAGAGTCTACCCACTGGAGCAGGAAGCCCCGGTGAAGCACGAGCTGGTGGAAGGCTTCCCCCACGCCATGGCCACAGCGGGCGACCGGGCGGCGCTGAACCTGGCCCTTCCGGGCCTGGATAGGGCGCCGCCCTTCCCCACCCCCCGCCCCCAACCTGTGCTACCTTGAGGGCAATGACCACGGAGGAGCGCCTCTACAAGCTGGAGGGGATCGTGGAGGGGGTCATGGCCACCCTCCCGGGCCAGGTCACCTCCCTGGAGGGGCGCGTGGACCTCCTACGCCAGGAGGTCAAGGCGGAGATCGGGGCCCTGCGCCGGGAGGTGGAGGAAAAGTTCAACGGCCTCCGCCAGGAAGTGAAGGCAGAGATCGGGGGCCTGCGGCAGGAGATGGCGGGCCTCCGCCAGGAAATGGCAAGCTTCCGCCAAGAGGTGGAGGAAAAGCTCGTTGGCCTGCGGCAGGAAGTAAAGGAAGAGATCGGGGGCCTGCGGCAGGAGATGGCGGGCCTCCGTCAGGAAATGGCAAGCTTCCGCCAAGAGGTGGAGGAAAAGCTCGTTGGCCTGCGGCAGGAAGTAAAGGAAGAGATCGGGGGCCTGCGCCGGGAGGTGGAGGAAAAGTTCAACGGCCTCCGCCAGGAACTTAAGGGGGAAATCCAGAGCCTTCGGCAGGAGGTGAAGGCGGAGATCGGAGGCCTGCGCCGGGAGGTGGAGGAAAAGTTCAACGGCCTCCGCCAGGAACTTAAGGGGGAAATCCAGAGCCTTCGGCAGGAGGTGAAGGCGGAGACCACCGAGCTGCGCGGGGAAATCCAAAGCCTGCGGCAGGAGATGGCGGGCCTCCGCCAGGAGGTGAAGGCGGAGATCAACACCGCCTTCAACAAGCTCATGCTCTACTTCACCGCCCTGGCGGCGGCCCTGGCCGTCCTCACCTTTCTCCGCTAAGCCCTCGGGCGGCGCGGGGGTGGCCGTCCCGCCATGAGGCGGCGTAGGCTTTCCGGCCTGCCCTACACTCTAGCCATGGGCGCGGCCAAACAGGTGCGGCCCCTGACCTTGGAAGAGTACCTCGCCTTGGAGCGGGAAGCCCCGGTGAAGCACGAGCTGGTGGAAGGCTTCCCCCACGCCATGGCCGGGACGGGCGACCGGCACAACCGGGTGGTGGTGAACCTGGTCCTGGCCCTTGGCCCCCTGGCCCGGAAGCGGGGCTGCCGCCTCTATGCCAGCGACATGCGGCTCAAGGTGGACGCGGCCACGGTCTACTACCCGGACCTCATGTTGCGAAGAAGACCTCGGGGAATACTACAAGGAAAAGGCTTGCCTGGTGATAGAGGTGCTCTCGCACTCCACGGAGGCCACGGACCGGAGGGAAAAGCTCTGCAAGTACCTGGGTCTGCCCACCCTCCAAGCCTACCTCCTCCTGGACTCCCGCACCCCCCGGGCCTTCGGCTACTACCGAGAAGGAGAGGGCTGGGTGTACCGGGAGGCAGAGGTAGGCACGCTTCCCCTCCCCTGCCTAGGGGGGCACCTGGACCTCGCCGAGGTGTACCAGGGCCTCTAGAAGGCTACCCCCTCGTAGAGGGCAGAAACGGAAAAGCGAGCCTCGAGGCAAGCCACCTCCACCTCCCCTTCCCCCTCCCACAGGCGGTAGAGCCAGCCCTCCCCCTGGCGGAAGTAGCCCTCCACCCGCCTCTCCCGGGAGTCCACCAGGAGGTAAGCCTGTAGGCTCGGGATCTCCCGGTAGCGCCAGAGCTTCTCCCTTCGGTCTATGGCCTCGGTGGCCTCGGACACCACCTCCACCACCAGGCAGGGGGCCTCCTCGTAGTGGGTGTGGGGCGGAACCCCCTGGCAGACCACCATGAGGTCGGGGTAGTAGAAGGTCCTGGCGGAGACCCGGAGCTTCACCGTCTCGGTGTAGATGCGGCACCCCTTGGCCAAGGCGCTAGGCCTGAGGAGGGCGTAGAGGTTGCCCACGATGCGGTTGTGGGCAAGGCTTGCCCCCGCCATGGCGTAGGGCACGCCCTCAAAGAGTTCGTGGCGCACGGGGGACCGCTCCTCCAGGGCCAAGTAGGCCTCGGCGTCCAGAAGCTCCAGAGGCCTCGCCGCCTCGCCCATGAGGGCATTGTACCCTCCCTAGGCGGTGCGCTCCAGGTCCCCCTCCAGGAGCCCTACAGGCTCCACGTAAAGGGGCGCGAAGGGGGCTTCCTGGAAGAGGCGCACCCGGCCCAGGCGGAAGGCCTCGAGGAGGGCGGCGAAGCCCACCGCCTTCTCGCCCCAGGTGGCAAGCGGCAGGCTCTGGAAGGCCACCCGGCCCCGGATCGCCCCCTTGAGCCGCTCCCAGGCCTCCCGCACCCCGAAGGCCTCCCGGGGAAGCCGGAGAACGGCCCTGCGGAAGCCCTTCGCCGCCTCGGCCAAGGACTTTGGGGAAAGCCTCAGGGCGGGCCTGGGCAGGGGGGGCGGGGCCACGGGGAGAAGCCGCGCCCGCCGCTCCAAGCGGGCCTCGAGGAAGGCCACCATCTCGGAGAGGTCCACGAGGACCTGGACCAGGGGGGCCTCCTCCCCTTCCTCCTTGGGGAGGAGGGCCCTTTCCGGGGAGAGCTTCAGCACCAGAAGCTCGGCGAGGAGGGGGAGGAGCTCGCTTTTCGCCCGGAGGTCCTCCGGCACCTGGGCCAGGGCCTGCTCCAACACGGCGAGGACGGGCACCTCCTTTGGGGAAAGCCGGCCCCGCCTCAGGGCCTCCCTCAGGGCCTCCGGGGTCCCCTCAAAGCCGGGAAAGGCGATGCGGATCACCGGAGGACCGGCCGCTTCCTGGGCAGGAGGAGGCCCACCTTCTCCCGCACCTCCTCCATGGTCGCCTGGGCCACGGCCCTGGCCCGCTTGGCGCCCTCCAAAAGGGCATCCATCACGTAGTCCGGGTCCTTCTTCAGGGCCTCGGCCCTTTCCCGGATGGGGCGCAGGGCCTCCATGAGGTGGTCAAAGAGGATCCGCTTCACCACGTAGGTCCCCACCCCCGCCTTCCGGTACTCCTCCTTCAGGGCCTCCACCAGGTCCTTGGGGGCGAAGTAGGAGAGGTAGGTGAAAAGAATGGTGCGCTCGGGGTCCCCGGGGTCGGAGAGGCGGATCCTCTGGGGGTCGTCGGGGAGGTGCTGGATCTTCTGCCAGATGCTCTCCTCGGGCTCCAGGAGGCCGATGGTGTTGCCCAAGGACTTGCTCATCTTGGCCTTGCCGTCAATCCCGGGGACCCGGGGGGCCTCTGGGTTCAAGAGGGCCTGGGGTTCGGGGAAGGTCTCCCCGAAGAGGTGGTTGAAGCGGCGGGCGATCTCCCGGGTGAGCTCAATGTGCTGCACCTGGTCCTCCCCCACGGGGACGGTGTCCGCCTTGTAGATGAGGATGTCCGCCGCCTGGAGCACCGGGTACATGAGGAGGCCAGACCAGACGGTCTCCTGCTTGCTGGCCTTGTCCTTGAACTGGGTCATGCGGGTGAGGTCCCCCAGGGGGGTTAAGGTGGTGAAGACCCAGGAGAGCTCAGTGTGCTCGGGCACGTGGGACTGGACGAAGAGGGTGACCTTCTCCGGGTCAAGCCCCGCGGCGATGTTGACCAGGGCGGCCTCAAAGGTGCGCTGGGCGAGGGTAGAGGGGTCGTAGGCGAGGGGGTTGGTGAGGGCGTGGTAGTCCACGATGCAGAAGAAGGCGTCCCGCCCCAGCTTCTCCCCGATGGCCACCCACTGCTTGATGGCCCCGAGGTAGTTGCCGATGTGGATCTCCCCCGAGGGCTGGATGCCGGAAAGCACCCGCTTCATGGCCTAAGTGTAGCAAAAGCTTAGGCCCCCTCGCGGGGGCCTTCTGGTGCCGGGGGCGGGACTTGAACCCGCACGCCCTTGCGGGCACATGACCCTGAATCATGCGCGTCTACCAATTCCGCCACCCCGGCAGACGCAAGGGTCATTGTAGGGGAGGCGGCTTCGCTCGTCAAGCTTGACCCCGCAGGCCTCGAGGGCTTACCCTTAGGGGCAATGCGGCGGGCGGTGATCCTAGTCCTAGACCGGGCGGGCCCGGTCTAGGGATGGCCGTCGCGTATCCCCCGGGCCCCAAAGGACCCGGGGGTTTTGCGTAAGGGGGGTTTCATGGGAAAGACGCTCTACGAGAAGGTTTGGGAAGCCCACGAGGTGAGGAAGCTCAAAAACGGCCAAAGCCAGCTCTTCATAGACCTCCACCTCCTCCACGAGGTCACGAGCCCCCAGGCCTTCGGGATGCTCAAGGACCTTGGCCTTCGGGTACGCTACCCCCACCGCACCTTCGCCACCGTGGACCACATCGTCCCCACCCACGACCGCACCGAGCCCTTCCAGGACCCTCTGGCCCAGAGCATGCTGGAGGCCCTCAGGGCGAACACAAGGGAGCACGGCATCACCTTCTTTGACCTGGGAAGCGGCAACCAAGGCATCGTCCACGTCATCGGGCCCCAGCTCGGCCTCACCCAGCCCGGGATGACCATCGCCTGCGGGGACTCCCACACCTCCACCCACGGGGCCTTCGGGGCCGTGGCCTTCGGCATCGGCACGAGCCAGGTCCGGGACGTCCTCGCCACCCAGACCCTCGCCGCCCAAAAGCTCAAGGTGCGGCGGATCAACGTGGAGGGGAGGCTCGCCCCCGGGGTCTACGCCAAGGACGTGATCCTCCACATCATCCGCCACCTGGGGGTGAAGGGGGGCTTGGGCTACGCCTATGAATACGGGGGAAGCGCCGTGGAGGCCATGGACATGGAAAGCCGCATGACCCTCTGCAACATGTCCATTGAGGGCGGAGCCCGCATCGGCTACGTGAACCCCGACGAGACCACCTTCCAGTACCTCGAGGGCCGCCCCTACGTCCCCAAGGGGTCCGAGTGGGAGGAGGCCAAGAGGAGGTGGCTCGCTTGGCGCTCCGACCCCGACGCCTCCTACGACGACGTGGTCACCTTCCGCGCCGAGGAGATCGCCCCCACCGTCACCTGGGGCATCACCCCGGGCCAGGCCATCCCCATTGACGGCAGGATCCCCCTCCTGGAGGAGCTCCCCGAGGAGGAGCGCCCCGTGGCCGAGGAGGCTTTGGCCTACATGGGCTTCAGGCCGGGCCAGCCCATCAAGGGGGTGCCCATCCAGGTGGCCTTCATCGGAAGCTGCACCAACGCCAGGCTTTCCGACCTCCGGGAGGTGGCCCGCTACCTCAAGGGGCACAAGGTGAAGAAGGGGGTGCGGGCCCTGGTGGTGCCGGGCTCGGAGTGGGTGGCGAGGAAGGCCGAGGAGGAGGGGATCGCCGAGGTCTTCCGCGAGGCGGGGTTTGAATGGCGGATGCCCGGCTGCTCCATGTGCCTCGCCATGAACCCGGACCGGCTGGAAGGGGACGAGCTTTGCGCCAGCAGCTCCAACCGGAACTACAAGGGACGCATGGGAAGCCCCAGGGGCCGCACCGTCCTCATGAGCCCCCTCATGGTGGCGGCGGCGGCCGTGGCCGGGGAGATCGCCGACGCCCGGGAGGTCTTCGGCCTGGCGGGCGTCCGCTGAGGAGGGAAAAGCCATGCTGGAGAAGTTCACCGTGATCCGCGGAAAAGCGGTGCCCTTGAGGGGCGAGGACATTGACACGGACCGGATCCTCCCCGCCCGCTTCATGAAGGTCCTCACCTTTGAGGGCCTGGGGCAGTACCTCTTCTACGACGAGCGCTTTGACGAGAAGGGGAACCCCAAGCCCCACCCCCTGAACGACCCCCGCTACCGGGGGGCCACGATCCTCTTGGTGGAGTCGGGCTTCGGCTCCGGCTCTAGCCGCGAGCACGCCCCCCAGGCCATCAAGCGGGCGGGGTTTAAGGCCATCATCGGGGAGAGCTTCGCCGAGATCTTCTTCGGGAACGCCACCGCCATCGGCCTCCCCTGCGTGAGCCTAGCCCCTGAGGACCTGGGCGTCCTCTTCCGCAGCGTGGAGGAGAACCCGGAGCTGGAGGTGGAGATTGACCTGGTGAACAAAGAGGTGCGCTTCGGGGACCGCACCGCTCCCCTCTTCATCCGGGAAGAGGCCCGGGAGGCCCTGGTGGAGGGGCTTTGGGATCCCATCGGGGAGCTTCTGGAGGCCGGGGAGCTTTTGGACCAGTTTGACCGGAAGCTCCCCTACCCCAGGAGGACGGAATGAAGGTGGCCGTGCTCCCCGGGGACGGGATCGGCCCCGAGGTCACCGAGGCCGCCCTGAAGGTCCTGAGGGCCCTGGACGAGGCCGAGGGCCTGGGCCTCGCCTACGAGGTCTTCCCCTTCGGCGGGGCGGCCATAGACGCCTTCGGCGAGCCCTTCCCCGAGCCCACGCGAAAGGGCGTGGAGGAGGCGGAGGCGGTGCTTCTGGGAAGCGTGGGGGGGCCCAAGTGGGACGGCCTTCCCCGCAAGATCCGCCCGGAGACGGGGCTTCTTTCCTTAAGGAAAAGCCAGGACCTCTTCGCCAACCTCCGCCCGGCCAAGGTCTTCCCTGGGCTGGAAAGGCTTTCCCCCCTGAAGGAGGAGATCGCCCGGGGGGTGGACGTCCTCATCGTCCGGGAGCTCACCGGGGGGATCTACTTCGGGGAGCCCCGGGGGATGTCCGAGGCCGAGGCCTGGAACACGGAGCGCTACAGCAAGCCCGAGGTGGAGCGGGTGGCCCGGGTGGCCTTTGAGGCGGCGAGGAAGCGCAGGAAGCACGTGGTGAGCGTGGACAAGGCGAACGTCCTCGAGGTGGGAGAGTTCTGGCGCAAGACCGTGGAGGAGGTGGGGCGGGGCTACCCCGACGTCGCCCTGGAGCACCAGTATGTGGACGCCATGGCCATGCACCTGGTCCGCTCCCCTGCCCGCTTTGACGTGGTGGTCACGGGGAACATCTTCGGGGACATCCTCTCGGACCTGGCGAGCGTCCTCCCGGGCTCTCTAGGCCTCCTCCCCTCCGCCTCCTTGGGAAGGGGCACCCCGGTCTTTGAGCCCGTGCACGGCTCCGCCCCCGACATCGCCGGCAAGGGGATCGCTAACCCCACGGCCGCCATCCTCTCCGCGGCCATGATGCTGGAGCACGCCTTCGGCCTGGTGGAGCTGGCGCGGAAGGTGGAAGACGCGGTGGCCAAGGCCCTCCTGGAGACCCCGCCCCCGGACCTCGGAGGAAGCGCGGGCACGGAGGCCTTCACGGCCACGGTCCTCCGCCACCTCGCCTAAGATGGGGATATGATCCGGCACCGCTTCAGCGCCGAGGACTTCCACCGCATGGCCGAGGCGGGGATCCTCGGGGAGGACGACCGGGTGGAGCTCATCCGGGGGGAGGTGGTGGAGCTGAGCCCCGTGGGCAAGCGGCATATGGCCGCTTTAAAGCGGCTTATGAACGCGCTTTTTCCCCTACAACAGGCGAAGAAGGCCCTTCTTCAGGTCCAGGACCCCTTGCGCCTTTTTCCCGACACCGAACCCCAACCGGACCTGGCCCTGCTGGCCTACCGGGACGACTTTTACCGGGAAAGGGTGCCCGAGGCCAAGGACGCCCTCTTGGTGGTGGAGGTGGCCGAAACCAGCCTGGACCACGACCTCCAGGTGAAGCTCCCCCTCTACGCCCAAGCAGGGATACCGGAGGTCTGGGTGGTGGACCTGGTGCGGGAGAAGGTGCACGTCTTCCGCAAGCCCCAAGGGGAGGGCTACGGGGAGGCCCAGGCCCTCGAGGACGGGGAGCTTTCGGTCCTGGGCCTTAAGGTGCCGGTCAAGGAGGTCCTGCCGTGACCCGCCACAAGATCTCCCTGGAGGAGTTCCACCGCATGGTGGAGGCCGGGGTCTTCCCGGAGGACCTGAGGCTGGAGCTCGTGGAAGGAGACCTGGTGGAGATGAGCCCCATCGGGAAGCGCCACGCCGCCAAGGTGGCCAAGCTCACCGCCCTCTTCGGCCCCCTTGTGCCCCAAAAGGCCATCCTCTTTGTGCAAAGCCCCCTGGTGGTAGGGGAGTCAGAGCTTTACCCCGACCTCGCCCTCCTTAAGCCACGGCCCGACTTTTACGAGGAGGAGCTGCCCCTAGGGCGAGACGCCCTCCTCGTGGTGGAGGTGGCCGAGAGTTCCCTCCGCTACGACCTCCAGGTGAAGCTCCCCCTCTACGCCCAAGCCGGGGTGCCCGAGGTCTGGGTGGTGGACCTGGAGGGGAAGAGGGTCCTCGTCCACAGAAAGCCCGAAGGCGGGGGCTACCGGGAGGCGGAGGCCCTGGGCCCCGGGGCCAGGCTTTCCTTCCACGGCGTGGAGATCCCCGCGGAGGAACTCCTATGAGGAAGACCCTGATCCTCACCGGGGCGAGCCGGGGCATCGGGAAGGCCCTCGCCCTGGAGCTCGCCAAGGAAGGCTTTGACCTGGTGCTCAACGCCCGCAAGGAGGCCTCCTTGCGGGCGGTGGCCGAGGAGGTCCAGGCCCTGGGGGCGAGGGCGGTCTACGTGGCGGGGAGCGCGGGGAAGGCGGAGGTGGCCCACGCCCTGGTGGAAAGGGCCGAGGCCTTGGGGAACTTCGCGGGCTACATCCACAACGCCGGGGTCCTCCACCCGGGGCCCCTCCTCTTTGAACTCGCGGAGGAGCTCTTCCTGGAGGTCCTCGAGGCCAACCTCCTCGCCGGCTACCAGCTCGCCCGCTTCGCCTACCCCGTCCTCAGGCGCAAAGGGGAAGGCCTCGCCGTGTACGTGGGCTCGGGGGCGGCGGAGAGCAACCTGCCGGGCATCGGGGCCTACGCCGTGGCCAAGGCGGCGGAGGAGCACCTGGCAAGGCAGCTCGCCGCCGAGGCCCCGGAGGTCGCCTGCTTCGTCTACCGCCCCGGGGTGGTGGAGACGGAGATGCAGCGCCAGGCCCGGGAGGCCCAGGGAAGCGCCGCGGCCGTGCTCCACCGGGTCTTCAGGAGCTACAAGGAGGAAGGCCTCCTCCTCACCCCGGAGGAGGCCGCGAGGGCCCTGGTGCGGCTTCTCCCCAAGGCCAGGGCCTTCCACGGAAAGATCGCCACCTGGAGGGACGCATGAGGTCGGACCAGATCAAGAAGGGACTCAAGCAGGCCCCCGCCCGCGCCATGCTCCGGGCGGTGGGGGTAGGGGACGAGGACTTCGGAAGGCCCTTCGTGGGGGTGGTGAACACCTTCACCGACGGGATGCCCTGCAACTTCCACCTGCGGGAGCTGGCCCAGCACCTCAAGGCCGGGCTCAAGGAGGCGGGGCTTTTCCCCTTTGAGTTCGGGGCTCCCGCCATCTCCGACGGGATCAGCATGGGCACCCCGGGCATGCGGGCGAGCCTCGTAAGCCGCGAGGTCATCGCCGACAGCGTGGAGCTCATCGCCCAGGGCTACCTCTACGACGGCATGGTGGGGCTTTCCGCCTGCGACAAGACCATCCCGGGAACGGCCATGGGGGTGATCCGCAGCGGCGTCCCCGGCATGATCCTCTACGGGGGGACGATCGCCCCCGGGGAGTGGCAAGGCCGGAAGCTCACCATCGTGGAGGTCTTTGAGGCGGTGGGGCAAAGGGCCGCGGGGAAGATCAGCGAGGAGGAGCTTTTGGAGATTGAACGCCGGGCCATCCCCGGCCCCGGGGCCTGCGGCGGCCAGTACACCGCCAACACCATGGCCATGGCCCTCGAGGCCCTGGGCCTCTCCCCCGTGGGCTACAACGCCATCCCCGCCGTCCACCCCGAAAAGGAGCGGGCCACCAAGGAGGCGGGGAAAATCCTCGCCTGGGCCATCGCCCACGACTGGAAGCCCAAGGACTTCCTCACCCGGAAAAGCTTCCTCAACGCCATCGCCGCCGTGGCCGCCACGGGGGGGAGCACCAACGCCGTCCTCCACCTCCTCGCCCTGGCCAAGGAAGCGGGGGTGGAGCTCAGCCTGGACGACTTTGACCAGATTTCCCGCAAGACCCCGGTGATCGCGGACCTCCGCCCTTGGGGCACCTACACCGCCTGGGAGCTCTACGAAGCCGGGGGGACAGCCCTCGTCTTCAAGCGGCTTCTGGAGGCGGGGCTCCTCTTTGGGGAGGAGAAGACCCTCACGGGCCGCACCCTGGCGGAGGAGGTGGAGCGGGCCTACCGGGAACAAGAGGGGCAGAAGGTGGTCTTCCCCGTGGAGAAGGCCCTCAAGCCCCACGGGGGGCTCGTGGTGCTCAAGGGAAACCTCGCCCCTAAAGGCGCCGTCCTCAAGCTCGCGGGGACGGAGCGCACCTACTTTGAGGGCCCGGCCCGGGTCTTTGACTCGGAGGAGGCGGCCATGGAGAAGGTCCTGAAGGGGGAGATCCGGCCTGGGGACGTGGTGGTCATCCGCTACGTGGGCCCCAAGGGGGCACCGGGGATGCCCGAGATGCTCTCGGTGACGAGCGCCATCGTGGGGGAAGGCCTGGGGCCGGAGGTGGCCCTCCTCACCGACGGCCGCTTCTCCGGGGGCACCCGCGGCCTCATGATCGGCCACATCGCCCCCGAGGCCTTCGTGGGCGGGCCCATCGCCCTCCTGGAGGAGGGGGACCGCATCCGGATTGACGTGGAAGGCCGCCGCCTCGAGGTCCTCCTCCCCGAGGAGGAGCTGGAAAGGCGGAGGGCCCGCTGGCGGCCCCGACCCCCCGCCTTCACCCACGGCCTCTTCGCCCGCTACGCCGCCCTGGTGCGCCAGGCGGACGAGGGGGCGGTGCTGGAAGACCCGCTCTAGGGCCTCTGGATCCGGTCCGGGGCCAGGTTCTGGCCCCGCTCCCTTTTGATGTCCTCGGGATTGAAGGGCTCGGCCCGCACCTTGAGGAGGGCCATGAGGTGGTTGAGCAGGGCGGCGAGCTCCTCGTCGCCAAGCTGGGGGAAGCCCGGCATGAGGCCCGCCTCCCCCCGCTTTCCATAGAGGAGCACGAGGACGAGGTAGCGCCGGCCCTCAGGGGTCCTAAAGAGGGGGGCCGCCGCCTCGAGGCCCGGGTAGGGCCGCGCCCCCTGGGCCCGCCCCCCGTGGCACTGGGCGCAGAGGCGCTTCCAAAGGGCTTCCCCTTGGACCGCCTGCCCCTGGGCGAAAAGGCCCAGGAGGAGGGCCAGGACCAGGGCCTTCTTCATGGGCCCAGTATACGCCCGGCCCCCCTGGCCCCGGGTTTAGTGGGCCTTAACCTCGGTCCAAATCTGGTCGTAGAGGACGATGTCAGGGCCGAGGTCTTTGAGGTACTCAAGCCTAGAGCGCACCTCCTCCGGCGGGAAGACCACGGGGTCGTTCCGCATCTCCTCGGGCAGGAGGGGGATGGCCTTGGCCACGGGGGTGGCGTAGTGGGTGTACTCCGCCAAGGCCGCGGCGTTTTCCGGCTCCAGGAGGAAGTCCATGAAGCGGTAGGCCAGCTCCTGGGCCGGGCCCCGCTTCAGCACCACCATGGCGTCCGTCCAGAGCGTCCCCCCTCCTTGGCCAGGGTGTAGCGGAGGCGCTGGTCCTCCTCCCGGGCCTGGAGGACGTCCCCCGAGTAGGCGAGGCTTAAGGCGGCGTCCCCCGCCAGGATGCGGTTCAGGGCCTCGAGGCCCCCGGCGAAGCCCACGGAGCGCTCCTTGGCGGCGAGGAGGAGCTCCTTGGCCTTCGCCAGGGCCTCGGGGTCGGTGGTGTTCACCGAGTAGCCCAGGTACTTCAGGGCCGCTCCTATGGTCTCCCGCATCTCGTCCAGGAGGAGGAAGGGCCCCACCTGGGCCTCCGGAGCAAAGAAGACGGCGTAGGAGTCCACGGGGCCCGTCACCAGGTCCTCCCGGTAGGCGATCCCCGTGGTGCCCCAGAGGTAGGGCACGGAGTACTGCAGGCCGGGGTCGTAGGGAGGGTCTAGGAAGAAGGGGTCCAGGTTGGCGAGGTTCTTCAGCTTCCCCTTGTCCAAGGGGGCGATGAGGCCGTCCCGGGCCATCTGCAGGACGTAGTAGTCGGGGGCCACCACCAGGGAGAACTCCTGGTCCGCCCCCGCCTTGAGCTTCGCCAGCATGGCCTCGGGGGACTCAAAGGTGTCCAGGACCACCTTGGCCCCGGTCTCCGCCTCAAACTTCTGGATAAGCTCCTCGGGGATGTAGTCGGCCCAGTTGAGGAAGTAAAGGGTGCCCGCGCCCGAAGGCGCCTTGGGCCGAAGCCAAAGCCACCCGAGGAGCACCACCGCGACGAGCAGGAGCAACACCGCAATCCGCCTCATAACCTCCTCCGGCTAAGAGCATACCCCAGGGCGAGGAAGAAGGCGCTGAGCCCCACAATCAGGCTGGAGAGGGCGTGGACCTTGGGGCTCACCCCGAGCTTCACGCTGGAGTAGATGTAAAGGGGCAAGGTGGTGGCCCCAGGCCCCGCGGTGAAGAAGGTGACCACGAAGTCGTCCAGGGAGAGGGTGAGGGCGAGGAGCGCCCCCGCCGCCACCCCCGGCCAGGCCAGGGGAAGGGTCACGTGGAGGAAGGTCTGGAACCCCCTCGCCCCCAGGTCCCGGGCGGCCTCCTCCAGGGCGGGGTCCAGGAGGAGGAGCCGGGAGCGCACCACCAGGGTCACGAAGGCCACCTGGAAGGTGATGTGCCCCAGGATCACCGTGAGGAGGGAAAGCCGGGGAAAGCCCAAAAGCTCGCGGGAGAAGGCGAAGAGGAGGAGGAGGGAAACCCCCATGACCACGTCGGGCACCACCACGGGGACGTAGAGGAGGTAGCGGAGGAAGCCTTTGCCGGGGAAGCGGTAGCGCACGAGGCCCAGGGCGAGGAGGGTCCCGAGGACCGTGGAGACCAGGGTGGAGACCAGGGCCACGACCAGGGTGTTGGCGAAGTACTCCAGGACCCTTGGGTCTTGGAAGAGGCCCTGGTACCACTTCAGGGTGAAGCCGGTGAAGTGGACCCCCCTGCGGCTCTCGTTGAAGGAGAGGGCCACGACGACGAGGATGGGCAGGTAGAGGAAGAGGTAGACCAAAAGGGCGTGGAAGGAGAGGAGCCGCCTCATACCAGGTCCTCAAGCCCCCTTTCCCCCTGGAGGCGGGCGTAGAGGTAGAGGCTTAAGAGGACGAAGGCCATGAGGAAGACGCTCAAGGCCGCCCCGAAGGCCCAGTCCCGGGTGACGCCGAACTGCTGCTGGATGAGGTTGCCGATGAGGACCACCCGCCCCGCCCCCAAGAGGTCGGCCACCACGAAGGTGCCCATGGCGGGGATGAAGACGAGGACGCTTCCCGCGAAAAGCCCCGGGTAGGTCTGGGGAAGGACGGCGTGGAGGAAGGCCCTAAAGGGCCTCGCCCCGAGGTCGTAGGCCGCCTCCAGAAGCTGCCAGTCAATCCGCTCCACGCTGGCGTAGACGGGGAGGACGAAGAAGGGCAGGAAGGTGTAGAGGCTCGCGAGGAGGACCGCCAGGAAGGAAGGGTAGAGGCCGAGGGGCCCGAGGCCAAAGGCCTGGAGGAAGGCGTTCACCAGGCCCTCCCTCTGCAGGAGGACGAGCCAGGCGTAGACCCGGATGAGGAAGTTGGTGAAGAAGGGCAGGAGGAGAAGGAGGAGAAGCAGGTCCCGCCGGGGGTGGCCCGCGAGGTAGAAGGCGAGGGGATAGCCCAGGAGGGCGGCGAGCAGGGTGGTGAGGGCCCCGAGGAGGAGGCTTTGCGCGAAGGCCTTGAGGTAAGGGGCCTCGAGGAGCCGGAGGTAGTTGTGGAAGCCCCAGGGGCCGGAAAGCTCCCCGTAAGGCCCCCGGCTCATGAAGGAGGCGAGGAGGACGAGAAAGGTGGGCAAGAGGACGAAGAGGAAAAGCCAAAGGGCCCCCGGACCCACGGTGACCAGGATGCGGAAAAGCCGCTGTAGGGGTGTCGCCGCCTCATTCATGGACCACCACCAGGTTCTCCGGGGGGAGGTAGCAGAGGACCTCCTCCCCGTACCCGAACTCCTCGGCCCCGGGCTCCTGCAGGTCCTGGTTCAGGGTATAGGCCAGAAGCCTCACCTCCCCCGCCCTCAGGTAGTACTGGTTCTCCGCCCCCGTGTAGACGATCTCCTCCACCACCGCCCGCACCAGGTTCTCCCGGGCGGGAACCCCCCCCTGGGCCGGGTAGAGCCGGATCTTCTCCGGGCGGATGGCCAAAAGGGCCTCCCGCGCCAAAGGGGCCTTAAGGCGCAAAGGCCCCAAAGGGGTTTCGGCCCCCAAGGGGTGGGGCCTTGCGGGGAGGAAGTTGGAGCGGCCGAGAAAGGCCGCTACGAAGCGGGTCTTGGGGCGCTCGTAGACCTCGTCGGGAAGCCCCACCTGCTCAATGCGGCCCGAGCGCATCACGGCGATGCGGTCGGACATGACCAGGGCCTCCTCCTGGTCGTGGGTGACGAAGATGAAGGTGGTGCCAAGCCGCCTCTGGAGCTGCATGAGCTCCACCCTGAGGTCCTGGCGGAGCCTTGCGTCCAGGGCGGAGAGGGGCTCGTCCAGGAGGAGGACCTGGGGCTCCAAGACCAGGGCCCGGGCCAGGGCCACCCGCTGCTTCTGCCCCCCGGAAAGCTCCCTGGGGTAGCGCTTCTCCAGGCCCAGGAGGTCCACGAGCTCCAACGCCCAGGCCACCTTCTCCCGGATGGCCTCCGGGGGAAGGCCTTTCATCCTGAGGCCGAAGGCGATGTTCGCCTCCACGGTCATGTGGGGGAAGAGGGCGTAGTTCTGAAAGACGGTGTTCACCGGGCGCTCGTAGGGGGGGACCCGGGCCATGTCCCGGCCGCCGATCTCTATCCGGCCCGCGTCCGGGGTCTCAAACCCGGCGAGGAGCCGCAAAAGGGTGGTCTTGCCGCAGCCCGAGGGCCCGAGGAGGCTGAAGAACTCGCCCCTATGGACCTCGAGGTCCACCCCGTCCAGGGCCACGGTGGTTCCGTAGCGCTTCCGCACCCCCTGGAGACGCACCAGCACCTCGGCCACGACGCCCAGTTTAGGGCGCGCCGCCCCGGGGGGCAACCCCAGGCCTGGCACCCCGAAAAGGCTCAGTCCTGGTAGCGGTCCCGGTGCACGAGGAGGACGAGGCCCAAGCCCGCCAGGGTGGCGATGAGGCTGGAGCCGCCGTAGGAAAAGAGGGGGAGGGTGAGGCCGGTGACGGGCATCACCCCCAGGGCCACCCCCAGGTTCACCACCACCTGGAAGCCCAGCATCCCCGCGAACCCCGAGAGGAAAAGCCGGTCGGAAAGCCTCGGGCAGGCGAGGGCCAGGGCGAAGAGGCGGGCGAGAAGGAGGCCGTAAAGCCCCAGAAGCCCCACGACGCCCACGAACCCCCACTCCTCGGCCCACACGGAGAAGACGAAGTCCGTGTGCCGGAAGGGGATGAAGCCGAGCTGGGCCTGGGTGCCCTGGCCGTAGCCCTTGCCGAAAAGCCCCCCCGAGCCGATGGCGATGGTGGACTGGATGACCTGGAAGCCCTGGCCCAAAGGGTCCCGGTAAGGGTCCAGGACGATGAGGACGCGCTCCCTCTGGTAGGGCTTGAGGTTGGGCCACACCGCGGTGGGCACGAGGAGGGCCAGGGCGAAGAGGCCCACGAGGAGGTGGCGCCAGGGAAGCCCGCGGACGAAGACCACCACGAAGACGCCGAAGAGCACCACCAGCGCCCCGCCCAGGTCCGGCTGGAGGAGGAGGAGGCCCACCACGGGGAGGGTGAGGAGGGCGGGGAGGGCGTAGTCCCAGACCCGGGCGATGGGCCTGCCCTCGAGGGCCTTGGCCAGGGCGAGGAGGAGGCCGAGCTTGGCGAGCTCCAAGGGCTGGAACTGCAAGGGTCCCAGCACGAACCAGGCCCTGGCCCCGTTGATCTCCCGGCCCACCACGAGGACCAAGGCCAGGAGAAGGAGGGAGGCCCCGTAAAGGGGATAGGCCAGGCCGAAGAGGCGGCGGCGGGAGAGGAACTGCAAGAGGAAGGCGAGGAGAAGCCCAAGCCCCAGGGCCACGCTCTGGCGGTAGAGGAGGACCGGGTCGGGGGCGGCGCTCCCCAGGTTGACAAAGCCCAAAGCGACGATGGCCGCGACCAGGAAGACGAGGCCCCAGTCGTAGGCCAGCCAGTTGGGCCGCGCGGGCGCCACGGCCTACCCCGCTAGCGCAAGGGGATGTCCGCCACCAGGACCATCTTCTCCCCCCGCTCCTCCAGGGCCACGGAAAGCCCCTCCTCCTGGGCGGGGAAGTAGCGGCGGAGGACCTCCAAGAGGTCCCGCTTGAGGCTTTCCACCATCCCCGGGGAAAGCCGCGCCCGGTCGTAGGCCAGCACGAGCTTGAGCCTTTCCTTGGCCTTCTCCTTGCTCCTCCTGCGCCACCACATCACCGACCCCCAAAGAGGCGCTTCAGCACCCCGAGAAGGCCCTGGGCGTCCTCGAGGGCGCGGAAGGGCACCTCCTCGCCCCGGAGGCGCCGCGCCGTGTCCATGTAGGCCTGGGCGGCGGGGCCCGTCCCCTTCAGGACCAAGGGCTCCCCCTGGTTGGTGGAGACGATCACCTGCTCGTCCTCGGGGATGATGCCGATGGGCTTCAGGCCCAGGATCTCCACCACGTCCTCCACGGAGAGCATGTCCCCCCGGGCCACCATCCTGGGGCGCAGGCGGTTGATGACGAGGAAGTTCTCCCGCACCTCCCGGGCCTCCAGGAGGCCGATGATCCGGTCGGCGTCGCGGACGCTACTGACCTCGGGGTTCACCACCACCAAGGCCCCCTCCGCCGGAGCGGCCGCCGTCTGGAAGCCCTTCTCTATGCCGGCGGGGGAGTCTATGAGCACCCGGTCAAAGCCCTCCTCCTCCAAGAGGGCCCGCACCACCTCCTTGAAGCGCTCGGGGTCCAGGGCCTCCTTGTCCTTCGTCTGGGAGGCGGGAAGGAGGAAGAGGTTCTCCACCCGCTTGTCCCGGATGAGGGCCTGCCGGAGCCTGGCCCGGCCCTCGAGGACGTCCACCAGGTCAAAGACCACCCGGCCCTCGAGGCCCATGACCACGTCCAGGTTGCGGAGGCCCACGTCCACGTCCACCACGGCCACCTTTTCCCCGAGCTTGGCCAAGGCGGCGCCGAGGTTGGCGGTGGTGGTGGTCTTCCCCACCCCGCCCTTGCCGGAAGTCACCACGATGGCTCGCGCCTTCACCGTACCTCCTCCAGGGTTTCCACCACGCGGTCCAGCTCCATCAGAAACTCCAAGACCCGCTTGCCCCTAGGCGTGAGGCTATATTCTACCCGAGGCGGCACCTCCGCGTAGGCCCGTCGGTCCACGAACCCCATGAGGTGGAGCTCCCTGAGCCTCTCGGCCAGGGTCCGGGGGGAGAGGCGGAGGACGGCCTCGAGGTCGGAGAACCGCGCCGACCCCTTGCCCAGGGCCCAGAGCACCTCCGAGGCCCCCCTCCGGGCCAGGACCTTCAGCACCTTGCGCGCGCCCTTGGAAAGGCCCATGCCCCGATGGTACCAAAACGCTTCCCTCCCTGAAAGCCACGCCCTTGTCCCCCAAGGCCCTCCCGGTATAGCCTTGGTGGGATGCGGGGCGAACCCAAGCCCGACTGGAAGGACTTCCTGGCCCTGGTGCTGGCCGCCTACAGCCTCCTCCTCCCTCCCCTCCTCGCCGTCCTCGGGGCCCTCCTCCTCTTCACCCTCCTCCTCGGCCTCCTGCGGTAAAACTAAGGCATGGAAGGCCTCTTTGAGTCCCTCCCCGAGGGGTACCGGGAGAAGCTCGGCCGGCCCGGGGAGTACCCCTTCACCCGGGGGATCTACCCCCGGATGTACCTGGAAAGGCTCTGGACCATGCGCCAGTACGCGGGCTTCTCCACCGCCGAGGAGTCCAACGCCCGCTACCGCTACCTCCTCTCCCAGGGCCAGACGGGGCTGTCCGTGGCCTTTGACCTCCCCACCCAGCTCGGCCTGGACCCCGACCACCCCATGAGCGTGGGGGAGGTGGGGCGGGTGGGGGTGTCCATCGCCACCCTGGAGGACATGCAGAAGCTCTTTGACGGCATCCCCCTGGACCAGGTCTCCACCAGCATGACCATCAACGCCCCGGCCATGATGCTCCTCGCCCTCTACCTCCTCGTGGCCGAGGCGCAGGGGGTGCCCTGGGACAAGGTCTCGGGGACGGTGCAGAACGACATCCTCAAGGAGTACTTCGCCCGCGGCACCTACATCTACCCGCCCGGCCCCTCCATGCGCCTCGTGACCGACATCTTTGAGTTCTGCGCCGCGCACGTCCCCCGGTGGAACACCATCAGCATCTCCGGCTACCACATCCGCGAGGCGGGGTCCACCGCCGCCCAGGAGATCGCCTTCACCCTGGCGGACGCCAAGGCCTACGTGCGGGCCGCCTTGGAGCGGGGCCTGGACGTGGACCGCTTCGCCCCGAGGCTTTCCTTCTTCTTCGCCGCCCACGGGGACATCTTTGAGGAGGCCGCCAAGTTCCGGGCGGCAAGGCGCCTTTGGGCAAGGATCATGCGGGAGGAGTTCGGGGCCAAGGACCCGAAAAGCTGGATGCTCCGCTTCCACACCCAGACCGGGGGCTCCACCCTCACGGCGCAGGAACCCCTCAACAACGTGGTGCGCACCGCCTACCAGGCCCTGGCGGCGGTGCTCGGGGGGACGCAGAGCCTCCACACCAACGCCTACGACGAGGCCCTGGGCCTGCCCACGGAGAAGAGCGCCCTCCTCGCCCTCCGCACCCAGCAGATCCTGGCCTACGAGAGCGGGGTCACCCGGGCCATAGACCCCCTAGGGGGGAGCTTCTACGTGGAGCACCTCACGGACAAGCTGGAACGGGAGGCGGAGCAGATTCTGCGGGAGATTGACGCCCTTGGGGGCGCGGTGGCCGCGGTGGAGGCGGGCTACTTCCAGAGGGCCCTCGAGGAGTCCGCCTGGCAGTTCCAGAAGGAGGTGGAGGAGGGCAAGAGGGTGATCGTGGGGGTGAACCGCTTCTTTGACCCCAATAGCCCCCTCAACGAACCCGTCCCCGTGCAGCGGATTGACCCCGAGCTCCACGAAAGGCGCAAGCGGGAGCTCGCCGCCTTCAAAGCCAATCGGGATGGGGAAAGCGTAAGGGTCGGCCTAGAGAGGCTAAGGGAGGCGGCAAGGGGCGAGGAGAACCTCTTCCCCTACGTGCTGGAGGCCTTCCGGCGCCGGGCCACCCTGGGGGAGGTCTGCGGGGTTCTTAGGGAGGAGTGGGGCGAGTACCAGCCCCCCCGGTGAGGAGGGCCATGGAAGGCGAAGCCGAGCTCTGGAACTTTTTGGAGAGGCACCTGAGGAGCATCTACGAGGGCGACTGGGCCACGTACGAGGCCACCACCCACGAGGAGCTTTCCCTCTACGAGTGGTTCGTGACCCCCCACCGCCTGGACGGCCTCCCCTTCCACCGCTTCATGGTGGAGAAGAACTGGGCCACGAGGGGCAGGGCCTACCGCCTGGACCTCCTGGAAAAGCGCCTTCAGCGCTATGGGGACGTGGCCATCTTCAGCTACACCCTCCTCCTCACCGTGGAGGAGGAGGCGGGCCTCCGCCACCGGGCGGTGAACGAGAGCCGGGTGGCGGTGCGCTTCCCCGAGGGGTGGAAGGTGGTGCACGTGCACAAGAGCCCGGCGGGGTGAAGGCCACCCCGCCGGGGCGCGGCGCCCGTGGGGCTTAGGCGCCCTCCTTCAGCCGCTCCACCACGGAGCGGTCCTCGAGGGTGGAGGTGTCCCCCTTGATCTCCTTCTCCCCGGCGGCGATCTGCCGGAGGAGGCGGCGCATGATCTTGCCCGAGCGGGTCTTGGGCAGGGCGTCGGTGAAGCGGATCTCGTCCGGGCGGGCGATGGGGCCGATGACCTTGGCCACGTGGGCCCTGAGCTCCTCCTTGAGGGCGTCCGAGGGGGTGTGCCCCTCCTTCAGGGTCACGAAGGCCACGATGGCCTCCCCCTTCACGGGATCGGGCCTGCCCACCACCGCCGCCTCGGCCACGGCGGGGTGGGCCACCAGGGCGGACTCGATCTCCATGGTGCCCAGGCGGTGCCCGGCCACGTTCAGAACGTCGTCCACCCGGCCCAGGATCATGTAGTACCCGTCCTTGTCCCGCTTGGCCCCGTCGCCGCTGAAGTAGACCCCGGGGTGCTGGCTGAAGTACTGCTGCAGGAAGCGCTCCGGGTCGCCCCAGACGGTGCGGAGCATGCTGGGCCAGGGACGGGTGATGCAGAGGTGGCCCCCCTCGTCGGGGTTCTCCACGGGGCGGTGCTCGCCGTCCAAAATCTCGGGCACCACGCCGAAGAAGGGCTTCCCCGCGTGCCCCGGCTTCATGGCGTGGGCCCCGGGGAGGGTGGTGATCATGATGCCGCCCGTCTCCGTCTGCCACCAGGTGTCCACGATGGGGCAGCGGCCCTTGCCGATCACGTGGTAGTACCAGAGCCAGGCCTCGGGGTTGATGGGCTCGCCCACGGTGCCGAGGAGCCTCAAGGAGTCCAGGCGGTGCTTGCCCGGCCAGCCCTCGCCCCACTTCATGAAGCTGCGGATGGCGGTGGGGGCGGTGTAGAAGACGGTCACCCCGTACTTGTCCACGATCCGCCAGAAGCGGTCGGGCTCGGGCCAGTTGGGGGCCCCCTCGTACATCACCGTGGTGGCCCCGTTCAAGAGGGGCCCGTAGACCACGTAGGAGTGCCCCGTGATCCAGCCCACGTCGGCGGTGCACCAGTAGACGTCCTCGTCCTTGAGGTCAAAGACCAGCTTGGTGGTGTAGTAGACGTAGGTCATGTAGCCGCCCGTGGTGTGCAACACCCCCTTGGGCTTCCCGGTGGAGCCGGAGGTGTAGAGGATGAAGAGGGGCTCCTCCGCCTCCATGGGTTCGGGATCGCACCGGTCGGGGGCGGCCTCCATGAGCTCGTGCCACCAGTGGTCCCGGCCCGGGGTCCAGGGCACCTCCTCCCCGGTGCGGCGCACCACCACCACGTGCTCCACGCTCGTGGCGTCCTTTAGGGCCTCGTCGGCGTTCTGCTTGAGGGGGACGATCCCGCCCCGGCGGAAGCCCCCGTCGGCGGTGATGAGGACCTTGGCCTCGGCGTCCTTGATCCGGTCCGCCAGCGCCCCGGCGGAGAAGCCGCCGAAGACCACGGAGTGGACGGCCCCGATCCGGGTGCAGGCGAGCATGGCGATGGCCGCCTCGGGGATCATGGGGAGGTAGATGGTGACCCTGTCGCCCTTCTTCACCCCCAGGCGCTTGAGGACGTTGGCGAACCTCTGCACCTCGCGCCAGAGGTCGTGGTAGGTGAGGACCCTCTCCTCCCCCGGCTCCCCCTCCCAAACGATGGCCGCCTTGTTGCGCCGCCAGGTCTTCACGTGCCGGTCCAGGGCGTTGTAGGAGAGGTTGGTCTTCCCCCCCACGAACCACTTGGGGTGGGGAAGGTCCCCTTCCAGGACCTTCCGCCAGGGTTCAAACCAGTGGAGCTCCGAGGCCACCCGTCCCCAGAACCCTTCGGGGTCACGGACGCTCTCCTCGTAGAGGCGCTGGTACTCCTCCTCGCTCTTGATGTGGGCCTGCTTGCGGAACTCCTCGCTGGGGTAAAAGACCCGCTCCTCCTTGAGCACCGACTCCAGCCTGTCCATGCCTCCCTCCTTATACCTTGAAGGGTAGGCGCAGGACGAGGCGCGGGTCAAGAAAGCGGGGTTTTCGCGCCATGCCCCAAAGAGGGCGTTTCTTGACCCGGCGCCCGAAGGGGTGGGAGGATAAGCTCAACCCATGGCGCGCAAGCGAGGGCTTTCCACCGTGCAGCAGGCCCTGCGCCTTCTGGCCTACCTGGCCGACCACCCGGAAGGGGTGGGGGCGAAGGAGGTGGCCCGCCTCCTGGGGAAGAGCCTCTCCTCCGCCTACGCCCTCCTCCACAGCCTGATGGAGGAGGGCTTCGTGGTGAAGGAGGAGGGGGGCTTCCGGCTCGCGCGGCAAAAGCCCGTCCCCTTGGAGCCCACGCCCTTGGAGGAGGCCTTGGAGGAGCTCTACCTGCGCACCCGGGAGCGGTGCTACCTCGCCCTCCTCACCCCCCAGGGGGTGCGGCTCAAGACCCGGGGGCGGCAGGGCCAGCTCCACCCCCTGGGGGAGACCCTGCCCCCGGAGTGGCACGCCCTGGCCCTGGGAAAGGTGCTCCTCGCCTTCGGGGACTTCCCCCTGCCCCCCCTCACTCCCAAGACCCCCTACACCCTCACCGACCCCCTGGCCCTGGAGGAGGAGCTGAAGCGCGTCCGGGCCTCGGGGCTTGCGGTGGAGATGGAGGAGTACGCCCTCGGGGTCTCCGGGGTGGCCGTCCCCCTCTTAAGCCCGGAGGGGCGCCTCCTCGGGGCCCTGGGGGTCAAGGTGCCCTCGCGCCGCTTCCCCTTCGCCTTTGGCCGCCTGGCCCGGGCCCTGGCCGAGGTGGCCCGGGTCTCCGCCCAGGTCCTGCCCGAGGAAGAGGCCCCCACCCCCCCGCCCGCCCTCCCCGAGCCGGTAAGGGTGGAGCGGATAGACCCCCCCGAGGCCCTCCGCCGCGCCGCCAACCTGCCCGACCCCCGGGCCGCCCACCGGGCGAGCCTCGAGGACCCCGAGGCCTTCTGGGAAGGCTTCGCCCGGGGTTTCGCCTGGGAAAGGCCCTGGAAGGCGGTCTTCCGCCGGGAGGACCGGACCTGGTTCGCGGGCGGCCTCACCAACGTGGCCCTAAACGCCCTGGACCGGCACCTCCCGGAAAAGGCCCAGCAGGTCGCCCTCCTCACCCTGGACGGAGAAGGGCGGCTCGGCAAGTGGACCTACAAGGAGGTCCGGGAGCTCTCAAGCAGGCTCGCCGGGCTCTTCCGGACCCTCGGGGTGGGGCGGGGGGACAGGGTGGCCCTCTACCTGCCCACGGGCCTCGAGGCCGCCCTCGCCGCCTTGGCCTGCGCCCGGATCGGGGCGGTGCACGCGGCCCTGCCCCTGGGCCTGGGCCCGGAGGCCCTGAGGCGGCGCCTCGAGGACCTGAGGCCCCGGCTCCTCGTGGCGGCGGACGCCTACTTCTACCGGGGCCAGCCCGTGCGGGTGCGGGAGGTGGTGGAGGCCGCAATCCAGGGCCTGGACCTCAAGGTCCTCTGGCACGTCCGGGGAAGCCCCGAGTTTCTGGAGCGGCTTTACGAGGCCCGGCCCGCCGAGCCCGAGCCCGTGCCCGCGGCCCACCCCCTCTTCCTCCTTCCCACCTCGGGCTCCACGGGGAAGCCCAAGGGCGTGGTCCACGGCCACGGGGGGTACATGGTGGGGGTCGCCTGGGCCCTCCGACACGTCTTTGACCTGAAGCCGGGAGAGGTGTTCCACACCACCGCCGACCTCTTCTGGATCGTGGGCCACTCCTTCGGCCTCTACGCCCCCTTGCTCCTCGGCGGCACCTCCCTCCTCGTGGAGGACCGGCCCGACCACCCGAGCCCCGGGGCCTTCTACGAGCGCCTGGCCCACCTCGGGGTGGACGTCCTCCTCACCTCCCCCGCGGTGCTCCGGACCCTGAGGCGCCACGGGGAGGCCCGGCCCACGGGCCTCCGCCTGGCGGCGAGCGTGGGCGAGGTGCTGAGCCCCGAGATCTGGCGCTGGACCCGGGAGCACCTGGCCTGGCCCGTGGACAACTGGTGGCAGACGGAGCTCGGGGCCCCCGCCCTGCCACGCCCCCCCCTCCCGGCCAAGCCCGGCCACGTGGGCCTCCCCCTCCCCGGGGTGGAGGCCCGGGTGGTGGACGAGGAGGGGCGGCCCCTCCCTCCCGGGAGCAAGGGGCACCTGGTCCTCGGCGCCACGGGGCCCGCCCACATGGTGGACCTCCAGGGGGGGCGCTCCCCCTGGCGGGGAGGCCTCTACTGGACGGGGGACCTCGCGGAGATGGACGAGGAAGGGTACTTCCGCATCCTGGGCCGCACCGAGGAGGTCATCAAGGTGGGCGAGGCCCGGATCGGCCCCGCGGAGGTGGAGGCCGTCCTCCTCACCCACCCCCAGGTGGCGGAGGCGGCCGCGGTGGGGGTGCCGGGGGAGACGGGGGAGGAGATCGCCGTCTTCGTGGTGCCGCAGGCCCGGGAGTTCCCCGAGGAGCTCAAGCCCCTCCTGGCGGAAAAGCTCAAGGCCCACATCCTGCGGCACCTGGGCCCCGTCCCGCCGCCCAGGGTCTTCTTCCGGGAACGCCTTCCCCGGACCCGCTCGGGGAAGATCCTGAGGCGGCTCCTCAAGGCGGAGCTTCTCGGCCTAGACCCGGGGGACACCTCGGGACTGGAGGAGGACTATGGCGCTGGAAAAGCTCCTTAAGGTTCAGGAAAGGCTTTGGGCACCGGAGGACTTGCGGAAGAAGGCGAACCTCCAGGACTACGCGGCGGAGTACCGGAAAAGCCTCGAGGACCCTGAGGGCTTCTGGGGGGCTTGGGCGCGGCGCTTCCACTGGGAAAAGCCCTTTGAGAAGGTCCTTGAGTGGACCCTCCCGGAGCACCGCTGGTTCCTGGGCGGCACCACCAACGCCGTCTACAACGCCCTGGAGCGGAACGTGGAAAGGGGCCTAAGGAACAAGGTGGCCCTCCTCTACCTCGCCGAGGACGGCCGGGAGGAAAAGCTCACCTACGGGGAGCTTCTGGACCGGGTGCGCCGCCTGGCCACGGGGCTTAGGCGCCTCGGGGTGGGAAAGGGGGACCGGGTGGTGATCTACATGCCCCTCACCCTGGAAGGGGTCCTCGCCATGCTCGCCACCGCCTACATCGGCGCCATCCACAGCGTGGTCTACGCCGGGCTTGGGGTCTCGGCCCTGAGGGAGCGCATCCTGGACGCCCAGGCCAAGCTCCTCATCGCCGGGGACGTAAGCTTCCGGCGGGGAAAAGGGGTGGACCTCAGGAGCATCGCCGAGGAGGCCATCCGGGACCTTCCCCTAAAAGTGGTCTGGTTCCAGCGGGCGTACAAGGCGGAGCTTGCCGAAGGGCACTACGACTTCCACGAGCTCCTCTGGGGTAACCCCCCCGAGGCCCGGGCGGAGATGGTGGACGCCGAGCACCCCCTCTTCATCCTCTACACCTCGGGCTCCACGGGAAAGCCCAAGGGCGTGGTCCACGTCCACGGGGGGTACATGGTGGGCACCACCTACCACCTGCGCACCTTCTTTGACGTGAAGGACGAGGACGTCTTCTGGGCCACGAGCGACATCGGCTGGATCGTGGGCCACTCCTACATCGTCTACGCCCCTCTTCTTGAGGGGATCACCTCCGTCCTCCGGGAAGGGGCCCCCGACCACCCCGACCCCGGGGCCCTCTGGCAGGCGGTGGAGCGGTACCGGGTGAACGTGATGTTCACCGCCCCCACGGCGGTGCGCATGTTCATGAAGTACGGCCCCGAGTGGCCCAGGAAGTACGACCTCAGCTCCTTGCGCCTTCTGGCCGTGGCCGGAGAGCCCTTGAACCCCGAGGCCCTGAAGTGGGCCTACGAGCACCTGGTGGACGGGGGCAGGCGGGGCTTCGTGGCGGACAACTGGTGGCAGACGGAGCTCGGCGGCCCCACCCTGGGAACCCCCCTCGTCCTCCCCGCCAAGCCCGGCTTCGCCGGGGTGGCCCTCCCCGGGGTGGAGGCGGAGGTGGTGGACGAGGAGGGCAGGCCCGTCCCCCCGGGGCAGGGCGGCCTCCTCGTCCTCAAGCGGCCCTTCCCCCACATGATGCGCACCGTCTGGGGGAACCACGAGCGCTACCTCCGGTACTGGCAGGAGGTCCCGGGGGGCGTCTACGCCAGCGGGGACGTGGCGAGCAAGGACGAGGAGGGGTACTTCAGCGTCTTGGGCCGGGCGGACGACGTGCTGAACGTCGCGGGGCACCGCATCGGTACCGCCGACGTGGAAAGCGCCCTGGTCTCCCACCCCGCCGTGGCCGAGGCCGCGGTCATCGGCGTCCCCGACCCCCTGAAGGGGGAGGCCATCAAGGCCTTCGTGGTCCTTAGGCTTGGGCAAACCCCCTCGGAGGAGCTGAAGGAGGCCCTCGTCCAGCACGTGCGCCGGGAGCTCGGGCCCATCGCCACGCCGAGCGAGGTGGTCTTCCTGGACAAGCTCCCCAAGACCCGCTCGGGGAAGATCCTGAGGCGGCTCCTCAAGGCCCAGGCCCTGGGCAAGGACCCCGGGGACCTCTCCACCCTCGAGGAGTAGGCTCCGCCCTGTTGGGCTGCCTTTCCGGGGCCCCAGGCTGGCCCAAGCCAGCCTGGGGTGGCCTCACTTCTTCCGCTTCTTCTCCTGGCGCATGAGCCGCCGGCGCTCCGCCCGGGAGAGGCCCGGCTGGGGCGGAGGGGTGGCGCGCTTCCTTTCCACCCCGAAGACCTCGGAAGGCTCCGGCTTGGCCTCGGGCACGGGCACGTAGGGAGCCTCCCGCACGGGCCGCACGGGCTCCGCCTCCACCTTGAGGCGGAAGAGGAACTTGGCCACCTCGCTCTTGATGAAGGCCACCATCTCGTTGAAGAGGCGGGTGGCCTCAATCTTGTACTCCTGGAAGGGGTCCTTCTGGCCGTAGCCCCGCAGGAAGATCCCCTGCCTGAGGACGTCCAGGTTGTGCAGGTGCTCCTTCCAGGCGTTGTCCACCACGTTGAGGATGACGAAGCGCTCCACGGCCCGCATCAGGGGCGGGGAAAGCTCGGCCTCGCGGGCCTCGTAGGCCTTGAGGGCGGCCTCCACGAGCCTCTCCACCGCCTCCTCGGCCTTCAAGGCCCTAAGCTCCGCAAAGGGGAAGTCCTGAAGCTGGGGCGCGGTGTCCAGGAGGGTGGCCTTGAGGCCCTCGAGGTCCCAGTCCTCGGGGTGGACCTCGGGGTTCAGGAAGTTCTCCGCCAAAGAAGCCACCGTCTCCTCCACCATGCCGATGGCGGCCTCCTTCACCTCCTCGTCCTTGCCGAGGAGAATCAGGCGGCGCTGGGCGTAGATGACCTCCCGCTGGCGGCTTAAGACGTCGTCAAACTGGAGAAGCTGCTTGCGGATGGCGAAGTTCCGGTCCTCCACCCGCTTCTGGGCCCGCTCAATGGACCGGGTCACCATGGGGTGCTCAATGGGCTCGGAGTCGTCAAAGCCCATCCGGTCCAGCATGGCGATGACCCGGTCGGAGGCGAAGAGGCGCATGAGGTCGTCGTCAAAGGAGACGTAGAAGCGGCTTCCCCCGGGGTCCCCCTGGCGCCCGGCGCGGCCGCGGAGCTGGTTGTCTATGCGGCGGGACTCGTGCCGCTCGGTGCCGATGATGAAAAGCCCTCCCAGGGCCCGGACCCGCTCCTCGTCCTGCTTGCACTCCTCCCGGATCTCGCGGATCCTTTCCAGAAGCTCCTCCCGGATCCCGAGCTCCTGGGCGAGGGCCCTGGCCTCCTCCTCCTTCCCCGCCACCATCTTCTTGATGAAGAGCTCCACCTTCCACTCGTACCGGTCAAAGCCTTCCTTCTCCAGGAGGGCGGCGGCCAGGTACTCGGGGTTGCCCCCGAGCTTGATGTCCGTGCCCCGCCCCGCCATGTTGGTGGCGATGGTGACCGTCTTGCTCCGCCCCGCCTGGGCCACGATCTCCGCTTCCCTGGCGTGGTGCTTGGCGTTTAGGACCTGGTGGGGGATCCCCTGGCGGAGGACGGCGAGGGTGTGCACCGCCCGCTTCAGGCCCTCCCAGGCCGTCCTCAGGTTCCCCTTCGGCGGGATGAGCCCCTCAAAGGGGGCAAGGTCCTCGTCCTTGAGCTGGGCGGGCCTTTCCAAAAGCTTCCTGAGCCTCTCCCACTCCGGGCCCTGCTGCTTCTGGCTCGCCTTCTTGAAGAGCTCCAGGCGCATCTCCAGCCTGGGGAGGTAGAGCCTGGGCTCCTTGAGCATCTGGGAGAGCCTTTCCGACTTCTCAATGCTGATGGTGCCCACGAGGACGGGCTGGCCCCGCTCGTACTTCTCGGCGATCTCCTCCACCACGGCGTAGAACTTCCCCTTCTCCGTGCGGTAGACCACGTCGGGGAAGTCCTTGCGGATCACCGGGCGGTTGGTGGGCACCACCACCACGTCCATCCCGTAGATCTCCTGGAACTCCTTCTCCTCGGTCTTGGCGGTGCCCGTCATCCCCGCCCGCTTCTCGTAGAGGCGGAAGAAGTTCTGGTAGGTGATGGTGGCCAGGGTCTGGTTCTCCCGCTCAATCCGGACCCCCTCCTTGGCCTCAATGGCCTGGTGGAGGCCCTCCCCGTAGCGGCGGCCCGGCATGAGGCGGCCCGTGAACTCGTCCACGATGATGACCTGGCCGTCCTGGACGATGTAGTCCCGGTCCCGGTGGTAGAGCTCCTTCGCCCGGATGGCCTGGATGAGCATGTGGGCGAGCTCCATGTTCTCCGGACTGAAGAGGCCCTCAATGCCGAGGAGCTTCTCCGCCTTGGCGATGCCCTGGAGGGTGAGGTGGACGGAGCGGTTCTTCTCCTCAACGGTGTAGTCCCCCGTGGGCTCCTTGCGCACCCCGGGCTCGGCGGGCAGGCCCCTTTCCAGCTTCTTGGCGATCTCCGCCATCTTGTAGTAGAGGTCGGTGGCCTTCTCCGCGGGGCCAGAGATGATGAGGGGGGTGCGGGCCTCGTCAATGAGGATGGAGTCCACCTCGTCAATGATGGCGTAGTGGAGGGGGTGGTCGTGGCGGAGGACGAGCTGGTCGGGGCTTATGGCCATGTTGTCCCGCAGGTAGTCAAAGCCGAGCTCGGAGTTGGTCACGTAGGTGACGTCGGCGAGGTAGGCCTTGCGGCGCTCCGCCGGGGTGGAGGCGTGCTGGATCACCCCCACGGAGAGGCCCAGGCCCCGGTAGACGGGCCCCATCCACTCGGCGTCGCGGCGGGCCAGGTAGTCGTTCACCGTGACCACGTGGACGCCCTTGCCCGTGAGGGCGTTCAAGGCCACGGCCAGGGTGGCCACCAGGGTCTTACCCTCGCCCGTCTTCATCTCGGCGATCTTGCCCTCGTGGAGGACGGCCCCGCCGATGAGCTGGACGTCAAAGTGGCGCATGCCCAGGTAGCGCTTGGCGGACTCCCGGGTGAGGGCGAAGGCCATGGGGAGAAGCTCGTCCAGGGAAGCCCCCTTCTCGTGCTTCTCCTTGAGCTCCCGGTAGGCGGCGGCGAGGTCGGGGAGCTTCTCCACCTCGGCCTCGAGGCGGTTCACCGGCTCCACCACCTGCTTGTAGTAGCGGGCGATCTCCCGCTCGTTGTTGTCAAAGAGCCTGCGCAAAAGACCTAGCATCCTAAAAGGGATTGTACCCCTTCGGGATGAGAAACCCCTTTATACCACCCCATGCTGGCTTGCGCCAGCATGGGGCCCCGGTAAAGGGACCTCGTGCCCCAATCTCGGACCCTTCAGGGGGAAAACGGGGAGAAAGAGCCTCAGGCCTCCTCCAAGGGCCAGTAGGCCGTGGCCCCCAAGGAGAGGGGGCTTGGGGGGAAGCCCCTTTGGTGGCGGCGCCAGGCGGCGAGGGCGATCATGGCCCCGTTGTCCTGGGAAAGGCCCCGGGGAGGAAAATGCACCTCCAGGCCCGCCTCCTTGAAGCGCTCCTGGAGCGCCCGGTTCGCCGCCACCCCCCCGGCCACGAGGAGGACCCGGTGGCCCGTGTCCTTCGCCGCCTTCAGGACCACCTCGGCGAGGTGAGCGATGGCCGCCTCCTGAAAGCCCTTGGCGAGGGCGGCCTTGGGAAGGCCCTTCTCCACCAGGTGGAGGGCCTTGGTCTTGAGCCCGGAGAAGCTGAAGTCGTACCCCTCCTGTCCCCTTAAGGGCACGGGGAAGGGAATGGCTTCCTCCGCCTCCTCGGCCAGGCGCTCCACCTCGGGCCCCCCGGGAAAGCCGAGGCCCAAAAGCCTCGCCACCTTGTCAAAGGCCTCCCCGGCGGCGTCGTCCCGGGTGGCCCCGAGGAGGCGGTAGCGGCCGAGGTCTAAGACCTCGTAGAGGTGGGTGTGCCCCCCCGAGGCCACCAGGGCGAGGAAGGGGGGGGGTAGCCCTTCAGGCCAGGCGGCCGCGATGTGGCCCTCCAGGTGGTGGACGGCGTAGAAGGGCCGGTCCAGGGCGAAGGCCATCCCCTTGGCGAAGGTGTACCCCACGAGGAGGGCCCCGATGAGCCCGGGGCCCCGGGTGGCGGCCACGAGGTCTAAGTCCTTAGGCCTAAGGCCCGCCTCGGCCAGGGCCCTCTCCACGAGGAGGGGGAGGGCCTTTAAGTGCTCGCGGCTTGCGAGCTCCGGCACCACGCCGCCAAAGGCCTCGTGCAGGCGCACCTGGCTCGCCACCAGGTTCACCACCACCTTTCCGTCCCGCACGAGGCCCACCCCGGTGTCGTCGCAGGAGGTGTCAATCCCCAAGACCCACACCGCCCTCACTCTAGCAGGGGTAGCCTTAGGGCAGGGTGCTCTGGCTCCTCCTTCCCGTCCTCCTTCTGGTCTACCTCCTCTACCGGAGGCGGGCCCCTAGGGCGAGGCCCTGGGCCGGGGTGTGGCTTTGGAAGAGGGGGCGGGCGAGGCGCTTCCGGCCACGGCTTGACCTGAGGCTCCTCCTCCTCCTCCTGGGGGCGGCCCTCATGGTCCTCGCCCTCGAGGACCCCCCCCTCGCCCCAAGCCCTTTGGTCCTGGTGGTGGACGCCTCGGCCAGCATGGCCGCAAGGGAAGGAAAGGGAACCCGGCTGGACCTCGCCAAGGAGAGGGTCCTCCCCCTTTTGGAAAGGTCTCCGGAAGCGGTCTTGGTGCGGGCCGGGGAGAGGCCCGAGGCCTTCGGCCCCGCCCCCGGGATCGCCCTAAAGGAGAGGCTCCTCGCCCTGGAGGCCAAGGACCGGAAAGGGGACCTGGAGGCGGCCATCGCCTTGGGGAGGAGGCTCCTTAAGGCCCCGGTGGTGGTGGCCACGGACGGCCCCCCGCCCCCCGGGGTGGAGGGGTACGTGGGCGTGGGAAGCCCCAGGGAGAACCTGGGGATCGTGGCGGTGGCGGCGGGGTTCCTGGCCCTGGGGAACGGCGCAGGCCGCCCCCTTCCGGCCCAGGTGGAGGTGGGGGGGAAGACCTTCCGGGTAGAGGTCCCCCCCCGGGGCTACGCCCGCCTTCAGGGCCTCCCCAAAGCCTTCTCCGCCCGGCTCCTAGGGGAAGACGCCCTTCCCCTGGACGACGAGGCCGCCTTCGGCCTAAGGCGCCTCGGGGTGGACTACCCGAGGCTTCCCGCCCTGGAGAGGCTTTTCCGCCTCCTGGACGCCCTCCCTGGAAGCGAGGTCCGGGTGCGCCTCGCCGTCCCCCAAGGCGCCCCCGAAGGCCCCACCCTCTACCTCGCCCCCACGGGGGGAGCCCCCCTTCCCGTCCTCCTCACCGCCCCCCACCCCCTCCTGGAGGGGGTGGCCCTCCTTGGGGAGAGGCTCCCCCCGCCCCCGCCCCCCAAAGGCCCCTGGCGGCCCCTGGCCGAGGGGGAAGGAGGGGTGGGGCTCCTCTACGCCGCCGAGGGTGGCCTCTACCTTCCGCCTCTCGTGGCCATCCAGGACCGCCCCTTCTTCCCCCTCCTCGTCTACAACTTCCTCAAGCCCTACCGGGAGGCGCGCACCGGCCTCCTCGCCCCCGAGGAGACCCTCCTCCCCACCCCCGAGGCGGGCTTCCTCCCCCGGGAACGGGGGGGCGGGGGACGGCTTTTCGCCCTCCTCGCCGCCCTGGTCCTCCTCCTCGAGGCCTTGCGCTTCGGCAGGAGGGCATAATGGGGCCATGCGCTTCCGCCCCTTCACCGAGGAAGACCTGGACCGGCTCAACCGGCTAGCGGGAAAGAGGCCCGTAAGCCTCGGCGCCCTCCGCTTCTTCGCCCGCACGGGCCACTCCTTTCTCGCCGAGGAGGGGGAGGAGCCCATGGGCTTCGCCCTGGCCCAGGCGGTGTGGCAAGGGGAGGCCACCACGGTCCTCGTCACCCGGATTGAGGGGAGGAGCGTGGAGGCCCTAAGGGGCCTCCTCCGGGCGGTGGTGAAGAGCGCCTACGACGCCGGGGTCTACGAGGTGGCCCTCCACCTGGACCCGGAGCGCAAGGAGCTGGAGGAGGCCCTGAAGGCGGAGGGCTTCGCCCTCGGCCCCCTGGTCCTCGCGGTCCGGGTCCTGGGAAGCCGGGGAGCGCGGGGCGAGACCCGGGGCGTCCTAGAATAGGAGGGGTATGAACCGCGTGCTCATCGGTATCCGGGGGGAGCCCACCCCCGAGGGGATGGAGCGGATCCTAAAGGCCCTGAAGCGCCTGGAGGGGGTGGCCGAGGTCCAGGCCACGGGGCCCGCCCAGGTCCTCGTGGCCTACGACCCCCAAAGCCTCACCGTCATGGACCTGATCCGCACCATCCGGGAAGAGGGCTTCCTGGCGGGGATGCTCTAGGGGGCGAGCTTCACGGCGGTGCCGCTCGCCGTCACCATGAGCATGGAGTTCCCCGAACCCAGGACCTCGTAGTCCAGGTCCACGCCCACCACCGCGTCCGCCCCCAGGCGGCGGGCGGCCTCGGCCATCTCGGCGAGGGCGGTCTCCCGCGCCCGGCGGAGCTCCGCCTCGTACGCCCCGCTACGCCCTCCCACGATGTCCCGGATCTGGGCCAGGAGGTCCCTCAGGACGTTGGCCCCCACGATGGCCTCCCCGAAGACGATGCCCAGGTACCGCTCTATCCGCCTTCCCTCTATCTCGTGGGTCGTGGTGAGGATCATGCCCCCATAATAAGGGGGTGCTGCCCGAGCCGCTTCGGGGCTATTCCAGCTACCGGGAGTGGCTGGAGGCGGAGGAGGAGTTCAAGGGGCGGGTGGTCTTCGCCCGCCTCCTCCCCAAGGCCCCCCCGAGGCCCGCGCCCTACGAGGGGGCCTTCGCCGGGGTCCTCCGGGCCCTCGGCCTCACGCCCTACCTCCACCAGCAAAGGGCCCTAAAGCGGGTGGAGGCGGGGGCCAACGTGGTCCTCGCCTACCCCACCGCCGCCGGGAAAAGCCTGGTCTACCAGGCCCCGGTGCTCCAGGCCGCCCTCGAGGGGGCCACGAGCCTCCTCCTCTTCCCCACCAAGGCCCTGGCCCACGACCAGCTCCGCCGCCTCCGGGCCATGGCCCAGGTCCTGGGGGTGGAGGGCGTCTTCCCCTACGACGGGGACACCCCCTCCGCCACGCGGCGGCAGGCCCGGGAGCGGGGCCTCGTCCTCCTCTCCAACCCCGACATGCTCCACTACGGCCTCCTGCCCCGCCACCCGGACTGGGCCCCCTTCCTCGCCCGGCTCCGCTACGTGGTGCTGGACGAGCTCCACGCCTACCGGGGGGTGTTCGGCACCCACGTGGCCCTGATCCTGAGGCGCCTCCTCCGCCTGGCCCGGCACTACGGGGCCTCCCCCCAGGTCCTCGCCGCAAGCGCCACCATCGCCAACGCCCGGGAGCACGCGGAAGCCCTCACGGGCCTCCCCTTTGAGGAGCTCAAAGCCCAGGTGGCCCGGACGGAGCGGGAGCTCCTCGTCCTCCTCCCCAAGCCCTTGGACCGGAGGGGGGAGCGCAGGCGGAGCCCCCTCCTCGAGGCGGCCTACCTGGCCCGGCGCCTGGCGGAAGCGGGGCTCAAGGGGCTCGTCTTCGCCGGGGCCCGCAAGTCGGCGGAGCTCATCGCCCGCTACGCCGCCCACCCCCTGGTGCGGCCTTACCGGGCGGGGTACACGGCCCGGGAGCGCCGCCGCCTGGAGGCGGACCTCAAGGAGGGGCGGGTGCGGGTCCTGGTCTCCACCAGCGCCCTGGAGCTCGGGGTGGACATCGGGGAGCTGGACGCCGTGGTCCTGGTGGGCTACCCGGGCTCCACCGCCGCCTTCTGGCAGCGGGCGGGCCGGGCGGGCCGGGGGGAGCGGCGGGCCCTCTTGGTCTACATCCCCCGGGAGGACCCCATGGACGAGTACTTCCTCCACCGCCCCGCCCTCCTCCTGGAAAGCCCCCCCGAGGAGGCGGTGGCGGACCCGCAAAACCCCGTCCTCTGCCCCCTGCACCTCCACGCGGCGGCCCGGGAAAAGCCCCTGTTGGCGGAGGAGCTCCTCTGCCCCGAGGCCCGGGCCACCTTAAAGGAGCGGAACGGGCGGTTCTTCACCCCGAAGCGCAACCCCCACCGGGAGATCACCCTGAGGGGCCTCGGCGCCACCTTCACCCTGCGGGGCCCGGACGGGGAGGTGTTGGGCTACCTGGACGAGCGGCAGGCCTACTGGGAGGCCCACCCCGGGGCCATCTACCTGCACCAGGGGGAGAGCTACCTGGTGCGGAACGTGGACCTGGCCCGGCGCGAGGTCTGGCTCCTTCCCGCCCTGGAGGACTACTACACCGAGCCCCGGGCGGAGACGGACCTCGAGGTCCTCTCCGGGGAGGAGGTGGGCCCCGGGGTGTGGGTGGGCCGGGTGGTCCTGAGGGAAAGGGTGGTGGGGTACGTGAAGAAGCGCTTCTACACGGGGAGCGTCCTGGAGGAGGTGCCCCTGGAGATGCCGGAGGTCTCCTTTCCCACGGAGGCGCTCTGGTTCCACCCCCCCGAGGCCGTCCCCGCCTTCCAGATCCCCGGCGGGATCCACGCCCTGGAGCACGCCATGATCGGCCTCTTGCCCCTCTTCGTCCTGGCGGAGCGGCAGGACGTGGGCGGGATCTCCTACCCCTTCTACCCCAGGCCCCTTCCCTCCCCGGGCGGGCCCACGGTCTTCATCTACGACGGCTACCCCGGGGGGGTGGGGTACGCCCGCCGGGCGGCCCGGCGCTTCCCCGAGTGGCTCAAGGCCACCCTGGACCTCCTCCGCTCCTGCCCCTGCGAGGAGGGCTGCCCCCGGTGCGTCCTCTCCCCCAAGTGCGGCAACGGCAACCAGTACCTGGACAAAAAGGCGGCCCTGGCCCTCGCCTTGGCCTTGGCCCACCCCTTAGACTGAGAAGCATGAGCCCCGTGGAGGAAAGCCCGGAGGAGTTCCTGGCCCGCTTCGCCGCCCACCGGGTGGAGGTGAGGCTCTACCCCGAGCCCTGGGGGAGCCCCCTCCTCGAGGTCCAGACCCCGGCGGGGTTCGTCTACGCCATGGACCGGGGCGCGCCCCCGGCCCCGGTGGGGGAAGCGCGGGTCCTCTTCCACGGCCTCGCCAGAAAGGTCGCCCGGGCCCAGGGGAAGGAGGGCGTCTTCCGGGAGGGGGCGGCCTACCGCCTCGTGGGCACGGCGCGCCCTCTGGAAAAGGGGTTTTACCTCCTTTTGGCCCGGGGGCTTCCCGTGGTGGTCCACTGGGAAGGCCCCATGCCCGAGGAGGCCGAGGTCCTCCTCTGGCCCCCCCTGATGCTCTTCCGGGAGTGAGCGTGCGCTGCGCCTGCGGCCAGAAGAACCCCCCCGAGGCCCGGTACTGCCTGGCCTGCGGCCAGCTCCTCGGGGCGAAGCTTCCCCGGGAGACCCGGTTCGTGAGCGTGGTCTTCTTTGACCTGGCGAACTCCACCGAGGCCTTCCGCCAGGGGCTTTCCCCGGCCTACCGGCGCCTAAGGGAGGCCCTCGAGGAGGCCGCAGGCCGGGCCCGGGCCCGGGGGGGGTTCGTCCACCGCTTCCTGGGGGACGGGGTCCTGGTCTTCTTCGGGGCCCCGAGGAGCCAGGGCCTCGAGCCCTGGCGGGCCCTGGCCGCCGCCTGGGACATGGTCCGGCACTCCCCCTTCCCCGCCCGGGCCGGGGTGGCGAGCGGGGAGGCCCTCTGGGGGCCCTTGGGCAGCGGGTACGCCGGGGAGCCCACCCTCCTCGGCCCCCCGGTGAACCTGGCCGAGCGCCTCTCCAAGCTCGCCGCCCCCGGGGAGGTCCTCACCGAGGCCACCACCCTGCGCCTCGCCCCCGGGGCGGAGGGGGCGCTTCTGGGAAGCCGGGAGGTCAAGGGGATGGGCCAGGTGCCCGTCTACCGCCTGGTCCGGCTCGCCCTGGACCTCCCGCCCCACCGCAGGCCCCTCCTCCAGACCCTGGAGGCGCGCCTTCTTACGGAAAGGCGCCTGGTGGTCCACGGGCCCGCGGGAAGCGGGAAGAGCTTCCTCCTCGAGGTCTTCCGCGAGAGGCGGGCCCGGGGCCTTCCCTTCCCCACGGTGCGGCTTCAGCGCATGGGGCCCGAGATGCCCCTCCGGGCCACCCTCTACCGGGCGGTGACCGAGGCCTTCGGCGCCCCGGAGGCCCTCCTCCGGAACCTCCCCGGGGACCTGGCTGAGGCCCTGGCCTACAGCCTCGGCCTCGCCCCCAGGCCCCCGTGGGAGAAGCGCGCGCTGGACGAGGCCATCCTCGCCGCCTGGCGGGAGGCCCTAATGGGGCTAAAGACGCCCCTTCTCCTCCTTCTCCAGGACCTCCACTACCCGGACCGCACCCTGGAGCGCTTCCTGGAGCGGATGCCGGAAAACCTCCTGGTGCTCGCGGAAAGCCGCAGGCCCCTCTTCCCCGCCCGCCTCGGGCTGGAGGGCCTCGAGGCCCCGCCCCTCCTCGCCCTCCAGCCCGCCCTAGACGCCCTCCCCGTCCCCGAGCGCACCGCCCTCCTCGCCATGGGGGTCCTGGGGGAGGTGCCCCCCGAGGTGGTGGAGGCCATCGCCGGGCCCTTCTCCCGGGAACGGCTCGTGGCGGAGGAACTTCTGGTCCACGGGCGCGTCCCGCCCCCCCTCGCCGAGGCCGCGCGGCGCCTCGTCCCCGAGGAGGAGCGAACCCAGTGGCACCGGCTCGCCGCCAGGCTTCTCGCCGCCCAAGGGCGCCTGGAGGAGGCCGCCCACCACCTGGCCGAGGCGGGCGAGGCCCGGGAGGCCGCCCACCTCCTCCGCGTCCAGGCCCAGGCCCTGTGGCGGGAGGGCCACCCCGACCGGGCCCTCCCCCTCTACCAAAAGGCGGAGGGGCTCGCCCCGCCCGGCTGGCGGGCCTCCTTGGCCGCGGAGGCCCAGGACGCCCTCGCCTCCCTGGGCCGGGCGGAAGAAGCGGCCTCGGGGCCGAGGCGGGAGGATGCTGCGCTTGCCCGCTACCGCGAGCTCCGCGCCCGCCCCGAGGCGGGGGCCCTCCTCGCCCTCCTCCCCGCCCTCAAGCCTTACCCCCTGGAGCAGGCCGAGGCCCGGCTCCTCCTCGCGGGCCTCCTCTGGCGGGCCTTCCGGCCCCAGGAGGCCCTGGCGGTCCTCGCCGAGCCCCCCCACCCCGGGCTTCCCCCGGACCCCGTCCTGGAGCACCGGAGCCTCAAGGCGGGCCTCCTCATGGACCTGGGGCGGCACGCGGAGGCCGAGCCCCTCCTCGAGGGCCCCCTCCCCGAGGGCCTCGAGGCCCGGGCCCGCTTCGGCGCCGCCCGCCTCCGCCTCCTCCTGGAAACGGGGAGGCTGGCCCAGGCCCTGGAGGAGGGGGAAGGGCTTTACGCCAAGACCCCCCACCCCTGGATGGCCGCCGCCCTCCTCGGCGCCTGGACCCTAAAGGACCGCTTCCCCGAGGCCCTCTTCCGGGAGGCCCTGGCCCACCCGGACGGCCGGGGCCTCGCCCTCCTGGCCCTGGCCCACCGCCGCTGGCGGCGGGGGGAGGACCCGGTGCCCCTCTTCAAGGAGGTCCTTAAGGAGGCCCGGCGCCTGCCCAATCCTTACCTCCACCACCTCGCCCTCTCCTCCCTGGCCCTCTACCTCTGGCCCAAAGCGCCGCGGAAGGTCCAGGCCCTCTCCCAGCACCTCCTCTACCACACCCACAAAACGGGCTTCCTCGTCCACCTGGAGGTGGCCCGCCTCCTCCGGGCCCAGCTCCTCCTGGAGACGGGGGAGCGGGTGGACCACCTTTTGGGCTTCGCCCCCTCCCTCCCCCTCACCCGCGCCTGGAAGGCCGCCCTCCAGGGCCAGGAAGCCGCCGAGGACCTGGAGGGGTACGGTATCCTGGGGAGGTGGGTCAGGAGGCTTTGGCGTAGGGGGGCGGCATGGACGCGGGCCAGGCGGTGGAGCTGATCAAGTCCCGCCTCTCCTTGCGGGAGGTGGTCTCCCGCTACGTGGCCCTGAAGCCGGCGGGCCGCGGCCGCTGGAAGGGCCTCTGCCCCTTCCACCAGGAGAAGACCCCCTCTTTCTACGTGGACGAGGAGAAGGGCCTCTTCTACTGCTTCGGGTGCAAGGCCGGGGGCGACCTCTTCGCCTTCGTCCAAAGGGCGGAGGGGCTGGACTTCCCCGAGGCCCTGGAAAGGCTCGCGGAGGAGGCGGGGGTGGAGCTTCCCCGGCGGAAGGCCCCGGAAAGGCGCCGGGAGCTCCTCGAGGTCCTGGCCCTGGCCCAGACCTACTTCCTGGAGCACCTCCACGCCCACCCCGAGGCCCTGGCCTACCTGAGGAAGCGGGGCCTCACGGAGGAGAGCGTGGCCCGCTTCGGCCTGGGCTACGCCCCGCCCAAGGGGGACGGGCTCGTGGCCTTCCTCGCCCGGCACGGGGTGGCCCCGGAGGAGGGCGTGCGGGCCGGGGTGCTGGCGGAGCGGCAGGGGCGCTTCGTGGACCGCCTCCGCCACCGCATCACCTTCCCCATCAAGGACGCCTTCGGGCGCGTCGTGGCCTTCACCGGGAGGGCCCTGGGGGAGGACGGGCCCAAGTACCTGAACACCCCCGAAACCCCCCTTTTCCGCAAGCAGGAGGTCCTCTTCGCCTACCCCGAGGCCCGGCCCGCCTTGAGGGAGGGCCGGGCCATCGTGGTGGAGGGGCTCTTTGACGCCATCGCCCTCCACCAGCTGGGCTTCCCGGAGACGGTGGCCGTGCTGGGCTCGGGCCTCTCCGAGGGACAGGCCCTCCTCCTCAAGAAGGCGGGGGTCCTGGAGGTCTACCTGGCCTTTGACGCCGACGAGGCCGGGCAGAAGGCCACCTTGCAGAGCCTGAACCTGGAGCTCGCCCCCAGGTTCCTCTTCTACGCCGTCCGCCTCCCCGCCAAGGACCCGGGGGAGCTCCTCCTCCACCCCGAGGGAAGGGCCCTCTTCCAGAAGGCCCTGGAGGAGGCCCTCCCCGAGGTGGCCTTCCGCTTTGAGGAGGCGAGCCGGGGGCTGGACCTCTCCCGGCCCGAGCACAAGCGGAAGGTCCTCGAGGCCCTCACCCCGAGGATGCTCACCCCGGAGCCCTTTGATCCCGTGGCCGAGCGGCTCAAGGCCCTGGTGGTGGAGCGCCTGGGCCTTTCCCCCAAGAGCCTCGAGGACTACCTGGCGAGCCTTAGGACCCGGGGGCGGCCCGCCCCTCCCCCACCGCCCCCACCCCCCATCCCCGGCAACAAGACCCTCCTTCTGGAGCTGGACGCCATCGCCCTCCTCCTCTCCGCCCCGGAGGAGCGCTTCCTGGAGCTTGTGGACTACGTGGAGACCCAGGTCTGGCCCCCGGAGGGTTCCTTCCTCGGGGAGTTCCTGGCCCTGGCCCGGAAGGAGCCCCGGCGGGACCACCTCCGCCGCACCCTAAGCCAGCGGGAGGAAGGAGGAAGGCTCTTTGAGCGCCTGCTCCTCGCGCCCCGGGGGGAGGATCCCAGGCTCCAGGAGAAGCTGGACCACACCCTGGCCCGCCTGCGGGAAGCCTACCTCCAGGAGCGGCTCGCCAAGGTCAAGGCGGCCCTCGCCCAAAACCCCGACCCCCCCACCCTGGAGCGCCTCCTTAAGGAGTACCAGGAGATCCGGGTGGCCATAGAGGCGGAGCGCCGCCTCTACAAGCGGCGCCCCCCTCCTTCGGGCTGGTCCACCTAGAGCCGTTCCGTGGCCTCGGCCATGGCCCTAAGCCTCGCCCCGTGCTCCGGGGAAAGCTCCCCCGGGAGGAGCCGCCAGGCCCAGTTCCCCGAGGGCCTTCCCGGGTAGTTCATCCGGGCCTCGCTGCCCAGGGCCAGGACGTCCTGCACCGGGTAGACGGCGAGCCGGGCCACGGACTTCATCCCCAGGTGCATCAGGGCCCAGGGCACCTCCTCCTCTTCCCGGAAGGTGATCCCCCAGTCCGCCAGGTACCGCGCCATGAAGGCCTTCTCGTGGGGGGTGGCCGTGCGGTACCAGCCCAGGGTGGTGTCGTTGTCGTGGGTGCCGGTGTAGACCACCACCCGGCCGTGGGCAGGGTAGTTGTGGGGGAGGAAGGGGTTTTCCATCCCGTCGTCAAAGGCGAACTGCAGGACCTTCATCCCGGGAAGGCCGAAGCGGTCGCGCAGGGCCTCCACCTCGGGGGTGATGACCCCCAGGTCCTCGGCGAGGACGGGGACCTCGCCGAAGACCTCCTGGATCTTCTGGAAGAGCTTCTCCCCCGGGGCCTTGACCCAGCGCCCCTCCACCGCCGTGGGGCAGCTTGCGGGGATCTCCCAGTAGGCCTCAAAGCCGCGGAAGTGGTCTATGCGCACCAGGTGGAAGAGCTCCAGGGCCTTCTCCAGACGGCGGATCCAGAAGGAGAACCCCTCCCGCTCCAAAACGTCCCAGCGGTAAAGGGGGTTGCCCCAGCGCTGGCCCGTCTCCGAGAAGTAGTCGGGGGGCACCCCCGCCACCACCGTGGGGCGGCCCTCCTCGTCCAGGTGAAACCACTCGGGGTGGGCCCAGACCTCGGCGGAGTCCTCGGCCACGAAGATGGGCATGTCCCCGATGATCCGGATGCCCAACGCCTCGGCCTCCGCCTTCAAGGCCCCCCACTGGCGGAAGAAGAGCCACTGGGTGAAGGCGTGGAAGGCCACCTCCTCGGCCAAGGCGCTTTTCGCCTCCCTAAGGGCCTTCTCTTCCCGCTTCCGCAGGGGAAGGGGCCACCGGTTCCAGGGAAGCCCCCCGTGCGCCCCCTTCAGGGCCATGAAGAGGGCGTAGTCCTCGAGCCACCAGGCCTCCCTCTCCCGGAAGGCGGCGAAGGCCTCCCGCTCCTCCGGGGAGGCCTTTTCCTTGAAGCCCCGGAAGGCCTCCTTCAGGGCGGGCCACTTCCAGGCGTAGAGGAGGCCGTAGTCCACCCGGCCTTGGGGGAAGCCGGGGTCCTCCAGGCGCACGTAGCCCCTTTCCGCGAGGGGCCTCAGGTCTATGAGGTAGGGGTTTCCGGCGAAGGCGCTGAAGGACTGGTAGGGGGAGTCGCCATAGCCCGTGGGGCCCAAGGGGAGGACCTGCCAGTACCGCCCCCCTGCCTCCTTGAGGAAGCGGAGGAAGTCCCGGGCCTCCTGGCCCAGGACGCCGACGCCGTAGGGGCCGGGGAGGCTCGTGGGGTGGAGAAGCAGACCGAAAGCGCGGGGAAGCTCCATGGCCCCAGTATACCCCCGGGGCTTGGAAGAGTTTCCAGGGCGAAGCGGTTTCGGGGCCCCCGCGCGGGCTTGGGCCAGCGCGGGGCACTCAGCCCACCTTGTTCCCCTTCTCGTCGTAGGTGTAAAACCCCCGGCCCGCCTTGCGGCCCAAAAGCCCCGCCTGCACCATGCGGCGGAGGAGGGGCGAAGGCCGGTACTTGTCGTCCCCAAAGCCCCGGTGGAGGACCTCCATGATGGCGAGGCAGGTGTCCAGGCCGATGAAGTCGGCGAGCTCCAAGGGCCCCATGGGGTGGTTCATCCCCAGGCGCATGATGCCGTCAATGGCCTCCTTGGTGGCCACCCCCTCGCGGAGGGCCTCTATGGCCTCGTTGATCATGGGCATGAGGAGGCGGTTGGAGATGAAGCCGGGGTAGTCCTGGACCTCGAGGGGGGTCTTCCCCATGCGCCTCGCCACCTCCACCACCACGTCCCGGGTTGCCTCGGAGGTGAGCTCCCCCCGGATCACCTCCACGAGCTGCATGAGGGGCACGGGGTTGAAGAAGTGCATGCCGATGAAGCGCTCCGGCCGCCCCGAGTAGCGGGCGAGGGCGGTGATGGGGATGGAGCTGGTGTTGCTCGCGAGGATGGCCTCGGGCTTGGCCAGGGCCCCCAGGCGCTCAAAGAGCCTCCGCTTCTCCCCCTCGTCCTCCACGATGGCCTCCACGATGAGGTCGGCGTCTTTGAGGTCCTCGAGGCTTAGGCTCGTCCGGATCCGCCCCAGGGCCTCATCGTGGGCCTCCTGGGTGATCTTTCCCTTCTCCAGGAACTTGCCCAAAGAGCGCCTTATGGCGGCGAGGCCCCTTTCCAGGAAGCTTTCCGCCACGTCCACGAGGACCACCTCGTAGCCTGCGCTTGCCGCCACCTGGGCGATGCCGCTTCCCATCTGCCCCGCGCCCACCACGCCGATCCGCTTGACCTCCATGGCGTTCACCCCGGCCCATTCTACGCCCTGAGGTTCACCAGGAGGACCCCGAGGAGGGCGAGTCCCCCGCCCAGGAGGGAGAGGGGGGAGGGCACCTCCCCCAGCCACAGGTAGGCGATGAGGACGGCCAAGGGGGGCGAGAGGTAGAGGAAGGAGGAGAGGCGGGAAGCCGGGGTGCGGGAGAGGGCGTAGGTCCAGGTGAGGTAGGCCAAAGCCCCGGGGAAGACCCCGAGGTAAAACGCGGAGAGGAGGGCGGGCCTCGGCGCCGTCCTAATGGCCTCGGGAAGCCCCGGGAGGAAGACGAAAAGGGGCAGGGTGCCGAGAAGCAGGGTGTAGACGGTCATCTCCTCGCTTCCATAACGGCCGAAGAGGGGCTTTTGCAGGACGAAGTAGAAGGAGGTGGAGAGAGCGGCGAGGAGGATCAAAAAGGCCCCGGGGCTGAGGCGCACCCCCCCACCCTCCCCCAGGGCCAGAACCAAAGCCCCAAAGAAGGCCAGGGCGAAGCCAAAAACCCCAAGAGGCCTCAGCCTCTCCCCCAGGAGGAAGTAGGAAAGAAGGGCGGTGAATACGGGCCCCGTGGCGATGAGGAGGCTCGCCGCCCCCGCGCTCACCGTGAGCTCCCCGTAGACCAGGGCGGTGTGGTAGACGGTGATGCCCAAGAACCCGAGGAGGAAAAGGCGGGGAAGGTCCTCCCGCCTCGGAGGAGGAAGCCCCCTCAAGAGGGCGTAGAGGAGGAGGAGGGCCCCCGCCACCAGGAAGCGGAGGAGGACGAGGTGGCCGGGCTCTAGGCCCTCAAGCCCCGCGCGGATCGCGGCGAAGGCGCTGGCCCAGAAGAGGAGGGTGAGGAGGGCCGCGCCTAAGGCCCTAGGCTCCATGGGGAAGGACCAGGTAGTAAAGCCCCTTCTCCAGGAAGCCCCGCTCCAAAAGGGCGTTCACCTCCCGGGACGTGACCCTTTGGACCCTGGCCTTCACCTCCTCCAAGGAGAGGTAGCGCCCGGTGTAGAGGTACTCCATCCCCAGGTGGAAAAGCCGCTGCATGGGGGTTTCCCCGGCGAAGACGAGGCCCGTGGCGAGGGGGGTCTTGGCCCGTTCCACCTCCTCCTCTCCCACCCCCTCCCGCCCGAGGCGGTCAAGCTCCTCCTGGAGGACGGCCAGGACCTCCCCCTTCCGGGCGGGGTCCGCCTGGACGTAGGCGTGGAAGGTCCCGGCCCGGTCGGCCTCCTCGAGGCCGAAGGAGGCCACCTCGGCGAGGCCTTTGTCCACCAGGGCGAAGTGGAGCCGGCCCGAGCCCTCCTCCCCCAGGAGGTGGGCGAGGACCTGGCCGGGGAAGCGGGCCTCCTCCTGGTAGGCGACCCCCGGGAAGAGGGCCACCAGGTAGAGGGCCCGGGCCTTCTCGTAGGGGCGCTCCTCCACCCCGAAGGCAGGCGTTAAGGGCGGGTAGGCCCTTTCCGCCTCGCCCTCGGGCCAGGCCTCGGTGAGGCGCTCGGCCTCGGCGAGGAGGCGGTCAAAGTCCACCCGCCCTGTGGCGGCGAGGACCATGTTCTTGGGCAGGTAGCGCCTCCGGTGGTAGGCCGCCATCCCTTCCCGGGTGAGGGCGGTGATGCTCTCCCGCGTCCCCAGGACGCTATTCCCCAAGGGGTGCCCCTGGAAGAAGCGGGCGCGGGCCCACTCGTAGGCCATGAAGCCCGGGCGGTCCTGGTAGCGGGCGATCTCCTCCAGGATCACCAGCTTCTCCGTCTGGAAGTCCTCCTCCCGGAGGGCGGGGCGGAGGAGCTTGGCGAAGAGGCCGAGGAGGTCGTAGGCGAACTCGGGGAGGACCGCCCCGTAGTAGACGGTGGCCTCCTCGGAGGTGAAGGCGTTGTACTGGGCCCCCATCCGGTCAAAGGCCCGGTTCACGGCGAGGGCGTCCATGTCCTCGGGGCCCTTGAAGACCATGTGCTCCAGGAAGTGGCTCACCCCGCTCTCCTCCTTGGTCTCGTCCCGGGCCCCCGTCTTCACGAAGTAGCCCAGGGCCACGCTCCGCGCCCCCGGAACCACCTCGGCGATGACCCGAAGGCCGTTCCTCAGCTCGGCTTCCCTAAACATCCTCCACCTCCCCCAAAAGCCCCACCCAGGGGTCCCGGTAGGGGTGGGCCCTGAGGAAAGCGTTCACCGCCTCGAGGCTCGTCCCCTCAATGGCGGCCTCAATCTCGGAAAGGGAGCGCACCCTCCCCAGCATGTAGAGGTCCCGGGCCATGGAGGCGGCGCGGCTCCTGATGGACTCGTCCGCCATCACCAGGGCGGTCTTCAAGCCCACCTTGGCCCGGGAAAGCTCCTCCTCCGTCACCCCCTCGGCCAGGCGCTCCACCTCGGCGCGAAGCACCTCCAGGGTCTCCCCCGCCCGCTCCTTGGTGGTCCCGGCGTAGGCCATGAGGAGGCCCTGGCCCTTGACCCCGGCGGGGAAGGCGCTCACGGCGTAGACCAGGCCCCGCTTCTCCCGCACCTCGGTGAAGAGGCGGCTAGACATCCCCCCGGAGAGGACCTCCAGGGCGAGCCTCGCGGCGTAGAAGCCCGGGTCCTCGGGGCCCACGTCGGGGTAGGCGAGGCCGATCTGCACCTGGGCCGTGGGCCTCCTGAGGACGAAGCGGTGGGGCTCGGAAAGCTCCGGGGCGGGGTAAAGGGCCTCCTCCCCCTCCCAGGCGAGGAAGGGCTCGAGGGCGGCGCGAAGCCTCTCCCAGGAAACCCCTCCCGCCACGGCGAGGATGGCCCCTTTGGGGGTGTAGCGCCTCCGGTAGTCCGCCTTCAGGGCCTCGGCCCTCGCCCCCTTGAGGCCCTCCTCCCGGCCCAAGGGCTCGCGCCCGTGGGGGGAGCGGAAGACCTTTCGGCGAAGCTCAGAAAGGAGCTTCCTTGCGGGCTGGTCCTCCAGGGAGAGGAGGGCCTGGAGGGCCACGGACCGGACCGCCTCCAGGCCCTCCTCGGGGAGGCGGGGCCTCGTGAGGAGGAGGGCGTAGAGGCGGAAGACCTCGTCCAGGACCTCGGGGAGGAAGGCGGCGGCGAAGGCGGTGTACTCCAGGCCCGCCCCGCTACTCCGCCGCACCCCGAGGGCGTCCAGGGCCTGGGCCAGGGCCCTCGCGTCCAGGTCCCCCGCCCCCTTCCAGAGCCACCCCTCGAGGAGGGCGGCCGCCCCCTCCATCCCCTCGGGGTCGTTCACCGCCCCGGCGGGGACCAGAAGCTGGAAGGCAACCCCGGGGAAGTCCCGCTCCTCCAGGGCCACCACCAGGCCGTTGGGTAGGCGCTCCACGCGGCTCACAGGCCTAAGGGTATCATGGAAGGCGTGACGCAAGAGGAGCTCAAGGCCAGGCTCCTCAAGCCCCTTCTCCGGGAGCTCCAGGACGGGGCCAGGGACCGGGTGGTGGTGGGGGGCCTCGAGGCCTTGGTGCAGAACCTCGCCCGCCCCTTCCCCAAGCTCCTGGAGCTCTTCCGGGGCTACGGGGAAAAGCCCCAGGAAGAGCGGAAGCGGGTCTTGCAGGAGGCCCTCCGCCTCCTGGAGGGCCAAGGCCCCTCCCCAAAGGGCCAGGCCCAGGCCTCCTCCAGGAGGCTCGCCCCTTCCGATCCCGCCCACCTCCTCGCCCCCCCGCAAAGCCGGAGGAAGCTTGCCGAGCTCGGCCTGCGCACGGTGCGGGACGTCCTCCACCACTACCCCCGCCGCTACGAGGACCGCCGGGCCCTCCCCGGGGCGCGCTACCTGGAGGAGGGGCAGAAGGCCACCCTGGCCGTGAAGGTCCTCGCCAAGGAGCTCGTCAAGACCCCCAGGAAGGGGATGCAGCTCGTCCAGGTGAAGGCCCAGGACGCCTGGGGGTGGCGCATCACCCTGGTCTGGTTCAACCAGCCCTGGGTCCTCTCCCAGATTGAGGAGGGGGCCACCCTCATCGTCACCGGGAGGGTGGGGCGGCGAAACGGCCTCCAGCTCTACGTGGAGCACTTTGAGGACGAGGGCACCGAGTCGCTTTCCACCGGGCGGATCGTCCCCATCTACCCCGCCAAGGAGGGGGTAAGCCAGGCCTTCCTCCGCCGCACCGTCCACAGGGCCCTGGAGCTCGCCCTCCCCCTCCCCGACCCCCTGGAGGCCTACCGGGAGGACCTGGGCCTCATGCCCTACGCCGAGGCCCTGAAGGCCATCCACTTCCCCGAGGACGAGGAGGCCCTGAAGCGGGCCCTCCTCCGCCTCAAGTTTGACGAGTACCTCCTCCTGGAGCTCAAGGCCCTCCTGGAGGCGGGAGGAATGGTCCTCGGCCGGAGCTTCCGGGTGGAGGAGGCCTGGGTGGAGGCCTTCAAAAAGGCCCTCCCCTTCCCCCTCACCCGGGCCCAGGAACGGGTCATGGGGGAGATCGCCAAGGACATGCAAAGCCCCCGCCAGATGGCCCGCCTCCTCCAGGGGGACGTGGGCTCGGGGAAGACGGTGGTGGCGGCCTTCGCCCTCTTCCTCGCGGCCAAGAACGGGGCCCAGGGGGCCCTCATGGCCCCCACGGAGATCCTGGCCCGGCAGCACTACCAGAACCTCACCCGCTACCTCTTCCCCTTGGGGATCAGGGTGGAGCTCCTCCTGGGCTCCATGACGGCCAAGGAGAAGGAGGCCGCCATGGCCCGGCTCCTCTCGGGGGAGGCCCAGGTGGCCGTGGGCACCCACGCCCTCATCCAGGAGGGGGTGGGCTTCAGGGACCTGGGCCTCGCCGTGGTGGACGAGGAGCACCGCTTCGGGGTCCTGCAGCGCCGGGCCCTCCTCAAGCTGGCCAAGGCGCCGCCGGACGTCCTCGTCATGTCCGCCACCCCCATCCCCCGCTCCCTGGCCTTAACCCTCTACGGGGACCTCGAGGTGAGCGTCCTGGACGAGATGCCCCCAGGACGCGTCCCGGTGAAGACCAAGGTCCTCCCCCACCGCCTCCGCCTCCAGGCCTACGCCTTCGCCCGGGAGGAGGTGAGAAAGGGCCACCAGGTCTTCGTGGTGGCCCCGGCCATTGAGGAGAGCGAGGAGCTGGACCTAAAGGCGGCCACCACCCTCTACGAGGAGCTTAAAGGCCTCCTCCCTGGGGTGCGCCTGGCCCTCCTCCACGGGAGGATGCCCGCCCGGGAGAAGGACGAGGTGATGGAGGCCTTCCGGCGCGGGGACTACGACCTTTTGGTCTCCACCACGGTGGTGGAGGTGGGGGTGGACATCCCCAAGGCCACCCTCATCATCGTGGAGAACGCCGAGCGCTTCGGCCTCGCCCAGCTCCACCAGCTAAGGGGCCGGGTGGGCCGGGGGGGGCTTGAGGGCTACGCCGTCTTCATCGCGGGGGAGGCGGGCCAGAAGACCCTGAAGCGCCTCAAGATCCTGGAGGAGTCCACGGACGGCTTTTACATCGCCGAGATGGACCTGAAGCTCAGGGGCCCTGGGGAGCTTCGCGGCACGCGGCAGTCAGGCTACCCCGAGCTCAAGCTCGGCGACCTCGCCGAGGACACGGGGATCATTGAGAAGGCCCGGGCTTTGGCCAAGGCCATCGTGGACAAGGACCCCACCCTGGACCTCCCCGAGCACCGGGCCCTCAAGGAGGAGCTCAGGGCCCAGGCGGAGCGGGTGGGGTTCCGGGAAGTGATCTGATGCGGGCCCTCCCCCACCCCCACCTCCCCGCCTTCTTCTCCGAGGGCGGGGCCCTAAGGGCCAAGGCCCTCCAGGACTACCTCCTCTCCCTAAGGGAGGTCTACGTCCGCTACGCCCCCCTCCCCCCGGTGCGCCTCTTCGTCCTCTCGGAAAAGGACTGGCGGGCGAGGCTCCCCTACCCCTACGGCCTCCCCTTCCAGCACGCGGGGCCGGAGGGGCTTTCCGTCTACGCCCCCCTCACCTACCCGGAAAGGCTCCTCCACCGCCTGCGGGAGGTCCTCCTCCCCCTGGGGCCGCCCCCGGGGGAGATCCCGGCCTTCTTAGACCTCAACCTGGGCCACGAGTACGCCCACGCCGTCCAGGTGGCCTGGAGGCTCCGCACCGGGGCCCGGTGGCTGGACGAGTTCGTGGCCAACTACCTCTTCCTCCTGGGGCTGCGAAGGGCCCGGCCGGACCTCGCGGAAGGGCTCCTCGCCTGGAGCGAGCACCTCGCCCGGCTCGCCCCGGAGAAAAGGCGGCTTTCCGACTACGAGCGGCGCCGGGGGGGCCTCGAGGGGGCCTTGTGGTTCCAGGCCCGGTTCACCCTGATGGCCCAGGCCCTTTGGGAGAAGGACGGCGACGGGCTCCTCCTGGCCCTCCTGGAGGCGGCCCCCCTGGACCGGAAGCGGGGGCACCGCCTCCTCGTGGAGCGCTACCCGGAGCTCAGGGAGTGGTTCCGGGGCTTCGGCCTCAAGGCCGCACCCGGGGGGGCGTCCTCCCCTCGGCAAGCGCCCTAAGCCAGTCCAGGAAGCTCACCTCCCCCACCTTCAGGGTGTAAAGCTCGGGCCGGGGGAGGATGCAGTGCTGGCTCCCCGGGGCGAGGTAGTAGGTGTAGTTGGCCTCCGAGGCCGGGAAACCCACCGCCCGCTCGGCCGCCACGGCCCACTCCCGGGCCGTGGCCTCGCTGGGGGCGGCCTCCTTCTTCATGAGGGCGTAGAAGTAGATCTGGGTCCCGTCCAGGAGGGTGGTGTACTGGGCGAGGACCGCCTTGGGGTAGGCCTGGGCCAAGGCGCGGTAGATCTCCGAGACCTTGGGCGGGGAGGAGAGGCCGGGAAGCTCGGGGAGGCGCGGGTTCCAGGCGGTAAAGCCCGGGAAGTCCTCCGTGACCACCCCCACCCCGGCGTCGCCGCAGACCGCGATCTGGGCGTTTTTGTAGGTGGCGAGGATCTTGTCCGCCCAAAGCACCGCCCCGTAGGCCCCGGCGCTGCACCCCGTGACGAAGACCCGCTCCGGGTTCGTGTGGTTGCGGAAGACGTACTCCAGGGCCGCCTGGGCGTTCCTGGCGGTCGTGTAAGGATTTATGTGTAAGGGCCCGTGTTTAATAGGGGGGCACACCTTAGCACGAGGAGGTGCCCCGTGGACCAGGATACCTTGCGGATCTTGCTGAGGGAAGCGGTGCGGGAGACAGTAGCCGAGGTTCTGCAGACGGTTCTGGAGCTGGACCGGACAGCCTTCTTGCAGGTGCACGGAGGCCGCAGGAACGGCTACTACCCCCGCAAGCTGGAGACCACCTTCGGCCAGGTGGACCTGAAGGTCCCTAGGGATCGGGAATCTCGGTATTACCCGGCTTTCCTTAAGCCCTACGCCCGCCGCCTGGTGGACGTGGGGGAAGTAGCTGTGGCCTTGTACGCCGCCGGGGTCAGTCAGCGCAAGGCGGCCGAGATACTGAGCCTGCTCCTGGGCCACCGCTACTCCCACGAGACCCTGAGCGCCCTGACGGACGAGGTCCTGGAGGCGGCAGGAGCCTTCCGCACCCGGCCTTTGCCCGAGGAGATGGCCTTCGTCTACCTGGACGGGCTTTCCCTAAAGGTCTTCAGGGAAGGAGAAGGGATCGTACGGGAAAGCGTGTATGTGGCCCTGGGCATCGCCCCTAATGGGGAGAGGCGGGTCCTGGGGTTCTGGCTTTTGCCCACGGAGAGCGCCCTGGGATGGGAGGGGGTCCTGGGGGAGCTTTGGCAGCGGGGCCTGCGGCGGGTGTTGCTCTTTGTCACCGACGGGCTGCCCGGGCTTCCTGAAGCGATCCGCAGGGTCTACCCTCAGGCGGAATGGCAGCGGTGCGTGGTGCACGGGGTGCGGTGGAGCCTGTCCCAGGTGCGCTCCCGGGACCGGGCCCTGCTGGCGGAGGACCTGAGGCGGGTGTACGGGGCGGAGAGCCGGGAAGAAGCTCTTGGGGCCTTGGAGGAGGTGAAGGCCGCCTGGGGTTCGCGGTACCCGGGGGTGGTGGGGCTTTGGGTACAGGATTCGGGGGCCTTCCTGCGCTTCTACGGGTACCCCAAGGTGCTTTGGCCGTACCTGCGGAGCACCAACCTGATGGAGCGGTTTATCCGGGAGCTACGGCGGGGGACGAAGGTGCGGGACCACAAGTTTCCTAAGGAAGAGGCGGTGTACAAGCTTCTTTACCTGGAGTCGGAGAGGCAGGAAGGGAGGTGGGCAGAACGGAAACTAAAGGGGTTCTCGGAGGTGAAGGAGGTACTGGAGAAGATGCTTCAGGAGCGGTATGCCCCCCGTACACAGACTCTTACACATAACTCTTGACACGACCGTTCCTGGCCCCCTGGTGGTGGACCTTGAAGCCCCCGTAGTCCACCGTGGCCCGGCCCACGTGGAGGTCCCCCGTGCAGTAGGGGACGAAGACGTGGGTCCAGCCGAAGAAGGGGTTGGCCACGCTCATCCGGTTGTAAATGCCCTGGGCGAGGTAAAGCTCCTGCACGTCCACCCGCTTGCGGTAGGTGCGGCTTTCCGGGCCGCAGGTGGCTTGGTCCCAGCAGGCCCCGCCCCCCTGGAAGTCAATGACCACCTTTCTGGGGTCCCCGGGGCTCACGTAGAAGCGGTAAGGGGAGCCGTCCGCGCAGACCCCACCGGGCACCTCCACCGCCTTCCAGAAGGCCTCGAGGCCCTGGGCCAGGGCCAGGGCGAAAAGGAGGACCAGCGCGATAAGCCGCTTCATTTGTACCCTCCACAGCCAAGCTACCGCAGGGCCTTGCACCGGGTCAAGAAAAAGCCCGGGGGGCCTGAACCCCCCGGGCCCCTCTAGGGGGCTTAAAGGCCCGCCCCGATCTCCACCTGCGGGTTGGGCCGGCCGCCCTCCTCCTCGGCCTCCCGGGCCTCAATCTTGCCCTTGATGCGCTTGAGGCGGAAGGTGTCCTCCCGTTCCCGCTGCTCCAGGACCTGCTGGATGAAGCGGATCTGGGCGCGGATCCCCGGGATCACCACCTGCTCCAGGGCGTTCACCCGCCGCGTGGTCTTCTTGATCTCCTCCCCGATCTTCTTCAGGCGGGTCTCGGTGTTGGCCACCCGGATCAGGGCCTCGGCGTAGCGGCGGAAGGCCCGGCTGGCCTCGAGGGTGTAGGCCGGGGTCCCCACCGGGGAAAGGAGGGCCCCGTCGGGGAAGGTGGCCTTGAGCCTCGGCACCTTGCTCCCCCAGACGTTCTCCACCTCCGCCTCCACCCCCTCGAGGGGCGGGACCCCAAGGGCCGCCCCCGCCACCACCTCCGGCCCGTCAAAGGCCTGGGCCAGGAGGAGGGCGGCGTAGGCCTCCTTGGCCGCCTGGTCCAGGGCCTTCCTGGCCTCCATGGCCTCCCGCACCAGGCCGAAGAACTCGGCCACCAGGGCGTCCCGCTTCTTCTTGAGGAGGTCCACCCCCTTCTGCGCCAGGCGGAGCTGCCCCCGCCTCTGCAGAAGGTTCATCCGGGTGGGGCTCACCTGGCTCATCTACCCTCCCTTAGTCCAGGGCCTGGGGCGCGCCCCAGATCTCCTCCAGCTTCTGGCCGTAGTACTTGCCGATGTGGTCCTTGGAGATGCGCTTGAGCTCGCCCTGGGGCAGCATGGAGAGGAGGGCCCAGGCGATCTGCAGGCTCTCCTCAATGGAGCGGTTCTGCTGCCCCTGGTTGATGAAGAACCGTTCAAAGGCGTCGGCGAACTGGAGGTAACGGCGGTCGTTCTCCGTGAGGGCGTCCTCGCCGATGATGGCCACGAGCTTCCGGATGTCCACCCCGTTGGCGTAGGCGGAGTAGAGCTGGTCGGAGACCTGCTTGTGGTCCTCCCGGGTCTTGCCCTTGCCCACGCCGTTGTTCATGAGCCGGGAGAGGGAGGGCAAGGGGTCAATGGGCGGGTAGATGCCCTTGCGGTGGAGCTCCCGGGAGAGCTGGATCTGCCCCTCGGTGATGTAGCCCGTGAGGTCGGGGATGGGGTGGGTGCGGTCGTCGTCGGGCATGGAGAGGATGGGGATCTGGGTCACGCTCCCCTTCTTCCCCTCCACCACCCCGGCGCGCTCGTAGATGGTGGCCAGGTCGGTGTACATGTAGCCGGGGTAACCGCGGCGGCCCGGGATCTCCTCGCGGGCGGCCCCGATCTCCCGCAAGGCCTCGCAGTAGTTGGTCATGTCCGTGAGGATGACGAGGACGTGGTAGTCGTGCTCAAAGGCCAGGTACTCGGCCACGGTGAGGGCCATGCGGGGGGTGAGGATGCGCTCAATGGTGGGGTCGTCCGCCTTGTTCAGGAAGAGGACGGAGCGGCTCAGGGCCCCGGTGCGCTCAAACTCCTGGATGAAGTAGGAGAGCTCCCGCTGCGTGATCCCCATGGCGGCGAAGACCACGGCGAAGGGCTCCTCCTTCTCCCCCTCCCCGGAGAGGTCGGGGCGCACCGTGGCCTGGCGGGCGATCTGGGCGGCGATCTCGTTGGCGGGAAGCCCCGAGCCGGAGAAGATGGGAAGCTTCTGCCCCCGGACCAGGGTGTTCATCACGTCAATGGTGGAGATGCCCGTCTGGATGAACTGCTCCGGCTTCCTCCGGGCCACGGGGTTTAAGGGAAGGCCGGTGATGGGGAGCCGCTTCTCCGGGGTGATGGGCGGCAGGCCGTCTATGGGCTTGCCGATGCCGTTGAAGCGGCGGCCCAGCATCTCCTTGGAGACCCCAAGCCGGGCCACGTCCTCCACCAGGCTCACGCTGGTCGTGGCCAGGTCCAGCCCAGTGGTTTCCTCAAACACCTGGATGACGGCGTACTCCTCGGAGACCTCAATCACCTGGCCGCCGCGGACCCGGCCCGTGCCGTCCTTGATGTCCACGATGGCCCCGTAGGCCAGGTCCTTGGCGTTCTCCACGAAGAGAAGAGGCCCCGAGATGTAGGTGATGCCCGTGTACTCCTTCTTCAGAAGGTCCATCTCTCCCCCTTTAGGCCAGGGCCTTGAAGGCCCCCTGGATCTCCTTCATGGCCTCCTCAAAGTAGGCGGGGAACTCCTCCTCGCTCACGTAGCGGGCGCGGCCGATGCGCTCCAGAACGGGGAGCTGCAGGATCTCGTCTATGGAAACCCCCCGCTTGATGGCCGCCTCCGCCTCCTTGTAGAAGGCGAGGATCATCTTCATGATCCCGTAGGCCTTCTTCATGGAGCAGTAGGCGTCCACCTCGTGGTAGGCGTTCTGCTGCAGGAAGTCCTCGCGGATGATCCGGCCCACCTCAATGACGAGGCGCTCGGCGTCCTGGAGGGCGTCCGGCCCCACGAGCTGGACGATCTCCTGGAGGCCCGCCTCCCGCTGCAAAAGCTCGGAGATGGCGTCGCGGAGCTCGGGGTAGTCCTCGGCCACGTTCTCCCGGTACCAGGGGTCAAGGGCGGAGGTGAAGAGGCTGTAGGAGCCGTTCCAGTTGATGGCGGGGAAGTGGCGGCGGAAGGCCAGGGAGGCGTCAAGCCGCCAGAAGGCCCCCACGATCCTCAAGGTGGACTGGGTCACGGGCTCGGACATGTCGCCGCCCGGCGGGGAGACGGCCCCCACGATGGTCACCGCCCCCTCCTCGCCGCCCAGGGTGATGACCTTGCCCGCCCGCTCGTAGAAGGCGGCGAGCCTGGCGGCGAGGTAGGGCGGGTAGCCCTCCTCGGCGGGCATCTCCTCGAGGCGGCTAGAGATCTCGCGCAAAGCCTCGGCCCAGCGGCTCGTGGAGTCGGCCATGAGGGCCACGGAGAAGCCCTGGTCGCGGAAGTACTCGGCGATGGTCACGCCCACGTAGATGCTGGCCTCGCGGGCGGCCACGGGCATGTTGGAGGTGTTGGCGATGAGGACGGTGCGGTGCATCAAGGGCCCCCCCGTCTTGGGGTCGGTGAGCTCGGGGAACTCCACGAGCACGTCGGTCATCTCGTTCCCCCGCTCCCCGCAGCCCACGTAGACCACCACGTCGGCGTTGGACCACTTGGCCAGGGACTGCTGGGTCACGGTCTTGCCGCTGCCGAAGGGCCCAGGGATGGCGGCGGTGCCCCCCATGGCCACGGGGAAGAGGACGTCCAGGATGCGCATCCCCGTGAGGAAGGGGGTGTTGGGGTCAAGCTTCCTTTGCACGGGCCTCGCCCGGCGAACGGGCCAGGTGTGGTACATCTTGAGCTCGGTGCCGTCCTCGAGGACCACCACCGGCTCCTCCACGGTGTACTCCCCGGCGGGCTTCACCTCCTTGACCCGGCCCCGCACGTCCGGGGGTACCAGGATCTTGTGGGTGAAGCCGAACTCGGGCACCGTGCCCAGGACCATACCCCCCCGCACCTCGTCCCCGGGCTTGACCATGGGCGTCCAGGCCCACTTCTTCTCCCGGTCCAGGGCGTGGACCACCACGCCCCGGGTGATGTAGATCCCCGTCTTCTCCCGGATGCGCTCCAGGGGGCGCTGGATGCCGTCGTAGATGCCGTTCAGCATCCCGGGGCCGAGCTCCACCGCCAAGGGAAGCCCCGTGGAGACCACGGGCTCCCCCACCTTTAGGCCCGAGGTGTCCTCGTAGACCTGGACGAAGGCCGTGTCCCCGTCCAGGCGGATGATCTCGCCCACGAGGCCCTCTTCGCCCACCTTGCAGATGTCGTACATGCGGGCCCCGAGCATGCCCTTGGCGATCACCGCCGGGCCCGCGATCTTCTGGATCACCCCTTGGATCATCGTCCCTCCATTCTACAGCTTGATGTCAAAGCCGATGGTCTTCCTCACCAGCTCCCGCATGTAGCCTTCCACGTCGTGCCCCTGGAAGGCCTCCTTCAGCCCCGCGATGGGCAGGAGCACGGGGAGGTCCCTGCCCCGCATGAGGCGCTCCACCGCCCGCTCGGGGTCGGGGAGGAGCGCCTCGTCCACGGCCACCAGGGCGTAGCCGCCCCGCTCCACGAGGGTTTCCAGGAGGCTTTGGGCCTCCTCCGCCGAAGAGGCCCCGTAGCCCTCGAGGCCCGCGAGCCGGAACCCCTGGGCGGTCTCGGGATCGGCGATCACCGCCATCCTCACGGGCACACCACCTCCTCCTCCACCTGGGCGCGGGGAAGGCCGAAGTAGGCCCTCCGGGCGAGGAGCCTAAGGCGCACGGCCTCCCACTCCCGCTCCTTCACGTAGGCGAGGACAAGCCCCACCCCCAAGGGGTCCTGCACCCCCTTCTTCGCCTCCTTGAGGAGGACGCACCGAAGCCCCCGCTCCAAAGCCTTCAGGTCCCGAACCCCGGAAAGCCCGGAAAAGGGGGTGCCGGAAAGCTCGTCCAATACGGCGTAGTCCCCCTCCATGAGCCGGGCGAACCGGACCCGGTCCACGAACCGCCCCCCCTTGAGGAAGAAGGCGTCCGGGGCCAACCCCGAGCCTTGAAGCTTGAAGGCGGTGCGCAGGTTCTCCGCGTCCACCTCCAGGGCCAGGTAGTCCCGCAAAGCGGGCTGGTCCAGCCCCTTGGCCGCCTTGGCCACGTCCTCAAAGAAGCGCTTGGCGAGGAGGGCCTCCACCCGGGCGAGGTCCTGCGTCTCCCGCAGGACCGCCCTCAAGGCGCGGGCCAAGGGGTGGCCGGGCACGGCGAGCACCTGGGCCATCCCCGCGGGGTCCTGGGCCTCGTAGGCCTGGCGCCAAACCTCCTCCCGTAGGGTCCCGGGGAGGAGGAGAACCTCCTCAAAGGGGCGGCCCGTGGCCTTGGCCCGGAGGAGGGCCTGGAGGTTGTGGAGGTCGTTCCGCAGGAGGAGGAGCCGCACCGCCTCCCGCGCCTCCCCGGTGACGAGCCGCGGCAGGTCCCCGACCAGCTTGGCCTGGGTGCGGAGCACGGCCCGGTCCACGTCGGGAAGGCCCTGCCCCGCAAGCTCCCCGCCGTAAACCGTCTCCGAGAGGAGGCGGAGGAAGTCGGCGAAGGAGAGGTCCAGGGCCTCCTGGAAGAAGCTCTCCTTGAGGAGGGTCCCCCTCCGCACCCGCACCCGGGCGTTGAGGTAGGCGAAGTCGTCCGCCATCGTCTAGCCCCAAAGCGCCTGGGCCACCTTGGAGGAAAGGGCGTCCCAGGCGCGGTCAAGCCGGGCGAGGAGGCTGTTTTCCACCTGGGTCTTGCCCTCGGCCCCCACGGCCCGGACCCCCAGGCGAAGGGCGGGCTCGGCCTGGAGCTCCACTCCCCGCTCCCTGGCCAGGGCCTCGAGGTGGGGAAGGTCCTCCGGGTTGGCCACCAGGGCCTTGGCCCCGGGGAGGGCCTCCAGGGCCTCCAGGGCCAGTTTCCTCACCACCTCGGGCCACTCCGGCTTCTGGGGAAGGGCCTCCAGGGCCTCCCGGACCCGGCGCCGGACCTCCTCCAACACCTCCCCGCGGGCCTGGGTCCGGGCCGTGGCCACGAGGAGCTCCCCGGCGCTCTCCGCCCGGCGGAGGGCGGCCCGGTACTGGGCCTCGAGGGCCCGCTCCCGGGCCTGGAGGAGGGCCTTGGCCTTCTCCTCCGCTTCCCGCTTGACGGCCTCGGCCTTGGCCTCGGCCTCCTGGAGGAGGGCCTGGATCTCGGCCTCCACCTCCTGGCTCAGAATGGCTTCCAGTTTGGACATTTCCCCTCCCTATCGGGAAGGGGCCCCACCCCCAAGGAGGGCGGGGCCCCTGGACCGCCCTAGAGCCTGCCGTTGAGGATGAAGGCGATGAGGAGACCGAAGATCACCAGGGTCTCGGGCAGGAGCAGGAAGATGAGGGCGGTACCGAAGTTGCTCCGGTCCTCGGCGATGGCCCCCACGCCCGCCGCGCCGATCCGGGCCTGGGCCACGCCCGTGCCCAGGGCCGCCAGGCCCACGGCCAAGCCCATGCCCACGGCAATGAGGCCACGGTCCAGGCCGCCGGAGGCCGCCGCCTCCTCCGCCGCGAAAGCCAACGCGCCGAAAACCGCCAGAAGAACCGTCACCAGTAGCTTCTTCATCCCACTTCCCTCCTTTACTGCGCCTCACGGACGCTTTTGAACGGCCGGTAGGGCCTGCCGTTCTCCTCGTAGAAACCGAACTTGGTGAAGAACTCCACCCAAAGCAAACGGATGGGCTGGAGCATGTGCCCCAGGGTGGTGAGGAGGAGGATCAAGAGGTGCAAGACCCCCGCCACCAGAAGGCCCAGGAGCACCCCAAGAAGCCCAAGCCGCTCGGCGAGGGCGAACCCCACGTCGGTGAGGAGGCCGGCGAGGATCCCGCCCGCCGCCCCCACGGCGTAGATACGGATGTGGGAGAGGATGTGCCCCGCCTGGGTGAAGATCTCCGGGATCATGAGCCAGATCCGGCTCATGAGGACCGCGAGCAGGAAGACGCCGAAGCCCAGGTACATGAGCCCCTGGAGCCAGCCCGCCTGGAGGTTGCCGAGGTACGAGGCGGCGAGGGCCAGGACGCCCACGAGGCCGCCCAGGTACCCCACCCCCTCCCAGAAGTGGGCCATGTGGCGGTGCTTGAGGCCCAGGTAGGCCCGCAAGGCCAGGCCGAAGAACACCAGGACCACGCCGAAGGCCACGGAGAGGAGGATGAGGAGGTTGGCGGTCTTGGCGGTGTCAATCCTGTGGATGAGGATGGGGATGAGCCCGGGGTGCTCCGGGGTGCCGAAGACCCCGAGGTGCTCCAGGAAGGTGCCGAAGAACTCCCCGTAGATCACGCCCCAGACCACCGTCCAGAAGACCATCCAGTTCAGGATGTGGACCAGCTTGCCGATGACCTGGGGCTTGAGTTTGAGGGCGAAGAGGTCAATGACCAGGGGCTCGTTCCGCTTCACGTACCCGGAAAGCCACCGCCCCACCAGGTAGAAGAGGAGGGCGTAGCCGATGTCCCCCACGATCATCCCGAACCAGAAGGGGAAGAAGACGGGGACCACGGGGGTGGGGTCAAAGGTCCCGTACTTGGGGGTGTTCAGGAAGCTCACCAGGAGCTCAAAGGGCTTGGCCCAAGGGGGGTTGTCCAGGACCACGGGGATCCGGTCCGCCTCGTGGTGCTCGTCCACGGGCTCAAAGGCGTAGACCACGCTCTCCTTGTGCCGGGCGAGGGCCTCCTCCACCTTGGGCTTGGCCTTCACGGGGACGTAGCCCAGGAGGGCGAAGCCGAAGCGGCCCGAGGCCAGCTCCTCCAGGGCCTTAAGCCGGGCCACCTCGTCCTGGGCCCGGGTCCAGAGGCTCTGGAGGGTGGAGGCGCTCTCCCGGGCGAGCTTGGCCAGGTGCTGGCGCACCTCGGAAAGCTCCCGCGGGGCCGCCTCGGCCCGCTCCTTGAGCCTCCTCGCCGCCTCGGAGAGGGGAAGCTCCCCCAAGGCCCCAGGAAGCCTAAGCTCCGCCACCCCCGCCCGGGAAAGGGCCGCCTTGGCCTGGTCCACCTCCTTGCGGTGGACCACCACCAGGGCCGCCACCCCGCCCGCGTAGGCCTCGTGGGCCAGGAGGTAGCGGTCCTCCAGGGCCTTCCTCAGGGCCTCCTCCACCAGGGGGAGCTCCTTCTCGGTGAGGAGGAAGGGGATCACGCGGAGGAAGGGGCTTTTGTCCAGGCCGTGGGCCAGGGCGGCGAGCCGCTCCAGGGGCTCGAGGTAGGCCTGGGCCAGGGCGAGCTCCTCCTCCAGCTCCTGCTTTTGGCGGGTGAGGCCCTCGGCGTGGGCCTGGATGGGGGAAAGGGCCTTCTCGGCCGCCTCCAGCCCCTCGGGGAAGGGCCTTGCGGGCTCCGCCTCCAAGCCCAAAAGGCTCAGGGTGTGCTCGGCGCCCGCCGAGACCGCCTCCCACCGCCTTAGCTCCGCCCGCTCCTCGGGGGAGAGCTGGTAGGCGGAAAGGGCCTCGGGGCGGAGCGTCTCCAGGTGGACCACCCCCGCCTGCTGGAGGCTTTGGAGAAGCTCCTTGGCCCGGCCCTTGGGCCCGGCCAGGACCAGCTTCTCCATGGGGGCGATCACGGCAGGACCTCCTTCAGGACCAGGGCCACGGCCTCGTCCAGCCGGGCCATGGCCTTCTCCCGCACCGCCTTGGCCTCGGCCTCGGCCCGCTCCCGGTACCGGGCGAGGAGGGCCTCGGTCTCCGCCCGCTCCCGCTCCCGGTACTGGGCCTCCAAGGCCTTGGCCTTGGCCTCGGCCTCCTCCAGAAGGGCCTTGGCCTCGGCCTCGGCCCGCTTGACCCGCTCCTCGGCCTCCTTCTTGGCGGCCTCGAGGCGCTCCAGGAGCTGCTTCTCCTTCTCCGCCAGGCTCTTGATAAGTCCCAGGCCTCCCATTGCCCCTCCAGCTCGTGAAATGGCGTTCAAGACCAACCCGCCGGTCATGGTACCGGCTCTCCAGGCCCGCGTCAACCGACCCCGCCTAAGTATACTTAGGCGGTGAGGATTCAGGTCAACGCCAAGGGCGCGGCGCGGCTCCTTTCCCGCCACCTCTGGGTCTTTCGCCGGGACGTGGTTTCGGGGCCGGAAACCCCGGGGCTCTACCCCGTCTACTGGGGGCGGCGCTTCCTCGCCCTCGCCCTCTACAACCCCCACACCGACCTCGCGGTGCGGGCCTACCGCTTCGCCCCCGCGGAGGACCCCGTGGCGGCCCTTCTGGAGAACCTGGCCCAGGCCCTGGCCCGACGGGAAGCCGTCCTCCGCCAGGACCCCGAGGGCGGCTACCGCCTGGTCCACGCGGAGGGGGACCTCCTGCCGGGCCTCGTGGTGGACTACTACGCCGGGCACGCCGTGGTCCAGGCCACGGCCCACGCCTGGGAAGGCCTCCTCCCCCAGGTGGCGGAGGCGCTGAGGCCCCACGTCCAGAGCGTCCTGGCCAAGAACGACGCCCGGACGCGGGAGCTGGAGGGCCTCCCCCTCTACGTCCGCCCCCTCCTCGGGGAGGTGCCGGAGCGGGTCCAGGTGCAAGAGGGGCGGGTGCGCTACCTGGTGGACCTGAGGGCGGGGCAGAAGACGGGGGCCTACCTGGACCAGCGGGAAAACCGCCTCTACATGGAGAGGTTCCGGGGCGAGCGGGCCCTGGACGTCTTCAGCTACGCGGGGGGGTTCGCCCTCCACCTCGCCTTGGGCTTCCGGGAGGTGGTCGCCGTGGACTCCTCGGCGGAGGCCCTGCGCCGGGCCGAGGAGAACGCCCGGCTCAACGGCCTCGGGAACGTCCGGGTCCTCGAGGCCAACGCCTTTGACCTCCTGCGCCGCCTGGAGAAGGAGGGGGAGCGGTTTGACCTCGTGGTCCTGGACCCCCCTGCCTTCGCCAAAGGGAAAAAGGACGTGGAACGGGCCTACCGGGCCTACAAGGAGGTGAACCTCAGGGCCATCAAGCTCCTCAAGGAGGGCGGGATCCTGGCCACGGCGAGCTGCAGCCACCACATGACCGAGCCCCTCTTCTACGCCATGGTGGCCGAGGCCGCCCAGGACGCCCACCGCCTCCTCCGGGTGGTGGAGAAACGGGGCCAGCCCTTTGACCACCCCGTCCTCCTCAACCACCCGGAGACCCACTACCTCAAGTTCGCCGTCTTCCAGGTCCTCTAAACTGGAGGCGTGGAGAAGGACCTCCTGGATAAGCTGGGGCAGCATCTGGTCTGGCGCATGGGCCGGGCCGAGGACGAGGACGTCTTGGTGGTGCGGGTAGGGCTGGCCTCGGCCACGCCCAGGTTCCGGGAACTCCCCAGGCTCCTCAACCTCCCCGAGGCGGAGATGCGCCGCCTGGTGCAGGAAGGCCGGGTCCGGGTGGAGTGGGTGGAGGAATGAGGCTCGCCCTGCCCCTCCGCCCCGAGGTCCTTTCCGCCCTTCCCCTTGAGCTCCGCCTGGAGGCGGAAAGGCTAGAGGGGACCTTCCGCCACGAGAACCCCGTCCTCGGCACCCTAGACCTGCCCTTCGCCGCCCGGCTGGAAGGGGAGCGGGTCCGGCCCATCCCCCTGCCTCCCCCCTCCTTGGAGGTGGAAGGGTGGCTCCGGCCCACGGGGCTGGAGCTGGAGGTGCGCCTCCGCCTCCCCCCGGGGCGGACCTGGGGGGAAAGGGCCTTCGCCAGGATCTTGGAGGCCCTCTTCGCCAAGGCCCTGGAGGAAAGCCTTCCCGCGGGAGCGCGGCCTCCGTTATAGTGGGCCTGAAGAAGCAGGAGGTGGCGTATGGTGGAGGTTCGGTATCTCGGCCACTCGGCGGTCCTCCTCACGGACGGCAAGACGCGGATCGTCATAGACCCCTTCCTCACCGGAAACCCCATGGCCGCCCTCGGGGTGGGGGAGGTCCAGGCGGACCTCATCCTGGTCACCCACGCCCACGGGGACCACTTCGGGGACAGCGTGGCCCTCTCCAAGAAGGGAGGCGTGGTGGTCTCCACCTTTGAGATCGCCACCTACGCCGAGAAGCACGGGGCGAAGAGCGTCCCCATGAACCTGGGGGGCACCTACCGCTTTGAGGGCGGCTGGCTCAAGTGGGTGCCCGCCTGGCACTCCAGTAGCTTCCCCGACGGCACCTACGGTGGCATGCCCATGGGCGTGGTGGTGGAGCTTGGGGGCAAGCGCATCTACCACGCCGGGGACACCGCCCTCTTCTCCGACATGCGCCTCATCGGGGAGATGGGCCTGGACCTCGCCCTCCTCCCCATCGGCGACCACTTCACCATGGGCCCCGAGGACGCCCTGAAGGCCCTGGAGCTCCTCAGGCCCAAGAAGGTGGTGCCCATCCACTACAACACCTTCCCCCCCATCCGCCAAGACGGGGAGGCCTTCGCCCAACGGGCCAGGGAGAAGGGCGTGGAGGGGCATGCCCTAAAGCCGGGAGAGGTTCTCCGCCTTGACTAGGAGGGACTTCCGGCTGGAGATGCTTTTGGGCCTGGGCCAGACGGCCCAGGTCCACCTGGCCCGGGCCCCCGACGGGACGCGGGTGGCCCTGAAGATCCCGAAGAAGGAGGTCCGCCAAGACCCTAGGCTTGCGGAGCGGTTCGCCCGGGAGGTGTCCTTCAGCCTCTCCCTCCGCCATCCCCACCTGGTCCGGGGCCTGGCGGGGGTGCCCTTCGGGGAGGGGGCCTTCCTCGCCCTGGAGTACTTTCCCGAAGGGACCCTGGAGGACCGCCTCCGCCAAGGCCCCCTGCCCTGGGAGGAGGCGGTAAAGGCCCTCCTCCACGTGGGGGAGGCCCTGGGCTTTCTCCACGAACGCGGGCTCCTCCACCAGGACGTCAAGCCCTCCAACGTCTTCGTGGGCCAAGGGGTCTACAAGCTCGGCGACCTCGGCACCCTGCGCCGGGTGGACGACCCAAGCGCGGAGTACGCCGGAAGCCCCCATTACCTCGCCCCCGAGCTCTTCCTGGGGGCGAGGCCAAGCCCGGCCTCGGACGCCTACGCCTTCGGGGTCTTGGCCTACGAGGTCCTCACCGGCAGGCGGCCCTTCCAAGAGGCGGCTCCTCGCCAAGCGCCCCGAGGACCGGCTCGGCCTTAAGGCGTTTCTCCGCGTCCTCGCCGAGGCCTCGAGGCCAAACCCCTCACGGAGGTAACCCATGGAACCGGTCTGGTACCCCGACGCGCGCGCCCAAGAAACCTGGCTTGGCCGCTTCATGGCCGAGCTCGGCTTCCAGGACTACGAGGCCTTCCACCGCTACAGCGTGGAGGAGGCCGAGGCCTTCTACCACGCCTTCTTCACCCGGCTCGGCGTGCCCTGGCGGGCCCCGTACACCCGGGTGGTGGAAGGCCACTTCCCCTTCCCCCGCTTCTTCGTGGGGGGAAGGCTCAACCTGGTGGAGGCCTGCCTGCGCCACGACCCCACCCGGCCCGCCCTCGTCCACGAGACGGAGGACGGCCACGTCCGGAGCCTCACCTACGGGGAGGCCCGCCGGGAGGTGGAAAGGCTCGCAGGGGGCCTCCGGGCCCTCGGGGTGGGGCGGGGAGACCGGGTGGGGCTATGGCTTCCCATGGGCCTCGAGGCGGCCTTGGCCCTCCTCGCCGTGGCCCACCTCGGGGGGATCGCCGTCCCCATCTTCTCGGGCTACGGGGCGGAGGCCGCCGCCCTCCGCCTCAAGGACGCCGAGGCCAAGCTCCTCATCGTCCAAGACGGCTTCCTTCGCCGGGGACGCCGGGTGGAGCTCCTCCCCGAGGCCCGGAAGGCCAGGGCCATGGCGGGGACGGAAAAGGTGGCCGTGGTCCGCCGCCTCGGCCTCCCCCTGGAGGAGGAGGCGGACCTCGCCGCCCTCGCCGGCCCCCTCTCGCCGCCGGAGGAGATGGAGAGCATGGACCCCTTCATGCTCATCTACACCTCCGGGACCACGGGCCGCCCCAAGGGCACGGTCCACTACCACGCGGGCTTTCCCTTGAAGGCCGCCCTGGACCTCGCCCTCCTCTTTGACCTGAGGGAGGAGGACCGCCTCTTCTGGTTCACCGACCTCGGCTGGATGATGGGGCCCTGGGCCATCCTGGGAGGCCTCATCCTCGGGGCCACCGTCTTCCTCTACGACGGGGCGCCGGACCATCCGGGCCCGGACCGCCTCTGGCGCATGGTGGCGGCCCACCGCCTCACCCACTTAGGCCTCTCCCCCACCCTGGTGCGGGCCCTCATCCCCTTTGGGGAAGCCCCCGTGGAGGCCCACGACCTCTCCTCCCTCCGGGTCCTCGGCTCCACGGGAGAGCCCTGGAACCTCGAGCCCTACCTCTGGTTCTTCCGGGTGGTGGGCAAGGAGCGGCTTCCCATCGTGAACTACTCGGGGGGCACCGAGGTCTCGGGGGGCATCCTGGGGAACGTCCTGGTGAGGCCCATCAAGCCCATGGGGTTCAACACCGCCGTGCCCGGCATGAAGGCCGCCGTCTTGGACGAGGAGGGGAGGCCCGTGGTGGGCAAGGTGGGGGAGCTCGCCGTCCTCGCCCCCTGGCCCGGGATGACCAAGGGCTTCTGGCGGGACGAGGCCCGGTACCTGGAGACCTACTTCCAGAAGGTGCCCGGGGTCTGGGTCCACGGGGACTTCGCCCTCCTGGACGAGGAGGGGCACTTCTTCCTCCTCGGCCGCTCCGACGACACCCTGAAGGTGGCGGGAAAGCGGGTGGGCCCCGCCGAGGTGGAGACGGCGGCCATGGCCCATCCCGCCCTGCGGGAGTGCGCCGCCATCGGTGTGCCCCACCCGGTGAAGGGGGAGGCCATCGTCCTCTTCGCCGTGCTGAAGCCGGGCTTCGCCCCCTCGGAGGCCCTGGCCGAGGAGGTGGCGGAGCGGGTGGCCGAGGCCTTGGGGAAGCCCCTCAGGCCGGAGCGGGTCCTCTTCGTCCCCGACCTGCCCAAGACGCGCAACGCCAAGGTGATGCGCCGGGTGGTGCGGGCCGCCTTCCTGGGCCAGGACCCCGGGGACCTCTCCGCCTTGGAGAACCCGGAGGCGGTGGCGGCCATCAAGCGGACCCGGGAGGGTTAAAGGGCCCCCGCCCGCCGCTCCAAAGCCCCTTTACGGGTAGGCCCAGCAAAGCCCCGGCGAAGAGGAAGAGGGCCACCCCCCCGGCCCCGCCCAGGAGGAGGGGAAGCAGCGCCTCCTTGGGCCCGGAGGCGGGGAAGGCGTTCTCGAGGCCCAACCCGGGGAGCGCCGCCAAAAGCCCCGCCGGGAGGACGCGGAGAAGGTATCCAGGGGCGTACCCCACCCCAACCCCCTCCCGCCGCAGAAGGGCCAGGTAGAGGAAAAGCCCCACCCAGCCCGCCAGGGCCGTGGAGAGGTTGAGGAGGAAAAGCCCGGCGTCCCGCAAAAGCCAGTAGCCCAGGGTGTTCAGGAGGAAGACGAGGGCGCTGGCCGTGACCGCCTCCCGCACCCGGCCGAGGGCGTAAAGCCCGCGGAGGAAGAGGGTGTTCACCCCCCAGGGGAGGACGGCGAGCCCCAAGGCGGCGAGCACCTCGGCGCTGTAGGCCCGGTTCTCCGGGGTGAGGGGGCCGAAGAGGCCGAAGAGGAGGACCACCACGAAGGGGGCGAGGCCCGTGAGGAGGCCGCCGAGAAGGGCCAAGACCAGGGCCAGGCGCTCAAAGGGGCCCCGGAGAAAGCGCCCTAGGTCCTCCCCCCTTAGGGTACTCATACGGGGAAAGAGGGCGATGGCGGGGCTCGTGGCGAAGAGGCCCAGGACCATCTGGAAGACCACCTCGGCGTTGTAGAACCCCGTGACCGCCGCAGGGGGGTAGCGGGTGAGGATGTTGGTGAGGACCAGGTTCAAAAACTGCCGGAGGGAGGTGGTGAAGGCGAAGGGCCCCATGCGGAGGAGGGCGGGGAGGAAGGCGGGGTGCCAGCGCCACTCCAGGCGGAAGCCCCGGAGGAAGGGAAGCTGCACCAAAGCCTGGATAAGTCCCCCAAGGCTCACGGAGAGGCCCAAAGCCGTGGGGTCCCCAGGATAGAGGGCCATGAGGAGGATGGCCACCAGGTTGAAGGCAACGGGCCCGAGGGCGTAGGGCAGAAAGCGCTCCTCCGCCTGGAGGAGGGCGGAGAAGAGGGCCGCCATGGAGATGCCGAGGAGGAAGGGGAGGAGGAGCCGGGTGAGGTAGACCACCTCCTGGAAAGCCTCAGGGGCCCTTAGGTGGCTTTCCTCCGCCACCAAAAGCCCCGCCACCCAGGGAGCGAGGAGGTAGCCCAGGCCCAGGACAAGGAGGTTCACCCCGAAGAGGAAGGCGGCGAAGCGGCGGGCGAAGGCCTGGGCCTCTTCAGGAGGGAGGCTCTTAAGAAGGGGGATGAGGGCGTTCTGCACCGCCCCTTCCGCCAGGAGCTCCCTGAGGAGGTTCGGCACCCGGTAGGCCACGTTGAAGGCGTCCTTGAGGGCGTCGGGGTAGAGGGCGTTGAAGACCGCCTGGCGGACGAGGCCCAGGACCCTCGAGGCCAGGGTCCCCCCCATGACCAGGAGGACCGCCCTAAGCATGGGCGCCCAAAGCCTCCTGGAAGGCCTCCAGGAAGTTCGCCTGGTTCACCACGGTGAGGCCGTGAAGGGCGGAAAGCTCCTTGGCCCGGGCCCTGTCCATGCCGAGGAGAACCAAAAAGCTCTCCTTCTGGGAGAGGCCCAGGACCTTCTTCAACCCGGCGTACTTGGCGATGTGGGCCTGGAACTCCCCGGTCTTGGCCTCAAACCAGTAGAACCGCTCCCCCACCCGCACCAAGACGTCCAGCTCCATGGCCTCCCCCCCGGGCAGGGTCACCTGGTAGCCCACGGCCACCTCGTGGGGCAGGTTTTTGGAGCGCAGGTACTTCCTGAGCCGCTCGGCCACGTACCGCTCCAGCCAGCCCCCGGTGAGGAAGTTCTGGACCCAGCCCTCGGTGCTGGCCTTGGCCCTGAGGAGCCGGTCCTCGCTCTTGTAGCGGTAGGAGGTGAGGAGGGCGTACTGCTTGAGCAGGGTGCAGAACTGGGTGGAGTTGGCGATCTCCTCGGGGGAGGCCTCGGCCAAGGAGAGCTCAAACTGCCGCTTGGTGGAGAGGCTCTGCTTGAGCCTCTCGTAAAGCCTCTCCAGGCTCGGGTACCGGTCCCCGAGGAAGAGGGCGAGCCGGTTCAGGACCCGTTCCCGCTCCTCCTCCCCCTCCTCAGGCCTCCGCACCACCTGGACGCCAAGGCCCTTAAGCCACTCCTCCAAGCTCGGGGCCTTCCTCGGCCTCGGGAGTGGGGCTGGGGCCTCCCGGAGGAGGCGCCACATCTCCTGGGCCAGGGCGAAAAAGCGTTCCCGCAAGGGGTCGGGGGTGGCCTCGAGGCCCGGCGGGAGGAGCCCCGAGCGCAAGGTCTCCAAGAGATGGAGCTCCAAAGCCTCCCTGAGGGCTCTTCGGGTGGCCTCCAGGTTCTCCCCTTCCACCCGCAGGCCGAACTCGGCGAGCTCCCCCACGTAGCGGCCCGGGGACACGAGGTCGTACCGGGCCTTGGCCATGGTCTCTTCCAGGTAGCGGGTGAGCACCCCCATGCCTCCAAGTCTACGCTACGCCCACTCCACCCGGCTTCCCCAAGGGTGCTTCCGGACCCTAAGCCGGGCGGGGAAGCGCTCGGCCAAAGCCTCCACGTGGGTCACCACGCCCACGAGCCGCCCCCGGGTGGGGAGGCTTTCCAGGATGCCCGCCACCAGCTCCAGGGCCTCGGGGTCCAGGGTGCCGAAGCCCTCGTCCAGGAAGAGGGCCTCCAGCTTGCCCCGGGAAAGCTCCTCCGAGAGGGCGAGGGCCAGGGCAAGGCTCGCGAGGAAGCTCTCCCCGCCCGAGAGGGTCCGGACCTGGCGGGCGGTGGCCTCGGCCCAGAGGTCCACCACCAGGTACTCGTCCCCTTGGGCCGCGAAGCGGTACCGCCCCCCGGAGAGGGTGTAGAGAAGTTCGCTCGCCCGCTCCACCAGGCTCCGCTGCTTGAGGCCGAGGAGGTAGGCGGGGAAGTTGTGGGCCTGGAGGTCCAGGGCGAGCTTCTCCCAAAGGGCGAGCTCGGCCACGAGGCGGGCGAGCGCCCCCTCCACCTCCCGGCGGCGGGCGAGGTCCTTCCGGAGCCTTTCCACCCGGTCTTCCAGGGCCCCTTCCTCCTTGCGCTTCTCCTCCAGACGGCCCTCCAGCTCGGCAAGCGCCTTCCTCAGGGCCTCCACCCGCCCCTGGGCCTCCTCCAGGGTGGGGGCGGGCCCAGAAAGGGGGGGAAGGCTTCTCCAGGCGGCCTCCGCCTCCGCGAGGTCTTTGCGGAAGGCCTCGAGCTCCGCCCGAAGCGCCTCCCGCTCCCCCGGGGAGAGGGCGAGGCCTTGGGCCTCCGCCTCGGGCATGAGGCCCCGGGTGGCCGCCTCCGCCTCGGCCAGGGCCTTGGCCTGCTCCTCCTTGCGGGCCCTCAAGGCGGAAAGCTCCGCCCTAAGGGCCCCCGCCTCCTCCCTAAGGCGGGCGTCCTCGGCGGCAAGCCCCTTGAGCCGCTCCACCTCCTCCTTCAGGCGCCTCAGGTAAGGCCCCACCCCCAGGCCCCCCGTCTTGGCCTCCAGGTGGCGGCGAAGCCCAGCGGCGAGCCTCCCCGCCTCCTCCTCCAGGGCAAGGCGCCGGGCCTCGGCCGCCTCCAGCCTCGAGGCCAGGTCCTCCCGGCTGGCCCCGCCCCGGGCCTCGGCCTCCCGCGCCCGCAAGGCCGCCACCTCCCGCTCCAGGGCCCGGGCCTCCCCCCGGAGGGCCTGGTACCGGTCCCGGAGGTCCTGAAGCCGGGCCTCGGCCGCCTCCAAGGCCCCTTTGAGCGCCTCGGGATCCCCGGGCCGGGGCTCCACCTCGAGGGCCCGGAGGCGGGCGGCGAGGTCCCCGGCCTCCGCCTCCAGGCGGGCGAGGCGCCGGGCGAGGGCCTGGGCCTCCTCCTCCAGGGCCCGCCGCGCCCCGGCGAGGTCGGGGACCTCGGGCAAGGGGGGGAGGGCGTGGACCACCCCCCCGCAGAGGGGGCAGGGCTTGCCCGGCTCCAGGAGGTCGTGGTAGGCGAGGAGGCCGAGCCTCCGCTCCTCCCGAAGGAGGGCCTCCCGCCTCCGGTCCAGGTCCTCCTGGGCCTTCTCCAGGGCCTTCCGCTCGGCCTCCAGGGCCTTCAGGGCCTGGGAGAGGGCGTGGGCCTCCGCCTCCTTGAGCCTCAGGGCGAGGGCGTCCCGGGCCTCCCGCGCCTCCTTTCCCTCCGCCTCCAGGCGGGCAAGGGCCTCCCCCACCTCCGCCAAAGCGGCCTCCTTCGCCCTCAAGGCCTCCCAGGCCTCCGCCCAGGCCCTCAGGCGCAAAAGCTCCGCCCCGAGGGCCTCCAGGGCCTTCAGGACCTCCTCCAGGCGCGCCTGGGCCGTGGCGGGGTCGGGACCCGAGGCGGGGGCCTTCCCTGCGGGCGCCCGGGCGAGGAGGGCCTCGAAGGCCTTTAGGTCCTGGGCCTCGGCGTAGGCCGCCTGGGCTCGCTCCAGGGCCTCCGGAGAGAAGCCGAGGGCCTCGCGCCTCGCCTCCAGGGCCCGAAGCCTCCCCTCAGCCTCCTCCAGGGCCTTTTCCGTGGCCTGGAGGGCGGCCCGCTTCTTTTGGTAGTCCCGCCAAAGGGGCAGGGCCCGCTCCGCCTCCTCCGCCCGGGAAAGCCGCTCCTCCACCCGGGCCATCTCCTCCGCCCGGGCCTTTAAGGCCTCGAGGCGGGCCGCCAAAGCCTGGCGCCGCCTCAGGTCCTCAAGCAGGGCCTCCGCCTCGGCCAGGGCCTTCCTCACCCCCCTGGCCTCCTCCTCCAGGCGGGCGGCCTCCGCGCGGGAGGCGGCAAGCGCCCGCTCCAGCTCCTCAAGCGCCTCCGGGGTGGCCGCGGAAAGCCCGTTGAGCTCCCCCTCCAGCCTCCCCTTCTCCTCCAGGAGGAGGCCCCGCCTCTCCGCCGCCTTCTGCCTGGCCCGCTCCAGGCGGGAGAGCTCAAAGAGCTCCAGAAGGAGCTGGCGCCTTTCCTTCGGCTCCCCCTTGAGGAAGCGGTCAAACTCCCCCTGGGGGAGGAGGAGGGCCCGGGTGAAGGCCTCGTAGTCCAGGCCCACGAGGTCGGCCAAGGCCCGGTTGACCGCCTCGAGGGTGGGCAGGTCCAGAAGCCGCTCCCCCCCCTCCAGCAGGTAGACCCGGGCGTCCCCCCGCTTCTCGCTCCGGGACCGCTCCACCCGGTAGACCCGCTCCCCTACCCGGAAGGTGAGGCTCACCCAGGCCTTGGCCGCGGCGGGGTGCTTGAGGGTGCCCACCTGGCGCCCCACCCGGGGCACCTGGCCGTAGAGGGCAAAGGCGATGGCGTCCAAAAGGGTGCTCTTCCCGCTCCCCGTGGGCCCGGTGATGGCGAAGAGCTCCACGTCGGAGAAGTCCACCGCCTGGCGCTCCCGGTAGGGGCCGAACCCCTCCAGCTCAAGCCGTAAGGGCCTCACCCTCCACCTCCGCCAGCACCTCAGCGAAGCGCTCCAGCAGGGCCTCCTCCTTCCTTCCCCGCTCCTCCAGGTAGCGGGCGTAGCCCTCCACGAAGCCGAGGTCCTGCACCTCCTCCCGCCTCCCCTCCCCAGCCTGGAGCGGGGCGCCCTCCACGGCGAGGAGGTGGGGGAGGGCCCGGAAAAGGTTCTCCTTGACCTGGGGGGAAAGCCTCCCCTCCACCACCAGGCGCAGGTAGCCGGGAAAGCGCTCCAACTCGCCCATCCTCCCGTCCAGCTCCTCGGGCCGCAGGCGGTAGGTCCTGAGGGGCTTCCCCCACCGCCCCGGGATGGGGTGGACCCGGGGCGGCCCCGAGGGGGGAAGCTCCACGAGGAGCGCCCCCCGCTCCGCCCCCTCCCCCTCGCCAAAGTCCAGCTGCACCAGGCTTCCCGGGTACCAGGCCACGGGGGCCTCGCTCACCTGCTGTTGCCGGTGGACGTGGCCCAGGGCGAGGTAGCGGACCTCCAAAGGCAGGCTCGCCCGGGGGACGGCGTAGCTTCCCACCAGGTGGAAGACGAACTCCCCTCCCCCGGGCCTCGCCCCCTCCACGGCGAAGTGGCCCAGGAGAAGAGGGCTTTTGAGGTTGTCCAGCACCCGGCGCAGGGCCTCGGCGTAGGTGCGGTGCAGGACCTCGTCCTCCTGGAAGAGGCGCCGGACGAGGAGGCGCTCGGAAACGAAGGGCAGAAGCCCCGCCCGCACCCCGCCCACCTCCACCACCCCTCCCTCCTCGGCGAAGAGGAGGCGGCCCCGGACCCGGGCCCCCGCAAGCCCGAGAAGGGGGGCGAGGGCCTCGAGGCGCTCTTTGGGGTCGTGGTTGCCGGCGATGACCAGGGCCGGGACCCCAAGGGCCTTGAGCTCCATGAAGAACTCCACCGCGCAAGCCTCGGCCTCCGCCGAAACCTGGGGCCGGTCAAACAGGTCCCCGGAGACCACCACCAGGTCCACCCGCTCGGACCGGACCAGGCCCAGAAGGTCCCGGAGGGCGGCGGCGATCTCCGGGGTCCGGTCCACCCCCTTGAGGAGCTTGCCCAGGTGCCAGTCGGCGGTGTGGAGAAGGCGCATGGCCCCATCTTACGCGCCCCTAGTGGGGGTGGGCGTGATCCCCGCCCTCTCCCTTCCCCCCGGCGAGCAGAAAGGCGGCGAAGAGGGTGGAGAGGGGGACCGCGAGCACGAGCCCCAAGGACCCGAGGAGCATGCCCACGAGCTCGGCGGCGAAGGGCTCGGTGTTGAGGAGGAAGCGCAGGGGCGTGGGGTCCCGGGTGAGGAGGAGGAAGAGGGGAAGGCTTCCCGCGGCGTAGGCCAGGACCAGGGTGTTCACCAGGCTCCCCAGGTGGTCGTACCCCACCTCCATGGCCCGCCGGTAAAGGCGCCAGGGGGGGTCCTGGGGGTCGGCGTGGGCCAGGGACCTGGACCACGCTGGCCTGGGTCACGGTCACGTCGGCCAAGGCCCCGAGGGCCCCCACGGCGAGCCCCGCCAGGTAGAGCCCCAAAAGGTCCACG